>NZ_JABANZ010000001.1:0-978276 GCF_013074405.1 Erwinia sp. JH02
TATGGTGGTGAGAGAGGGGTTCGAACCCTCGATACGTTGCCGTATACACACTTTCCAGGCGTGCTCCTTCAGCCACTCGGACACCTCACCATATTGTTGTCACAACCGGGTTGCTGACGGGCGCTAATGTAGGGAAAACTGCGGTTGCGGTCAACACTGATTCCCGAAATATGCGTGCGTTTAGTCAGTTTTAAATCACTTTGCTGCTTAAAACGGCAGTGGGAAGACTTCATCCGCTGTTAAGCGGGTTACGCGCGGATCATGGCCTGATAATTTCACACTGTGCAGGCCACCGGACGGACGCCCGGCTAAAGTTTCACTTGCCAGCCGTCGCATTTTCCACGAGCTTAAGCAAAAAACAGGAGAAAAAACGTGGATATCATTTTTTATCACCCCTTTTTCAAGGCAGAGACCTGGATCAACGGTTTGCAGCAACGTCTGCCTCATGCCCGCATTCGTCAATGGCAGGTGGGAGACAACGGCCCGGCCGACTATGCGCTGGTGCGCCAGCCACCCGTTGAAATGCTTCAGGGGCGCGAGCTGAAGGGGGCGTTTGCGCTGGGCGCGGGCGTTGACGATATCCTGGGGCAGCTGCGTGAGCACCCTGAGATGCTGGCCCCGGGCGTGCCGCTGTTCCGCCTGGAAGATACCGGAATGGGGCGTCAGATGCAGGAGTACGCGGTGTATCACGTGCTCGGCTGGTTCCGCCGTTTTCCTGAATATCAGAAACAGAAAACCGAAACGCTCTGGCATCACCTGCGTAACCGTAAGCGCGATGAGTTCTCTGTCGGCATCCTCGGTGCTGGCGTATTGGGCCGCAGCGTCGCGCAAAGCCTGCTGGCATGGGATTTTCCGGTCAGTTGCTGGAGCCGCTCACCGAAACAGATCGACGGGGTTAGCAGTTTCCATGGCGAGCAGCAGTTAGGCGACTTCCTCTCTTCTACGCAGGTACTGATCAATCTGCTGCCCAATACGCCACAGACCGAAGGGATCCTCAATCGCCAGTTGCTCAGCCAGCTCAAACCCGGCGCGTTTTTGCTGAATCTTGCACGCGGTGCGCATCTGGTGGAAGCCGATCTGCTCGCCGCAATGGAAGCGGGCGAGGTGAGCGCTGCCGCACTGGACGTGTTTAATCACGAACCGCTGCCGGCCGAACATGCTTTCTGGTCGCATCCTGATATTGCGATTACGCCCCATAATGCGGCTGTAACCTTACCAGACGAAGCTATGGACTACATTGCACAGGCTATACTGCGACGTGAGAATGGCGAGATGCCAGAAGGGCGCGTTGATATCAGCCGCGGCTATTAATATAAAGGAGAAAACCGATGTATCCAGTTGACCTGCATATGCACACTGTGGCCAGCACTCATGCCTACAGTACGCTGCGTGACTACGTGTTACAGGCACAAACCTGTGGCGTCAAACTGCTGGCGATCACCGACCACGGCCCGGATATGGCCGATGCGCCGCACTACTGGCACTTCGTAAATATGAAGGTCTGGCCACGGGTGATTGATGGCGTGGGCATACTGCGCGGGATAGAAGCGAACATCAAAAATAATCAGGGTGAGATTGATTGCAGCGGGCCGATGCTCGACTCGATTGATATTATCGTAGCCGGTTTTCACGAACCGGTGCTGGCCCCGCAGGATAAAGCGAGCAATACCGAAGCGATGATCGCCACGATGGCGAACGGACTGGTGCATATCATCAGTCATCCGGGCAACCCGAAATATCCCATCGATATTCGGGCCGTTGCCGAAGCGGCAGCGAAGTATGATGTTGCACTGGAGCTGAATAACTCCTCGTTTACCACCTCCCGCGTGGGCAGTGAACCTAACTGTCGTGCCGTAGCCGCCGCTGTGCGTGATGCCGGTGGCCGTCTGGCGCTGGGGTCGGATTCGCATACCGCGTTTACCCTTGGTCACTTCGACCACTGCCTGCGCATTATGCGCGAGGTGGATTTTCCAGAGGATCGCGTGTTAAATGTCACGCCACGCCGCCTGCTGGACTTTTTACAACAGCGCACCGGCAGGGAAATTGCTGAATTCGCTGATTTGTGACGGTGTCACATATTACCTTTAACGGAACTGAAACACATGAATGAGTTTTCCATCATCTGCCGCATCCTGGGCTCGCTGTATAATCGTCAGCCTCAGGACCCGCTGCTGGTCCCTCTGTTTACCCTGCTGCGCGAAGGCAAACTGCAGCAGCACTGGCCGCTGGAGCAGGACGAACTGTTAACCCGCTTACAGCAGAACTGCGATCCCGCGCTGCTGGCGTCTGACTATAATGCGCTGTTTGTAGGCCCGGAATGCAAGGTGTCACCGTACGGTTCTCAGTGGGAAAATGGCCCGCAGGAAGCCGAAGTGCGGGCGTTTCTCAGCCAGCGTGGGATGCCGCTAACTGATGCGCCTGCCGATCATATTGGTGCCTTGCTGCTGGCATCGTCCTGGCTGGAAGATCAGTCTGAGGTCGATGAGTACCAGGCGCAGATCCAGCTGTTTGATGAGTTCCTGATGCCGTGGGTCGGTGCTTTCCTCGGAAAAGTGGAGGCACATGCGGGCAGCGCATTTTACCGTACCCTCGCCGCTCTCAGCCGCGAAGCGTTGCAGGCGATGCGTGATGAACTGGAAGACGAGCAGGCGTAAGCGTCGGGCATCGTGATCCCGGTCGAGGCGTGCCTCGACCCTACGGAGAGGGTGATAACCATGCAGGGGTCAGGCATTCATGCCCGACCCTACGGCGAGGGTAATAACCATGCAGGGGTCAGGCATTCATGCCCCGACCCTACGGTGAGGGTGATAACCCTGTAGGGGTCAGGCATGCCCCGACCCTACGGCGAGGGTAATAATCATGTAGGGGTCAGGCATGCCTGACCCGTGCTGGCCCACTCCGCCGCTGCCGAACCGAACGGTGAAGGGGTTTTTGACCAGTTCAGCGGCATCCCCGGCAGCCAGAAGGGTGAACGCAGACGGTAAGCTACCCCCCATTGAGAAATAACGGCTTCGGCATCGTCGTCCTGAACCTGTCGCGGTCCAAGCCCTGCGGGCTGCGCATCCTGTGGATAGGGCGCATCCGTCAGCAGGCAGGCGGTGCGCGCCAGTGACAGACGGGCAGTAAACCCGGTGTTATGCAGCAGGCGCTGGCGTAATCCTTCCAGTACGGCGGCTGCCATCATATAGCCGGTGGCGTGGTCCAGTGCCTGCACGGGTAACGGCACCGGCGCATCGCTGCCCTGCCACAGGCGGCCGCGCTCGGCGATGCCGCAGGCCATCTGTACCAGACTGTCAAATCCACGGCGATTGCGCCACGGCCCGGTCCAGCCCCAGGCATTCAGGCTGACATCGACCAGCCCCGGCCTGATACGTTGCAGCGTTTCCGTGTCATAGCCCAGATTGCTGAGCGCATCGGCGCGGTAACCGTGCACCAGTACATCGCTCTGGCTGAGCAATTTTTCAAACTGTTGTCGCTCTTCGCTGGATTTCAGGTCAAGCCGTGCGCAGCGTTTTCCCAGGCTGATCTCTTCTTCCAGCGACGGCTCCTGCCAGCCGGGTGGGTCAATGCGCAGGACCTCTGCGCCCAGCCCGGCGAGAAAGCGAGTGGCCACCGGCCCGGCAATGATGCGCGTCAGGTCGAGTACGCGTACGCCGAGCAGCGGACGGGCGGGAAGCAGACGCCAGGTTGGTGCCGGGCCACAGGCCTGAAGGGTTTGTTCGATAAGCGCTTCCCGGCTGACGCTCTGGCCCTGAGCATGCTGCTGCCATTCGCTGAAACTGCGCAGGGCAGCGGCGCAGCCTCCGGCATCCACCACGGCCTGCTCAAGATCGCTGCCTGTCCATTGCGCGACGGCTGCCGCCAGCGTCTGACGTTCGGCGTGTTTCCCCAGCACCTTTTCCATCGCGGCCCGGTGATGCGGGGCGTTGGTGTGCAGGCGGATCCAGCCGTTCTCTGTGGCGTAATCCCCGGCGAAGGGATCCCACAGTGGCGGCATCTGACGATTGACCGGGCGAAGGGCATGCTGGAACCAGCGTGAAGCCAGCATCCCGTCCACCTCCAGCGAAGACGGGTTTCCCGTCAGGCTGGCTGCGGCCTGAGCGGCCAGCCCGATACTGGTGGCGGCGAGCTCGCTGACCGGATAAGCCGATACCAGCGCCCGATCGCCGCGGATCGTGAGTGAGGGCAGCGGTGAACTGTTGTTACGCAGTCCGTGCCACAGCTGTTGCCATAGCGCATCGCTCAGGCGGTTATCCATCTGACTCTCCTTACAGGGTTTCAGGGCCGGGTACGGTTTTTCCTGTGGCGGTCATAACGAAAGCGCGGCAAGCGTGCATGCATTTTCAGGTTACGCAGGTTAATCACCGCAATCGCCGTGCCGACAATCACCAGCACGCCACCCATCGCCTTAAAACTGTTCATGCTGTCGCCCAGTACCACCACGCCCATAATCACCGCCAGCACCGGCGTCAGCAGTGAGTACGGCATAATCAGGTTGACGTTGTAATGCTTCAGCAGGCTGTACCACAGCGAGTAGGCCACAATGGAGGAGCCAATCGCACTGAAAAGAATGCCAAACCAACCCCGCCATGAAGAGTGTAGCAGCAGATTGAGTTGGTCAGATTCGACCACCCAGGAGGCACATCCCACCAGCGGGATGGCAAAAAAGGAGAGCCAGCCGGTCAGCGTCAGCGGGCTGATGGCCGGGGATTTTTTCACGATCATATTGCTGATGGCCCAGCCGAAGGCGCTAAGTAACAGCAGCAGCAGCACCCACCCGTTGGGGATGGTCGGGCTGCCGGCCAGCACCACAACGCCGCTGAGTGACAGAGCAATGCCCAACAGTTGCACCAACCGCAGTTTTTCTTTCAGCAACACCATCGCCAGCAACATGGCGATCGGCGTACCCAACTGCACGATCACCGCCGCCGTTCCGGCATCGGTATAGCTCAGGCTGACAAACAGCAGGGCGAAATGCATAAAGCCGAACGTAAAGCCGAGCGGCACAAGATAAAGCAGCTGCTGACGGGTGACGCGGGTAAAAGGCACCAGGATTAATGCCACCACCACAAAGCGCATGGTAATCATCAACAGAGGCGGCAGGTCGAGCAGCCCCCATTTAATGGCGATGTTATTAAATGCCCAAATGGACACCACCAGCAAAATCAGCAAAAAATGACGCAGAGCCACTGCACAGTCCTTAGCAAACGAAGTAGTCACGATAATCATGGCATGAAATGCACCAAATGAGGCGCTGAACTCCGTAGTTTTTTTAGCAGCCTGTGGCGCAAACCAGGCGAAAATCGAAGGGCTTAACCCGATGCTTTGTTTAAAGAATGCCAGAAAATGTTATGAGACAGGTTCGTGACAAGCTGCCATGATAATCACCGGGGTGAGCGACTCCGCCGAGATTCGAGGATTGAGCAAGATGACCGTGAGACTTCCGTTAGCCATTATCCAGCTTGAAATACCGCCGCAGGCGGTCAGCACCCTTGTCGGGGAGCAGAAGCAATGGTTCGTTGATGCGCTGAATCTGTCCGTGGAGGACTATATTGTGGTGCGCCCGGACCTGGGCGAACCTTTACCGGCGCTGGAGACGATTTCTGCGGCCATTCTCAGTGGCTCCTGGGCGATGGTCACCGATCATGCTGAATGGAGTGAGCGTACCGCCGCCTGGGTACGCCATGCGGTGGCAGAACAGTTACCGCTGCTGGGTGTCTGTTACGGACATCAGCTGATGTCTTATGCGCTGGGCGGTGAAGTCGGCGATAACCCTTATGGTTGGGAACGCGGCCTGACGGCACTGGAAGCGCGCGCGGAGAGCCATCACGATCCGCTTCTGGCATCGTTGCCAACGCAGTTCTCGGCCTGGCTGTCGCACCGTCAGTCGGTGCTGACGCCGCCGCCGGGTGCCCAGGTGCTGGCGGCATCCGCGCAGGACGGTTGCCAGATTATTCGCTACTCGGCGCAGGCATTATCGGTGCAGTTTCACCCGGAATTCACCGCAGAGATCATGACGGCCTGTCTCAAAAACAGTCTGAAAGATACCGAGATCGACCACCTGGTGCCTGCGCGAGCGGAGCCGGAGTGGCCGCGTCAGTTACTGCGCGATTTTTGGCAGCAGGGCCTGCCAGTGGCAAAGCGCGCCTGACCCGCTAAAGCCGCCGGGATAGCCTCATCCCGACGGCAGTCGTGCTCTTTCGGCCATGATGAACACCCTGTGCGCTACCTCACACCGCCTTGCTAAAATCCTGATTTCCTTTCGATGCCGTCACAGTTTATTGCCGGGCAATCTGACAAGCTCACTTTTGTCGATAATGTTAATAATGAGTTATTTTATTGTTAACGGCGAAGTCGCTACGGCGATATCTTTCTACAGGAGAGCGATGATGCGCTATGCATATCCGGGCAGTAAAGAGTCACTGATTACCCTGAAGCCGCAGTATGGCAATTACATCAACGGGGAATTCTCCGCGCCCGTGAACGGTGCTTACTTCACGAATACCTCCCCGGTCAATGGATCGGTGATTGGCGAATTTCCCCGGTCTGACAAAGACGACGTTGAAAAAGCTCTGGATGCGGCGCACGCCGCTGCCGATGCCTGGGGAAAAACATCGGTGCAGTCGCGCTCTCTGACGTTGTTGAAAATTGCCGATCGTCTGGAACAGCATCTGGAAACCCTGGCCGTGAATGAAACCTGGGATAACGGCAAACCAGTCCGTGAGACGCTGGCCGCTGACCTGCCGCTGGCGGTGGATCATTTCCGCTATTTCGCCGGATGCCTGCGCGCTCAGGAGGGCACAGCGGCAGAGATTGATGAATTTACTGCGGCCTACCATTTCCATGAACCGCTGGGCGTGGTGGCGCAAATCATCCCGTGGAATTTCCCCTTGCTGATGGCGGCGTGGAAACTGGCACCCGCGCTGGCGGCGGGCAACTGCGTGGTGCTGAAACCGGCTGAGCAGACGCCATTGTCGATCACCTTGTTTGTTGAACTGATAGGCGACCTGCTGCCCAAAGGCGTGCTGAATGTGATCCACGGATTTGGCCGCGAAGCGGGTGAAGCGCTGGCGTCCAACCCGCGTATCGCCAAAGTCGCTTTTACCGGCTCAACCGCCACAGGCGGACATATTCTTGAACTGGCGGCGAAAAACCTGATCCCGTCCACCGTGGAGTTGGGCGGTAAATCGCCGAACATCTTCTTTGAAGACATTATGCAGGCCGAACCGTCCTTTATTGAGAAAGCCGCAGAAGGGGTGGTGCTGGGCTTCCTCAACCAGGGCGAGGTCTGTACCTGTCCGTCACGTGCTCTGGTACAGGAGTCGATTTACGAACCCTTTATGGCCGCGGTGATGAAACGGGTGAAAACCATCAAACGCGGTGACCCGATGGATACCGATACCATGGTTGGTGCGCAGGCTTCACAGCAGCAGTTCGATAAAATCCTCTCTTACCTGGAGATTGCTCAGAAAGAGGGCGCTGAAATTTTGGCGGGCGGCGGGGTGGAAAAACTGGAGGGCGATCTTGCCACCGGTTACTACATTCAGCCAACCTTACTCAAGGGGGACAACAGCATGCGTGTCTTCCAGGAGGAGATCTTCGGACCGGTGGTCGGGATTACCACCTTTAAAGATGAGGCTGAGGCGATTGCGATTGCCAATGATTCTATTTACGGCCTTGGCGCGGGGGTCTGGACGCGTGATATCAACCGTGCTTACCGCGTAGGGCGGGCGATTAAGGCCGGGCGCGTGTGGACCAACTGTTACCACCTCTATCCGGCACATGCTGCGTTTGGTGGGTATAAGAAATCGGGTATTGGCCGCGAGACGCATAAAATGATGCTCGATCACTACCAGCAGACCAAAAACCTGCTGATCAGTTACAGCATTCAACCGCTGGGTTTCTTCTGAGTGTCCTGGCCGGGGCCCCCCCGGCCATCTCCGTTTGCTTCCTTCCTTCATCAACCACTAGCTGGCGTGACGCTGATTAATTAACTGTGGGATCTGCTCTTTGGGCACTGCTTCAGAGAACAGAAAACCCTGCAGCTGGTTACAGCCCGCGCGGGCCAGCGCATTCATCTGCCCGGATGTTTCCACGCCTTCAGCGGTTACGATCAATCCCATTGCATGGCCCAACTTCACCACGGATTCGATGATGGCGCTGGAATTACTGGTCACGCCGAGCGACTGGGTGAACGAGCGGTCAATTTTGATTTTGTCCACGGCAAAATGACTGAGGTAGTTGAGGCTGGAATAACCCGTGCCGAAGTCATCAAGGGCAATGCGGAACCCGGCTTCGCGCAGCTCATCGATAATCGCCTTCGCCATTTTTTCATCGTCAATCAGCACGCCTTCGGTGATCTCCAGCTCGATGTTTGACGGGGAAATCTGCTCTTTCCTGACGATAGCCTTGATGCGCTCGACAAAGCCCAGCGATCGAAACTGCAACGGGGACACATTGACAGCAAGGGTTAAATCCGGCCACAGGCGGGCAACGCGGCAGGCTTCACGCAGCACCCACTCTCCGAGCTGGGTGATCAGCCCAATATCTTCCGCTATCGGGATAAACTCCGTAGGCGAGATCATGCCGTGAACCGGATGTTGCCAGCGCATCAGCGCTTCCAGTCCCACGACTTTTTGCCCGCTGATATCCATCAAAGGCTGGTAATAGACGTTAAGATCCTGCCTGGTCTTCAACGCATGCCGCAGGTCAGCGCCGATCTGTTGGCGAGTTTTGAGGGACTCATCCATCGACCTTTCAAACAGGCGGTACTGTCCGCGTCCCTGATTTTTCGCTTCATACAGCGCGATATCCGCTTTGCGCATTATCTCCATCCGTTCCGTAGCATCGTCAGGCGCCAGTACCACGCCAATGCTGATACCCACCCAGGTTTCATTTCCCAGTAGAGTAAAGGGATGTCTCATCACGTCGAGAATTCGCTGGCATAGCGCAGTGGCCTCCTGCGTTGAGGTGATGTCTTTTTGAATAATGACAAATTCATCACCCCCCAGGCGACCCACGGTGTCGATATGACGCACCAGTCCGTTCAGACGATGGGCGACCTCAATAATCAGTTCATCACCGGCCTGATGCCCATAGGTGTCATTGATGATTTTAAAACGATCGAGATCGAGCAGCAGCACCGCCACCTTATCCTTCTGCCGGGAGACGCGCACCAGAGCCTGGGTCATGCGTTCTTCCACCAGTGCCCGATTAGGCAGACCGGTCAGCACATCATGAAATGCCAGATGCTGTGCCTGCGCTTCGCTGGCACCCAGCTGGAGGAGGGAGTCTGAGAGGCGCATCGATGACACCCACAGCCGACGTATCATCAGAATACAAATCAGGGTGATCACCAGCGACACCAGCAGCACCAGCGGTGTAATCACCTTCAGCATACGTGATCCGGGGCGGTCAGCCTGCCATTGCAGGTTGCCAATCGGGACCCCGTCGAGAGAGGTCAGCGCATAATGGCCGCTCTCGGTGACGGGCGTAAGACCGTCGGTAAAATGCAGGCCGTGCAACAGGCTCCGCTGGGCCAGTGTCTCCAGCCAGGCGCTGTCGAGACGGCGAATACTCAGCATGGAATATTGACCGCTGTCGGCGGCATCTCCGCTGATCTGCCCGATAGCGACAATCGCCGGGGCATTATCGATCAGCGCGAAGCCCACCCGATCACGGCGTCCGCTGTTTGGGCTGTTCGCATGCAGCAGACTTTGCTGAAACGGACGCACGGGCCAGGCAATATGGCCGAACTGCTCCACCGGCGCATTACGTCCATTCTCCCACAGATAAACCGGATTGCCCGAAGCATCCAGCAGGGAGATGACTTGATGATCAAACATGGTGGAGAGCCAGGCACCGACATTCTCATTGAGCCATTGCAGGTCGTGCGTACCCTGCGCCAGGCGATCGGCCAACGGCTGCCACTGCGTCAGACTGCGTTGTTGTTTGAGCATATCGCTCAGGCTTTGCGACATCGTGGTCTGAATAATTTGCTGCTGCTGAATGGCTGCGTCGTTATTGGTGCGTGCGCTCGCCCAGTTCAAGGTAAAAATGCCAGCACTAAAGGTGATAAGTAAAACGACAATCAAAGGGATCAGCACATCTTTAATGAAATGCTGACGAAAATTGTCAGAGATCTTCATGATTTTAATCATCCAGGTTGCTCTTGGGTGTGGCCGAAAGCGCTTAATTGAGGCTAGCATAAATGACAACGTGCGCGGCTTCAGTGCCTCGGGGATTTGACGCGAGATTGATTTTTCAAACGATTATTTGTTCAGTTTGTGTTAAGTAATAAAACAAATTTATCAGTTTTGCGTTAATGCGGGCGTTGGCGCGAGGCTGATGCCTCACTGACAGGGCATTTGAAGGATGAGAGGTGTGGCGAAAAGCTTATCCGGAAGCGTCTCTTTACCGATAATAATGTCAGTATGAGCCTTAACACAAATTCGCCTCCTCGCTATGGAGGGTTTAGTTAATGGGGTTTAAGGGTGTTTCAATCAGATTTGTCTGCTTTACGTAGTGTTGCGATCGGTTTTGTCATCTTTCTGCCTGAGCGTTTTTGACGTCACCTGACGGTAGAAAGTGTAAACAACCCTTTCATCAGTTTGGTCTGGTGCCCGACGACGTCATGGCCTTTATAGGGCTAACATGACGATTTTAATAGGAAACAGGGTAAGAAAAACACGGTGTATTGATTCGTTGCTAAGATAATCCTCATTTCAGCGTTACTCCATGAAACAGTGAGTGCCTGAGATTTATCCTGAAGAGCATCAAGGTTTACAGGAGGTTGATACTGTTGCAATGGCATTTTTTTACGGAATGGACCCATGAGTAATTCATTAATTATTTATTAATGAATATTTTAATATGTGACTTAATTGATTAGCTGTTTATGAATCGTTTATAAATAGATTAATTAATGATTCCCCGTATCTTGTTTACGTTTTGTTTGGGTTTTTCTTATGTGATTCTAATAATGTTCCAGGTATTTTCCTAAACCCTTGTCCCGCCCTGAAGGTGCGTTGATCTTTATCGTTTTCTGGTGTTAATTAAACAGGTTCCCAAAACGGTGAGACAAATGTGATGACACAAAAAAATCTGTCGGTGATTATCCCTGCGTATAACGTGGCGAATTATATTGTCGAGTGCATTGATTCTTTACTGGCGCAAATCCCTGCGCCGAATGAATTAATTATCATTAATGACGGTTCGACGGATGACACCCTGGAACGAATAGAACAACACTATGCCCGCGAAGAGCAGGTCCGTATCTTCACCATCCCTAATGGCGGATTGGGTCAGGCGCGCGACTACGGCATTGCGCTGGCACAGGGTAAATACATCTTCTGCTGTGATCCTGATGATGTCGTTTGTGAGGGGTTTTATGAGGAATTAAGCCAGATTACTACGCTTTATCCAGAGCTGGAACTCTTCTGTTTTAATTCACTCATGTTTGAAGACAATGATCCGGAACGTATCTACCCCAAAGTACAGCACCACCAATTTGGCTTGTTGCGTGCGCAGGATATTTTCCAGGGTCTGCTTAATAGTGGCGCGTATACATCGGCTACCTGGAATTACGTTCTTAAAAAAGAGATCATAGACCGGTTTCATTTGAAATACATTACCCGGCTGCATGAAGATCATAGTTTTACCGTAGAGGCATTTATGCGCTGTCGTATTGCCTGGGTGAGTCGGCACCTTTACTATCGGCAACGTATTCGCAGTGGCTCACTGACCAACAGTCATAAAAGTGACAGTTTTTTTCGCCAACGTTATGACGCCTTTCTCGGCTCGTATGAAAAATTAGTTAAACTGACCGATGGTGTGAGTGAAAAGGCCGAGCTTCGTCGTCTTTATCTTATTCACTCCTTCAGATTAATGATCCATCTCTCCCTGGCCAGTGGACAGCGGGTGCCCGATTATGTCATGAATGCGATTTATTATTTCGGGAAAACACTAAAGCCGGAAGGTGCGGTCAACTGGCTGCTGTTAAGACAACCCGAATTATATTCTCATCTGATCAGGATAAAGCGGAGTCTGCGTAAAGCATGAATGGAATCTCACATAAGGTCAGAGACTGATGGCTAAAGTAATCGATAAAAGTCTGTTAATTAACGTGCTGTCATTGCTGGCCTATCGCGGGACGTCCTTTATCTTCCCGCTGGTTACCCTGCCGTATCTGGCGCGCATTCTTGGCGTTGAGCATATGGGGCTGCTGGCGCTGGGTCTGGCGTGCGTGATGTACTGCAGCACGATTTCCGACTGGGGGTTCAATGTCTACACCACCAAGGACATTGCTCAACATCGCGACGATAAGCAGCGAGTGACGCAGCTATTCTGGTCGACGTTTAATGCTAAGTTGATCCTGGGCTGCTCAACGCTGGCGATCCTGCTGCTGCTGACCTGGTTTAACCCGGCGTGGCACGCGCTGTTCTATATCGTGCTGGCGAACTCTACGGTGTTGTTTGGCCAGTTGCTCTCTTTTGGCTGGCTGATGCAGGGGTTTGAAAAACTGGGTAAAACCTCGATTATTTCCACCGTCGGGCAGTTCTGTTCCATCCCCCTGACGTTTCTGCTGGTGAAGACGCCAGAAGACACCTGGCTGGCGGCGTTGATCCCGGGTGTAGTGGCCTTTATTACTGCCATCATCACCCTGAGTCTGGTAGTGCAGATGCGGGTTATTGGTTTCTACCGCTTTGAACCACGCGAAATAATGCAACGCATCAAAGACAGCCTGCATGTGTTTTTGGCGATCTTTGGTGCCAATTTATTCAATAACATTAACGTGCTGATCCTCGCCAGTATGACCAGCACCTATATGGTGGGGCTGTATAACGGTGCCGACCGCCTGAAGAAAGCCGCTAACTCAGTGCCGGAACAGATAGGCAATGCGTTTTTTCCGCGCGTCAGTCACCTGTTTCATAAAGATCGTGCTGCCGCGATTGCCGCAACGCGGAAAAGCATCACTCTGTCGTTTCTGATCAGTCTGTTTATCGTGGTGTTCACCTTCTTTTTTGCGGATTATGTGGTGCGGATCCTGTTGGGGGCGGCGTTTCATGACTCAGCCAATGTGCTGCGCGTGGTGGTGTGCGGCTTTATTTTTGGCAATATCAGTTACCCGGCCGGACTGCAAATCCTTATCCCGTACGGCCTGGCGAAACAGCGTATGCATGTGATGTTTATTGTCGGGCTGATTAACATCCCGATCTGCTGCCTGCTGGCATGGCAATATGGTGCCATCGGCGCGGCCAGTTCACTGGTGCTCTCAGAGTTCCTGGTGTTTGTTGGTATCCTGCGCATTATGGTCAAGCACGATATTCTGAAGGTCTATCTTGCCCGGCCAGCGGCATTTAAGCAGCCAGGCAATGAACAGGCCTGAATCAGGCGTTAGTCGCGGCGAAGGTGTGACTGACGCCAGTTCAGTAACGGTGTGACGGAAATGCCATGCACCACCACGCTGGCAACGATAAGCGTGAATGCCATATCCGCCATGCGTGCGGCCTCCGGGCCATCAAGCCCATGCGTATAGGCCCAGGCAATATAGTTGATACTGCCAATGCCGCGTATGCCCAGCCAGCCGATGGTGGCGCGTTGTAACGGCGGAGTATCAACACCCAGCGTGGCAATCCAGACCGAGAGCGGGCGGATGGCGAAAAACAGCAGGGCGGCCAGCAGGATGCCGGTGACGTTCCAGTGCTGCGCCAGTGTGACACCCAGAACAATAATAATGGCCGCGGCAAACAGGCGTTCAATCGTATCGCCAAACGACAGCGCATCGCTGACCACCAGTCCGGCTGAACCGACCGGGTTGGTCTGTTCCCCCTGGTGGCGAGCATTAGGATTGACCAGCTCCTCCGCAGGCGGATGGTAATCACTCTCCTGAAACGCTTCCGTTGGAAAGTGCCGCACCACGCGCATCTCGGCGCGGCGTAAACCGACCCCGGCAGCAAAGGCTGACAGAAAGCCGGAGGCATCCAGCGACTGTGCAATCGCATAGCTGAGCGCAATCAGCGCCAGCGCGAGAAAATCATTGGGGGCGACATCCTGATGGGTATGGCGCAGGTGCGAGGCATACTGCCCAATCAGCCGACCGAGCACAAAGCCGATCAGGCTTCCCCCCACCACCGCCCAGAGAACATCCACCAGCGCCCAGTGGCTGAATAACGTCCAGGATAGCTCGCCGCTGCCGGTGAGCAGCAATACTGCCAGCATCAGCAATGGCAGGGCTGTGCCATCATTCAGCCCGGCTTCACTGGAGAGCGAGACGCGCAGATTATCGTCATCGCGCGCATCATTCACGGAGATCAGGCTGGCGAGCACCGGATCGGTGGGGGCCACGATAGCACCAAACGCCAGCGCCAGCGGCCATGAGAATCCGGCCAGCCAGTGTGCTGCCAGCGTGACGCCTGCCACCGTGAGTAACATCCCGGGGAAAGCCAGTCGCAGCCCCATCCGCCATCCGGGACTGTTCAGCGGCAGACGCAGTTTCAGTCCGGTGATAAACAGTGAGGCGGCCATCGCGATTTCAGTCAGATTTTTTGCGAGGTGGGCGTGGGCAGCAATATCAATCTGTAGCAGATTCAGTACCCAGGGGCCACACAGGACCCCGGCGATTAAATAGAGAGCAAAAGCCGTCACCGGGCCCCGGCTTATCCAGCCAGAGGCGAGCGACATCAATAATAACAACCCGCCTGTGGCCGCGGTCCATCCAATAAATCCCATCTTTTCTCCGCTTGCGATACTTCATTGTGCCAATGTGCTCTATACAGGATAGAGCTTTTCCTGGTTTTGCCAGGAAAAGCGTGTGCGTAACGAAAAGAGGGGACAGCGATTAGCGACGTGCTGCCTGCGCCAGCGCTGCCAGCTGTGCGGTCAGATGCTGGCGGGTGCTTTCATCGGTGATGGTATCGCTCGCGGCATCAATACGGCTGGTGGCCTGGCCGATCATAATTTCCGGTTTATTCAGCACCTGGGCGTTAAGAAAGACCATGCTCTGACGCAGATGATACTGCGCACGTGCGCCGCCAATCATCCCCGGCGAGGCACTCTGGATCGCCACCGGTTTGTTGGCAAACGGATTCTCCGGAAGGCGGGACAGCCAGTCGATGGCGTTTTTTAGCGCGCCCGGCACCGAATAGTTATATTCCGGCGTCACGATCACCACGCCATCGGCGGCGGCAATCGCTTTACCCATTTCCAGTACTGCTGCCGGGATGCCTTCATCCTGAATATCGGCGTCATAGTGCGGTAAGTCGGCAATCGAACCGAGTGCGTGAATCTCAACCCCAACCGGAGCCAGCGCAGGCAGGTTGCGTGCCACAACGGCATTCAGTGAGGCTTTACGCAGGCTGCCCAGCAGGGTGACAAACGTCAGTTTGGCGTCTTCAGACATCATATTTTCCTTTAGTCAGTGTAAGAACCGTGAATCACACCGCGCCATCGTGCCCGATCTTTTCGGGTTTACGGCGATGCGGGGTCAATAAAATGAATCATTCTGTGCCGGGTAACGGCGCAAGGATTGTCATCACGCGCCCGGAGGTATAGTGTTAGCACACTATTCATGTTTATCACCATCGGTGAATATTACCGTTGCGTGACCCGCTAAACCGAGGTTGTTTTGTCCAGCTATTCTCCAGTCCAGCGCCCAAGACGCTTGCGTCAGTCTGCTTCTCTTCGCACTTTGTTCCAGGAAAATACCCTCAGTTTGAATGATCTGGCTCTGCCGATCTTCGTTGAGGAAGGTCTTGATGACTACAAACCCATTGCCGCCATGCCAGGCGTGATGCGTATTCCTGAAAAACGTCTGGCGTATGAAATTGAACGCATTGCGAAAGCGGGAGTGCGGTCGATCATGACCTTTGGGATTTCGCATCATACGGATGCGGACGGCAGTGATACCTGGAATGAGAACGGACTGGTGGCGCGTATGTCACGTATCTGCAAGCAGACCGTGCCGGAAATGATCGTGATGTCCGATACCTGCTTCTGTGAATATACCAGCCACGGCCACTGCGGCGTGCTGCACGACCACGGCGTGGATAATGATGCCACGCTGATTAACCTCGGCAAGCAGGCCGTGGTTGCCGCGGCGGCGGGTGCGGATTTTATCGCGCCTTCGGCGGCAATGGACGGGCAGGTGGCAGCGATTCGCCACGCGCTGGATGCTGCAGGCTTTACTGACACTGCCATCATGTCTTACTCCACCAAGTTTGCTTCTTCTTTCTACGGCCCGTTCCGTGAAGCGGCAGGTACATCGCTGAAAGGCGATCGTAAAACCTACCAGATGAACCCGATGAATCGCCGTGAAGCGATTCGTGAGTCACTGCTTGACGAAAGTGAAGGTGCTGATGCGCTGATGGTGAAACCGGCAGGCGCCTATCTGGATATCCTGCGCGACGTGCGTGAGCGTACGCAATTGCCGCTGGCGGCTTATCAGGTCAGCGGTGAGTACGCGATGATTAAATTTGGTGCGCAGGCGGGGGCGATCAATGAGCTTGACGTGACGCTCGAAAGCCTGGGTGCCATCAAACGCGCCGGTGCCGATATTATCTTCAGCTACTTCGCGCTGGATCTGGCCGAGAAGAAAATCCTTTCCTGATTTAACGGGGCCAGCGATCTGCTGGCCCCCTTTTTATCGCTTATTCGACGCGCAAAACGTCGGAAACCAGCTTCACTGACTCAATGTTAGAAAAATTCGCCACATCAGCGACAAACTCCTCGCCATGTTCAGCAATCACCTGTTCAAACGTCTCGATATCCGCACAGTAAATATGGCAGGCCGCAATAAACGGCGCGTTGTTATCCAGCGGCGTATCAATTTCATAGCTCAGACAACGTTCACCCATCCGTGATTTGATCAGCGGCAGGTGCACATCGCGGTAATAATCATGGTCGAAATGGGCATCGGCCTGACGTGGATAAAGTACGCTGAATTTGATCACAGGTTTCTCCTCTGGTTAAGCAGCCACATAGGATGCTAAGAAAAAGATTATAACCAGTGATGGGCGAAGCGGGTTAGCGCATTGAGCGCTGCTGGCTGGGTGTTTGCCCAAACACCTGCTTATAGCAGGTGGAGAAGTGATTGCTGTTGGCAAAGCCACACAGATAGGCAATATAGGTAATGCTCTCCTCCGTATTGATGATCTTTTCCCGCGCCGAAACCAGCCGCAAACGTTTAATGTAATTGTCAGGCGTGAGCCCGGTGGTCTCTTTAATCTGGCGTTGCAGTGTGCGCTTACTCAGATAGAACCGATCGCTTAATGCCTCCCAGTCAATCTCTTCAAAACAGTGTTGTTGCAGGAAACCCAGCAGTTTGTGCAACTTGTATTTGGTCTGGCTTTTGGTGTGTTCATCCTGCTGGCAGGCCATATTCATCAGCAACTGAAAGAAGCAGGCTTCCCGCCAGCCGCTGTTCGTCTCCTCGTGGCGGGTTTGTTGACCGCTAAAAAGCTGTCCGATCATCTGTTTACACTGCGCTTTGGTTTGCGGCAGCAGCCAGTGATAACTGCCCGGCTGGGTTGCATCAAAACGCGCCAGTAACGCCCCGACATTGTTCAGCCACTGAAACGGCTGCTGGCGGTTGATCAGCACATTGATCAGGCGTAGTGTGCCCAGCTCATCATAGAAATGGCAGTCACCATCCTTAACAAAGAAAACGTCGCCCTCCTGGATAAAATGAGGTTTGCCGTTAATCACATGCAGACCATGCCCGCTCTCAACGATCACCAGCTCATTAAACTCATGGCGGTGCTCACAATTGTTATCTTCCGGGTCACTGGTATAGAGGGAAAACTGGTCACGCGCCGAGCTGAAATACTGGTCAAGCCGCAGGTTATTCATCTTTCACACATCTCACTCACTGATATCCGTTCAACTTAAGGGATTTCTCAACGGTGGGCGAGTCGGGTTTATCATTTTGTGATCGCTATCGGGGACACCTTTCCCGCAGCGCCAGTCCCGCGTTTTACCTGGCGGTTTCAGAATAGATCGCCCGCCAACCGTGGCTCTACACTCGCTGACTCTTGAACCGGTTAAAGGAGTCTTTTGTGGTCGCAGCCATGCAAAAACATAGCGAATTACGCACCCGCACTCATGCGGCGTTTCTTACCCAGGCCGATGCCATGCGGCCGGCGCTTTATCGTCAGCGGGTCATGCCGATTTCTGTCGTCACCATGATACCCGATGCGCTGACTCTTCACGGCTGGCGCAGTGAAGCGCGCTTTACACCAGAGCAACTGAGCCAACAAACGTTTGCCAGCGGTGATGAATTTATTGTGGATTTTGGTCAGCATTGCGTGGGGTATCTCTCGCTGCGCTGTGAGTCGGCAGGCAGTCCGCCGGATGCCCCCGCGCACCTGCAATTTATCTTCGGCGAAATCAGTGCGGAGGTCGCAGAGCCGTTCTCCCAATACGATGGCTGGCTCAGTCGCAGCTGGCTGCAACAGGAGGACAGTTATCTGGATGTTCTGCCCGTGGAGATGACCCTGCCGCGCCGCTACTGCTGTCGCTATGTCAAAGTGCGGGTGGTTTCGACGTCACCGAAATACGGTCTGCGTTTCCCCACTTTCCATCTCGACACCGTCAGCTCCGCCAGTGACAGTACCCTGCAACAGGTACAGATTGCCGATCCCTTATTGCGGGAGATCGATGAGATCAGCGTGCGTACGCTCAAAAACTGTATGCAGGATGTCTTCGAAGATGGCCCGAAGCGCGATCGACGGCTGTGGCTGGGCGACCTGCGCTTACAGGCGCTGGTCAACTATCCCACCTATGCGCACAACGACCTGGTTAAACGCTGCCTCTACCTGTTCGCCGGGGTAACGCGCGAAGACGGTATGGTCTCCTCCAATCTGTTTATGCAGCCGCAGGTGATCGCCGACGATACTTTCCTGTTCGATTATGCGCTGCTGTTTGTCGCCACGCTGGAAGACTACGTGGCTGCAACGGGTGACCGGGCAACGCTGGACGATCTGTGGCCGACGGCGCGGCGCCAGATTGAGCTGTCGCTGCAACGTCTGGACGATCGCCATATTCTGCGTGATAGCGAAGACTGGTGGGCGTTTATCGACTGGCATGAACAGCTCAACAAACAGGCTGCCGCACAGGGCGTGCTGATCTATGCCCTGCGTAAAGGGATACAGCTGGCCCGGCGCTGTGATAACGCCAACATCGCCTGGCTGGAAACCACGCTTGAACGCGTCAGCCAGGCGGCACTGACCCATCTGTGGGATGACGAGCAGGGCTTTTTTGTCAGCGGGGAAGCGCGGCAGGTTTCCTGGGCTGCGCAAGTCTGGTTGATCCTCGGCGAAGTGGGTGACGTGGCATTTCGTCGGCAGCTGTTAGCCCGCTTACAGCGTCATCCCCCGGTGATAAAAATGCACACGCCTTATATGATGCACCACTTTATTGAAGCGCTGCTCACTCACGGTGAACGTGAGCAGGCTGTTGCTGAAATTAAACGCTATTGGGGCGGCATGGTGCAGGCCGGGGCGGAGACCTTCTGGGAGTTATATGACCCGGATAATCCCGACTATTCACCCTACGGCAGCAAATTAATTAACAGCTACTGCCATGCCTGGAGTTGTACCCCGGCATGGCTGATTCGTCACTTTGAACTCTGAACAACAAATAACCTATAAATTCTGAGAGATGATTATGCCAACTTCACTTTTTGCTCTATGGCGTCAGCGGCTGGGCTACGGGGTAGCCGATCTATCCTGTAACCTGGTCTGGCAGTTAATTTCGTTGTACCTGATGTTTTTCTATACCGATATTATGGGGTTGCCTGCTTATTATGCCGGGCTGATGTTCCTGGTGACGCGGCTGGTGGATGGCGTCGCCGATGTGCTGATGGGGCTGGTGATTGATAACACGACAACCCGCTGGGGACGTTGTCGCCCCTATTTATTACTGGGGGCGATCCCGTTCGGGCTGCTGTGTATGCTGGCCTTTTATTCGCCGGAGCTCTCCACGACCGGGCGTTTATTCTATGCCTTCGTCACCTATCTGTGTCTGTCATTCCTTTATACGTTCGTGAATATTCCCTACAGCGCAATGCTGCCGTTTATCACCAGTGATTCCCGGGAGCGCACCACGCTGTCGGCGGTGCGCATTGTGATGGGATCGCTGGGATCCACGCTGGTCGCGGTGCTGACGTTGCCGCTGGTGAAAAGCCTCGGGCAGGGGGATCAGGCGCAGGGTTTTCTGTATACGGCGATGATTTTTGGCGGCATTGCGGCCTTTTTCCTGCTGCTCAGTTTTCGCAGCGTGGAGGAGCGAATTCAGGTTCAACAGGAGCGTATGACGCTACCGCGTGCCTGGCAGGGGCTGAAAAGTAACCGACCGTGGGCGGTATTTGCCGTGAATATCTTCCTGATGTGGGGGGCTTTCTTCTTCCAGACCGGGGCGCTGGTCTATTTCTTTAACTACTACGTGGGGGACGTCAATATCACAGCAGTGGCTGCCGGGATCTCCACGTTTGTACCGTTGCTGGGGACGTTGACCGTGCCGTTACTCGCTGCGCGGATGAAAAAATGTCACGTCTATCTGCTGTCCAGTGCCATCAATGTACTGGGAATGCTGGTGATGATCGTGGCAGATACGCATGTCACGGGTCTGCTGGTGGGGGCCACCATCCTCTCCATTGGCGCCGGGCAGCGAACCGCTATCTACTTCTCTATGCAGGCCGATCCGGTGGATTACGGTGAATGGAAAACCGGGATTAATACCGCCGGGATACTCACCTCCGTGAACGGCTTCCTCGGCAAAGTGGCGATGGCGGGCGCCGGAGCGATAACGGGTATCCTGTTGTCACTGGGCGGCTACCATGCCAACCATGCGCAGAGCACAGAGGCGCTGCTGGCGATTAAAACCTGCTATCTGTATATCCCGCTGGTGCTGATTATTCTGTCGATGATCTGGATGGGGAAATATTACCGACTGGACAACGACTACGAGAATATCCGCGCGGAATTAGCGCGCCGTAAAGCCTCGTCTGCCACTGAGACCTCACCTTCAGACCCGGATTCGCTGCCAACCCCGCAGCACTGATCACCTTCAAACAGGAACGGATAATGCGTAAAAGTCCTCTTTACGTGGCGCTCTGCTGCGCGCTATTGAGCTGCCCGATGGCCCAAGGCGCCACAGGATTGACCATAGAACAACGCCTGGCACTGCTGGAGCAGCGGCTGGAAAAAACGGAAGCAGAGGCCAGCAGTGCACGCCTCAGCGCGCAGCAGGCGAGTGAAAAAATGGCCCAGGCTGAGGCGCGCGCCGTGCGTGCAGAGCGTCAGCTGGCAGCGGCACAGCCGGCAGCATCGCCTGCTGCCCCAGCGGTAGCGGCCACTGAGAAAGACAATGGGTTTGAGTTTTCCGGCTATGCCCGTTCCGGCGCATTGCTGAGCGGCAGCGGACGCGGTGCTCACGGTGGGCCGGGAGTTTCTCCCGCCAGTTCTATCGGCGGCGACGCGCATATTGGCCGTCTGGGCAACGAGAAAGACAACTATGTTGAGCTGAGTTTCATTAAGAACCTGACGTTTAACGATGGCTCCTGGGCCAGATTTAAAACCATGCTGGCCGACGGCGCGAATAATCCCGATCCGTGGGTACAGGATAATGACAGCCACCATCTGAATATTCGTCAGCTGTATGTGGAAATGGGTAGCCTTGCCGATTTCGGTGGCCCGCTAAAAAATGCCACGCTGTGGGCCGGTAAACGCTTCGATCGCGATAATTTCGATATCCACTTTACCGACAGCGATATTGTCTTTCTGGGGGGCACGGGCGGTGGGATAAATGACGTGCAGTGGACGCCGGGCTTCCACAGTAATTTCTCACTGTATGCGCGTAATTTTGGCGATCTCGGCAGCGACCGTTACAACGACAACGATGTGCAGAACGTGATGCTGACGGCCAACAACTACTGGGGCAATCTGCAATGGATGCTGACGGGAATGAGTGCGCAAGGCAACGATGACCTGCAAGACAACACCTCGACCACCGGCAGCTATGCCACCCGCAGCGATAACACGGCCAAAAATGGTGCCTATACCATGCTGGCCTGGCATGATAAACAGCGTTTTTATGGTCTGCTGCCCGGCACATCAGAGAGTGCGTTGCAATATGGTCGCGGCCTGGGGGCTGAAGCACGGCAACCGGGAAGTGATGGAGATTTGACGCGTAATGCACAGTCTCTGCGCTTCGCCTCTTACGGTATTGTGCCGCTGAGTGAACGCTGGGAACTGGCACCGTCAGTGATTGCCCAGCACAGTGAAGACCGTTATCGCGAGGGGGATCGCTATGACTGGGCAACGTTCAATCTGCGTGCTTCACAGGCTATCAGCCTCAACGTTGCGCTGCTGTATGAAGCGTCCTGGCAGTATATGGATCTCGACCCTAATGGCAGAAGCTATCGCAGTGATGGCGCGCTGAATCAATACCAGGCTGTGAAAGGGGACTTTTACAAGCTGACGTTTGCCCCGACCTTTAAGGTGGGGGAGGTGTTTGATATTAAGGCGCGGCCGGAAATCCGTTTCTTCGTGACGTATATGAACTGGTCGAAGGATCTGGATCGGTATGCAGTGAATGATGATTTTGGCAGCGCCGGATTTAGTGCAGGAGGGAACTGGAGTTTTGGCGTGCAGAGTGAAATCTGGTTCTGAGTGAGGCTGGCGGTCCGCAGAATGCGGACCGCCAGGGTAATCAGTGCCCCATCGGGACATTAAACGACTCGGTGTTTTTATCACCTGCCTTAGTGCCCAGCAGTTCTGATTCATCTACGTTGACATTGAACTGTTTCAGGACCAGACCGTGAATTTTCTCCAGCGACACGCCAGCCGTCTCTGGCAGATAGCGGAAGGTAAAGAAGTACATACCCAGCGAGAAAATCGCGAACAGCAGCAGCGGGAAGCCACCGTGGAACACGTCCAGCAAGAAGGCGTTGCTGTTTAAAATCGGGAAGGTGGTGCTGATGATAAAGTTAGCCATCGACATCATGCAGATGGAGATACCGACGCACACCGAACGGATTTCCGTCGGGAAAATCTCACCCAGCACGGTCCAGACGATCTGGCCCCATGAAATACCGAAGAACACCATGTAAGCGAACAGACCGACCACGGCCAGCAGGCCAGGCAACTGATAATAGAAGGCGACAAACGAGTAGGTCAGAAACACGCTGGAGGCGATGGCACCCATCAGCAGCAGCTTGCGGCGTCCCACCCGGTCAATCAATGACATCCCGATCAACACCCCGACCAGTTGACAAACGGACAGCCAGAAGGTCACCAGCAGCGCACTGTCGGTGCTGGACGAGACGTTTTTCAGCAGGGACGGGCCAAAGTACTGGATCACGTTAATACCGCTAATCTGATTACCAATGGCCAGGCCGATACCGATCACCAGTAAAGGCACCGTGGTTTTATCAAGACGGAATTTGGTTTTATGCTGATTCGCCGCCTGGTGGCTGAAGGAGCGTTTGATCTCACTAAACACGGTTTCAGCATGTTCTTTATTCGAGATTTTAGTCAGTGTGTCCAGGGCGGCTTTATCGCGTCCTTTCAGCACGTTCCAGCGCGGTGACTCAGGAATAAACAGAATGCAGAACAGGAACAGCGCGCAGGGGATCAGCGCCGTGGCGAGGATGTAGCGCCAGCCCATATCGATCATCGCTTCCGGCGCCATGGATTTATTAATAAAGAAGTTGGTTAACAGCACGACGGACTGGCCGCCAACACAGCAGACAGCGTAGAGCGCTGAGGTGCGTCCGCGAAACTTTGACGGTGACAGCTCGGCCAGATAGATAGGGGAGATCACCGATGCCAGCCCAATCGCCAGCCCGCCCAGCATGCGCATAATCACGAAGGTAGTGAAGTTGTGCGCCACCACGGTGCCTGCCACCGACACGGTGAAGATAAAGGCGGTGATCGCCAGTGAGTTTTTGCGGCCCAGCTTATCGCTGAGTTTAGGGGCGATGAAACAACCGATCAGGCTGCCGAGCAGAATGTTTGACACCGCCCAGCCGGTTTCGCTGGGGGAGAGTTGGAAATAGTCACTCAGTGGTTCGATAGCACCGGAGATCACCGAGGAGTCATACCCCAAAAGCAGCCCACCAAATGCCGCCACCGTGCAACAGAGCATTACGTACTTCATATTATAACGCGTTTGCCTGGTATCCATTTTTTAACCCTTTTCAAAGCTGGCCACAGAGCGGCCTGTCACGATGGGACTGCGATTCCCATCTCGTTTTATTTGTTAACTCAGTGGAATGTATGTTCTATTCGGTACGTATTGAATTGAATATTTCGAAATCTGTGAGCGGGTTAAAACTATTTAAGCGATTGTTGCACTGAGCGGTGATTTTGGTGTGAGATAAACAGGTTTCATTACCCCTGGTTATGAAATGGTGGCGGGTGAAAAGTAAAAACTGAATTTAATCAGTGATATGAAAAATGGCGTTGGATGGGTATTATGACAAAATCGGCGCGTTGGGGAGGGGGTAAACCGTTTTTTTTCAGTGGAAATACGATCAAAACGGCCCATTTAACGGATTGAATTTTTCAAATAAGTGTTTTTATCGCACTACATGGAATTTACATTCTAATTGTTGATCTGAGCTGGTATGGATCCCGAGGGCGGTTAGTGTGCTCTCAATGACCATGGAAAAATATCGGCAAGCGGGTGAATACCGGACAGGGGTAGGCGCGATCAGCCGGATTCTCTGAGCACCAGTTCGCCCGAAACGACAATACGCTGAGGCGGCAGGTCGCTTTGCTGGATTTTACGCAGGATCAGCGCAGCGGCCTGTCGGCCTGTTTCATCACTGGCAGAAGAGACGTAAGTAAAGGAGGGGGAGCTGAGGTTAATCTGCAACATATCTTCAAAGCCTAGCAGCGACACCTGCTGAGTCAGAAATACATCTTTCCCGACGGTACGACCCACCTGATGGATGCCGTTCAGGCAGCCAATAATGGCATGTGATGAGTGGCACAGCAGGGCGGTGATCTTATTATTGCTTTCCAGCAAGCGCCGGGTGGCCAGGCGGGCCGCATTCGTCTCTTCCAGGCAGGAAGGCGTCAATTCTTCTTTATAAGGTAAGCCGTAATGCTGCAACGCCATGCGGTAACCGGCCAGACGCTGAGCGCGGATCTGACAGCGCTCTTCCCCGCCAATATACGCAATATTACGATGCCCACGCTCAATCAGATAGCGTGTGGCCTGGGCCGCGGCCTGGCGGTTGTCCCGCATCACCAGATCGTACTGACCTTCGATCATCGCCTGAGAAACGGTGACCAGCGGCAGTGAGCAGTGGCGAATGGGACCCGGTAAGGTGAGCCGCGTGGCATCATTCGTGAGATAAATAACACCTGCCACCCCCTGGCGGCTGAAGGACAACAGACACTGGACCAGGCGATCTTCATCATCCTGAGGATGAGCAAGAAACACCATATAACCCTGCTGCTCCAGCGCCTGTACAATGCTGGTGATCACCTTAAGGTTAAAGGTATCACTAAAGTCACGCACGATCAGACCAATCAGATTTGAGGTATTAGAGCGCAGGTTAGCGGCGGCAACGTTATGTACGTAGCCCAGTTCAGTGATGGCCTCTTTTACCTTTTCAATGGTTTGCGCTGAAATCTTCCCTTTTTGACGGAGTACCAGCGACACCGTGGAGACGGAAACTCCCGCCAGTTTTGCCACATCAATGATGCTGACCTTCTTCATTGCAATCCTTGTAAAAAACGCGTCTCCCGTAGCATACAGGAGACGACGATTTGTGCCAGTTACCGCCCGGTCAGCTGCGTCATTTGCTGAGCGATAAACTGCGCCCGGGCACCAAAGATAACCTGAATGCCGTTATCCCCGACGAACACCACGCCGCGTGCGCCCAGATGATACAGCCCGTCTTTATCAACCAGTTCGCTGTCTTCAACTTCCAGTCGCAGTCGTGTGATACAGGCACCCACGCTGCCAATATTTTTGTTGCCTCCCAGCAGACCGACGATCTCTGTCGCCAGCTCGATATCGCTTTTATCTCCGGCGTTAGCGGTGATATCGGCGCGGCCCGGTGTTTTAACGTCCAGACGGCGGATAACAAAACGGAACACCACGTAGTAGATCACTGCCATCGGCACACCGACGATCACGGCGCTGAGGAAGTTGGTCTGGAAGCCATTAAAGGAAGGCAGAATACCGAATGAGATATAGTCAATCAGCCCGGCCGAGAACGATTTGGCGATATGTGCGTGCAGCAGGTACATACACATATAAGAAAGGCCCGCCATAACGGCGTTAAACACATAGAGGATCGGGGCGACGAAGATAAAGGTAAATTCTACCGGTTCGGTAATGCCGGTCAGGAAGCAGGTCAGGGCGGCAGAGAACAGAATACCGGCGGCAATTTTTTTGTTTTTGGTATTCGCTTCATGGTACATCGCCAGACAGGCGGCGGGCAGAGCGAACAGCATCAGCGGGAATTCCCCCTGCATAAACTTACCGGCGTTCTGATAGCTGTCGCTGCTAAAGGACTTGGTGCCTTCTTCCAGCATCTTGAACCAGATGGTCTGATCGCCGTGGATAAGCTGCCCGGCCTGGGTGGTGTAGTCCCCAAAGGAGTACCAGAAAGACGGATACCAGATATGGTGCAGTCCCAGTGGGATCAGCGCACGCTCAACCAGACCAAAGATAAAGGTCGACAGCGCCTGATTATCCCCATTGACCACAATCGACAGGGCATCAATGCCCGCCTGGATATGTTGCCAGATATACGGCAAGACCAGGCCGAGCAGGAAAGAGAGGAACGCGGTGGCGATAGCGACAAAACGCTTGCCGGAGAAGAAACCGAGAAATTCAGGCAGTTGTAAGGTGTGAAAACGGTTGAAGCACCATGCCGCGAGGACGCCGCATATCAGGCCGCCGAACACCCCCATCTGTAATGTCGGGATGCCGATCACCATCGCGTACTTACCGCCACTGGCGGCCATTTCCGGTGTAATGTGCATCACGGTACCAATCGTCATATTGGTAATCAGCACGGAAACGGTGGCGGCCAGCGCCGCGATACCGGATTCAGAAGCCAGACCGACAGCCGAACCGACCGCAAACAGTAGCGGTAAGTTATCGAAGATGACCCCACCGGCATTCATCATCAGCGGCAGATGGAATTTATCCCCGAAGGCCAGTAACAACCCTGCTGCGGGCAGCAGTGAAATGGGCAGCATCAGCGCGCGGCCTATCATCGACAGTTTTGAAAGCGATTTAACGAACCCGGTAAAAAAACGCATGGTGTCTCCTGCTGGGACAGAGTTTTAAGTATGAGTGTGCGTAATTAAAATCAGTAGAACGTTTTAGTAGAACGTTCTACCTATAGTTATGTAGTGTGTTTATTTCCGCAACGAAAATGTCACACCGGGTCAGATCAAATTGTTATTTTATGACGCAGCTCTGAAAGCTGCTGCGTCAGGCAGGAGGCAAAAGGACATTATCAGGAAAGGAAACGGCGTTAGCGTCGGGCCATCTGTACAGCGATGGCAATCGAACTGAGGGCGATCACCACCAGAAAGCCCCCCACCGCAATCATTGAACTAAAGCCAAACTGGTTAAATAGCAGCAAGCCGGCGATGCCGCCCGACAGGAATGAGAGGATGGTGATCAGGTGGGTAATAAACTGTTTGCGCTGAACGTTGACCTCTTTTGACGGGTCGCGACGAAACAGGGTTGCCAGCAAAGAACCCAGCGCAATGCCAGCGTCCGTCAGCGTGCCGGTGATATGCGTTGAGCGCACACGGCCATTTGATAGCTGCGTAGAGGTGGCGTTGTGGATCCCCATTAAAAAGCCGAGAAACACCAGCACCTCACGGTTATTGCCGGAAGAGTAGAACAACAGTTCAAACGCCGACATCATCATCAACAATACCCCTTCAGTCAGCAGGATAAGGCTGAAGATGGTGCGGATATTATTTCTGATACCGACGATCACCATCATGCGGGCGGTGACGCAGCCGGTCACAAAAGCAGTAATGATGGCGAGGAGAAAGGTCAGGTCGCGGATATCAACGCGGGAGATTTCAGTCGAGAGCTGGGAGGTGTTACCGGACATGTGCGAAGGGAAGACGCCGAACGCGCCCAGTGCCATGGCATTGAGTAGCCCGGCGCTGGTGGCCAGCACCAGGGCCAGATAGCGGTCTTCCGTGTGACGGCGTTCACGCTTTCGTTTGATCATCATGTTTAACATTATCGCCCCTTATTCTGCATGCTGGCGCTTCAGTCTGACTGATGGCCGGGTAATTAAGGCAATGTAGCGCATTGGTGTGGAATGTGTTGGCAGGATGAACCCGCTGCCTGATATTCCAGACAGGTCTGATGCTGATTCTGTGGTTACCCATACTTAGTTCAATTTCTGTCAATAAAACCCCGGTATTTTGGTGGAAGAATCCTATTCTTAATTCTGCACTCTCGCACAGGGCGATCGGCTGTGAGCAGGGACACATCTGGCGTAATCTCCGGTAAAATTCCCGCTGATTTGTCCGCCAGCCCTGCAGATTTTTTGTTGATCTGCCGATAGTAATGAAGGAATGGAATTCACATTGTCAGGGGGAGGCCGGATGATCATCAGTATTGCGGTGAATGAACTGCAAACGGGGATGTATTTATACAAGCTGGATGTGTTCTGGCTTAAGCACCCGTTGGTACATAATGAGATGCTGCTGTCTGACGCCGTACACATCCATGCCATCCAGCAAAGCGATGTTCGTGAGGTGTGGATCGATCTGTCCCGTGGCCGAGGCCCTGAGGTGAAAATCCGCGAAGGGGCACCGTTGACACAACCGATTGCAGAGGTTCCCGCTGTTTACGAACCGCAGTCTGTTGCTGAAGATGCCATCGTGACGATGCAGAGTGAAATGGCACAGGCAAATAAAATCTGCCTCGCGGCAAAAGGCCCGGTGATGGCGATGTTCAGCGATGCGCGGTTGGGTAAAACCATTGATGCTGAGAGTACCGTCCCGCTGGTGAATGATATCGCCGGATCGCTCAACCGCCATCCGGCGGCATTGCTCAGCGTGGTGCGTCTGAAATCCCATGATGATTACACGTATCTTCACTCCGTGGCTGTCTGTGCACTGATGCTGTCGCTGGCATCACAGCTGGAGCTGGACGAGGCGCAGGCGAAACGCGCCGGGATGGCGGGGCTGCTGCATGATGTGGGCAAAGCGGCGATACCGCTGGCGATCCTCAACAAACCTGGCAAGCTGACGGATGAAGAGTTCGATATCATGAAATTCCATCCGGTGGCGGGGGCGGAGATCCTGCGTCTGAGCGGAGCCGATGACGATTTGCAGGATGTGGCATTACACCATCACGAGAAAGTGAATGGCAGCGGTTATCCGCACGGGCTGCGCGCCAATGGCATCTCGTTGTTATCGCGTATGGCGGCCATCTGTGATGTCTACGATGCCGTCACTTCCGAACGTCCTTATAAAGCAGGCTGGAACCCGGCCAGTGCGATGCACCAGATGGCGAACTGGCCTGGGCACTTCGACCGCAAACTGCTGTATGCCTTTGTCAAAGCGGTGGGCATCTATCCCGTTGGCTCACTGGTGCGCCTGTCGTCAGGGCGTCTTGGGGTGGTGATTGAACCCGGAGACCATTCGCTGCTGCAACCCAAAGTCTGCGTTTTCTTCTCACTGAATAGCGGAAAACGACTGACGCCGCACGTCATTGACCTGGCCAGTCTGCACTGTGAAGACAACATCGTGGGACCCGAAGAGGTAAACCGCTGGCCGGAGTTAGATGTGAATTCTCTGTGGCAGCAGCCTGTTAGCGCCTGATTTCTGGCGGGATCTGGAAACCCCGCTATACTTTAGTCTGATGTTGTCTGCACTGAGGGCCGACGCATGAGATTTCCTGCCCTCGACCACGTCTGACGACAGGTCCCGTTTACCCCGTTCGTCAGGCTACGCTGTCCCCCTCATTGTCAGCAGCATCTTCTGAAACCCTAACTCAGGAGGAATGTGTGACAACGCAAACAGATTTCGTTCCCCCACTCCAGGCAGATACCCGCTACGCCTTTTTCTTTGATGTGGACGGCACCCTGGCAGCGATTAAGCCGCGGCCCGATGAGGTTTCTATTCCGGCGCAGGCGCTGGACGATCTCAAACGGCTGGCACATCGCTGCGAGGGGGCCGTGGCACTGATCTCCGGTCGGCCAATTGATCAACTGGATGCGCTGGCGTCTCCGCTCGTGTTGCCGATGGCTGGCGTACACGGCGCGGAACGACGTGACAGCGAAGGGCATATCACGCGCATCTCTCTCGACCCCGACACCGTCAGGACGCTCAATCGTGAACTGACCTCGGCGCTCGCCGCACTGCCAGGCACCACGCTGGAAAGTAAAGGCATGGCGTTTGCCCTGCACTATCGCCAGGCAGCAGAGCATCAGCAGGCGGTGGAACAGTTGGCGGAAGCCTGTGTTGCGCGCTTCCCGGAACTGGTGCAGCAACCCGGCAAGTGTGTGGTGGAGCTGAAACCCCGGGGCGTAAACAAAGGCGCCGCCATTGATGATTTTATGCAGCAGCCTCCGTTCGCCGGGCGTGTCCCGGTGTTTCTCGGAGATGATTTGACCGATGAGGCAGGGTTTACCACGGTCAATGCCCTGGACGGCATTTCCATTAAAGTCGGTGCCGGCCCCAGCAACGCGCGGGGACATCTCAGTGATGTTGCTGCCGTTTATGTCTGGCTGGAACAGGCACGATCAAAACTAGATGAAGACGTTTTAACGTCAGAAAGGAGTTAAGGTTATGAGTCGCTTAGTTGTTGTATCTAACCGTATTGCCATTCCGGATGGCAGTAAGGCCAGTGCAGGGGGGCTCACCGTCGGGATTGTCGATGCGCTGAAATCCACAGGAGGCGTCTGGTATGGCTGGAATGGAGACATTAATGAAATCGGTGAGGATGATGACGAACTCAACATGCTTGAGCAGGATGGCATCACTTATGCCTCCTTTGGTCTGAACCAGAACGATTATGACCTTTATTACCTTCAGTTCTCGAATGCCGTACTGTGGCCTGCCTTTCATTACCGCCTTGACCTGGTGAATTTCCAGCGCGAAGCGTGGGAGGGTTATCGTCGCGTGAACACTCAGCTGGCGCAGCGTTTAAAGCCGCTATTGAAAGAAGACGATGTGCTGTGGATCCATGATTACCATCTGCTGCCGTTTGCCGCTGAGCTGCGTAAGCTGGGCATTAATAATCGCATTGGTTTCTTCCTGCATATCCCGTTCCCAACGCCGGAAATCTTCAACGCGCTGCCCCCTCATGCCGATTTGCTGGAGATGATGTGCGATTACGATCTGCTGGGCTTCCAGACAGAAAGCGACCGCATCGCATTTCTGGAGTGTGTGTCACTGCTGACTCCGCTGTCCACCCAGGGGAAATCGCATCGTGCGTTTGGTAACCGGTTCTCCACCGAAGTTTATCCGATAGGGATTGAGCCAGACAGTATCAAAGAGATGGCTGAAGGCCCGCTACCACCGAAAATGGTGGCCATGAAAAAAGATTTAGGTGATGCGCAGAACATCATTGCCTGTGAGCGGCTCGACTATTCGAAAGGATTGCCGGAGCGTTTTCTCGCCTATGAGGCGCTGCTGGAAAACTACCCACAGCATCATGGGAAAATCCGCTACTCACAGATTGCGCCGACTTCGCGCGGTGATGTGCAGGCCTATCAGGATATTCGCCACCAGCTGGAAACGGAAGCAGGGCGCATCAATGGTAAGTATGGCACGCTGGGCTGGACGCCTCTCTACTACCTGAACCAGCATTTTGACCGCCGACTGCTGATGAAGATATTCCGTCTGACGGATATCGGCCTCGTGACGCCGTTGCGTGATGGCATGAACCTGGTGGCGAAAGAATATGTGGCGGCACAGGACCCGGATGATCCCGGCGTGCTGGTGCTGTCACGCTTCGCCGGGGCGGCCAATGAACTCACATCAGCCCTGATCGTCAATCCTTACGATCGGGATGAGGTTGCTGCCGCACTGAATCAGGCGATGACCATGTCGCGGACGGAGCGAATATCGCGCTACAACGACATGATGACTGTACTGCGCCAAAACGACATCACCCACTGGCGTGAGAGCTACCTGAAAGATCTGCGGGCGTTGCCGCAGGAAGGGCGGGTGCAGGAAAAGGAGAGTAATGTGGCCGCCTTTCCCAAACTCGCCTGATAAGACGGTCCAGCCTAAATAAGAACGGTTCGTAACAGGGGGCGATGCCCCCTGATTTTATGGCCCCCGCTTAACCATTCCCGATCACCACATTGCTATTTATGCGGTTAATTGTGGAAAAAACACCCATCCGGCCCATAGAAACTAAAAAAAATCCACTTTTCACTAAAGAAAGTTGGTCTTTTGTCGATACTCATAAGGTAATTCCTAAAACTCCCGCCAAAACATTCATATCACTTATGTAACGCTTGTTTACATCTGCTGTCACAGGCTGAACGTAAGGGGTTGACTGCTTACAAAGCATTATCACTTCCTGTAAAAAACCTGCGCTATGTCACATTTTTGACTTCATGTAGCGGTCAGATATTCACCGTGAGTAACTAACCATACTCGTCTGCTTCACTGTCTTTTCTGGCATTAAATCCTGTTTATTTTATTTATTGCGAGATTAATGCTCGGTGTTTGCCGCTTCGTCTCAGCCGGTTCGCTTTAATATACCAATTAGTCCGCTTTTGGACTGGTGATGGTTACTCACGGTGTGAAATTTACAAAAAATGACCGAAATGGTTAGTTAGTGAGCTAATCAACAGTATTGCTGATGGGTTTTTGGGAAGTATTTGCCTTAAAAGTGTGATCTACGTCACACTTTATCTAAAATTCGGCTGGCTTCTCGTTGTATCCCACGAATAGAGGGGATAGAGTTGCCTTGTTTTCGGAATAGTCTTAAAAGAATGTAACAAGAAGTCACGGACGGGGTCAGGGAAGAGAGGGCTCAGGAAAGGCCACTGGCAAAATGAATTCATGATTATTTCCTGGCTTGGTTTGCCGAAAAACAAGACAGCTTATTTATACGTTTGGCGTTTGCCACTAAATTTTTTGCCATCTTTAGATTTACCAACCAGCAACCATGGTAGCGGCCTCAGCCGCACACGTTAAAAGTAGTGTCAGTCAGGATGGAAAAAAAATGGGTACATCAGAATTACTCAAACATATTTACGACATCAACTTGTCATATTTATTGCTCGCACAACGTTTAATTAACCAGGAAAAAGCTTCAGCAATGTTCCGTCTGGGCATCGATGAGCCAATGGCCGATGCGCTTGCAGGATTAACATTGCCCGAAATGGTTAAGCTGGCCGAAACCAATCAATTGGTGTGTCAGTTCCGTTTCAACGATCACAAGTCAATCAGCCGTCTCACTCAGGAATCTCGCGTGGACGACTTACAACAGATCCATACAGGCATCTTGTTATCTAGTCGTTTATTACGTGATGTCTCGAAAGATGATGAGACACCGAAAAAGAGAGTGGCGAGCTAATGGCTGAGAAAAGTATTGTTCAGGAAGCGCGCGATATTCAGCTGGCGATGGAACTCATCACTCTGGGTGCACGCTTACAAATGTTAGAAAGCGAAACGCAGCTGAGTCGCGGTCGCTTAATTAAGTTGTATAAAGAGTTGCGCGGTAGCCCACCGCCAAAAGGCATGCTGCCGTTTTCTACCGATTGGTTCATGACCTGGGAGCAGAATATCCATGCTTCCATGTTTTGTAATGCCTGGCAGTTTATGGTGAAAAGCGGGTTGTGTACGGGTGTGGAAGCGGTGATCAAAGCTTACCGTCTCTATCTCGAACAGTGCCCGCAACAGGACGAGGGCCCGCTGTTGGCGCTGACACGCGCCTGGACCCTGGTCCGGTTTGTTGAAAGTGGCATGCTGGAATTAACCGGTTGCAAATGCTGCGGCGGAAGCTTTATTAACCATGCGCATCAGCCCGTGGGTAGCTTCACTTGCAGCCTGTGCCAACCGCCATCTCGAGCGGTAAAAAGACGTAAACTTATCGCAGAAGTTGCCGATAACAATTCACAACTGCTGGATGAACAGGTTAAACAAGCCGTTTAATAGTGTTCGCCACGTGGAGTGAATCCAGCAGCGGTCTTTGACCGCTGCTTTTTTTTTGCCCCACGTCTGGTGTTCCCCCTGTTTATTCTGGCTCCCTTCCACCCACACGTTTGCAGCGTAAGGATTATTTGTGCTGATTATATTGGGTTACATCCTTGTCCTCGGGTCGGTGTTAGGCGGCTTCGCAATGGTTGGCGGCCATCTTGGCGCATTATACCAACCCTCAGAAGTGCTGATTATTGTCGGTTCCGGTGTCGGTGCGTTTATCGTTGGTAACAACGGTAAGGCGATTAAAGCGACATTGAAATCGCTACCGTTGCTGATGCGTGGCGCGAAATACAATAAAGCCGTTTATATGGATTTGATGGCGCTGCTGTATCGCCTGATGGCTAAATCGCGCCAGCAGGGGATGCTGTCGCTGGAGCGCGATATCGAAAATCCGCAGGAAAGTGAGATTTTTGCTAATTACCCGCGCATTCTTGCCGATAAAAGATTAGTGGATTTTATTACCGACTATTTACGCCTGATGGTCAGCGGCAATATGAATGCCTTTGAGATCGAAGCGTTGATGGACGAAGAGATTGAAACCTACGAACACGAGTGTGATGTCCCGGCAACGGCACTGGCGACGATGGGTGACTCACTTCCGGCATTCGGTATCGTTGCAGCGGTAATGGGGGTTATTCATACCCTGGCTTCTGCAGACCGACCTGCGGCGGAACTGGGTGCGCTGATCGCCAACGCGATGGTGGGAACCTTCCTCGGTATTTTGTTAGCGTACGGTTTTATCTCTCCACTGGCGGGTGTATTACGCCAGAAGTGTGCAGAGAACACCAAGATGATGCAGTGCATTAAAGTCACGCTGCTTTCCAGCCTCAACGGTTATGCCCCGCAGATTGCGGTGGAGTTTGGTCGTAAGACGTTGTACTCAACCGACCGACCGTCGTTTACCGAGCTGGAAGAGCATGTGCGTAATGCTAAATCCAATAAGCAGACTTCGGACCAAGACGCATGAAGCATAACAATCACCCCATTGTGCTGGTAAAGCGGAAAAAGTCGAATAAGCATGCCGGCTCGCACGGTTCATGGAAAATCGCCTACGCCGACTTTATGACGGCAATGATGGCCTTTTTTATGGTGATGTGGCTGATTTCAATCTCGAGTCCTCAACAATTGATTCAGATTGCCGATTACTTTAAAACGCCGCTGAAAGTGGCGTTAACCGGCGGGCAGCGCAGCAGCGATAGCTCAAGCCCGATTCCTGGCGGTGGCCAGGACCCGACGGAAAAAATCGGTGAAGTCCATAAAGTGGTGGATATGGATGCGCAGAAACGCAAGCTGGAAGAGATTCGTCTGAACCGCCTGCGGGAGAAGCTGGACCAGCTGATTGAAGCTGACCCGCGACTGCGTGCTCTGCGTCCGCACCTGATTATTAACATGGTGGAAGAGGGGCTGCGTATTCAGATCATCGACAGCCAGAATCGACCCATGTTTAAAACCGGTAGCGCTGAGGTTGAACCTTATATGCGCGATATTTTGCGCGCTATTGCCCCGATTCTGAATGATATTCCGAACCGGATCAGCCTGGCGGGCCATACCGATGATTTCCAGTATGCCGGGGGCGACCGTGGCTACAGTAACTGGGAACTCTCTGCCGACCGCGCCAATGCATCACGGCGTGAGCTGGTACTGGGAGGACTGGACGGTGGCAAGATGCTGCGCGTGGTGGGCATGTCTGACACCATGAAACTAAAGAATCGCGGCGGAAACGATTCGGTGAATCGACGTATCAGTCTGCTGGTGTTAAATCATGACACCGAAACGCAGATCGAGCGTGAAAACGCCGAAAGTGATGCGGTGCAGATTAACGATGCAAGTAGCCTTAAAGAGATAGCGGCGCCGGAAGTTCCTTCCACAGCCACCAAAAACCAAGACCCTCAACACCCACAGGCTGAGTCTGTCAGTACCCAGGCGCCGGTAACTTCGTTACCTGCTGCTCCGGCACCGACGACCCAGACCGATCGCGACTCACAGCCGAGGTGATACCGTGAGCATGGATATCAGCGACTTTTACCAGACGTTCTTTGATGAAGCCGACGAATTGTTGGCGGACATGGAACAACACCTGTTGGGTCTTGACCCGCAGGAACCAGATTCGGAACAGCTTAATGCTATCTTCCGGGCTGCCCATTCGATTAAAGGCGGGGCGGGTACTTTTGGTTTCACTGTTTTACAGGAAACCACGCATATTCTGGAAAATATTCTCGACGGTGCGCGCCGCGGCGAAATGCAGCTCAGTACCGATATCATCAACCTGTTTTTGGAAACCAAAGATATTATGCAGGAACAGCTAGATGCGTATAAAACCGCCTCGGAACCCGACGCCGCGACGTTTGCATACATTTGTCAGGCCTTACGTCAGCTCGCGCTGGAAGCCAAAGGCGAAGCACCGGTCACCGACATCGCACCTGTTGCAGCGGGCGGTACGCCTTCCGTAGTGGCCAGCGGTCTGCGCATTAAACTGACCGGGTTGAAAACCAACGAAGCCGATCTGATGCTGGAAGAGCTGGGTAACCTGGGCACGGTTTCCGATGCGGTAAAAGGTGATGATTCACTGGAAGCCACACTCGACTCCTCTGTTGGTAAAGACGATATCGTTGCCGTGTTGTGCTTCGTTATCGACGAGTCGCAGATCCACTTCCCGCAGGCTGATGTGGTGGATATTGCCAGCGCCATGACGGAAGCGCCTGTGGTTGAGGCCGTGGCGGATGCTGAAGCTGACGTCGCTGCAGAGCCTGAACTGGCCAGTGTCAGCGACATTGTGCAGTTGAAGCGTGAGCCGGCGAAAAAAGTCGCTAATCCAAAAGTTAACGAATCCACCAGTATCCGTGTGGCGGTAGAGAAGGTCGATCAGTTGATCAACCTGGTTGGCGAACTGGTGATTACCCAGTCAATGCTGGCCCAGCGCTCCGGTGAACTTGACCCGGTTAACCACGGCGACCTGCTCAACAGCATGGGGCAGTTGGAACGTAACGCCCGTGACTTGCAAGAGTCGGTGATGTCGATTCGTATGATGCCGATGGAATACGTCTTCAGCCGCTTCCCACGCCTGGTGCGTGACCTGGCCAGTAAGCTGGGTAAAGAAGTTGAACTGACCCTGATGGGCAGCTCGACCGAACTGGATAAGAGCCTGATCGAACGTATCATTGACCCGTTAACGCACCTGGTGCGTAACAGCCTTGACCACGGTATCGAAACCCCTGACAAACGCCAGGCGGTAGGCAAACATGCGATCGGTAACCTGACGCTGTCTGCGGAACATCAGGGCGGCAACATCTGCATCGAAGTCACCGATGATGGTGCCGGTCTCAACCGTGAACGTATTCTGGCGAAAGCCTTGTCTTCTGGCCTGCCGGTCAGCGAATCCATGAGCGACGAAGAAGTCGGCATGCTGATCTTCGCCCCAGGCTTCTCAACCGCTGAGCAGGTGACGGATGTTTCCGGCCGTGGCGTTGGTATGGACGTGGTGAAACGTAATATCCAGGAAATGGGTGGACACGTTGAAATTTCGTCTAAACAGGGCAAGGGCACCACAATCCGTATCCTGCTGCCACTGACGCTGGCTATCCTCGATGGGATGTCAGTGCGCGTGGCGAACGAAGTGTTTATCCTGCCGCTGAATGCGGTCATGGAATCACTGCAACCGCTGGCAGACGACCTGAAAGCACTGGCAGGCGGCGAACGCGTGCTGGAAGTGCGTGGCGAGTACCTGCCACTGGTTGAGCTGTGGAACGTCTTTGAGGTCCAGGGGGCCAAAACCGAAGCCACGCAGGGGATTGTTGTCATCCTGCAAAGCGCCGGAAAACGTTACGCGCTGCTGGTTGATCAACTGATTGGTCAGCACCAGGTGGTAGTGAAAAACCTGGAAAGCAACTATCGCAAAGTGCCGGGCATCTCTGCTGCCACCATCCTTGGCGATGGCAGTGTAGCGCTGATCGTCGATGTCTCAGCACTGCAGTCTCTGAACCGTGAAAAGCGTGTGGCGGGAGCCGCAGCCTGACAATAACTGATTAAGGGTAGAATTATGACTGGAATGGCCACTGTCACTAAACTCGCCGGCGAAACCGTGGGTCAGGAGTTCCTGGTGTTTACGCTGGGTGACGAAGAGTACGGAATTGATATCCTGAAAGTTCAGGAAATCCGTGGGTACGACCAGGTGACGCGTATCGCCAACACCCCGGCGTTTATTAAAGGTGTGACTAACCTGCGTGGCGTTATTGTTCCGATTATCGATCTGCGCATCAAGTTCGCGCAGCCCGATGTCGAGTACAACGACAATACCGTGGTGATCGTTCTGAATCTGGAACAGCGCGTGGTGGGTATCGTCGTTGACGGCGTGTCTGACGTGCTGTCTCTGACGCAGGACCAAATTCGTCCTTCCCCGGAATTCGCGGTCACCATGTCGACAGAGTATCTGACAGGTCTGGGTGCACTGGGTGAGCGTATGCTGATTCTGGTCGACATCGAGAAGCTGTTAAGCAGTGAAGAGATGGCGCTGATGGATACGCTGCGTAGCGCGTAATAGCGTGTTTTTCCGCGTGTTATAAAAAGAGGCGAATCGGTGATTCGCCTCTTTTAGTTACTAAACTCCCAGCAACATAAAGATCCCCGCCTGGTAACCGATACATCCACTGTTATTCCATTTATTTCACCAAGGGTTCACTTATGTTCACGCGTATTAAAGTCGTCACCAGCCTGATTCTGGTGCTATTTATCTTCGGATTTTTACAACTGGCGGCGGGCGGCTTGTTTATCAACGCGCTCACACACGACAAAAATAGTTTTGCGGTTTCTCAAACGGCGAATGATAACGTCTCATTATTTACCGATGCGTGGGTCACGCTAAACCAGACACGTATCACCCTGAACCGCGGGATGTTGCGCATTCAGAGTGAAGCGGCGAACAGCGGCAGCAGCGCCTCTCTGTCTACGCTCAGTGCGCAGGCAAAACAGCAGCTGGTTACCGCACAACAATCTTATGATGCCTTCCTGGCGACGCCCGCAACACCAGGTGTGGATGTTGATCTGACCGAACGTCTTAAGCAGCGCTACAGCGATTACGTCACTGCGCTTGTCGCGATGACGCAGCAGATGGAAAACAAACAGCTGGATGCGATGTTCAAACAGAACATTGAAAAGAAGCAGATTGCCATGCAGGCGGTATATACCGAATGGCGTAAGGTGCAGAACCAGCTGAGCGCACAGGGTGCCGTGCAGAACCAGGAAGCCTATGAGCATATGCTGTGGACCATCGGCGCCGTGATGGCGCTGGTGATCGCACTGATAGTGCTGTGCTGGTTTGGTCTGCGTAATATTTTGATTCGTCCGTTGCAGGCGACGATTGCCCACATCCGCAGTATCGCATCGGGCGATCTGACGCAGAAAATTGTGTCAGAAGGGCGCAATGAGATGGCCCAGCTGGCGTCCAGTCTGCATGATATGCAGCAGTCGCTGGTGAAAACGGTCAGCGTGGTGCGTGACGGTTCTGATGCTATTTACACCGGTGCCAGCGAAATCGCTGCCGGAAACAATGACCTGTCATCGCGCACTGAGCAGCAGGCCTCCGCGTTGCAGGAAACGGCGGCCAGCATGGAGCAGTTGACGGCGACCGTGAAACAGAATGCCGAGAACGCCCGTCAGGCCTCTCAGCTGGCGCTCAGCGCATCAGAAACCGCGCAGAAGGGCGGTAAAGTGGTGGACGGCGTGGTGAAAACCATGAATGACATCGCCGGCAGTTCGAAGAAGATTGCCGACATTATCAGCGTGATTGACGGTATTGCCTTCCAGACCAATATCCTTGCACTGAACGCGGCAGTGGAAGCGGCACGTGCCGGTGAACAGGGCCGTGGTTTTGCCGTGGTGGCAGGAGAAGTGCGTAATCTGGCCCAGCGCAGTGCGCAGGCAGCGAAAGAAATTAAAGGGCTGATTGAAGATTCTGTTTCTCGGGTGGACAGCGGCTCTGCGCTGGTGGGTACCGCCGGGGAAACCATGACGGATATCGTCAATGCAGTGAGCCGTGTGACTGACATTATGGGTGAGATTGCCTCAGCCAGTGATGAACAGAGTCGCGGTATTGATCAGGTCGGCACGGCAGTGACAGAGATGGATCGTGTGACGCAGCAGAACGCCGCACTGGTGGAAGAGTCTGCTTCGGCGGCGGCCTCATTGGAAGATCAGGCCAGCCGTCTGACGCAGGCTGTTGCCGTGTTCCGTATTGCCCGTCAGGGCAGTGTGGCACCGGCACCGTTGAAGCGACCGGCATTGAAGGGCACTCCAGCGCGCAAGGCACCTGCCGTAGCCGCACCCGTGTCTGATTCAAACTGGGAAACGTTCTGATTTTACCGGGGTGATTTTTCGATTGCCCCGTGCTGGCCGACCGAAACAGAGGGTCGGCCACTCCCCCTCATGACAATACCTCCTGACCTTACCCATTTCAGCCTCCCCAGGGGGCGATCCTCTTTTTGCAGCGCCCGTCATGCAAATCGCCAAACATGTTAATAGTTTATCTCCGCAACGATAATAAAACGTTTCATCGTGATGATTAACTCGACAGCCATATGACTGACTGGTTTTCTGATGTCTTTGCAACATAAAGATCTGAATGCCCCTGCCGATAACAGCAGCGTCAACTGGCTAATAAGGAACATTATGTTTAAGCGTATGAAGGTCGTCACCAGCCTGATTCTGGTTCTGGTGTTTTTTGGTTCATTGCAGTTAATCACTGGCGGTTTGTTCTTCCAGGCTCTCAAAGGCGATAAGGATAACTTCGCCGTCTCCCAACAGCTTCGTCTGCAACAGTCTGCCCTCAACCAGTCCTGGATCGCGCTGATTCAGGCGCGTAACACCCTCAATCGTTCGGGTATCCGTTACACGCTGGATGCTAACCGTGAAGGCATCAGCGATGGCGTTAAACAGCTGCTGGCCGATGCGCAGGGGCAGTTAACCCTTGCTGAACAGAACTATGCGCTGTGGAACTCCCGCCTGTCAGAAGAAGGGAAAACCGCCGAGAACGTGCAGGCCATTCAGCAGAATTATCAGATTTTGCATGACGCACTGAGCGAACTCATCCAGTTGATGAATGCCGGAAAAATTAACGAATTCTTCGACCAGCCAACCCAGGGTTATCAGGACGGATTCGCTCATGCCTATAACACGTGGCTGACGAAAAATGATGCACAGGCGGCAGCCGGGGCAGATGAAAATCTGCGCGCATACGGTCAGGCGGTGTGGGTCCTCGGCAGTGTGCTGATCCTCTCCCTGCTGATCATTTTCAGCGTCTGGACCGGTATCCGCCATATTTTGTTGCGTCCGCTACAGACCAGCATTGACCATATTCGTCGTATCGCCAGTGGTGATTTGACACGTCCGATCGCGGTGGAAGGGCGTAACGAAATGGCGCAGCTGGCTTCCAGCCTGCAACATATGCAGGACGAGCTGGTCAAAACCGTCAGCGTGGTGCGCGACGGATCGGATGCCATCTACACTGGGGCCAGCGAAATCGCTGCCGGTAACAACGACCTCTCATCCCGTACTGAGCAGCAGGCTTCGGCATTGCAGGAAACCGCGGCCAGTATGGAGCAGTTAACGTCAACGGTGAAACAGAACGCCGAAAACGCCCGTCAGGCCTCTCAGCTGGCACTCAGCGCGTCAGAAACCGCGCAGAAGGGTGGCAAAGTGGTGGATGGCGTGGTGAAAACCATGAATGATATCGCCGGCAGTTCGAAGAAGATTGCCGACATTATCAGCGTGATTGACGGTATTGCCTTCCAGACCAATATCCTGGCACTGAATGCGGCAGTGGAAGCGGCGCGTGCTGGTGAACAGGGGCGTGGTTTTGCCGTGGTGGCCGGGGAAGTGCGTAACCTGGCGCAGCGCAGTGCGCAGGCAGCGAAAGAAATTAAAGGGCTGATTGAGGACTCGGTGTCCCGTGTGGATACCGGCTCTGTGCTGGTAGAAAGCGCCGGGGAAACCATGAATGACATCGTCAGCGCGGTGACCCGCGTGACCGATATCATGGGTGAAATCGCCTCCGCGAGCGACGAGCAGAGCCGGGGCATTGACCAGGTCGGCACCGCCGTGAACGAAATGGACCGCGTTACCCAGCAGAACGCGGCGCTGGTGGAACAGTCTGCATCGGCGGCTGCGTCACTGGAGGATCAGGCAAGCCGTCTGACGCAGGCGGTGGCGGTGTTCCGCATCAGCCGTCAGAGCAGTGCACCCTCCGTGGTGCTGAAACGGCCAGCGCTGACCGCTACAGCAAAACAGCCTAAGCTGACCGCGCCTTCTTCCGGCGACAGTCACTGGGAAACCTTCTGATAATCTGATCAACCTGAACAGCAGGTCGGGCATACCCGATTGATGACCGTTGTTAATACGGGTCGGGCATGCCCGACCCGTACATTTTGTAGGGGCGGGTCATGACCCGCCCGCTTCTTTCCCCGTTTATCTGCATTCGCTGATAAAGATCCCCGTGTAATTGCCGATAAATCTCTCAGCAGTAGCTATCCAATTGGGGAAAGGTATGTTTAAGCGTATGAAAGTCGTGACCAGCCTGGTGTTGGTCCTGGTCATTTTTGGTTCATTGCAGTTGATTTCTGGTGGCTTATTTTTCCAGTCTCTGAAAGGGGATAAAGAAAACTTCAGCCTGACACAACAGATTCGCCGGGAACAGGCCAATCTCACCTCTGCATGGATAGCGCTGGTACAAACACGTAATACACTCAATCGCGCAGCAACGCGCTATTTGCTGGACGATAAAGGGCAGGGCAGCGGTTCCACCGTCACTGACCTCGTCGCGCTGGCAAAAACGCAGCTGGCAACCGCAGAACAGCAGTTCAGTGAATATAACAAAGAGCTGCCACCGGATGTGCTCAACCTGCCGCATGTGCAAGGTGTGAACGAGAACTACAAGATCCTGCACGGCGCGTTAGTCGAGCTGATCCAGATGCTGACCAGCGGAGACTTTAAAGGTTTCGTTGACCAGCCCACCACCGGTTTCCAGAACGGTTTCGAAAAAGCCTATGACGTCTGGTTAGCCCATACCGACTCAATGCTCGCAGCGGGTTCGGCACAGAATGAGAGTGCCTATCAGCGCGCTATCTGGGTGTTGCTGGCGATTTTGCTCATCTCTGTGGTGATCATCGCGACCGTCTGGACAGGTATTCATCAGATCCTGTTACGTCCGCTGAAATCCAGCATCGACCATATTCGTCATATTGCCAGCGGCGATCTGACGCAGCAAATCGATGTGGAAGGGCGTAATGAAATGGCACAACTGGCGATCAGCCTCCAGCATATGCAGCAGGAACTGATCAAGACCGTGAGCGTTGTGCGTGATGGCTCAGATGCTATCTACACCGGGGCCAGCGAAATCGCGGCGGGGAATAATGATCTCTCCTCGCGTACCGAAGAGCAGGCCTCCGCGTTGCAGGAAACCGCGGCCAGTATGGAGCAGTTAACGTCAACGGTGAAACAGAACGCCGAGAATGCCCGTCAGGCATCGCAACTGGCGCTCAGCGCGTCAGAAACCGCGCAGAAGGGCGGCAAGGTGGTGGATGGTGTGGTGAAAACCATGAACGACATCGCCGGCAGTTCGAAGAAGATTGCCGACATTATCAGCGTGATTGACGGTATTGCCTTCCAGACCAATATCCTGGCACTGAACGCCGCAGTGGAAGCCGCACGCGCCGGTGAACAGGGGCGTGGTTTTGCCGTGGTAGCGGGTGAAGTGCGTAACCTGGCCCAGCGCAGTGCGCAGGCAGCGAAAGAAATTAAAGGGTTGATTGAGGACTCTGTCGCCCGTGTGGATACCGGCTCTGTGCTGGTAGAAAGCGCCGGGGAAACCATGAATGACATCGTCAGCGCGGTGACCCGCGTGACCGATATCATGGGGGAGATCGCCTCCGCGAGCGACGAGCAGAGCCGTGGTATTGACCAGGTGGGCACCGCCGTGAACGAAATGGACCGTGTCACCCAGCAGAACGCTGCACTGGTAGAACAGTCTGCTTCTGCCGCTGCATCGCTCGAAGATCAGGCAAGTCGTCTGACTCAGGCCGTTGCTGTGTTCCGAATCCGTAAAGAAAATGTCATCGCGGCCGTTAATAACAACAGGGGCAAGGTTTCTCCTCTGCTGACACCGCCGCCAGCCGCGCGTAAAGCGCTGCCGCCGGGCAACTCAGACGATAACTGGGAAACCTTTTAAGCCGTTTACATGAAGTGATGTGATAAAGGGCCAGCCCGTTAAACGGGCGGCCCGATAAAAAGATTTTTTTGTTGCCTGTATCAGGTGACCTTCCCGGGGAGTGTGCAATGTTAAGTCGTTTACGTATTTCTGGCACGATTATCGCTCTGCTCGGACTTTTTTGCCTGATGCAGATTATTGCCAGTGGGTTGTCCTTCAACTCGTTTCGTCTGGATGCAAACAACATTCATCAGGTCGAGATTAGCGGTGACCAGCGTGATGCGCTGGGTGAAAGCTGGGCGGCACTGCTCAGTGCCCGGGTGACATTAAGCCGTGCAGGAACGCGTGCAGCACTTAATCTGCCCCGCGAACAGGTCGTCAGCCTGATGACCAAAGCGCAAAGCGACCTCGATCTGGCCGACAAAGCGTTTAAAACATTCAAAGCCATCCCCGCCGTGACACCGGAAGGGCAGGCGTTAGAAAAAGAGATCGTTGCCACCTATGACGTTTATTACAGCGAGCTGGCGCAGTTGATCGCTTACCTGCAAAACAATCAATTGCAGGCGTTTCTCGATTCACCCACTCAGGGTAAACAGGATAAATTCCAGGTGCAGTACAGCCTCTGGATGAAACATATTGATGCGTTGCGTGACCATGCAGGGGACGCCAGTAAAGGCTTCTACTCACAGTCGAAGGTGATTTTCGTGGTCGCGGTCGCGCTGTCACTGCTGGTGACGCTGGCCGGACTGTGGTGGGCGAAGCAGGGACTGATTGCCCCCCTGGCCCGCATGCGTAGCCATTTTGAACGTATCGCTTCAGGCGATCTGAACGGAAAAGTGGAGACCGGCGGTAGCAATGAGCTGGGCCAGCTCTTTACCAGCCTCCAGCATATGCAGCAGGCGCTGGCGTCCACCGTGCGTGATGTACGCGATGGTAGTCGTGCTATGCAGACCGGCATTCAAGAAATTGCGGCCGGAAACGATGACCTGTCAGCCCGCACTGAACAGCAGGCGGCATCGCTGGCGCAGACGGCGGCCAGTATGGAACAGCTGACGGCGACGGTCTCGGCTAACGCCGATAACGCGCGTCAGGCGTCAGATCTTGCCCGTGAAGCCTCAGGCACCGCCCATAAAGGCGGTTCGCTGACGGGCAATGTAGTCACGACGATGAACGCGATTGCGGGCAGTTCGAAGAAAATCGCTGATATCACCAGCGTGATTGATGGCATCGCTTTCCAGACTAACATCCTGGCCCTGAACGCCGCGGTAGAAGCCGCCCGAGCCGGGGAACAGGGACGTGGTTTTGCCGTGGTAGCGGGGGAAGTGCGTAACCTGGCTCAACGCAGTGCACAGGCTGCAAAAGAGATTAAGTCCTTGATTGAAGAGTCGGTAAGCCGGGTCGATCAGGGGGCGAAGCAGGTGGCCTCCGCCGGGGAAACGATGGATGAGATTGTCCAGTCGGTGAACCGGGTCAACGGGATTATGGGCGAAATCGCCGCCGCCAGCGATGAGCAGCGACGCGGTATTGAACAGGTTGCACTGGCTGTCAGCCAGATGGACCAGGTGACCCAGCAGAACGCCGCGCTGGTCGAAGAGGGCGCAGCGGCAACAGGCGCACTGGAATCACAGGCAGAATATCTGACGGCGGCAGTCAGCCGTTTCGCGCTGGATGAGCGTACAGAGTAAAGAGCGATCCTCAGGCCTTCAGGCTGGCGGGAACGAGACACCCTATTAATATCTTTATCCGCGCTTTGCAGGATGGCTACATGAAGAAATCGACGTTGTTAGCTCCACCGGAAAACGCAACGCTGCTGTCGCAGATGGTACAGCGCTTGCCGTTATCCGATACGCATTTTAAGCGTATCAGTCAGCTGATTTATCAGCGAGCTGGCATAGTGCTCGCCGATCATAAGCGGGAAATGGTTTATAACCGCCTGGTCCGCAGGCTGCGCACGCTGAATATCGATGATTTTGGTCGTTATATGGCGTTGCTGGAAAATGATCCTAACAGCGCTGAATGGCAGGCGTTTGTGAATGCCCTGACCACTAACCTGACCGCCTTTTTCCGCGAGGCGCATCACTTTCCGATCCTGGCAGAGCATGCGAAACGCCGTACTGGCAATTACAGCGTATGGTGTGCGGCCGCCTCGACAGGGGAAGAGCCTTACTCAATCGCCATGACGCTGGCCGAAACGCTGGGTACCGGTCCGGGTAAATTCCAGATCCACGCCAGCGACATTGATACGCAGGTGCTGGAAAAAGCGCTGGCGGGTGTGTACCGCCAGGAAGAGCTGCGTACGCTTTCGCCTCAGCAGCTGCAACGCTATTTCCTGCGTGGCACCGGTCCTCATGAGGGCATGGTGCGTGCGCGCCCGGAGCTGGCCAATATGGTCACCTTTGCCCAGCTTAATCTGCTGGCCAACGACTGGGCGTTACCGGGACAGTTTGATGTGATTTTTTGCCGTAACGTGATGATCTACTTCGATAAAGAAACGCAGGAGAAGATTTTACGACGCTTTGTTCCGTTACTGAAACCTGGCGGCTTACTGTTTGCCGGTCACTCAGAAAACTTCAGCCAGATTAGCAAAGAATTTTATCTGCGTGGCCAGACGGTCTATGGACTGACTAAGGAAAGATAATGAGTAAAATCAGAGTTTTATGCGTTGATGATTCAGCGTTAATGCGCCAGTTGATGACCGAAATTATCAACAGTCATTCCGATATGGAGATGGTGGCCTCGGCGCCGGACCCATTGGTCGCGCGGGATTTAATTAAACAGTTTAACCCGGATGTGTTGACGCTGGATGTCGAGATGCCGCGCATGGATGGCCTCGATTTTCTGGAAAAGCTGATGCGTCTGCGCCCGATGCCGGTGGTGATGGTTTCCTCACTGACCGGGAAAGGCTCTGAAATTACGCTACGGGCGCTGGAACTGGGGGCTGTCGACTTTGTGACTAAACCCTCGTTGGGTATTCGCGAAGGGATGCTGGCCTACAGTCAGATGATTGCTGACAAGGTACGCGCCGCTTCCCGTGCTCGTCTGCATACGCGTGGGCCACAGCCGGCCCCGGTGATGCTGAAAGCCGGACCGTTGCTGAGCAGTGAAAAACTGATTGCCATTGGTGCCTCTACCGGCGGAACCGAAGCGATTCGACATGTGCTGCAACCGTTGCCGGCGACCAGCCCGGCGCTGTTGATTACGCAGCATATGCCACCGGGATTCACCAAATCGTTTGCCGAACGTCTGAACAAGCTGTGCCAGATTACGGTGAAAGAAGCGGAAGACGGTGAGCGCATCCTGCCCGGACATGCTTACATCGCACCGGGAGCGATGCATATGGAACTGACGCGCAGCGGCGCGAACTATCAGGTCAAACTGAATGATGGACCGCCGGTTAATCGTCACAAACCGTCGGTCGATGTGTTGTTTAACTCAGTGGCGCAGTTTGCCGGTCGTAACGCCGTCGGCGTTATCCTGACCGGCATGGGTAACGATGGTGCTGCCGGACTGCTGGCGATGAATAAAGCCGGTGCCTGGACCATTGCCCAGAACGAAGCGAGCTGTGTCGTATTTGGCATGCCACGAGAGGCTATTGCCCTCGGGGGAGCCAGTGAGGTGGTGGATCTTCACCAAATCAGCCAGCACATGCTGGCAAAAATTAGCGCCGGACAGGCGTTGCGTATCTAACGCGGTCCTCGCGGGCTACACATTACGGGAGTAAGTATGGTAGATAAAAATATGCGGTTTCTGGTGGTCGACGACTTCAACACAATGCGTCGTATCGTCCGTAACCTGCTGAAAGAGTTGGGTTTCAACAACGTTGAAGAAGCAGAGGATGGTGTGGACGCGCTGAACAAGCTGCGTGCAGGCGGTTTCGACTTCGTGGTGTCTGACTGGAACATGCCGAATATGGATGGTTTGCAACTGTTGCAAACCATCCGTGCAGACGGTGCGCTGAGTAAGTTACCCGTACTGATGGTGACGGCAGAAGCCAAGAAAGAGAACATTATTGCGGCTGCGCAGGCGGGTGCCAGCGGCTATGTGGTTAAACCATTCACAGCGGCTACCCTGGAAGAGAAGTTAGGTAAGATCTTCGAAAAACTGGGTATGTAAGGAGCTGAGATGAACGCTATTCCGAAACCAAATGTTGATGCAGCTTCAGCGCAGGACATTATCTCTAAAATTGGTTCACTGACGCGCATGCTGCGCGACAGTCTGCGTGAGTTAGGTCTTGATCAGGCCATCGCAGAAGCGGCAGAGGCGATCCCAGATGCCCGCGATCGCCTTGATTATGTGATTCAAATGACCGGCCAGGCGGCAGAACGTGCCTTAAACTGCGTCGAGGCTGCACAGCCTCGTCAGACAGTGATGGAGAATGGGGCGAAGGCGTTGAAAGTTCGCTGGGACGAATGGTTCGAGAATCCTATCGAACTGTCAGATGCCCGCTCTCTGGTTTCGGATACGCGTGGTTATCTCGACGCGGTACCGGAACATACTGGCTTCACCAATGCTCAGCTGATGGAAATCATGATGGCTCAGGATTTCCAGGACCTGACCGGGCAGGTGATTAAACGTATGATGGATGTGATCCAGGAAATTGAGCGACAGCTGTTGTCGGTCCTCATGGAAAACATTCCAGACCAGAGCATGCGTGTGAAGAAAGATGCTGACAGCCTGTTGAACGGCCCGCAGATTAATGCGGCGGCCCCCAATGTGGTGGCAAGCCAGGATCAGGTTGACGATCTGTTGGACAGCCTCGGCTTCTGATAACAGGGGCAGAGCCTTTCTGCCCCTGCTTTAAAACGGTGTCCCGCCATCCTGTGCGGGCACTGTCTTTTCTCCATTCCGTAAATAACCCCCTATTTACACGTTTACTCGTGGCATTACCCCTGCGCGAATTTGGCATTCTACCCTCAGTCATTCCGTATTGAAGGTTTGCTACCGTGTCTCAGGATAGCGATGAGGAAAAAACAGAGTCCCCCACGGCCCATCGACTTGAAAAAGCACGAGAAGAAGGGCAAATCCCGCGTTCGCGCGAACTGACGTCTATTTTGATGCTGGTGACTGGCCTGAGTATTTTATGGGCGGGTGGTGAATGGATGGGACGCAAGCTGGGTGCACTGGTCGCGGATGGGCTGGTCTTCAATCATTCCGTGGTCAGTGATACCAGTCAGATGCTGCGTCAGATCAGCGATCTGCTGATGCAGGCGGTGATGGCTATTCTGCCGATGATGTTTGGTCTGGTGGTGATGGCGATTGCGGCACCGATGTTGCTGGGTGGCCTGGTCATCAGCGGGAAAGCCATCAAGTTTGACGTCGGCAAAATGAACCCGATTAAAGGGTTGGGAAAGATGATTTCTGCCCAGTCAGCCGCTGAACTGTTGAAAGCCGTGCTGAAAGCGGTGCTGGTTGGCGTGGTCGCCTGGATATATATCCATAACCACTGGGCTGAGATGCTGCATTTGATCAGCGAATCACCCGTGACAGCCCTGGCGGGCTCGCTGAATATGATTGCCATGTGCAGCATCCTCATTGTGTTGGGGTTGTCGCCGATGGTGGGCTTTGACGTCTTCTTCCAGCTCTTCAGCTATTTTAAAAATTTACGCATGTCGCGTCAGGATATTACCGACGAACATAAGCAGCAGGAGGGTGACCCGCATGTTAAAGGGCGCATCCGCCAGCAAATGCGCGCTGCCGCACGCCGCCGCATGATGTCTGATGTTCCGAAGGCTGACGTGATTGTGACCAACCCGACCCACTATGCGGTCGCGTTGCAGTACGACGAGAAAAAAATGAGTGCACCGAAAGTGCTGGCAAAAGGCGCAGGGGAGATTGCCCTGCGTATTCGTGAAATGGGGAAAGAGCACCGTATCCCGATTTTAGAAGCGCCACCGCTGGCACGTGCGCTCTATCGCCACAGTGAAATTGGTCAGCATATTCCCGGGACATTGTACGCAGCGGTTGCTGAAGTGCTGGCCTGGGTCTGGCAACTCCGCCGCTGGAAAGTGGAAGGGGGGCTGATCCCGAAGAGACCTGTTAAATTGCCAGTGCCGGACGCGCTGGACTTTGCTGGAGAACAAAAATCTAATGGCTAATCTGGCCGCTAAACTGCGCTTACCGGGCAACATGAAAGATACACAGTGGAAAGTCCTTGCCGGACCGATACTGATCTTGCTGATCCTGTCGATGATGGTGCTGCCGTTACCACCGTTTATCCTCGATCTGTTGTTTACCTTTAACATTGCCCTGTCGATTATGGTGCTGTTGGTGGCGATGTTTACCCAGCGCACGCTGGATTTCGCCGCCTTCCCGACCATTCTGCTGTTCTCCACATTACTACGTCTGGCTCTGAACGTGGCCTCGACGCGTGTTATTTTGATGGACGGCCATACCGGTGCGGCTGCTGCGGGTCAGGTTGTTGAAGCTTTTGGCCACTTCCTCGTTGGCGGTAACTTCGCCATCGGTATCGTGGTGTTTGTCATCCTCGTGATTATCAACTTTATGGTTATCACCAAGGGTGCCGGGCGTATTGCGGAAGTGGGGGCGCGCTTTGTCCTCGACGGGATGCCGGGTAAACAGATGGCGATCGATGCCGACCTGAATGCCGGGCTGATTGGTGAAGAGGAAGCGAAAAAACGCCGTTCTGATGTGACCCAGGAAGCCGACTTCTACGGGTCAATGGACGGTGCCAGTAAGTTTGTTCGTGGTGATGCCGTCGCCGGTATCATGATCATGATTATCAACGTGATCGGCGGCCTGCTGGTGGGGATTCTCCAGCACGGTATGGATGCCGGTCATGCAGCCGAAACCTATACGCTGCTGACCATCGGTGACGGTCTGGTTGCTCAGATCCCCGCGTTGGTGATCTCCACCGCGGCGGGTGTTATCGTCACCCGCGTCGGCACCGATCAGGACGTCGGCGAGCAGATGGTCAGCCAGCTGTTTAATAATCCGCGCGTGATGATGCTGAGTGCCGGTGTTCTCGGCCTGCTGGGACTGGTACCGGGCATGCCCAATCTGGTGTTCCTGCTGTTTACTGCTGCGCTGCTAGGCCTGGCCTGGTGGATACGCGGTAAAGAGATGAAGCCGAAAAGCGCTGCGGCCCCGCAGATGTCCATGACCAAACAGCCGGAAAGTGCGGCCAGCGTCGAAGCCACCTGGGGTGATGTGCAGCTGGAAGATTCGCTGGGGATGGAAGTGGGCTATCGCCTGATCCCAATGGTGGACAGTGCACAGGATGGCGAGTTGCTCGGCCGCATCCGCAGTATCCGTAAGAAATTCGCCCAGGAAATGGGCTTCCTGCCACCGGTGGTTCATATTCGTGACAACATGGATCTGACCCCGGCACGCTACCGTATTCTGATGAAAGGGGTAGAGATCGGCAGTGGTGATGCTTATCCGGGCCGCTGGATGGCGATCAACCCGGGGACGGCAGCGGGTTCGCTGCCGGGTGAAGTGACCGTTGACCCGGCCTTCGGGCTGGAAGCGATCTGGATTGACAGTGCGCTGAAAGAGCAGGCGCAGATTCAGGGCTTCACCGTGGTGGAAGCCAGTACCGTGGTGGCCACCCACCTTAACCATCTGATTGGTCAGTACGCCAGTGAGTTGTTCGGTCGCCAGGAAGCGCAGCAGTTGCTGGATCGCGTGACCCAGGAGATGCCGAAGCTCACTGAAGATCTGATCCCTGGCGTGATTACCTTGACCACCCTGCATAAAGTGTTGCAGAACCTGCTGGCTGAACGTGTCTCTATCCGCGATATGCGGACGATTATTGAGACGCTGGCGGAGCATGCGGCGGTGCAGACCGATCCGCAGGAGCTGACCTCAGTGGTCCGTGTGGCGTTAGGCCGTGCCATTACGCAGCAATGGTTCCCGGGCAATGGCGAAGTGCAGGTTATCGGGCTGGATACCACGCTGGAACGTCTGCTGTTGCAGGCCTTGCAGGGCGGTGGCGGTCTGGAGCCGGGTCTGGCTGACCGTCTGCTGGCGCAGGCGCAGACGGCATTGCAGCATCAGGAAGGGTTGGGTGCACCGCCGGTGCTGCTGGTGAACCATCCGCTGCGTGCACTGCTGGCGCGCTTCCTGCGTCGTTCGCTGCCGCAGCTGATGGTGATTTCCAATATGGAACTGACGGACAACCGCAATATTCGTATGACGTCAACGATTGGTGGCCATTGATGAAAGTGATGCTGTGGTTGCTGCTGACGTTGCCCGGCCTGTCGATGGCGGCTGAGGGCGGCTGGCATGCCAGCGCCACAGGTCCGTCACTCTCTAATCGTGGAGTGCAGGCGTCATCACGCCCGCTCACGCCATCAGAACCGGTGACCGGCGTCATGAGTACGGTAATATGGCGCTATACGCTGACGGCTCCCGCACCCGCCGGGCTGCAGGTTCGTCTGTGTTCAGAAAGTCGTTGCGTGCCTGTGGAAGGGGGCAGCGGCAGTACTCAGGGCCTGACCAATGTGGCCGCCGGAGAGACATTACGCTTTATTTATCAGGTAGAAGGTAAAGGGCGGGTGTTTCCGGTGCTGCATGTGCTGAGTAATGAAGTGATGGTGAATTACCAGTAATCATCAGAGCAGAAGGGTCGGGCATGCCCGACCCCTACGAGGATTTATGTCGGGGCCAGGCTCCACCGATCCCCGTAGGGGCGTGGCACGCCTCGCCCGAAAGGTTCACCAGTTTACGTAGGGGCGAGGCACGCCTCGCCCGAAAAGACTTACATCCGCTCTACGGTTTCAATCCCCAGCGTATCCAGCCCCTGCTTCAGAGTTTTCGCCGTTAACAGCGCCAGACGCAGACGGCTCTGTTTTGTTGCGTCATCGTCGGCGGTCAGGATAGGGCAGTGTTCGTAGAAGCCTGAGAACAGACCCGCCAGATCGTAAAGATACGCACACATCACGTGTGGCATCCCGTCGCGCGCAACCTGAGTAATGGTTTCTTCAAACTGCAACAGGCGTACTGCCAGCGCGGCTTCACGATCTTCAGCGATCGCGGTCGCGCCGCTGATGCCGTGCTCATCGATGCCTGCTTTGCGGAAGACGGACAGCACACGCGTGTAGGCATACTGCATATACGGTGCGGTGTTACCTTCAAACGCCAGCATGTTGTCCCAGTCGAAGATGTAGTCGGTGGTGCGGCTTTTCGACAGGTCGGCGTATTTGACGGCACCGATACCGACGATGTTGGCCAGTGCTTTCAGCTCATCGGCAGGCATATCCGGGTTTTTACCGGCAACCAGCGCCGTTGCGCGTTCAATGGCTTCATCCAGCAGGTCGGACAGCTTGATGGTGCCACCAGCACGGGTTTTAAACGGCTTACCGTCTTTACCCAGCATCATGCCGAACATGTGGTGTTCCAGTGGCAGGGACGCCGGTACATAGCCCGCTTTGCGCACGATAGTCCAGGCCTGCATCAGGTGCTGATGCTGACGTGAATCGATGTAATACAGCACACGGTCCGCTTTCAGCGTCTCGTAGCGATATTTCGCGCAGGCAATATCCGTTGTGGTGTAAAGGTAGCCGCCATCCTTTTTCTGGATGATCACGCCCATCGGTTCGCCTTCCTTGTTTTTATACTCATCAAGGAACACAACGGTGGCGCCTTCGCTCTCTACCGCCAGACCTTTGGCTTTCAGGTCAGCAACGATGCCCGGCAGCATATCGTTATACAGGCTTTCACCCATCACATCGTCGCGCGTCAGGGTGACGTTCATACGGTCATAAATCAGCTGATTCTGTGCCATGGTGATGTCGACCAGTCGCTTCCACATCTTGCGGCAGTATTCATCGCCGCCCTGCAGCTTAACGACATAACCGCGTGCGCGCTCGGCAAAGGCCGGGTCTTCATCGTAGGTACGTTTGGCTTCACGGTAGAAGACTTCCAGGTCTGCCAGCGCGATCTCTTCGTGATTCTCGTTCTGCTGTTTCTCAAGGAACGCAATCAACATACCGAACTGGGTGCCCCAGTCGCCAACGTGGTTGGCACGGATAACGTTATGGCCGAGGAACTCCAGCGTACGCACTGCCGCATCCCCGATGATGGTGGAGCGCACGTGACCCACGTGCATCTCTTTCGCCACGTTCGGTGCAGAGTAGTCAACTACCACGGTCTGCGGCTCCACAGCGGCCACACCCAGTTTCGGGGCGGCCAGCACGCTGTCGATCTGTGCAGACAGCCATTCAGGTGCCAGGAAGATATTGATAAAGCCCGGCCCGGCGATCTCAACTTTTTTGGCAATCCCCGTGAGATCCAGCTGCTCCAGCACTTTTTCGGCCAGTTGTCGTGGCGGCATACCCAGGGTTTTGGCCACGGCCATCATGCCGTTGGCCTGATAATCACCAAACTGCACTTTTGCCGACTGACGCACCTGAGGCTCGCAATCTGCGGGTGCTCCCACTGCGATCATCGCCTGACTGACTTTTTCTGAGAGAAGGGCCTGAATATTCACCGAGTTACCTTAATTTTTTTAAACCCACACGCAGAGGTGCAGGCCATGGTCTCGACGCCGCCGCATTCAGGGGGACATTCACCCAGGGTGGCAGCGCCTAAAAAAGAAGGGGAAAAGTATACTGCATTTAGGAACAAGTTATCCAGGAACCTGAGCCCCTGGATAACTTGTGTTTTGCGCGCGGGAAAACAGTGCTGTGAGGCTGTCTTCCACGGAAAGTCAGATTAGCGGCGACGTTGCGGGCGGTGGGGACTTGCCACCGTCGTTTTTCCGTTCCGTACCTTCCAGTGGCGTACAATCGCCAATCCCATCATCGCGATCAGCACGGCGACAAGTAATAACATAAGCATTAAGCTTTTCCTTGTGTTGATGGTCGGGATAAATCTATAAGAAAGCAGAATAGCCTACAATGCACCCCTGATGATTTAGGAATTGTCGCATTGTATAAATTTAACTAAACTAAAACATAAAGTTAAAGGCCATTTTCTAAAAAAATCACTGGTACTGAACCACCAGATGCTGGATGAAATGTTTTCTAAGCGGGCAATTTATATGAATAATTCCGATGAAATGCTAAGTTTCTATTCCATTATCTGGTCTGTAAAATCATATGCTTTAAGTGAAAATGATAAGTGAAATTACTGTAAATGAAGGGTTTTGAGATGTTATCCATAAACAATGCAGAAGAATTAAGCGATTTAGCTAATGATTTACCGCGTTTTTTACAATCCCTTTACCAATTGGCTGAGCGATTAAGCCTTGATCTTGATGTTCTTGAGGTTGATCACATTGCGGTCAGATGTCACCAGAACACCACCGCAGCGCGGTGGAAACAGGGGTTTCTGCGTTGCGGTTCGCTGTTTTCGGAAAAAGAGATTGCCGGACGTCCCGTCGCCCTGTTTGAGCTGGCTATACCGCTGGACGTGGGCCCGTGGAAGATCGGCGTGGTGGAACTCCCCTGGCCAGGGCAGCGGCTTTATCGCCATGAAGGCTGGGAACATGTCGAAGTGGTTCTGCGCGGCGACGAAGAGACGCTCGGCGCACGTGCTCTGGCGTTGATGGGTGACGAAGGCCTGACACAGCAGGGAATTTCGATTAAAACCAGTGCACCAAAGGGTGACGGCGAACGCCTGCCTAACCCAACGCTGGCGGTAACTGACGGGCAGGTGACCATCAAGTTCCATCCGTGGAGCTTGAAAGAGATCGTCGCCAGTGAAGTGGACCGTTAAATCTAGCGGCCGATAGCCAGCGCCAGCGTCATGCGGCGCAAGGCTTCGTCTAACATCGCACGCTGGCAGCCGAAGTTGAAACGGATAAACTTATCGTCACCGAAGTCACGCCCCGGTGAAAAGCCCAGCCCATGTTTTTCAAAGAACAGGGCCGGGCTGGCGACTTTCAGTTTGCTGGCATCAATCCAGCCCAGATAGCTGCCCTCTGGTGCCACCATGCTCAGTCCCGGTAGCGCATTCACGTGCTGTGTCAGTGCGTCACGGTTGCTGCGCAGGTACTCCACCTGCGCATCCAGCCACGGTTGCCCGTCCTGCCAGGCGGCCGTCGCGGCGACATAGGACAGAACATCGACATCCGGCACCATCCCTTTACGTTCCCGATTAAAACGGTCACGCAGTTCGCGGTCAGGAATGATGGCCACAGACGCACCGAGGCCAGCAATGTTGAAGCTTTTCGACGGAGACAGCAGGGTAATGGAGCGCTGGGCGGCATCTTCACTCAGGCTGGCAAACGGGATATGTTCAGCGCCCGGCTCCAGCAGCAGGTCGCAGTGAATTTCATCAGAACACACTATCAGGTCATGTCGCTGGGCAAAGCGCAGTTGTGCCTCCAGTTCCTCACGGCGATAAACGGTACCGCCCGGGTTCTGCGGGTTACACAACAGCAGCAGTTTTTCGTTGCCCTTAAGCTCAGGTTCCAGAGCATCCAGATCCAGCACCCAGCGCTGATTCTGAAGCTGTAACGGGGCGCTGACCTGCGCGCGTCCGGCCAGCTTTGCTGCCAGGCGGAAAGGGGGATAAATTGGTATGGGCGCAATGGTGCCCTGATGTGGCTCGGTAAACGCGCGTACGCACAGATTCAGCCCGGTAACGACGCCCGGTAGAAAGACCAGCCACTCGGGTTGAATTTTCCAGCCAAAACGTGTGTTCATGCGCTCAATGACGACCTCAATAAAGGCCTGCGGCGGGACACCATAGCCGAAGATGCCGTGTGAGATACGAGTCTGTAATGCTTCAGTAATACAATCAGCTACGCGAAAATCCGTGTCTGCGATCCACAACGGAAGGATATCCCGATCACCATATTTTTGCCATTTCAGGCTATCGCTGTGACGGCGGTCTATCCGTTGGTCAAAATTGAATGCCATGCTGATGATTCCCGTTAAGATAAATACCAGTAATGTCGATCAGACTAATCATCGGCATGAAAATAAACAACCAGACAGCAGTGATAACCGGAGGATGGGATGCGAAAACTGGAAATATGCTGCTACGGAGTGGAATGTGCCGTGACGGCGGAACGAGCGGGAGCCGATCGCGTGGAGTTATGTGCTGCGCCAACGGAAGGGGGATTAACACCATCGGCGGGGACATTGATGTCAGCTCGTCGTCGCGTTGCGATCCCGGTCCATCCGATTGTGCGCCCCAGAGGGGGAGATTTTTGTTACAGCGATATCGAATTTGAGCAGATGAAGTCAGATATTGCGTTTATCCGGGAACAGGGCTTTCCGGGGCTGGTGATCGGGTTGCTGGATGTGGACGGGCATATTGATCTGCCGCGCATGCAGCACGTCATGCAGCTGTGTCAGGGTATGGAGGTGACCTTTCATCGTGCCTTCGATTTGTGCCACAGCCCGGTCATGGCACTTAAGCAACTGACTGATTTAGGCGTGTCGCGCATCCTCACTTCCGGACAGCAGCAGAGTGCAGAAAGCGGCTTACCCCTCTTGAGGGAGCTTACCCGCATGGCGAAGGGCGTAAAAGTGATGGCCGGTGCGGGTGTGCGCCTGAGCAATGTGCAAAAGTTTATCGATGCTGGCCTGCTTGAGTTGCACAGCTCCGCCAGCCAACGTATTGCCTCATCGATGCGTTACCGTAAAGCCGGTGTGTCTATGTGTTCGGATGCTGAAAATGACGAATTTACCCGCACCTGCGTTGATGGTGATGTGGTTGCCGCGATGAAAAGCGTGATGTCGCTCGGCGCACCGCTTCACGTTGCCTAAATCCGTTGCCGCCTGGCGGTAACGTGCCGATTTTGCCGCGCAGCACGCCGTTCTCAGACGTGGTGTTTGCAAGTACCAGACCCCAGCGCCTTTTGTTGGGGTTTTTTTTGCTCCTGGTGCGGGTTTGTAATGCGTGTTGTACCCAAAAAAAACTACACTGAGTCATCTCCTTAATCTGCCATAAGAGCTGTGATGAAGATTCCGTTTTCGGGTTGTACGCTGATGATGACGCTGGCCTTTTTGCTGACTCCGGCTGCACAGGCGGCAACAGACTGCACGCCGGGCTTTCAGCAGGTGGCCAGTAATAACAGCATTGTGATGTTGGGGGGAACGGCCAGAGGCCCGGTTAAACAGTTTGTCCTCGGCGAATTTGGTAAGGATGTTAATCAGCAAAAACGCATGATTGGCGAGTTTGATCGCTGCGGAACGCTGAAACGTGCCGATTTGCGCTTCGATAAACAGGAAGGCAAGCTCCAGATCTCACTGGTGCAGAGTATTGAACATGTCAGGGATGGTTGGCTTTCAAGCTATGAAATGACCGTTGCTGAATTACGTAACGGCCAGCGGGTGGTGATCAATGATAAACGTGGCACCACACATTATCGGACGGGAAGCCGCGGTAATATCATTAGCTCGGCGGATACGTTCGTCCTCAATGGTGAAAAAGGCTTCACGGAAACCACCCACCATTTCGACCGCCAGTCGCGGCTGATTAGCAGTATTGCGCGGGGATCGGATAGCAACAGTAACGGTAAATTCACCTACCGCTGGAACAAACAGAACCTGCTGGTGGCTTTGGCGTCTGATCGAGAAAAAATGACGCTGGACTACGACCGGGATCAGCGTGAGTTACGTCTGAGCAGCCGCTCGGATACAGCGATGAGCAGTATGACAACGCTGGAGGAGTGCCAGCTGTGGGATGACCAGGGGAACTGTACGTTGAGCTATACGCGTGAAATGGAAGTGTTCCCCTCCGGGATTATCCGGCGCAATATTACTGCCGCTTACCGCTACGAATATTGGGAATAAACCGCGGCAGAAAAATAAGGCCGATCGCCCGGATCGGCCTTCACTACAATACGGTTATTTCACTGACAGACTAAAGGCATCTACGGCCAGAATGGCGTTCGCCACATCCTCAGCGCTCAGTCCCGGGTTCAGGTTTTTCAACGTGTCCCCTTCGTTATTGGCCAGCGCGCCGATTTTCACCAGATCGTCCCAGCTTACGTTGTCCAGATGCAGCTCCTTCAGCGTGGTCGGCATCTTGATGGCTCGGTAGAAACGCACGTAGCGTGCGATCTCCTCATCAGGCCGCTGCTCCAGCACCATCTGGGTCAGGGTGCCGTAAGCCACTTTTTCACCGTGCGTCAGGTGGTGAATATCGCCCTCAATCGCAGTAAAACCGTTGTGGATAGCGTGGGCACCGGCCAGACCGGCGTTTTCGAACCCCAGCCCTGAAAGCAGCGTATTGGCTTCCACCACGGCTTCCACCGCGGGTGTCACCAGCTGTTTCTCCACGGCCTGATAGGCACTCAGCCCCCAGGTCAGGAGTGTTTTTTCACAGGCTTCGGCGATCGCCATTCCGGCAATGGTCGGGTCACCGTTGACCATCGATTTGCTGTGTGAACGTTTCACCGCCTGCGCTTCAACATAGGTCGCCAGGCCATCCGCAATACCGGAGGCAAACAGACGCACCGGCGCGCGCACGCAGACCTGCGTATCCACCAGCACCAGATCCGGGTTTTTACTGTAGAAACGGTAGCTTTCGAACACGCCGGTATCCGAGTAGATCACTGACAGCGCACTGCAGGGGGCATCGGTAGAGGCGATAGTGGGCACGACGGCAACGGGGTGTTTCAACTCATCGGCAACCGCTTTTACAGTGTCCAGGGTTTTACCGCCACCGAGGCCGACCACAATACTTGTCCCGTTGGCTTTCGCCAGTTTAGCCAGGCGGGTGATCTCATTGCTGGAGGCTTCACCGTTAAACTCTTCGTAGTGGAATTCGACCTTGTTCGCGATCAGGGAGGCTTTAACGTCTTTTCCGATCAGCCCCCAGACAATCTTGTCAGCAACGAGGAACGCATTGCTGCCCAGTTCGGCCAGATGCTCGCCCAGGTGGGCTAGCTGACCCGCGCCCTGAATGTATTTCCGTGGTGATGAAAAAACAAATTTACTCATACCAGATACTCCTTTCAGGTGAATTTAACGCACAACTGATCCCACACTAACCCGTAAGTATTAGGCCATTTGATCAAAAAGAGTGATTTAATAAGAATTATCATTCTCATTGACACAGATCAGGATTTCACTCAGAGCGGTGAGGAGGCAGGGCAACGACGAGGGGGAGGCAGGGTCAGCCGTAAGACGGCCAACCCTGTCGGGATTATGGTTTGGTCGCTACCAACACGGCACGCAGGGGGGCAGGATAACCTTCGACGGTTTTCGTTGGGTCGTTCGGGTCGAGGAACTCGGCCAGGGACTCGCTGGTCATCCAGCTGGTACGACGCTGTTCATCCGTGCTGGTGACCGAGTAATCAGCAATACGGACGTCAACAAATCCACACTTCTCCAGCCAGTTTTTCAGCGCCCCGGTTGACGGGATGAAGTAGACGTTACGCATCTGCGCATAGCGTTCACCCGGCACCAGTACCTGCAGGTCATCGCCTTCGACCACCAGGGTTTCCAGCACCAGTTCGCCGCCGCTGACCAGCTGATTTTTCAACTGGAAAAGGTGGTCGAGCGGGGAGCGGCGATGATACAGCACGCCCATTGAAAATACGGTGTCGAACGCCTTCAGCTCGGGCAGTTGCTCGATGCCCAGCGGCAGCAGGTGCGCACGCTGATCGTTGCCCAGCAGTTTACGCACGGCTTCAAACTGGCACAGGAACAGCTGCATCGGGTCGATGCCGACCACGAGGTTGGCACCCGCGCCCAGCATGCGCCACATGTGGTAGCCGCTGCCACAACCGACATCCAGCACCGTACGTCCGGCCAGTGAGGAAATATGCGGCAGCACCCGCTCCCACTTCCAGTCAGAACGCCATTCTGTATCGATAGTCACGCCGTACAGTGAGAACGGCCCTTTACGCCATGGCATCAGATTACGCAGCAGTTTTTCAATGCCGTCACGCTGACGTGCGGAAAGATGGCTGCTGTCGGCGGTGACGCTGTGCAGTAAATCCAGCGTCTCCGGGGTCAGTGCGGGCAGGTGTTCAACGGAACGGTCCCAGTTTTTAAAGTGGCCGTGCAGTGACTCGCGTTGCCAGGCCGCGATCTGCGCAGGCAGGGTTTCCAGCCAGTGAGACAGCGGGCTTTTGGCAATCAGTTGATAAAAATTTCCGAAATCCATCAGGGATGACCTGCTTTTAAGGCCACCAGAGAGCCAAAGTTAAAACACTGGAACCACAGCTCTGCATGCTGGAAACCCGCATTGTGCAGACGCTGTTTATGGGTTTCCACGCTGTCGGTCAGCATGACATTTTCCAACATGCTGCGCTTCTGGCTGATCTCCAGTTCGCTGTAACCGTTCGCACGTTTAAAGTCGTGATGCATGTTGAACAGCAGTTCACCCACGTCAGAGTCAGCAAAGCTGAACTTTTCAGACAGCACCAGCGCACCGCCGGGTTTCAGTCCCTGATAAATGGTATTCAGCAACTGCTGCCGCTCTTCCGGTGCCAGAAACTGTAACGTGAAGTTCAGTACCACCAGGGAGGCATTCTCAATCGGGATCTGGCGGATGTCCGCTTCAATCACCTCGACCGGCGTATCGGCACGGAAGGCATCAATGTGGCGGCGGCAGCGCTCAACCATGGCGGGTGAGTTATCAACAGCAATAATCTTGCAGCCAGCGGCAGTAATATTGCGGCGCACTGACAGCGTGGCCGCGCCCAGCGAACAGCCGAGATCGTAAACACGGGAGTCGGGCTGGACAAAGCGCTCGGCTAACATGCCAATCATGGAAATAATGTTGGAATAGCCGGGCACAGAACGCTGAATCATGTCGGGGAAGACTTCAGCCACGCGCTCATCAAACGTCCAGTCGCCCAGCTTGGCAATTGGCGCGGAGAACAGCGTATCGCGGTTAGACATAGTGGTAAGTCCGGGGAAGCTAACGGAAAGGGCATATTCTGGCAGAAAGCGCGGCGGGCTGCACCTTTTCTGCCAGTAGAACGGTCAGGAAGTGCCGAGAACCAGGTCCCAGGGCAGGAACAGCAGATTGACGACCACCATGCCGAAGAGCGAAAGCAGCGTCAGGAGCATGCCGTTACGGCGCCACAGCACGGTGCGGCTGCGTAAACCATACGCATGCATCAGACGGCCGAAAAAGAAAAACAGCCCGAGCAGATGCAGCATCCAGATATCGGCACCGTTCATCTCCATCATTACCAGCAGAAAGAGTGCGATGGGGATATTTTCGACCGCATTACCGTGGATGCGAATGGCCAGCTGTAAATCAGACACCCCACCATCACCGATCGAGACCCGGTACTGACGACGTAAGCGCACCACGTCGAGTAAAAACTTCAGGATAAAAAGCGTACCAAGTACCACGTAAAGCGCACTGACCATGACTCACTCCATGATGTAATAATGATCTTATTGAGTAGGGTATCGAACAATGCTGACACTGTCGCCAGGCATCAGCATGAACCGGTTCAGAATAACATCTCCTGCTGCGGCCATTCAGGGGCATCACCGATATGCGGGAGCACCTGCTGTAATCCGGGCCACAGCGCGCGCACCAAATCCGGCGCGAAGCCGACATCCGGGGTATGTATAAACAGCCACGGCTGGGCCGTTTCGCACCACTGCGGTAACCGATCTCGCCAGGCGTTGAACCAGCTCAGGTTAGCCTCGACGTTGTCGCCGCCGATAAAACGGATCATCGGGGCGTCTGCGGTCATCACCGCATGGACTGGCAGTTTAGGTTTTTTGCGTTGTGCCTCAATAATCGCGGCCGTTGAAGGATGGGCACTGTGCACGCCGCGGGTATCGAGGATCACCCGGTTGACGCGGCGCTGATGCAATCCGCGATTCAGCGCCTGCTCGGCCTCGCCTTTGGCAAAAAACTCCGGATGCCGCACTTCCACACCGTAGCGGAATTCCGTGGGCAGGTTATCGAGAAACTGCCAGAGAGCAGGCAGGTCAGCAGGCGAAAAAGCCGCGGGAAGCTGTAACCAGAACTGTCCGATGCGATCGGCCAGCGGAGAGAGCAGATCAAAAAACTCTGCGCTGAGATCGCCGCACTGGCGCAGCGCGGCCTGATGGCTGATGGTCGCCGGAAATTTAAAACAGAAGCGGAAGTCATCGTGCGTCATTGCCCGCCAGCGCTGTACCACTTCCGGGCGCGGCAGTGCATACAGCGTGGTATTGCCTTCGACACAGTTAAAGTGACGGGCATAATCTTCCAGGGTGGTCATCCCCAGTTTTTTCCATTGCGGGTGCTGCCACTGTGGCAGGCCAAGATACAACGGCTTCATTGTTTATCCACATTCAGTCAGTTGCGGGCAACTTTACCGTGTGGATACAGGGGAGTGCAAGGCAGGCAGTGGGGAGAAAGACCGGTTCCCTCCGGTCATGCGCAGGTTAAGACAGCGCGGCGATGACGTCATCTGACTGACGCACGCGGGCAATACGTGGGAAGATCCACTCGACGCTGGCCTGATGCTGCTCAGTGCTGGCGGTGCTACAGATATCTTCGGCAATCACCAGATTGAAACCCAGTTCCCAGGCGTTACGTGCGGTGGACTCAACGCCAATGTTGGTGGCGATGCCACCCAGCACAAGGGTGTCAATGCCACGACGGCGCAGTTGCAGTTCCAGATCGGTACCGTGGAATGCCCCCCACTGGCGTTTGATGACGTGCAGATCGCTCTCCTGAACACCCAGCGCTTCAGGGTAGACCCACCAGTTATCCGGCAGTGCGCCTCCGGCATGGGCGGCATCAACCGGTTGTTTTGGCGCATCGGCAAAATCCGCTGACCAGCCTACACGTACCAGCACGACCGGGGCGTTGTGTGCACGAAAGTGGTCGGCCAGTTTCGCGGCACGTGGCACGACATCACTGGCCGCGTGTGGTGCCTTGCCAAACGGCAGAATGCCTTCCTGTAAGTCGATCAGCACCAGTGCGGTGGTCTGGGGATTGAGATTGAGCATGCGTTTCTCCGGGATAAGGGGGAAAACCATTGAGAATACAAAGGAACAGTTAAACGAGGCGATGAAAATAATGTGGGTAAAGCGCTGAGATTTGTTAGCGGTTATGTCGTGGTGATGATGTTTTGTTAACCACAGCGTCCGGTGGCAGCACATCGCAGCGTTTTTCTGCCACTTTCCCCTGATGACAGCACTTATCCTGTGAGCCATTTTCCATTATAATGGCAGCCATTTTTCGCGGCAGCAGCGCTCCTCAGAGCAGGATAGTGATTATAAAGCTGCGGCAGCAGCGCTGAAGTTAAAAGGATATCGTTATGCGTACTGAGTATTGTGGGCAGATCAATCTGTCTCATGTAGGCCAGCAAGTGACACTGTGCGGTTGGGTTAATCGCCGTCGCGATCTGGGCAGCCTGATCTTTATTGATATGCGTGACCGTGAAGGCATCGTGCAGGTGTTCTTCGACCCGGACCGTCAGGCGGCTTTCGATCTGGCGTCTGAACTGCGTAACGAGTTCTGCATCCAGATCACCGGCACCGTGCGTCCGCGTGATGAGAAGAACAAAAACAAAGATATGGCCACCGGTGAGATCGAAGTGTTCGCCACCGACCTGACCATCATCAACCGCTCAGAACCGCTGCCGTTAGACTCCAATATGGCGAACAGCGAAGAAGCGCGTCTGAAGTATCGCTATCTTGACCTGCGTCGCCCTGATATGGCGAACCGCCTGAAAGCTCGTGCGAAAATTACCAGCTTTGTGCGCCGCTTTATGGATGAGCACGGTTTCCTCGATATCGAAACCCCGATGCTGACCAAAGCCACGCCGGAAGGTGCCCGTGACTATCTGGTGCCAAGCCGCGTGCATAAAGGCAAATTCTACGCCTTGCCACAGTCGCCACAGCTGTTCAAACAGCTGCTGATGATGTCCGGTTTTGACCGTTACTATCAGATCGTCAAATGTTTCCGTGACGAGGATCTGCGTGCTGACCGTCAGCCTGAATTTACCCAGATCGACGTTGAAACCTCGTTCATGACCGCCGCTCAGGTGCGTGAAATCATGGAACGTCTGGTCCGCAATCTGTGGGTTGATGTGAAGTCTGTTGAACTGGGTGACTTCCCAACCATGACCTTCGCCGAAGCGATGCGTCGTTTTGGTTCCGATAAGCCAGACCTTCGTAACCCAATGGAGCTGGTTGACGTCGCAGACCTGGTGAAAAACGTTGAGTTCAACGTCTTTGCTGGCCCGGCTAACGATGCCAAAGGCCGTGTTGCGACACTGCGTGTGCCGGGTGGCGCGACGCTGAGCCGTAAGCAGATTGACGACTACGGCAAATTTATCGAAATTTATGGCGCGAAGGGCCTGGCTTACATCAAGGTCAACGAGCGTGTTAAAGGCCTGGAAGGGATCACCAGCCCGGTAGCGAAATTCCTTAATGCAGAAATCGTTGAAGAGATTCTGGCACGTAACGGCGCCGCCGATGGCGATATGATCTTCTTCGGTGCGGGCAGCGCGAAAGTCGTGGCCGATGCCCTGGGTGCTTTGCGTCTGAAACTGGGTCGTGACCTTAAGATCACCAACGAGGCCTCCTGGGCGCCGCTGTGGGTCGTGGACTTCCCGATGTTTGAAGACGATGGCGAAGGCGGTCTGACCGCGATGCACCATCCGTTTACCGCGCCGAAAGAGATGACGCCGGAAGAACTGAAGAACGCACCGGAAACCGCGATTGCTAACGCCTACGATATGGTCATCAATGGCTATGAAGTGGGTGGCGGTTCCGTGCGTATTCACAACGGTCAGATGCAGCAGACGGTGTTCGGCATTCTGGGTATTGAAGAGCACGAACAGCGTGAGAAGTTTGGCTTCCTGCTGGATGCGCTGAAATACGGTACGCCACCGCATGCGGGTCTGGCCTTTGGTCTTGATCGCCTTGTCATGCTGCTGACCGGCACGGATAACATTCGTGACGTGATTGCCTTCCCGAAAACCACCGCTGCGGCCTGTCTGATGACCGAAGCGCCAAACTTTGCTAACCCGGCCTCACTGGCCGAGCTGGGCATTGAAGTGGTCAAGAAAGTGAAAGATCAGCCGTCAGAGAATAACTGATGGCGTATAAGCATCCGGTGTCGGTTCTGGTGGTGATTTATGCCCAGGATACCCGGCGGGTGCTGATGTTGCAGCGACGCGATGATGTGGATTTCTGGCAGTCGGTGACCGGCAGCCAGGAGCCGGGCGAAAGCCTGGCGCAGACCGCACAGCGGGAAGTGATGGAAGAGATTGGCATTGATATAAACGCCGGGCAGCTCACATTAGTGGACTGCCAGCGTCATATAGAATTCGAAATCTTTACGCACTTTCTTCATCGTTACGCACCGGGCACCACCCATAATCGGGAACACTGGTTTAGCCTCATGCTCCCTGCGGAGTGCAGCATCACATTGAGCGAGCATCTGGCCTTTCAGTGGCTGGATGCCCCGGCCGCCGCCGCGCTCACCAAGTCCTGGAGTAACCGCCAGGCAATTGAAGAATTCGTACTGTAATTTTGTTTAATTTTTATCTTTTGAACTTAGCTTGATGTCCAGGCGTTATCGGCGCAGATAGTTTGCGCACGGCCAGCGCGGAGCAACCGCAGCATACTTATGTATGTGAGGATTGCGAGCACTGCCCGGGTGCAAAATAGCAAGCAAGATAGCCTGTGCAATAGGCAATCTGGAGACTCAGTGTAAATGGCGGGACATAGTAAATGGGCGAATACCAAGCACCGCAAGGCTGCTCAGGATTCCAAACGCGGTAAAATCTTCACCAAAATCATTCGTGAGCTGGTGACTGCTGCCAAACTGGGCGGTGGTGATGCTAACTCCAACCCGCGTCTGCGTGCGGCGATGGACAAAGCACTGTCAAACAACATGACCCGTGACACCATGAACCGTGCGATTGCACGCGGCGTGGGCGGTGATGATGACAGCAATATGGAAACCATCATTTATGAAGGTTACGGCCCAGGTGGCACCGCTGTGATGGTGGAGTGCCTGAGTGATAACCGTAACCGTACCGTGTCAGAAGTGCGTCATGCCTTCACCAAAACCGGTGGTAACCTTGGGACGGATGGTTCTGTGGCCTACCTGTTCACCAAAAAAGGCGTGATCACCTTCGCACCGGGCCTGGAAGAAGACCAGGTGATGGATGCGGCGCTGGAAGCCGGTGCTGACGATGTGATGACCTGGGACGATGGCACCATCGACGTATTCACCGCATGGGAAAGCCTGGGGGCCGTTAAAGACGCGCTGGACGCGGCGGGTCTGAAGGCAGAAAGTGCCGAAGTCACCATGATCCCATCGACCAAAGCCGATATGGATGTGGAGACCGCACCAAAACTGCTGCGTTTGATCGATATGCTGGAAGACTGCGACGACGTGCAGGAGGTTTACCATAACGGTGAAATTTCTGACGAGGTGGCGGAAACCCTGTGACACTCCGTCCATCACATCGGGTGAGCGCGTAATGGCTATTATTTTGGGGATCGACCCCGGTTCGCGCATCACCGGTTACGGTGTGATTCGGCAGGTGGGGCGGCAGTTAACGTATCTGGGCAGTGGATGTATCCGCACCAGTGTGGCTGACCTGCCGTCGCGCCTGAAGCTGATTTATGCGGGTGTTAGCGAGATTATTACTCAGTTTCAGCCTGAGTTTTTCGCGATTGAGCAGGTCTTTATGGCAAAGAACGCCGACTCAGCCCTGAAACTGGGCCAGGCGCGCGGTGCGGCCATTGTTGCTGCCGTGAACCAGGATCTGCCGGTGTTTGAGTATGCGGCGCGGCAGGTGAAGCAGACCGTTGTGGGCATCGGTAGTGCAGAGAAAAGCCAGGTACAGCATATGGTGCGTACCTTGCTCAAACTGCCAGCGAACCCCCAGGCGGATGCCGCCGATGCGCTGGCGATTGCCATCACGCATTGTCACCTGAGCCAGAACGTCAATCGTATCGGTGAGGGCAAGCTTAACCTCGCTCGTGGTCGTCTGAGTTAATGGACAATGGCCCGCTAATCTCAACAGGCTGGATATTCATCCAGCCTTTTTTATGCTATAAACTCCCCTCTAAATTGTTATCAGAAGGAAGCGAATGTGATAGGTCGTCTGAGAGGCATTATCCTGGAAAAACAGCCGCCCGTGGTGTTACTGGAAGCCAGCGGCGTGGGTTATGAGGTGCAAATGCCAATGACCTGTTTTTATGAGCTTCCCGACATCAACCATGAAGCGATTATCTTTACTCACTTTGTGGTGCGCGAAGATGCGCAGTTGCTGTTTGGTTTTAACAGCAAGCCGGAGCGGGCGCTGTTCCGTGAACTGATCAAGGTTAACGGCATCGGGCCTAAGCTGGCACTGGCCATTTTGTCCGGTATGTCAGCGCAGCAGTTCGTCACCGCCGTTGAACGTGAAGAGATTGCTGTGCTGGTGAAACTGCCAGGCGTGGGTAAGAAAACCGCTGAGCGCTTAGTGGTGGAAATGAAAGACCGCTTCAAAGGGATGCACGGCGATCTGTTTGCCACCGATGCACCGTTTGCACTGACCAGTGAAATGCCGACAGAAGCCGCCAACGATGCCGAAAGCGAAGCCGTTTCTGCCCTGGTGGCGCTGGGGTATAAACCTCAGGAAGCCAGCCGCATGGTCAGCAAAGTGGGTAAACCGAACGCCGACTGCGAAACATTGATTCGCGAAGCCCTGCGCGCCGCTATTTGATTTGAGGTAGAGCATGATTGAAGCCGACCGCCTTGTCTCCGCCGGGGTCATCACCGAAGAAGAAGTTATCGACCGCGCTATCCGCCCGAAAATGCTGGCAGAGTACGTTGGTCAGCCGGTGGTGCGTGAACAGATGGAAATCTTCATCGAAGCCGCTAAGAATCGCGGTGATGCGCTCGACCATCTGTTGATCTTTGGCCCGCCGGGCCTGGGAAAAACCACGCTGGCAAATATTGTTGCTAACGAGATGGGCGTTAACCTGCGTACCACATCCGGCCCGGTGCTGGAGAAAGCAGGCGATCTGGCGGCGATGCTGACCAACCTCGAACCTCATGATGTCCTGTTTATTGATGAGATCCACCGACTGTCGCCCGTGGTGGAAGAAGTGCTGTACCCGGCGATGGAAGACTATCAGCTGGATATTATGATCGGGGAAGGCCCGGGCGCGCGTTCGATTAAACTCGACCTGCCGCCGTTTACCCTGATTGGCGCCACCACGCGCGCGGGCTCACTGACGTCACCGTTGCGTGACCGTTTCGGCATCGTGCAACGTCTGGAGTTTTACCGGGTAGAAGACTTACAGCATATCGTTGCCCGCAGTGCATCCTGCCTCGGTTTGCCATTGAGTGAGGATGGCGCGCTGGAAATCGCCCGCCGTGCTCGCGGTACGCCGCGTATCGCTAACCGACTGCTGCGCCGCGTGCGTGACTTTGCCGAGGTGCGTGCGAACGGCAGTATGAGCGGGGACGTGACCTCAAAAGCACTGGATATGCTGAGTGTGGATACCGAAGGTTTCGACTATATGGACCGCAAACTACTGCTGGCGATTATCGATAAATTTATGGGTGGCCCGGTCGGGCTGGATAACCTGGCGGCGGCAATCGGTGAAGAGCGCGAAACCATCGAGGACGTGCTGGAACCGTATCTGATCCAGCAGGGCTTTATTCAACGCACGCCGCGTGGCCGTATGGCCACCCAGCATGCTTACAAGCACTTCGGCATCGACCGACCAGAATCACAGTAAGTAGGGGTGAGGGATGCCTCCTTGCCCGTGCAAAAACGGCGGGTTACACCGCCGGTTTCTTCACCATACTCAGCATGAACATCACCGCTGCCCCCAGCACCACAGAAGGGCCGGCTGGCGTATCGTAGAAGGCAGAGAAGGTCAGACCGATGGTCACGGCCAGAATGCCAATGACCACCGCCAGTGCCGCCATCTGCTCCGGTGAGCGGGCAAAACGACGGGCGGTGGCGGCAGGGATAATCAGCAGTGAGGTGATGATCAACGCCCCGACAAATTTCATCGCTACCCCAATCGTCAGCGCCGTGATCAGCATCAGAATCATTTTGGTCCGCTGAATATTGACGCCATCCACCTGCGCCAGCTCAGGGCTGATGGTGATTGACAGCAGGGCACGCCATTGCCACGCCAGCAGAAGCAGAACCACCGCCACACCCGCGACAATCGTCCACAGATCGGTTGGTGTCACGGCCAGCAGGTCACCAAACAGATAGGCCATCAGATCCACACGCACGTCAGACATCAGGCTGACCACCACCATGCCCAGCGACAGCGCACTGTGCGCCATAATGCCCAGCAGGGTATCAATCGCCAGATGCGGACGACGCTCCAGCCACACCAGCACCAGCGACAACAGCAGAGTGACTACGATCACTGCATAAAACGGACTGACATTAAGCAGCAGGCCAAAAGCTACGCCCAGCAAGGAGGCATGTGCCAGCGTGTCGCCAAAATAGGACATGCGACGCCACACCACAAAGGAACCCAGCGGCCCGGCTGCCAGCGCCAGTAATACGCCTGCTAACCAGCCGGGTAATAATAATTCAATCATGACGGCCGGTCCCTTTGCGCAAAATAATTCGTCCCTGGAGATCGTGACGATGGTTGTGATGGTGGCGATAAATCGCCAGCTGTTCAGCACCGCGTTGGCCGAACATCGAGATAAATTCAGGGTGTTTGGACACCGCTTCTGGCGTACCCGAACAGCAGATATGGTGATTGAGGCACAAGACCTCGTCGGTTTTCGCCATCACCAGATGCAGGTCGTGGGAGACCATCAGCACGCCGCAGTTGAGTTCGCGGCGCAGCTGGTCGATCAGGTCATACAGCGCCACCTGACCGTTGACGTCAACGCCCTGCGTGGGTTCATCAAGCACCAGTAGCTGCGGCTGGTTGAGCAGTGCTCGTGCCAGCAGCACACGCTGCATTTCGCCACCGGAGAGTTTTTGTAGCGGGTATTCCAGCAGATGAGCCGCCTGCACGCGTTTCAGCGCGGGCAGAATATCGTCTGACTTTACCCCAGGTCGCAGACGCATAAAGCGCGCAACCGTGAGGGGCAGGGTGACATCAAGATGGATTTTTTGCGGCACGTAACCAATACGCAGTTGCGCCGGGCGCAGCAGGGTACCGGCGGTGGGGGCAATCAGCCCGAGCACCACGCGCACCAGCGTTGATTTACCGGCCCCGTTCGGCCCGAGCAGGGTCAGAATTCGGCCAGGTTGCAGCGAAAGTGACACATCGGACAGGACACGGCGCTGTCCAAAGCTCACAGAAATTTTTTCAAGGGTGATCAAAGATGACATGTCGATTACTGGTTGCAGAAAATTACGAATGTTATAATATCACAATCCATCAGCTCTTCACGATGGATTGAATCATTATGTTACACAAAAAAACACGTGCCTTATCAATGCTCGCAGGCATGAGCATTGCCGCTTCGCTTGTGCTTCCTGCCCATGCAGACGTTGTTGCCTCCGTTAAACCTGTTGGATTTATCGCTGCCGCGATTGCAGATGGCGTCACACCGGTGAATGTTTTGCTGCCCGATGGTGCCTCAGAGCATGATTATGCCTTGCGTCCTTCCGACATTAAACGCTTAAAAAGCGCGGATTTAGTGGTCTGGGTTGGTCCGGAAATGGAAGCGTTTATGACCAAATCTGCCGCCAGTTTGCCCGCACAAAAGAACGTCGAAATGAGTGCCCTCCCGGGTGTGAAAGGCTTGCTGCTGAAGGGCGGCGAAGACGAAGAAGAAGAAGAGCATGAAGCACATGCGGGGCATTCGCATGAGGCTGCTGACAGCCACGATCACCACCATCATGGTGAGTATAATATGCATCTGTGGATGTCTCCGGAGATCTCAAAGCAAACGGCGATTGCAATCCATGGAAAATTGTTGGAACTTATGCCGCAAAGCAAGGACAAACTAGACGCAAACCTGCAGCACTTTGAGGCAGAATTGGCGTCAGCCGATGCGAAAATCAGTAAACAGTTGGCCCCGGTTAAAGGCAAAGGGTATTTCGTTTTTCATGATGCTTACACTTACTTTGAAAAACACTTCGGTCTGACCCCATTAGGTCATTTTACCGTCAACCCTGAGATCCAACCCGGTGCGCAGCGTTTACATCAAATACGAACACAGTTGGTTGAGCAAAAAGCAGCCTGCGTTTTTGCTGAACCACAATTCAGGCCAGCCGTGATAGAGGCCGTTGCCAGAGGGACCACCGTGCGTTCGGGCACACTGGATCCACTCGGGACGGACATCACCCCAGGTAAAGACAGCTATGTGACATTCCTCTCACAGTTGTCCAGCCAGTATGAGAGCTGCCTGAAAGGAGAATAGAGGAACATTTAAGTGCAGCAGATATCCCGCGCTGTCGCCATGGCGTTTAATAATTTACCCCGGCCCCACCGCATTATGTTGGGGTCGCTGACCGTTGTAACGCTGGCCGTCACGCTGTGGCGGCCTTACGTTTATCATCCGGGTAACGAAAGCCCGATTGTTAAAACCGTCGAGCTCGATAAAAATCAACTACGTACCTTGCTTCCTGAAGCCAGTGAGCCGATAGATCAGGACACCCCATCCCCGGCTGACGATGCCCCGAAAGATGAAATCGATGAAGACGTTCCGGATGAAAGCGGCACGCACGATTACGTTGTTTCAACAGGTGATACCCTCAGCAGCGTGTTAAACCAGTACGGCATTGATATGTCGGAAATCAACATGCTGGTGAAAAGCGATAAAGATTTGCGCAACCTGCAAGTCGGGCAGCAACTCTCATGGTCGCTGAACGACAATGGTGATTTACAGCGCATTACCTGGGAAGTGTCCCGCCGTGAAACGCGCACTTACGACCGCTCCGGTGACGGCTTCAAACCCTCTTCTGCCATTCAGAAGGGAGAGTGGCAAAACAGCGTATTAAGCGGTGTGGTCAACGGCAGTTTTGTCAGCAGTGCCAGGAAAGCGGGGCTGTCCAGCAGTGAAATCAGCGCGGTGATTAAATCCCTGCAATGGCAGATGGATTTCCGCAAGCTGCGTAACGGCGACAAGTTCTCCGTACTGATGTCGCGCGAAATGCTGAATGGTAAAAGCGAGCAGAGTGAACTGGCTGGCGTGCGCCTGAACAGTGGTGACAAAGATTATTACGCGATCCGTGGGGCAGACGGTAAGTTCTATGACCGTAACGGTTCCGGCCTGGCGCGTGGTTTTATGCGTTTCCCAACCGTGAAACAGTATCGCGTGTCATCGAACTTTAACCCGCGTCGTTTAAATCCGGTAACCGGGCGTGTTGCGCCACACAAAGGCGTGGACTTTGCTCTGCCAGTGGGGACGCCAGTGCTGGCTGTCGGTGATGGTGAGGTTATCGTTGCTAAACGCAGCGGTGGGGCGGGTAACTACGTTGCCGTTCGCCATGGACGTCAGTATATGACGCGCTATATGCATCTGAAGAAGCTGCTGGTGAAACCCGGTCAGAAAGTGAAGCGTGGCGATCGCATCGCGCTTTCCGGTAATACGGGGCGTTCTACGGGGCCACACCTGCACTTTGAAATCTGGATTAACAATCAGGCAGTGAACCCGTTGACGGCCAAACTTCCGCGTATGGAAGGGTTGACCGGTAAAGACCGTCGCGATTACCTGGCGAAAGTGCGCGAAGTCGTGCCTCAACTTCGCTTCAAGTAAGATTGCTGCACATAAAAAAGCCGATGGTGGATGCCATCGGCTTTTTTTTAGCCTAAACAGGCGCATTCACGGCAATAACTTTGCAAAATCTTCCGTCAGCACTATCATAAGCCCGTTATTGTTCGAGGCCAGTGCATGGAAAACAGAAAAAATAATCAAATTGAGTTCATTCCCACGTTTAACAAAAGTTTCTTATTGCCACGCTATTGGGGAAGCTGGCTGGGTGTTGGCGCATTTGCCAGTCTGACGCTGGTGACCCCACGTCTGCGTGACCCGTTACTGGGTGCATTAGGTCGTCTGGCAGGGAAATTTGCCCGCAGTGCGCGCCGTCGTGCACAGATTAACCTGTTGTACTGCATGACGGATAAGTCAGAGCAAGAACGCGAAGCGATAATCGACGAGATGTTTGCCGTTGCCCCGCAGTCGATGGCGATGATGGCCGAACTCGCCCTGCGGCCGAAGAACGCAAAGAAGCGTATTCGCTGGCACGGACGTGAGATTATCGATGATTTGCAGAATAACGGGCAGAATGTCATTTTCCTGGTACCCCACGCCTGGGCCGTCGACCTGCCGGCGATGGTGCTGGCGTCTGAAGGGCAGCCGATGGCGGCGATGTTCCATAACCAGAGCAATCCGGTAATGGATTACGTCTGGAACCGGGTAAGACGCCGTTTTGGCGGTCGTATGCATGCGCGTAACGACGGCATCAAACCGTTTGTCCTGTCTATCCGTCAGGGATACTGGGGCTATTATCTGCCGGATCAGGATCACGGTGCAGAGCAGAGTGAATTCGTTGATTTCTTCGATACTTACAAAGCTACGCTACCCGCGGTAGGGCGTATGATGAAAGTCTGCCGGGCGAAAGTGGTACCGCTCTTCCCGGTGTATGACAGCAAACGCCACTGTCTGGATATTTATCTACGTCCGCCGATGGACGATCTGCCGGATTCTGATGATGCTTCACAGGCTCGCCGGTTGAATAAAGAAGTGGAAGATTTTGTGCGTCCGCATCCGGAGCAGTACACCTGGATACTCAAGTTGCTGAAAACACGCAAACCCGGTGAGAAAGAACCTTACGATCGCAAAGAACTTTATCCAAAGAAGTAATACTGGCTGGGGACAACGCGCTATGTTGTTGTCCCCTGGCCGATCAGTTTAGTGAGGAACGACGCTTCCATTCCCGCAGAAATGCCCGTACTAACACGCACCACACCAGACCGCAGGCCAGATTCGCCAGGCTGAAAGCGCGGGCACCGTCGCTAAAGTAAGCAAACTTCGCCAGCTCAATCCCCAACGCAAACACCAGAATACTCACCATGCCGAGCATTGCGGCGACACTGCCTTTGCCTGCCTGGCTGGAAAACAACGTCAAACGGTACAGACCCGCGTTCACCAGTCCGGTGCCAAAACCGTAGAGACTGAGCCCGGCAGTCAGCCACAGGTAGCTGTGCTTGTCGATAACGGAGGCCAGTGCGGCGATCCCAAGGCCCAGTAAAATCGGCCAGGCGCCCAGGCGCAGCGGTTGATCGATAGGCACGCGAGAGGCAAGCTTGCCCAGGGTCAGGTTCCCGGCAATCATGGCGACGAATACGGGAAGCTGCAACAGTGCGTAATCCAGCCGTGTCAGCCCCTCATCGTGGATCAGGATCACGGGCGACAGCGCCACCCAGGCCAGGCACGGGATGGTCACCAGGCCTATTGCCAGTGAACCACTCATCACCTGACGGTCTTTCAGCAGGGCCAGATACCCTTTGCCCAGAGAGGGAAGTGACAGCGACATCTGCGGGTCACCGGCCGTTTCCGGCATGGTACGCCACAGGCCCAGAAGGGCAATGGCCGTGACGGCACCAAACAGCCAGAACATGGTACGCCAGTCACTGATTTCCAGAAATGCAGCCCCGGCCAGCGGACCCGCGAGCGGAGCCAGCAGCGCAACGTTGGCCATTAACGCCATGATACGCACGCTAAGAGCTTCATCGAAGGCTTCCTGTATCGCGGCATACCCCACGGCGCCAATGAAGCACAGGCTGATTCCCTGCAGGAAACGCAGCAGGATAAATTGCTCGATGCTCTGCACCCAATGGGTCGCCATACAGGTCAGCATGAAGAAGGTAACTCCGGCGAGCATCACCGGGCGCCGACCCAGCTTGTCCGACAGGGGGCCCAGCAACCACTGCAACACAATGCCGCCAATCAGATAGGCCGTCAGAGAGGCTGATACCCATTCTGGCCCAACGTTAAATTCCTGAGTGACCAGCAACATACCGGGCTGAATCATATCGTGGGCGATATAGGTCGCAAACTCGAAGAGGACTAATGACAATGGGAATATCAGGTGTCGACGGGTCAGGTTCGACAGTGGAACAAATGACGCCATTCTGGCTCCCTCCAGGGGGTGGTGTAATGCAGCAGCGTGTCAGCTTTCGGAACCGCGCTAACATAACGCATTCTCGCCCGATCACAATGCATAAATATGAAGGTGAGGTAGGTGGCCATTTAACGGCATCACATGATGGAGAGTTGAGGGGTAATACGCTTTGCAGAGTGAGTCTAAAGCGAGCACGAAGTGGGAGTGGAATATATTGGGCCTTGTGGCCCAATATATTCAGGCGGAATTACTCAACGCGCAGCACACGGCTGGTATTGGTGGTTCCGGTGGTGCTCATCACATCGCCCTGGGTAACGATAACCAGGTCACCTGACATCAGGAAGCCTTTTTCACGCAGCAGATTGATAGCGTCATGCGCAGCGACAACGCCATCATTATTGCTGTCGAAGAAGACCGGGGTGACACCACGATACAGCGCGGTCAGATTCAGCGTGCGCTCATGGCGCGACATCGCGAAAATTGGCAGACCTGAGGTGATACGTGAGGTCATCAGCGCAGTACGGCCTGACTCGGTCATGGTGATAATGGCCGTGACGCCCTGCAGATGGTTCGCTGCATACATCGCCGACATCGCAATGGCTTCTTCGATGTTATCGAACTGCACATCAAGACGGTGTTTGGAGACGTTAATGCTTGGGATTTTTTCTGCGCCCAGGCAGACTTTCGCCATCGCTGAAACGGTTTCTGCCGGGTACTGGCCTGCTGCCGTTTCTGCAGACAGCATGACGGCATCGGTGCCGTCGAGCACGGCGTTAGCCACGTCCATGACCTCTGCACGCGTCGGCATCGGGTTAGTGATCATCGATTCCATCATCTGGGTGGCAGTGATCACAGAACGGTTTAACTGGCGAGCACGACGGATCAGGGCCTTCTGAATACCGACCAGCTCCGGATCACCAATCTCAACGCCCAGATCGCCCCTGGCCACCATCACGACATCCGAGGCAAGAATGATGTCATCCATCGCTTCCTGGCTGGCAACGGCTTCAGCACGTTCCACTTTGGAGACGATTTTTGCATCACAGCCGGCTTCACGTGCCAGACGACGTGCATAGTTGAGATCTTCACCACAGCGCGGGAAGGACACGGCCAGATAGTCGACGCCAATTTTGGCGGCGGTCAGGATATCGGCTTTGTCTTTTTCCGTGAGCGCTTCAGCTGACAGGCCCCCACCGAGTTTGTTGATGCCTTTATTGTTCGACAGTGGCCCACCAACGGTCACTTCGGTGAAGACTTTCATGCCCTGGACTTCCAGTACCTTCAACTGTACACGGCCATCATCCAGCAGCAGGATATCGCCCGGTACCACATCGGCAGGCAGACCTTTATAATCGATCCCCACTTTCTCTCTGTCGCCTTCGCCTTTGCCCATGCTGGCATCCAGCAGGAATTTTTCCCCAATATTCAGGAAAACCTTGCCTTCTTTAAAGGTAGACACGCGGATTTTCGGCCCCTGAAGGTCACCCAGAATCGCGACATGCCGTCCCAGTTTAGCGGCAATCTCGCGCACTTTGTCGGCGCGCATTTGGTGATCTTCTGGCGTGCCATGTGAGAAGTTAAGACGAACGACGTTGGCGCCGGCAGCGATGACTTTTTCGAGGTTATTATCGCGATCGGTAGCGGGGCCCAAGGTGGTTACAATCTTGGTTCTTCTGAGACGACGAGACATAGAGTTTCCTTAGCTAGGGAGACCTAAAGTGATGTGTAGAGTATTCACTTAAGAGGTCTAAAGATGATTATCTATTCAGATGTACGGTTTAGTTATTCATTCTCGTACGCCAGCCTTCTTCTGCATTCGAATAAGGCTGGCGTAGTGTGAAGGCCTCGACTGATACAATACTGACACAACCCGCCAAAGTCACTCCTATCGTAAGACATTCCCTTAAGAATGACCTTGGTGGTGCAGGAACCTGCTATAACCTTGACGCCGCGCGAGGATAAAGAAGAGCGCGCCTAAAGGTGTTGATGTGACTAAAGCCGATTCTCCTCCGTGCGGAACACCGCCACCAGCTCGCGTAATTGATTCGCACGCGCGGCAAGCTCGTCTGCCGACGACGCTGATTGTTCAACCAGAACGGCGTTCTGCTGGGTGACCTGATCCATCTGATTGACCGCAATATTGATCTGCGCAACACCCGCACTCTGTTCCTGTGAGGAGGAGGCAATGTCGTTAACCAACTGGGCCGTCTGCTCAATCGCTGAGACACTTTGCTTCACTTTGTCCCCTGCATCCTGCGCCATAGAAATACCCTGACGAGCATTTTCAACCGAGTGGGTGATCAACTGCTTGACCTCTTTAGCTGCACTGGCGGAGCGCTGAGCCAGCGCTCTGACTTCGGCCGCCACAACCGCGAACCCTTTTCCATGTTCACCCGCACGTGCGGCCTCAACGGCAGCGTTCAGTGCCAGAATGTTGGTCTGAAACGCGATACTGTCGATCACACGGATAATTTCTTCAATCTGACCGGCACTGGAGCTGATCTTTTGCATTGACTCCAGAACGGACTCCATGGCTTCCCCGCCCAGCAGCGCAGCATCGGTTGCTGAACTGGCCATGCCGGCAGCGTGGCGGGTGTTATCCGCATTCTGCAAAATAATCGATGAAAGTTGTTCCATGCTGGCAGCAGTTTGAGCGAGAGAGGCGGCCTGTTCTTCTGTGCGTGCTGAGAGATCGCCATTTCCCTGTGCTATCTCTTCAGAGGAGGTGGCGATGGTTGTCGCATTATTTTTTATATCGGCAACCAGTTCCGAGAGGCGGTGACGCATTTGCATTAAGGAGTGAATTAGCGCCGCCATTTCATTGGTGCCGTTAACCTGAACCTGAGACGTCAAATTACCCGAGGCAACCTCTCTGGCAACGTGTGCCACATCACGCAGCGGATCAGTGATGGAACGGATGATATAAATCGCCAGTGTCACAACGATAAGCATAATCGTTGCCAGCACGCCTAACAGTTCATATTGATTATATCTATGTTCACTTATCTGCGCCGACAGCATGTTATCTAATTCATCCGCTGCTTCATTGGCGAAGGTAGAGTACTGATTGATAGCATTGGTGAAAACAGCAACAAATTCGGTCGGTTTGAGATTATTCAGACTACGATTCACAAAGACAGCTTCTGCCATTTTCAATGCTTCATCGGTTTGTTTAAAAGCATTGCTCGTGCGAGTACTGAATTTTGTGCGCAAAGAATGATCGGTCTCGAATGATTTCAGCAGATTGTCATTATAAAGACGCAGGGCATTTCTGCCATTCAGTATCTGAAACTCCATGCGGGCATAGTCGCTGTCGTTAATACCTTCCTTACTTGCCAGTAATGAGGTACCCCGGGCACGGATCTGCCCGAGTGTTTCAGTCAATTCCGGCAACCGGTTAAAGGTGCTGATGATAAACTGATAAGTATTTAAATCAGGATCCAGTGATAATCCGTAGAAATCGACGACCTGCATATTGGTATCGAGCAATGTACGTATCAGCTGGGCATGGTGCGTTAAACTGGTTGCCAGGGTTAAATTTCGGTTATCTATATCAGTTTGTAGTTGACGCCAAAGGCCGGTCAGCCTGCTAAAACTTTGCAGGGCAGCACTTTCACTGGCCGAGGAGCGCAATGTGCCCTGAATGGCATCGCTTAATACGTTGATCTGTTCTTTCAATGCCAGCCTTGCCGGTGCATCGGGCGTGTTTTGAGCGATAGCGATGGCGGCTTCTGCACGATGGCGCTGCATAAGATTCAGCAGTACCAGCATCTGTTTTTCAACGGGGATGCCCTGTAGTTCTAACTCTTTTGCACTGATCTGCTGATTTCCCTCATCAATAAATAAGGCGGTAGGTACAGCAAAAAGTATCAGTGCAAAGAAAGCAAGGAGCATGAATTTTGCAGGCAGGTTGATATTATTCAGTATCTTTTTCATTTTGTATTTATTTCCACAGGTGAAATTTTAGTACTAAAAATGTGCTGTTAATGCATTGTGCTCAGTTTGTATTTTTTTGTCAGAGCCAAAATGTAGTGATTAACGAAAATGAATAAACTGAATTTTTTTAAAAGCATTTTCATGCCATGACGGGCAATAAGTTGTTTTTACCAATTGGTCGATTAATTTTTATGAATTATAGGTAGGGATTTGCGATTGTCCACGAGGTAAATAGATGATATTTATTAACGTGACTTTTGAATCCAATTCATTATCAGTAAGTTGATTTTTATCGTTATTTTTAGATTTAGCTGTTTATATGGTCACGATGGTTTTAATCGATCATACGTATTTCTTATGGTTTGAAAAAAAGATTTAAGTTTTGCTCAATAATGCCGATAAGCGGTTTTTTGAGATACGTATCTTATTATTAGGTGAAATGAGTAAATTATTACCTGTTCTTATCGCTGTGGGGGGAGCGGATACATCGACACAGTGGCAGTATCAATCTGCTCTGTTGATTACATTCTGAGGGTAGGACATTTTTTTGTTTCATAGCAGCCAGCGTGGGGCCAGATGAATGTCCCCCACGCGATGACGCGATAAAAATGGCTCACTCAATGCGCTTTCAGCACAGAATCAGGGCTGTCTTTGTCGAATCGGGATTCTCTGAGCGCCTCTTTAACCCGCTTAAGATTATCGCGGAATTTTGCTCCGCGCCGCAGGGTGAAGCCGGTGGCCAGCACATCAATCAGCGTTAATTGCGCCAGGCGCGACACCATCGGCATATAAATATCGGTATCTTCAGGAACATCCAGCGTCAGGGCCAGCGTGGCCTCGCGCGCCAGTGGCGACCCGGGAGAGGTGATGGCCAGTACCGTGGCATCGTTTTCCCGCGCCATCATCGCCAGCTCAACCATATTTTTGGTGCGGCCGGTATGGGAGATCAGCACCATCACATCGCCTTCACCGCTGTTCATGCAGCTCATGCGCTGCATCACAATGTCATCGGAATAGATCACCGGCACATTGAAGCGGAAAAATTTATTCATTGCATCGTGTGCCACGGCAGCAGAAGCCCCCAGACCGAAGAAGGCAATTTTCTTTGACTGGGTCAGCAGATCGACGGCACGGTTAACGGCACCGACATCCAGACTTTGTTTCACCCGATCCAGCCCGGCCATCGCGGACTCGAAAATTTTCCCTGAGTAAGACTCAACGCTGTCGTCCTGTTCAACGTTACGGCTGACATAGGGCGTTCCGCTGGCCAGGCTTTGTGCCAGCTGCAATTTGAAGTCAGGGAAACCTTTGGTTTTCAGCCGGTGGCAAAAGCGATTCACCGTCGGTTCGCTTACGCCCGCCGCGCGAGCCAGCAGGGCAATGCTTGAGTGCATGGCAGTGGTGGGAGAATCGAGAATGACTTCGGCAACTTTGCGCTCTGATTTGCTCAGATTTTCCAGCTGTGATTGAATTTTTTCCAGCATATTCATAGTGCTACCCGTTCATACATTCTGACGATTTCAATCAAAGGAGAAATCGATGTCATTTTGTAGAGAATATACAATGCGCTACAGCCTCGGTGGCAGTAGCATAACGACATTAATTTACATTTTTTGCCAGAGTTTGAGCTGTGTCTGATTTTCAGAATGGTAAGAACAGTAACAAAAATGACGAAAAATTACGCACAATCTGATGGTAGGCCTCCGAAGGTTGCCACTAAATTAAGCATTGATTGAATACATTGTGCCGCAGTGGCCTCCCCTGGTTTACGAGGAGCAGGCAAAAGCAGTACATTGTATTGAAACAAAATTACAATAAGAGTCTGTCCGACTACGGAATCTCAGGGACAGGCTAATCCTGCAACGAGGAGAATGAAATGGCGGTTACACAAACAGCCCAGGCATGCGATCTGGTAATTTTCGGTGCCAAAGGCGATCTTGCGCGCCGGAAACTGTTGCCCTCTCTGTATCAATTGGAAAAAGCCGGTCAGATCCATGAAGATTCACGCATTATCGGCGTTGGCCGTGCGGAATGGGATAAGGCTGCTTATACCAAGGTGGTGCGTGAGGCACTGGAAACCTTTATGAAGGAGAAGATCGACGAAGCGCTGTGGGATAAACTCAGCAGCCGTCTCGATTTCTGCAACCTGGATGTGGATGACCGCAGCCATTTCCCTCGTCTGGGAAAAATGCTCGACCAGAAAAAACGCGTCACCATTAACTACTTCGCGATGCCGCCAAGCACCTTCGGAGCCATCTGTAAGGGCCTGGGTGAAGCGAAGCTGAATGCGCAACCTGCACGCGTTGTGATGGAAAAACCACTGGGTACGTCTCTGGCAACATCGCGCGAGATTAACGACCAGGTGGGTGAATACTTCGAAGAGAACCAGGTGTTCCGCATTGACCACTATCTCGGTAAAGAGACGGTACTCAACCTGCTGGCGCTGCGTTTTGCTAACTCCCTGTTTGCCTCTAACTGGGATAACCGTACCATCGATCACGTGCAGATCACCGTGGCGGAAGAAGTGGGGATCGAGGGCCGTTGGGGTTACTTCGATAAAGCGGGCCAGATGCGTGATATGATCCAGAACCATCTGTTACAGGTGCTGACCATGGTGGCCATGTCGCCGCCAGCCGATCTCTCTGCGGATCGCATTCGCGACGAAAAAGTGAAAGTTCTGCGCTCCCTTCGTCGTATCGATCACACCAACGTGCGTGAAAAAACCGTACGCGGTCAGTACACCTCCGGTTTTGTACAGGGCAAAAAAGTCCCTGGCTATCTGGAAGAAGAGGGGGCTAACAAATCCAGCACCACCGAAAGCTTTGTCTCCATCCGCGTGGACATCGACGACTGGCGCTGGGCTGGTGTTCCGTTCTATCTGCGTACCGGCAAGCGTCTGCCAACCAAGTGTTCAGAAGTGGTGGTGTATTTCAAAAACCCGGCACTGAACCTGTTTAAAGACACCTGGCAGGAACTGCCACAGAACAAACTGACCATTCGTCTGCAGCCGGATGAAGGCATGGATATTCAGATCCTGAACAAAGTGCCAGGGCTGGATCACAAACATAACCTGCAAACCACCAAACTGGATCTGAGCTTCTCAGAAACCTTCAATCAGTCGCATCTGGCGGATGCCTATGAGCGCCTGCTGCTGGAAACCATGCGCGGTATCCAGGCCCTGTTCGTGCGTCGTGACGAAGTTGAGGAAGCCTGGAAATGGGTTGACTCCATTATGGATGCCTGGTCTTCCGATAAAGAAGCACCTAAGCCTTATCAGGCGGGAACATGGGGGCCTGTGGCTTCCGTGGCCATGATCACCCGTGATGGTCGCTCGTGGAATGAATTCGAGTAATCTGTCCTGACAGGTTAAGCCCGCTTCGGCGGGCTTTTTTGTGGGCAAAATACGGCTTCATAAAAAATGAACCTGCATTTTAAAAACACAACGATCGCGTAGACGCTCGCGGTGCTTCTCCTGTATGGTAGATCGCATAATCACTTCCTGACGCCGCGAGCGTCACTTTTGCCTGCTACGATCCACCAGGACGGAAGGCAGGCCAGACAGGAGAACGTCGTTGATGAGTAACTGGAAAACAAGCGCTGAACAGATTCTGAAAACAGGCCCGGTTGTGCCGGTGATCGTGGTGAACAAGCTTGAGCATGCTGTTCCGATGGCGAAAGCATTGGTAGCGGGTGGTGTGCGTGTGCTGGAAGTGACGCTGCGCACGCCCTGCGCGATGGATGCCCTGAAGGCCATGGTGAGAGAAGTGCCTGAAGCGATTGTTGGGGCAGGCACCGTGTTGAACGCGCAGCAGTTGAAAGAAGTCACCGATGCGGGCGCGCAGTTTATCATCAGCCCGGGCCTGACCGAGCCGTTGCTCAGAGCCGCTGTAGACGGCTCAGTGCCGTTGATCCCGGGAATCAGCACCGTGTCTGAATTGATGACCGGTCTTGATTATGGTCTGCGTGAGTTTAAATTCTTCCCGGCGGAAGCTAACGGCGGCGTGAAAGCCTTACAGGCGATTGGCGGGCCTTTCCCACAGGTACGTTTTTGCCCGACGGGCGGCATCTCGCCGGCTAACTACCGCGACTACCTGGCGCTGAAAAGTGTGCTATGTATTGGTGGGTCGTGGCTGGTGCCAGCGGATGCGCTGGAAGCGGGGGATTATGACAGTATTACCCGCCTGGCGCAGGAAGCCGTTGCCGGGGCGCGATAAAACCACAAGGGGCGGAATTCCGCCCCTTGAATAATCCGCAGGTCTGTCAGCCGCTGACTTTTACGCTGGCAGCGGCACTGATGGCACGCTGCACCGCCTCTTCCACGTCATTGCCCGTTGCCAGTGCCACACCAAGACGGCGTTTGCCCTGAATTTCTGGCTTGCCAAACAGGCGCAGTTGCAGCCCGGCGCCCAGTGCAGCAGACAGGTTGGCGAACTGCACATTGTTGCTGTCCAGCTCTGGCAGGATCACTGCTGATGCCGCCGGACCGTACTGACGGATGCCGCCAATGGGCAGACCGAGGAACGCGCGCACATGCAGCGCGAACTCGGAGACGTCCTGAGAAATCAGCGTGACCATGCCGGTATCATGCGGGCGTGGCGACACTTCACTGAACACCACCTCATCACCGCAAACAAACAGCTCAACGCCAAACAGACCGCGTCCACCCAGTGCATTCACCACTTTTTCAGCAATCTCCTGCGCACGTTTCAGTGCGAGCTCGCTCATCTGCTGCGGCTGCCAGGATTCGCGATAGTCGCCATCTTCCTGACGATGTCCGATAGGCGCGCAGAAGTGAATGCCGTCGACAGCATTGATGGTCAGCAGGGTGATTTCGAAATCAAACTTCACCACGCCTTCAACGATCACCCGACCGGCACCGGCACGGCCACCCTGTTGTGCATATTCCCATGCAGCATCCAGCTGTGCGGCTTCACGAATAAAACTCTGCCCTTTACCGGAAGAACTCATCACGGGTTTTACGATGCACGGGAAACCGATCTCATCAGCGGCGGCCAGGAAAGCCTCGCGGCTGTCGGCAAAGCGGTAGGATGACGTCGGCAACGCCAGATCTTCCGCAGCAAGGCGGCGAATACCTTCACGGTTCATGGTCAGTTTCGCGGCGCGTGCGGTCGGCACTACGTGCTGTCCCTGTTTTTCCAGTTCGATCAGCATATCGGTGGCGATCGCTTCAATTTCCGGCACCACGAAGTCCGGCTTTTCCTGCGCGACCAGTGCGGCCAGGGCCGCGCCATCCAGCATATTGATCACATGGCTGCGGTGGGCAACGTGCATCGCAGGGGCATCGGCATAGCGATCCACGGCGATCACTTCCACACCCAGACGCTGGCACTCCAGCGCTACTTCTTTGCCCAGTTCACCGGATCCCAGCAGCATTACACGGGTTGCATTAGGGCGCAGCGCAGTTCCAAGAGTTGTCATAATCTCTACCTGAATGGATTGAAAAAAACGCGCGAAGTATAAACGAAAACGTTTGCGTAATCATCCGCACTTTACGCTTGAGTGAAAAAAGCGACGCTGCTACACTGTATAAAAATACAGTTAAACAGGACGGAAATCATGGCTGTTGAAATCAAATACGTTGTCGTCAGAAAAGGTGAGGAAAAGATGACATTTGCCAGCAAGAAAGAAGCCGATGCTTACGACAAAATGCTCGACCTGGCGGAAGTCTTTGCCGACTGGCTGACCGCCAGCCCGCTGGAAATGGAAGAACAGCAGGGTGAAGCGCTGGGGCTGTTTATGGCGGAAAATAAAGACGCGCTGCAACAGATCCTCCGCACCGGTAAACTGCCTGAAGAGAGCAGTGCGGCTGATAACAGCGACGCATCTGATGAAGGCAAACTGCGCGCGGTGTAACCCGCCCCTGCTGTGGCTGATCTTTTTTCTGATCAGCCGTTCAGATCATTATGTGCTCAGCACACTGCGCAATGACGCCATCGCTGCCTGTGCCGTTTCCAGCGGGTCAGCAGCGTGGCGTTGATCGTTAAATACTTCCAGGCCTATTGGCCCCTCGTAACCGATCTGCTGCAAATGCGCTAACAGCGCCTTCAGTGGGTATTGGCCCTCACCGGGTAACAATCGGTGATGCCGGGCCGTATCGACCAGATGCTTTGCATCCGGCTGCTCATTCAGATCGGACAACTGCACCAGAAAAATCTTCTCTGCCGGAATACCGGCCAGGTCTGCCAGCGTTCTCTGGCGTACAAAAATATGAAAAGCATCCACCACCAGCCCCAGATTGGGTGCGTCAATTTGCTGGATAAGCTGCCATGCCTGGGCGGTGTTATTAATATGCTGGCTCCAGGCCATCGCCTCATACGCTACGCGCAGGCCATGATCTGCCGCCTGCTGCACCAGCCAGCGTAAATCCGCTTCGATACGTTCTGTGCAACAGTGCGGATGAGTGGATGCCGGCACCAACAGCGTTGATGCGCCAAGGCGTTGCGCCGTTGCCATCATCTGTAAGGCTTCATGCCGTTTATCCTCACGCAGGCTCTCTGGCGCCCCATCAAAATCCAGCAGCACCTGGTAATCCGTCAGCCCGAGGGAAAGCTGCTGGCAGAGATCGGCCAGCGCGGCGGCATCGCCCACGGCTTCACTCACATCCTGCTGCCACAATTCCACCTGACTGAAACCCGCCGCTGCAGCTGCACGCAGTTTCTCTTCACTGCTGCCACCGAGCAGGATGGTATTGATAAACAATGGGTTCGCCGAAAATGCCATTTGTATCGATTCTCCTCTGCGTAATTTCCTTTTCAGGGTAGAGGCAATGCAACCATCCAACAACTTATCCACGACTGACTGCAGGATATCTGTCCATCTGCCGCTGGAAACAACGGGAAATTTTACAGCCTTTTCATCGTTTGACGTTTCCTGACGTGTGCTGCTTTATTGTGGTGTTTTCGGGTAATGAAGGACTGACTATGAGCAACTGGCTGCAACAGATTCAGACGGTATTAGGCAAGGCAGGCAAATCCTCCTCTGGCGGAGAAGGGCTGAGCAAAATGCTGGCCCCCGGTGCACTCGGTGGCCTGGCGGGATTGCTGATTGCCAGTAAATCTTCCCGCAACCTGTTGATGAAGTACGGGAAGAACGCCGTAATCATCGGCGGCGGTGCTGCTGCGGGTGCCCTGTTGTGGAATAAGTACAAACAGCGTGTCAGTGAAACCCATCAGGATCAGCCTGAGTTTGGTCAGCAGAGCTCCCCGGTCGACCGTCGCGCCGAGCGTCTGATTGAAGCGCTGGTCTTTGCGGCCAAAAGTGACGGCCATATCGACAACGATGAGCGTAAAGCCATTGATGAACATATTCGCCAGTCTGGTTTAGGTGCGCAGGGCGAGCAGCTGGTGCAGCGTGCCATTGACTCTCCGCTTGATCCGCAGAAGCTGGCGGCCGATGTGAAAAACGAAGAAGAAGCGCTGGAGGTCTATTTCCTCAGCAACCTTGTCATCGATGTTGACCACTTTATGGAGCGCAGCTATTTGCAGGCGCTGGGCGATGCCTTGAAAATCCCACAGGACGTGCGTCAGTCGATTGAAACCGACATTCGTGCCGAGAAGCAGAAGCTCCCTGCCTGATAGATCAGTTAATCCTTCGCGGGTGAACACTGTCACCCGCGCAAAAAAATCCCCTGAAAAGCACGTTGTTGCACTGATAACGGCTTGTTAATCAGTCTGGTTGCTGCCAACCTTACACACAGGCACAGCAACTGCGAAGAGACTATGACACCTCCTAAAGCGAATAAAATTCCCCATCAGATGACCCTGCACGGTGATACCCGTATCGATAATTATTACTGGCTGCGCGACGACGAGCGCGAAGCGCCAGAGGTGCTTGCGTATCTGCGGGCTGAGAACGACTACTGTCAGCAACAGTTGCTGCCGCAGCAGGCCTTACAGGCGGAGCTGTTGCAGGAGATCATCGACCGCATTCCTGCCCGTGACCATTCGGTGCCTTATGTGAAGCGGGGATATCGTTATCAGAGCCGCTATGAAGAGGGGAATGAATACACGATTTACGCCCGTCAGCCCGCCGACACGAAGACGCCGGACCACTGGGATACGCTGCTGGATGGCAATCAGCGTGCTGCTGACCATGAGTTTTATACCCTGGGCGGCGTGGCGATCAGCCCGGATAACCAGAAAATGGCCGTGGCAGAAGACTTCCTGTCACGCCGGGTGTACGGCATTCGTCTGTGCAACCTTGAGAACGGCGAGTGGTACCCGGAAGTGCTGGAAGGCGTCTCCTCCGCGATGACGTGGGCCAGTGATTCGCGAACCCTCTACTATGTGCTGAAAGATAAAAAGACGCTGCTGCCGTATCAGGTATGGCGGCATACGCTGGGCACGCCGCAGCAGCAGGATCAGTTGGTGTATGAAGAGGAAGATGACACCTTCTACGTCAGCGTTTACAAAACCACGTCCGAAGAGTTTGTGGCGATTGCTCTCGGCAGCAGCACCACCAGTGAGATCCTGTTGCTGGATGCCGCTGATGCCGATGCTCAGCCCCAGCTGTTCTCTGCGCGGCGTAAAGATCATGAGTACAGCGTGGACCATTATCAGGGGCAGTTCTATGTGCGTTCCAACCGGGATGGCAAGAACTTCGGGTTGTACCGCAGCGACAGTGCAGATGAGCAGCAGTGGCAGCCGCTGATTGCGCCACGGGATACGACTGTGCTGGAAGGCTATACGCTGTTCCGCGACTGGCTGGTGGTGGAAGAGCGTCAGCAGGGGCTGACCAGCCTGCGTCAGATAAACTGGCAAAGCGGTGAGAGCACCAGCATTGCCTTCGACGATCCGGCCTATGTGACCTGGATTGGTCATAATCCGACGCCGGACAGCAGCAAAGTCCGCTACGGCTACTCATCCATGACCACGCCGGATACGCTGTTTGAACTGGACCTGGACACAGGTGAGCGTGAAGTCCTTAAGCAGACGGAAGTGAAAGGGTTTGATGCGGCTCGCTATCGCAGCGAACGCCACTGGATCACCATGCGTGATGGCGTCGAGGTCCCCGTTTCACTGGTGTACCGTAAAGACAGCTACCAGCCGGGAACCAACCCGTTGCTGGTTTACGGTTATGGTTCTTACGGCAGCAGTATGGATGCTGATTTCAGCGCCAGTCGTCTCAGCCTGTTGGATCGCGGGTTTGTCTTTGCCCTGACGCATATTCGTGGCGGCGGTGAGATGGGTCAGCAGTGGTACGACGATGGACGTCTGCTGAATAAAATGAACACCTTCCATGACTTTATCGATATCACCGATGCGCTGGTGGAGAAAAAGTACGGCGATGCGGAAAAACTCTATGCGATGGGCGGAAGTGCCGGTGGGTTGCTGATGGGCACCGTCATTAATATGGCCCCGGAGCGTTTCAAGGGGGTCGTCGCGCAGGTGCCGTTCGTGGATGTGGTGACGACGATGCTGGATGAAACCATTCCGCTTACCACTGGCGAGTATGACGAGTGGGGCAATCCGGCTGAGGAGCAGTATTATCACTACATCAAACAGTACAGCCCGTATGACAACATTAAGGCGCAGGATTATCCGCATCTGTTGATCACCACCGGTCTGCATGACTCCCAGGTTCAGTACTGGGAGCCGGCAAAATGGGTGGCTAAGCTACGTGAGCTGAAAACCGATAATCATCTGCTGTTGCTGCAAACGGATATGGACTCTGGTCATGGCGGAAAGTCAGGCCGTTTTAAAGCCTATGAAGGGGTGGCGCTGGAGTATGCATTTCTTATCGGGCTGGCCAGCGGCCTGCTGACCACACCCGCGGCTTAATCCGTCGCACTCAACGCCCGCTGCATGGCACTGCGTAAGTCGGGCTTCAGATCCGTGATATTTTTTAGCATCCACTTTAAATATCCCGGATCTTTCTTCGCCACATCATCCACTTTCTGCCCGCGATACTTACCGAACGGGAAGGTATTAAACGATCCCTGCACCTGCATCCGACGGATCATCTCTGGCGCATCCCAGCCGCTGAACGACATAATACGGATCAGCAGCGCCGCAGTGATGTAGCAGTCATATAGCGCACGGTGGGCATGTAAATTTTCCGGCGGCGTCACCTCCAGCTGTAAGGATTCGCGCAGCGCCAGATTACTGTATTTCAGGCCCGGCCACAGGCGGCGCGAAAGCGCCATTGTGCAGATCCATTCACCGGGCATCTCCGGCAGCATACGGCGGTCAAAGCTGGCATTGTGTGCCACATAATAAGGGCTGCCGTGATAGCGGCCGATCGCCTGCTCAATGGTGGGTTTCCCCCGCACCATGGCCTCGGTAATTTTATGGATGGCCATGGCTTGATGGCTGATAGGGCGGTCGGGTGAGATCAGGTCGCTCATTGGATTGACGATCTGTCCGTCAATCACATCCACCGATGCCACTTCGACAATACCACCCTGCAGGCCGCAGGTTTCCGTGTCTATCACGCGTAACATAGATTCTCCCGTTTACAGAACTGACGGGCAGGGTAACGAATGCGCCTCTCCTTGCCAATGATTACCGCTACGACGGGCAATAATCAGTTGCTCGCCTTCGCCCCCGCGAATGACCTGGCGTCCGGTCGGGTCCCAGAAGGCACTTTTACCCGCACACTGGTAGCCGCCCGTGGGCCAGGCGTGATTCGCCATCACCACTGCCATTTGATAATCACGCGACCAGCGGGCGAGGTAGCTGCAGTCGGTTTCATATCCCTGTTCGGAAACCAGCACGCTGGTGGCATAGAGATCGGCACCGCGAACGGAGGCATCACGGGCAAAGGCTTCCACGCTGATATCGGCACAAATGGCCAGCGCCACCTGATGACGCTGATATCCAAATAACGGCACCGTATTACCTGCCGCGAAAATCTCTTTTTCCTGACCGTACAAATTGCGCTTACTGTAGGCGATGCGCGTACCGTCCGGCAGGAATGTCAGTGCGGAGAGGCGAACATTATTGTCCGCCTTTAATGGCAGACCGATGCTGATGCCCATCTGATGCTGCTGCGCCGCGTGGGCAAAGGGTTGCAGCCGTTCGTCGTCCAGCGAGAGCGCAAGTTCAGCCATCAGCGGAAGCTCATAACCGGTCAGCGAAAGTTCAGGGAACATCAGCAGGTCAACGCGCAGCGACGCGGCCTGCTGGATGAATTCGAGGTGGTGTTGAATATTCCAGGCGATATCGCCCGGACGGGAACCTGACTGTGCTGCCGCGATAGTCCAGCTGGACATAAAAAAACCACCCTGAAGAGTAAAGTAAGGCCTTCATCTCAACCGAAGCGGGAGCAAAAAACAAGCCACTATTTTTGTTTAGGTTCGTACGGCAGACGCGAGAGTGACAGGGAGGCCTGGCGGTAGTGAGTCAGACGCTCACGGAACCACTCCTGTAGCGCTGGCGGTTGCTCACGCAGCACCATTTCGGCAATAACCGGCATGTTATAGCGTTCTTTAAACGCCACCCCGGCAGCGGCCAGATCAACGTTGATTTTGTCTTTATCTGTCTGCGGCAATGTGGCCAGATTGTAGCTCATGGTGTTCCCCCCTTAGTGTGTGGCAGAAAATAATGCAGAAGGCACGGATTAGCAAGTCTGACGGCCAATTGATAGTCGCTATCACCTCGACACCCGTTTTTAAGCGGAGTATTCTTTCGCCCTCAGGCAGCAAGGCGCTGCGATTTGCTAAGGATCATTGCGACATATGCGACATTTCTTCAGGGTTTCCGGCTTCTTACTCGCCGCACTGTTTACCCAACAGGTTTCCGCTCATGCCCACCTTAAAAGCCAGTATACCGCGGTTAATCCCGCCGGTAGCGAATGGCCTGAGTCACTGACCATCTCCTTCAGCGAGGATATCGAGCCAGCATTTAGCGGCGTGGTCGTCAGCCGTACCGACAACAAGCCGGTCGATCAGATCAAAGCCGCCCTTGACCCGAAACAGCACAATACCCTGCGGGTACAGTTTAAACAGCCGCTGAGCAGTGGTGAGTACAAGGTGACATGGCATGTGCTGTCAGTAGACGGGCATAAGACCAAAGGGAACTACACCTTCAGCGTGAAGTGATATGTCACTCACGGGCTTCTATATTCTGTGCCGCTGGCTGCATTTCTGCGCACTGATGTCGCTGGTCGGGGCCGGAGTCACCACGACGTTGCTGGCTCCGGCACGTTATCGCGCCGATCTTACCCGGCGGCTGATGCCGTTAATCCGGGTGAGTACCTGGCTGACGTTGCTGAGTGCGCTACTGCTGCTGGCGGCACAGACAGGACAGATGGGGGACGGCTGGCAGGATACGCTTGAAGGCGATATCTGGCTGGCGGTGCTACAGACGCAGTTTGGCCGCGCATGGCAGTGGCAACTGGCGCTGGCCGTATTGTGTTGTCTGGTGCTGTTGTTTCGCAGACGACTGAGTGGGCAAGGGTGCCAGCAGACGGTGCTGCTGTTAGCCATATTGCAGCTCAGCGGGCTGGCCTTTACCGGACATGCTGCGATGCTGGATGGCTGGAGCGGTGTATTCCAGCGCGCCAATCAGACAGTGCATCTGCTGAGCGCGGCATTCTGGGCGGGTGGCCTGCTTCCTGTCGTTTACCTGATGCGCGCAGCGCGGAGCCCCGAGCATCGTTACGATGCCATTAGCACCATGATGCGTTTTTCACGCTACGGTCATCTGGCCGTCATGCTGGTGGTCATCAGCGGAGTGATCAATGCGTTGCTGCTGCTCGGCTGGCCGCCTGCCAGTTTCCGCCTGTACAGCCAGCTGCTGGTGCTGAAATTCCTGTTGGTTGGCGTAATGATGGGCATTGCTCTGTTTAACCGCTACTGGCTGGTACCGCGTTTTCAGCATAGCGGGGCAGGGGCACAGCAGTCGTTTATCACCAGCACGCTGGTGGAGATCGCTCTGGCGGCGGCGGTACTGCTGGTGGTGGGCATTTTTGCCACACTCGAACCCGCCTGATCAACACCTGTTTTCGCTTATCCCGATTCAGTTTATGTTTTATCGTTTGAGGTACTAACAAGATGAAAAAGTTGGCATTATTTTGCGTCGCACTCGGCATCAGCAGCAGTGCAATGGCTGGCATCGAAACCGTGAGCCGTTTCGATATGGGCAAAGAGAACTGGCCGTTTGTGCGTGAAGAGATGATGTTAAGCTGTGAAAAAGGCAACGTGCTGCTCGCCATTAACGATGGCACGCTGGTGCAATATCCGCTGAATGATGCCGCGGAAGCCAAAGTCAAAGCGGGCCAGATAAAGGCCGGATTCCCAATCAGTAAGATTCTGGCTGACGACCCGGCCAACCCGGGCCAGAAGAAGAGCCTGGCCCCGATTATCGCGCGCGCCGAAAAGCTCTGTAACTGATTGCACGACGCTGGCGCATACCTTTCGGTGCGCCAGTTATTTCCCATTCCACTCTCGCTGAAAAGCGCAGCCCGCCCGTTTCTGCCGCCGTGATCACAATGCTAACAATCAGTTATTACGTTGTTTACAACTGGCTGGTAAACCCCCACAACTGGTCTATCTTTTAAAGTGCAAGGCGAATCGCCTGCAATAATGCCAACTTTTAGCGCACGGCTCTGAAAAGAGCCATTTCCCTGGACCAAAGACAGGAATCGTCTTTGGTCTTTTTTTGGAAGCGATTTTGTATCGACGCTATAACCGTGCCCCCAATCCCAACATCCCCACCTCCGTTTGCTTTTCCCCCTAACATAACGCAGTATCTTCAACGGCTTGCCGCTACATGGGCAACTTGCACTGCGGCGTTACGCTGCCACGGGTTCCGATGCCCGATATCAATAAATCACATGTACAAAAGGGTATTGCAATGGGAACCATGTTGGGGCTGCTGGGATTGATGTTGGGTGCATGGGCGGTACGCAGTATCTGTATGAAACCCATAAACAAAGTGAAGAAGGTGATCCTTGCGCTGATTGCCGGGCTGTATTTTCTCTCGGCAGGCGGGATAGGGGGCACGGAAGAGGACAAGATCCCGTATGTCATCGTTGCGATGCTGATTGGGGCGGCGGTGGTGTGGTACGGAAATCGTGTCTATAAAGAAAATCCCACCAACGCTGAGTAAGTCAACATTTTGCCCCAGCAATGATGTTGCAGGGGAATGATGCTCACTGCCTCTTAAGGAGCCTCGGATGACCGATCGCGCCACGCCTAATCTGCCCTCGCGGAATTTCACTGAGACAGAACATTTTTATCGTCAGATTGGTTTTAACACGCAATATAAAGATGAGCACTGGTTGATTATGCTGCGTGGGGATCTGACGCTGGAGTTCTTCCCGCACAGGGATCTTGATCCTTACAGTAGCTGGTTTAGCTGCTGTCTGCGGCTGGATGATCTCGATGGGTTTTATGCGGTGTTGCAGGACGCCGGTATTGAGGAGAAGTGCGAAGATTTCCCGCGTATTCATCCACCCCGCGAACAGCCCTGGGGATTGAGAATGGGGGCGCTGGTGGACCATGATGGAACGTTGATCCGACTGATTAGCAATTGAGTCAGGAGGGTGCTGGTTCCGTCTCCTTATTGCCTTCCGGCAGGTAAGAGGCTAACCAGATCTTGTCTTGCATTAGGATCGGCCTCATTTTGATTTAACGTCAAAGTGGGGCTTTTCTCTATAAAAAACGGGGCCTGTATCAGCCCCGTAATTTTATGATTCGTTCTCTTTTTCCAGGCCTTCCTGATGTGTCTGTCCTTCCTCGATAAAGTCAGGATCAATCCCATCGGTATTGCCTTTATGGTCCTTACCGGACAACAGGTTCCAGCAGGAGATAAACAGCGCGGCAATCAAGGGACCAATCACGAAGCCATTGAGACCATAGATTTCCATGCCACCGAGGGTCGAAATGAGAATCAGGTAGTCCGGCATCTTGGTGTCTTTCCCCACCAGCAGTGGGCGCAGGATGTTATCGATAAGACCGATGACCACCACAAAGAAGAACGTCAGTGCCAGGCCCTTCACCATCGCACCGGTGAAGAAGAAATACAGCACCACAGGCAGCCAGATAATCGCTGAACCAACCGCCGGGATCAGTGACAGGAAGGCCATCAGCGACCCCCATAAAATACTGCCCTGAATATCCGCAAACCAGAATGCAATACCCCCCAGCGCACCCTGTACTGCAGCTACGACGATGGTGCCTTTAACCGTTGCGCGTGATACTGCCGCAAACTTCACAAACAGATGTTGTTTAACAAACTGCGACAGCGGAATGGCATCCAGCGCCAGGCCGACAAGATAGGCTCCATCTTTCAGAAGGAAGAACAGCAGATACAGCATCACACCAAAGCCGATGGCAAAGCTGAAGGTGCTTTTACCAATCATCATCAGGCTACCCGCAAAGAACTGGCCGCCTTTCATCGCCACACCAGAGAGTTTTTCCTGAATGGCACTGGCATCGTTCATGTTGTTTTCTTGCAGGAAGTGACGCAACCAGTCGGGTAAATGATTGATAACGCTTGCTGCCACCGTGGTGAGCTCGGTCTGGTTACCCTGCAAACGGTTGTAGAGGGCGTTGAACTCTACCGCCAGTGAGGAGGCGACCACGGCCAGTGGGATAAATACAATCAGGCAGATCACCAACAACGTCAGCAGCGATGCCAGGCCGTTTTTATCGCCAAGATGTTTTCTGATTTTGGTTTTAAGTGGATGGAAAATAATCGCCAGAATGGCGGCCCAGAGGATCGCCGAAAAATAAGGCCCCAGGATGTGAAAAAAAGCCAGCGTGGTTGCCGCCAGTATAAAGATAAAGAATCCCTTACTAATGCCCTGAATGATCATTTTATTGTCTCTGTTTATGGTCTCGGTAATGAACGTATTCCCTTTGATCGCTAAAAATAGACCACGCTCCGGTTACCAGCAATGTTCGCCGGAAAATTTAAAGGAAATGAAGTCTAAGCAACGGTATCAGGTCTGTTGGCCAGGCCAGCGATAAATTTTATGAGCCAGCAGGGAGAAATCAGATTGATACCCTTCGCCGCTGGCTTTCATCATGGCGCGCAGTTGCGTCAGCGGCGTGCTGCAATGCCCGACGCTGGCATAGATCACCACATTGCCACTGGGCGTGGTGCAATAGAGCACAGTGCGAAACAGAGTTGTGAGTGCATCGGAAAACGCGGAGTCTTCATCCGGGGCCTGAGGATGGTTCAGTACCAGCCAACCGTTGGGCTGTAACGTTTGCGCGCACTGACGCAAAAACTCACGTGAAGACTGCAGTGGCACAATGGCGCTGGCGGAATACAGGTCAGAAAAAATCAGTGAGTAGCGGGCAGGGTCTGCCTGCGCCATGAAATCGGCGGCATCTTCCACCCGATAGTGAATATCTGGGGTTACCGGCAGGTGAAAATGCGCCAGGGCAACATCCAGCACCACCTGACGCAGCTCCACGGCATCAATGACGATCTGTGGGTTACCTGCAAACAGCGGTCGTATCAGGCATCCGCCACCCAGACCCAGCACCAGAATGCGGTTCGCGGGAGTCAGCGCCGTAGCCATCAACATGGCACAAATGTATTTATGTACGGGGATCATCGGGTTGCTTTTCTGCATTTTGCTTTGCTCGAAAACCCGGTCAAAGCTCAGAAGGCGGTAGACCTTGTTATCGATCACGGTGACCTCACCGTGTGCATCCTCAGCGGTGGCCACAATGTCGCCCCGAATGCGAAACAGCATGGAAGAAGTGTAAACATCGTTGTCAGACATGATGGTGATTCCGTGGCTCTCAGCCGGAGCCGAGCCCTTGATGATCATTTTTATACTATGTTTACATTTAACCGCAGGGCAGAGCAATGCGTGTTGCTCGCATAAAGGCAGCCCCTGACGGTTTTTACCCGCAAGAAATCACGCAAAATATCGTAGCATGAGGGTTTCATGATGAAATAAGGACGATTCAACCCCACTTTCTGCCATCATGGCTTGTGCATCATCGCCCGGCACTCTACGATGTCAGGTGGCCCGGTGCTGCGGATAACCGTAACACTGATGACTGGCCAGGAGCCTGTTGCATGAAAAGCGAGAAAGAAATTTCCATCGACCAGTTTACGGATGATGAAAAAGTATTGGTGGAGCAGCGGGTTAAAACGTTGACCGATAAACTCAGTCACGTCGCCAGTAAGAAAGAAGAGAAAGAAATCCTCAAAGAGGCCAAGCGGTTAGTGATGAAAGAGCGCGTTGTGCGCGAAAGCAGCAAAGTGGTACTGGCTAAGAAACCGCGTAAACCGTCTGCGGCAAAAGAGAGCGAAGTGAAAGATTTTAGCTGGAGTGGTTCACTGCGTAAAAATCCGCGCGCACTGAAATAATTCTGTTATCGGGGCTGTGATGGCCCTTGTATTCCTGTCTGCTTATCTCGCCTATCCCACGATAATCAAATGTACCAGTCGCGCCAGCACCTCAATAATTAATAAACTGCCTGTGGTAATCAGGGCCAGCGTCAGATAAAACTGCCTGCGTTTGCTCATCTCTGTGAAATCCGTGAAGGTCAGAAAGACATCATTTTAAAGCAATTGCGATAAACCATGCCTCAATATCGTGCCAATTGGCCGTGCCATAACGTCAATGGCGGCTCCGAAAAACCGCCAGTGAGTTACACGCTGAACAGCTTGCCGTCGCGTACCAGTTCTCGGGGGTAGCTATTTTTAATGCGGCTACCGACCTTTTTGGCCATACCAATCGGCTGCTGCTGATAACAAATGATCAGCTCATCACCTGGCAGTTCACGCTCAGGATAGATATCCCGCCCACGATACCACTCTTCCGCTTCACTGCTGCTCAATTCAACAGCATGAGGTGCCGCCGGATCAGCCAACGCGATAGCGGCTTCATGCTGCCAGCGGTAACCTTTCGGGAATGTTTCTGCCAGCTTCAGGCCGATTCGAGAGAAACGTACGCGGCCCAGCAATGCTTCTATCGCGCGCGGGAACAGCCACAGCTCTTTGTCACGCTGCCACAGCGCCATGTCATCTTCCCAGCGCAGTCCCGATTTTGCCGCCGCGGCGATCACCTCTTCCTGCTGTTTACGATTGAGCGGGCTGAAGGGCGGTTTCCCCACTTTATAGCCGGGCACCGGCAGAGGAGGCACGCTTGCCGTTTTGCGCAGACGTGCAACAAAGAAGCCTTCGCTGTCGAAAATGTGCGGGAACACATGGAGGAAACCCTCCGGCGTGGCCGCCTTTTCCGCTCCCTCGAACAGCGAGTTCAGGGGTTCAATCTCTACGGCATTCTGGTAGTGTTCCTGCAACCAGGTAATGACCTGCTGATTTTCACTGCGGTTCAGGGTGCAGGTGGAGTAAACCAGCGTGCCACCCGGGCGCAGGGCATGAAACGCACTGTTGATCAAATCTTGCTGCGTGGCGGCAATCTCGGCGGTGCTGGCTTCAGACCAGTTACGCAGGGCGTCCGCATCTTTGCGGATGACACCTTCACCCGAGCAGGGGGCATCCAGCAGAATAGCGTCAAAGCACTCGGGTAGCGCCGGGCCGAAGACGCGTCCATCGAAATGGGTCATTGCGGTATTGCTCACGCCGCAGCGGCTAAGGTTAGCGTGCAGCACTTTCACGCGGCTGGCGGAGAATTCATTGGCAAGGATGGCGCCATGATTCTTCATCCTGGCAGCAATCTGCGTGGTTTTTGAACCTGGCGCTGCCGCCATATCCATAATCCGCTCAGGAGAGGTATCACCGGAAAACAGTGCACTGACCGGTAGCATCGAGCTGGCTTCCTGGATGTAGAACAGCCCGGCGAGGTGTTCAGCGGTGCTGCCCAGCGGCAGCGTGTCGGCATCGTCACGGCTGATCCAGAATCCTTCTGCACACCAGGGAATCGGCGTTAATGCCCACTGATACGGCGCCACCTGTAGGAGAAAGTCCGCCACGCTGATTTTTAACGTATTGACGCGAAGGCTGCGGCGAAGAGGTTGCTCACTGATGGCGAGAAAACGTTCGTATTCGGTGTTATCTGGCAGTAACTGCTGCATTTGATCGAGAAAGGCTTGCGGAAAATAGACGCGGGAAGAGTGAGACACAGGCTGAATCCAGGGGAAATAAGTGCTTGCAGTTTAGCATGGTCATGACAGTGGTAAAAAATAAGAAGCCAAAAAAATCTGTTTTTTTCCTATAAAATGTCGCGGATAAAGAGCGGGGCCTTATGTTGCGACATAAGGCCCCGCTGTGTTTTGCCCTGTTTACACCACTACTGTGGCAGTGCGGTACCCCATTTGCGCCACTCTTTCGGTTCCTCTTCCTCCAGCAGGAAGTGTTTACCGGAAGAGGCTTGCGGAGCCAGCGGCACGGTTGGTGGTGTGGCGAAGGCGATACCACCCTGAATGAACTGCTGGAAGGTTCCGGTTTTCACCACCCCACCGATCAGCCCAAATTTCAGGTTGTAGCCCGATGCCAGCCAGAACACCGAGTTATTACGCACGAGGTGTTGATATTTCTTACTGATGCGCAGCGTAATCTGTACGCGGTCGGCCATTGCTCCCAGTGATGTCCCTGTCACCGTACCGACTTCCACGCCGCGGAACAGCACTGGCGTACCGACCGACAGTGAACCGCCTTCCGGTGCGTCCATCACCACATTCAGTCCGTCAAGATAACGCGCATCGGTGATGGTGGATTCCTGGAGCTCAAAGGTGCGCTGAGCACGGCCTTTGCCTGGGTCTACGTTGATATAAGGCTGAAGCAAGGTTTCCAGGTGGTTAACGCCGGCAGCCGAAATCTGCGGCGATACCACGGAGAAGCGGGTGCCAAGACGGGCGAAATCCTGCACGTATTCAGGGTAGAGCACCGCTTTGGCGATCACCTGATTATTATCGGCCCCCAGTGCCAGTGATTCTAACTGCCCAATGGTGATGCCGAGATAACGAATCGGCATACCCGCTGACAGCTTACTGGCATCATAAGTCCGCAGGGTGATCTGGCTGCCCACGGCGCGGGCTGTGGTCTCTGAGTCATACAGAACGCGTTTATCCTGACGGGTTAAACCGACGCCCGCACCGGATAAATTATCAAAGCTGATGGCGCCCTTCAGTGCACGATTCAACGGTGAGGCCTGCACGGTCAGGCCGCTACCGTTCAACTGCACGCGTGCACCGCCTTCGGCCCAGAAGACGCTGCTTTGTGTCAGCAGGCGTCGGTACTCCGGCTTGATATGTACGTTGACGTCGAAAGCATCGGAGCGCGGGTTCACGCTGACAATCTCACCCACCTGGAACTTACGGAAAAGCACCACAGAACCTGCCTGGATGTCGGGCAGACTGCTGGCGGTCAGGGTGAGGGTGGTGGGCAGAGTGTCACCGAGAATGCCTTCCTCCGCTTTCTCGCTGTTGGCATACAGCGGATAACGGGTTTTCACCGCGCCTTTGTTACCCGGATCGAGGCGAATGCCCCCGTCGACCCACTCGCGGGCGCTGGCGCCCAGCACTTCCATTCCGTCTATGCCGAGCTTCACATCCAGGCGGCTGTTAATGATAAATTTGCTGTCACCATGCACCAGATGGCGGTACTCGGCCGCCACGGCAACATTAAAGGTTACGCCTTTTTCATTCAGGGTACGCTTGATCACCTGTCCAATGCGCATTCCGTGCAGCATCAGCGGCTGCCCGGCATCAATGCCGTAGCTTTCCGGGGCATTGAGCGTCAGCTCAAGCGCGTTGGGTTGCTGTAACAGCGATTCATTGCTTGGCAAGACCGTATAATGATTTTGTGGCTCACCGTCACCCGGGATCAGCTCAAGCGTATTGCCTGTCAGCAGGCTGCTGAGGCTGGTATCGCTCAGGCTAATTTTCGGGCTACGCATTTCAATGCGGGTTCCCGTGCGCATCAGGCTGGTCACGGACGGGTCGAGGGTCAGTTCACCGCTGACTTTGCCGCTGTCCAGCAGCGTCATTTTTGTCAGCGTGCCGACCTCCAGTCCCTGATACATCAGCGGAGTACTGCCTTCTTTCAAATTCTTACCATCTGGCAGATCGAGCGAAATCATCACGCCGCGCTGGCTTTGCGCCAGGTCAGGGTAGAGGGCATAGGTGTCGTCGGATTTCGCGGCCTCCGATGTTTCTGGTGAATCGAAAGCAATAGCGCCATTGACCAGCGCGGCCAGGCTTTCCAGCTGCACTTTTGCACCGCTGAGGCCGACATCAGCTTTCACGCCTGAAACATTCCAGAAGCGGCTCTCTTTTTTCACCAGATTAGTGAAACGCCGTTCAATCAGTACGTCGATGGTCACGCCCTTGTTGCCCGAATTCAGGCTATAGTCGTAGACGCGTCCGACCGGGATTTTGCGGAAATAGACCAGCGATCCGCTGTTCAATGCACCGAGATCCGGGGCATGCAAGTGGATCATCATTTCACCCGTATTGACGCGGTATTTCGGCTGAGTATCCAGCGCAACAAAGTTCTCGCGCGGTTCGCCTTTACCGGGCATCATCCCGATGTAGTTCCCGCCAACCAGCGCATCCAGGCCGGAAACACCGGCCAGTGAGGCTTTGGGCGTGACCAGCCAGAACTGCGTATCTTCACGCAGCGCATCCTTCATATCGCTTTTAATACTGGCCTTGATCTTAATGGTGCGCAGATCGTCAGTCATGCTGATGCCCTGCACCAGACCGACTTCCACCCCCTGGTAACGCACTGGCGTGCGGCCGGGCACAATACCGTCGGCGGTAGCGAAATCGATGGTGACCGTGGTGCCGCGCTCCTGGTAATTGGTCCAGATCAGCCAGCCGGCAATCAGCAGCGCAATAAAGGGCAGCAACCAGAACGGCGATATTTTGCGCCGATTTTTGATGCGTGCGCTAGTCGGTGTAGTCGGCGTTTCCTGTTGCATGAGCATCCCAAAGTAAACGGCTATCCAGCCACTCAACGGCAAGGATAGTAAGTATGACCGCCGATCCGAAGTAGAACGCAGCGGGTCCCATTGTAAAAGCCAGAAGCTGGTCGCGATTGACCAGCGACATGGTTAACGAAATAACGAAGAGATCGAGCATTGACCAGCGGCCAACCCATTTCACCACGCGCAACAGGCGTATGCGGGTTTTCAGCCCCTGTTCGCAATTAAAGTGAATGCTGATTAACAGCGTCAGTAACACGATGACCTTAGTGAAGGGCACCAGAATACTGGCAATAAACACCACGGCGGCCACCGGAATATTACCGGAGGCCAGCGAAAGTATCCCGGAAAGAATCGTGTCTTCCTGACGCGCGCCGTTCAAATAGATGATTGAGATCGGCAGCAGGTTTGCCGGGATCAGCAACACGATGGAGGCAATCAGTGATGCCCAGGATTTTTGCAGGCTGAAGTGGCGGCGAAAACGCAGTGGAGTGTGGCAGCGTGTGCAACGTCCACGATCATCGGCGACCCCGGTGTGGTGGCAGCTCAGACAAACCTGCAATTGTACGAGGGGGACATTGGGGTTTGGCTGCGGATAAAAACGATGCCACAGCTGTTCAACATTCAGGTGAATTAACGTCAGCAGGCTCAGTAGCGTCAATATAATGAAAGCAATCAGCCCAATGCCTGGCGTAATCGCCGCATAGTCCTGAACCTTGATGGAGGCAATGGCGACACCCACCAGATAAATATCCAGCATCACCCACTCTTTTAAGCGGTCGAGCATCAGGAGCACCGGGCGCAGGTTCATGCCCAGTTTTTCACCAAAATAGAGATAAGCAATGGAGGCGACCAGCGTCACCGGTGCACCAATGGTACAAAACGCCACCATCGCAGCGGTGATCACATCGCCCTGTTGCGCCATCTGCATGATGCCGCCCAGCAGGCTGGCATAAATATTGGTTCCCAGCAGACGCACCGACATTAACGATTCATTAAATGCGAACGGCATCAGCAACATCATGGTGACGGCCATGGCCGCCAGACGCGTCATTGACCAGTCACGTCCATTAAGGATAAGCGCATTGCAACGCGGGCAGTGTGCTGACTGGCGTGATTTCACATCTGGTAAGGAAAAAAGGGTATCACATTGGGGACATCGCTGATAACGTGCCTGTGGCAGAGCATGACTGATGGCGTGTATTTTCATATTCCCGATCGTGCTTTAGCCCAAACAGCGCAGGTGCAGGGCAGGGTTAGGCTGATTAACGCCATGAGAGCAAGACTCAGTATAGCCATGCTTCAGTATTCGGATAATTCTAAGGTTATAGTAACTAACAGAATGATTCATCTGATCCGCTGGTTTTTTAATGCTTAATTTTTCGGGCGATGCAGCCTGACGGTGTCGTCTTCGTTTCTACAATGGTTAAACAATGACAAAAGCAGAATTTTATACCGACCTCAATCGTGATATGCGTGCCTTACTCAGTGGCGAAACCAGCTTTCTGGCGGTGATGGGCAATTGTAGCGCGCTTTTATACGAACGTCTTGATGGGGTTAACTGGGCAGGTTTTTATTTGTTAACGGAAGAAAAAACGCTGGTTCTGGGGCCATTCCAGGGGAAAATCGCCTGTGTGCGTATTCCTGTGGGGCGTGGTGTCTGTGGAACGGCCGTGGCAGAGAATACCGTTCAGCGCGTTGATGACGTGCACGCATTCCCCGGACATATCGCTTGTGATGCCGCCAGTAATGCAGAAATTGTGTTGCCGCTGGTGGTTAATGGCAGTGTTATTGGTGTTTTGGACATTGATAGTGTGGAATATAACCGCTTTGACAGTGAGGATGAAGCGGGGCTAAAAGCGTTGACGGACGGGCTTTGCGAGGTGCTTGCCGGATCGGATGTGGAAAAATTTATTCACATGAAACGCACCTAAAGCGCTGGATCACGTAGCAATTGCTGATGGTGTCATTATAATGACGCCTGTTCATGCCCGCGCTGATTGGCAAACCCGTTGTAATCAGGAAATTTCATGGAAAATCAACCTAAGTTGAATAGCACCAAAGAAGTCATCGCCTTTCTGGCAGAGCGTTTTCCACAATGCTTTAGCGCAGAAGGGGAAGCACGACCACTTAAAATCGGCATCTTTCAGGATTTAGTCGACCGCGTGCAGGGCGAAATGAACTTGAGCAAAACTCAGCTTCGTTCAGCACTGCGTCTTTACACTTCCAGCTGGCGCTATCTTTATGGCATCAAAGCTGGCGCAGCGCGTGTTGACCTTGATGGTAATGCCTGTGGCCAACTGGACGAACAGCATGTTGAACATGCGCGTAAACAGCTTGAAGAAGCCAAAGCGCGTGTGCAGGCACAACGCGAACAGCAGCAGGCGAAAAAGCGTGAAGCGGGTGAAGAAACCACACCGCGTCGTCCGCGCAAACCTGTTCGTAAACCTGCGGCAGAAGGTGAGCAGCCACGTAAAGTGCGCAGCAAACCCGCTCGTCCTCAGGTCGAATCAGGCTCTTCCGCACCTCGTGTAGAAACTCAGCCGGAGCCACGCAAACCGGTTACCGACACATCAGCGTTGCAAGTTGGCCAGAGCATTAAAGTTACCGCAGGTAAAAGTGCAATGGATGCCACTATTTTGGAAATTTCAAAAGATGGCGTTCGGGTGCAGTTAGCTTCCGGCCTGGCAATGATAGTACGCGCAGAACACTTGCAGTTCTGATACGGAGGCTAATCAGGGCATGAACACTCTTTTTAAAAGCACCATCATTGCGGGCCTGTTTATCGCAGGCAATGTTTTTGCGGCTGACAATATCTCGCGCGCCGATCAAATCCCGCAGTTACATCAGGAAGCACAGCATGCCACTGTCAGTGAGCGTGTGACCTCCCGTTTCACCCGTTCCCATTATCGCCAGTTCGATCTCGACAAAGATTTTTCCGTTAAAATCTTTGAGCGCTATCTGAACTTGCTCGACTACAGCCACAATGTGTTGCTGGAGTCGGATATTACGCAATATGCGGACAAGAAAACGACGCTGGGCGACGAGTTAAAAACCGGCCAGCTTTCGGCGTTTTATGATCTCTACAATCTGACACAGAAACGCCGTTTTGAACGTTATCAGTACGCACTCTCCGTGCTGAATAAGCCGATGGTTTTCACCGGCAATGACACCATTGATATCGACCGCAGCAAAGCGCCATGGCCTAAAAGCACCGCAGAGCTCAACGCCCTGTGGGACGCGAAGGTCAAATATGATGAGCTGAGCCTCAAGCTGGCCGGTAAAGATGAGAAAGAGATCCGTGAAGTTCTGACTAAACGTTATCAGTTCGCGGTACGCCGTCTGGCGCAAAGCAATAGCGAGGACGTCTTCCAGCTGGCAATGACGGCATTTGCGCACGAAATTGATCCGCATACCAACTACCTCTCTCCACGTAACACCGAGCAGTTCAATACCGAAATGAGCCTGTCTCTGGAAGGTATTGGTGCGGTGCTGCAAATGGATGATGACTACACCGTGATCAATTCCATGGTGGCGGGTGGCCCTGCAGCCAAGAGCAAAACGATCACCGTTGGCGATCGCATTGTCGGTGTTGGCCAGCCAGGTAAGCCGGTGGTCGATGTGATCGGCTGGCGTCTGGACGATGTGGTTGCGCAGATTAAAGGGCCAAAAGGCAGCAAAGTTCGCCTGGAGATCCTGCCTGCCGGTAAAGGAACCAAAACCCGTACCGTCACGCTGACGCGTGAAAAAATCCGTCTGGAAGATCGCGCGGTGAAAATGACCGTGCATAACGTTGGCAAACAGAAAGTCGGCGTGCTGGATATCCCCGGCTTCTATGTTGGTCTGACCGATGACGTGAAAGTGCAGTTGCAGAAACTGCAAAAGCAGAATGTTGACAGTATTGTTATCGACCTGCGTACTAACGGCGGTGGGGCTCTGACGGAAGCGGTATCGCTTTCTGGTCTGTTTATCCCGGGCGGCCCTGTTGTGCAGGTGCGTGATAATAACGGCAAAATTCGTCAGGATAGCGACAACGACGGTGTGACCTATTACAAAGGTGCGCTGGTGGTGCTGGTTGACCGCTTCAGTGCTTCAGCGTCTGAAATCTTTGCCGCTGCAATGCAGGATTATGGCCGTGCGCTGATTGTCGGTGAACCGACGTTCGGTAAAGGCACCGTGCAGCAGTATCGCTCACTGAACCGTATCTACGATCAGATGTTGCGCCCTGAGTGGCCAGCGTTGGGATCTGTACAGTACACCATTCAGAAGTTCTATCGTATCAACGGCGGCAGCACACAACGGAAAGGGGTGACCCCTGATCTGCTGATGCCGACCGGCGTGGAAGCGGTGGAAACCGGCGAGAAGTTTGAGGACAATGCCTTGCCGTGGGACAGCGTTAAAGCCGCGACCTACGTGAAAATGGGTGACCTCAAGCCGCTGGAACCGAAACTGATCCAGCAACATCAGGATCGCATCGCGAAAGATGCAGAGTTCCAGTACATCATCAAAGATATTGCTCGTTTCAATGCGAATAAAGAGAAGCGCAATATCATCTCGCTCAATCTGGCCGAGCGTGAAAAAGAGAACCGGGAAGATGATGCGCTGCGTCTGGAACGCATCAATGCACGTCTGAAAGCAGAAGGCAAAAAGGCCCTGGTAAAACTGGACGATTTGCCGAAAGATTATAAAGAGCCTGACCCGTATCTCGATGAAACGGTGAAGATTGCTGAAGACCTGGCGCAGCTGGAAAAACAGCAGCCGCCAGCGACCCCAGCCGCGGCGAAATAAGCCCAACAGGCACAGCATTCGCTGTGCCTTTTTTATTCCCTCCTGGCGTGGTGCGTAAAAAGTAAGACAAAGTGTAAAGTTATGTCTTTTTAAGCACTTAAAGATTAAGAGTGCTTGAAATGCACAGTATTGACCTTACGATGGTGTTACGCGAATAGCGGAATAACTGAGGAAGAATAAATTTTATGATGCGTATTGCTCTTTTCCTGTTAACCAACCTTGGGGTTATGGTGGTGTTCGGGCTGATCCTCAGCCTGACAGGGATCCAGTCAAGCAGTGTTATGGGCCTGATGATCATGGCGGGTCTGTTTGGCTTCGGCGGTGCGTTTGTTTCACTGCTGATGTCGAAATGGATGGCGTTACGTTCCGTCGGCGGTGAAGTGATTGAACAGCCGCGTAATGAAACCGAACGCTGGCTGATGGAAACCGTAGGCCGCCAGGCACAGCAGGCAGGCATCGCGATGCCGCAGGTGGCTGTGTACCATGCGCCCGATATCAATGCTTTTGCAACGGGTGCGCGTCGTGATGCTTCACTGGTCGCGGTATCAACCGGCCTGTTGCAGAACATGAGCCGTGATGAAGCAGAAGCGGTGCTGGCACATGAAATTAGCCATATCGCTAACGGTGACATGGTCACCATGACGCTGATTCAGGGTATTGTGAACACCTTTGTGATCTTCATCTCGCGTATTTTAGCGCAGCTGGCGGCAGGCTTTATGTCTGGCAACCGCGATGAAGAAGGGGGCAGCAACGGTAACCCGATGGTGTATTTTGTGGTTTCAATGGTACTGGAGCTGGTCTTTGGTATTGTTGCCAGCATCATCACCATGTGGTTCTCACGTCACCGTGAGTTCCATGCGGACGCGGGGGCTGCACGTCTGGCCGGCCGTGAGAAGATGATTGCCGCGCTGCAACGCCTTAAAACCAGTTATGAGCCACAGGAAGCCAGCAGCATGATGGCGTTCTGCATCAACGGGAAGTCTAAGTCGCTGAGTGAGCTTTTTATGTCTCACCCGCCGCTGGACAAACGTATTGAAGCGCTGCGTAGTGGTGAATACCTGAAGTAACCACCCACACTGCTCAATTAAAAACCCGCCTTCTGGCGGGTTTTTTTATGCTCAAACGTTACGTGGTTGAGTGATGCGCAGAGCGCTGACCAGCGCGGCGACGGTGGCGAAGCTGCCTGCCAGTAGCAGCGAAAGATGAGTACCCTGGGTGGCAAAGAGGTTAAACATCAGTGCCACCAGCGCAGCACCGCTGGCCTGACCCAGCAGTCTTGCCGTACCCAGCATCCCGCTGGCACCCCCGCTACGATGGCGCGGGGCAGAAGAGATAATGGTGTGGTTGTTGGGCGACTGGAACAGACCAAATCCGGCACCGCACAGTATCATTCGCCAGATAATATCGCCGTCAGCCGGGCTGGCAGGCAACAAAGCCAGAACAAATAACCCGCTGGCAAACATTGCCAGCCCAATAGCGCCCAATAGCCCGGCGTGAACGCGTTCAATCAGCCTGCCAGCAATCGGTGCCATCACCATGGTGGCCAGCGGCCACGGCGTTAGCAGCAGCCCCGTGGCGACCTCGCTCCGCCCCAGTGCGCTTTGCAAAAAGAACGGCAGTGAAACCATCGCCAGCATCTGCGCACAGAAAGAACAGACCGATGTGCCAATTGACAATGCAAAGACCGGGATGCGGAAAAGATCCACCGGCAGCAGCGGAAATGTCATTCTAAGCTGACGGCGAATAAACAGGGTGCCAACAACCAGGAGCAACAACAGCTCTGCCAACAGTAGCCTGCCATCCACTCCCTGGGCGAACCCACTCAGCAGCGAGATAAGCAGGCCGAAGGTGAGAGCGTTCATCACACCGCTGGCGACGTCAAAACGCTGCCCCTGAGACTTCTGCTGATTGTCTGGCAGGAAACGCAGGGCGAGATACAGTGCGGCAATGCCGACCGGGATATTGATCAGAAACAGCCACTGCCAGGAGGCGAAAGACAGTATCGCAGCGGCCACCGTTGGCCCCGCGGCGCTGGAGACGGCGACAATCAGCGAATTAATTCCCATACCGCGCCCGAGGTGGCGCTGGGGATAGATAATACGTATCAGTGCGGTGTTGACGCTCATCAGCGCTGCGCCGCCGAACCCTTGCAACACGCGGGCGAAGGTTAACATGCTCAGCGAGTCTGAGAGGGCGCAGAATAATGACGTGCAGGTAAACAGCACCAGGCCGCACTGGTAAACGCGGCGATAACCCAGCATATCACCCAGAAAAGAGAGCGACAGCAACGAGACAATAATCGCCAGCTGGTAGGCATTCACAATCCAGATGGACTGTGCCGGGCTGGCATGAAGCTCGCGAGCGATGGTCGGTAGTGCAACGTTGGCAATGGCACCATCAAGCACAGCGACAGTAATGCCGAGCGCAATGGCCACAATGGCCCCGTAGCGTTGGGGTAACGGTAAACCGTCAGTCGGTGATTCAGGCGGCATGGTGATGAAATAGTCAGAGGGGCGAATATCACCATGCTAATGGTTTTTACGATTTTTTCCAGTCTGTAACTGGCTGAAAACTATCACCGGATGTGTCCGTCATCACGCGCAGGTCGTTGCACACTCAGGGTGCGGGCCGTATAATGGAAATAGCGTTCCATTTTTTATAAAACACTTAAAGGTAAAACATGATCAGTGCCGATTCAGATAAACAACCAGACTCCGTCTCTTCGGTCATGAAAGTGTTTGGCATTTTGCAGGCGCTGGGCGAGGAACGTGAAAATGGTATCACCGAGCTTTCGCAGCGGGTGATGATGTCGAAAAGTACCGTTTACCGTTTTCTGCAGACCATGAAAACCCTGGGCTACGTCTCACAGGAAGGGGAGTCTGAGAAGTATGCGCTGACCCTTAAACTGTTCGAGCTGGGCGCAAAAGCATTACAGAATGTCGATCTGATCCGCAGTGCCGATGTACAGATGCGTGATATTTCGCGTCAGACGAAAGAAACGATCCACCTTGGGGCCCTGGAAGAAGACAGTATTGTTTACATCCATAAGGTGGATTCATTATACAACCTGCGTATGTATTCCCGTATTGGTCGTCGTAATCCACTCCACAGCACGGCAATTGGTAAAGTGCTGCTGGCCTGGCGAGACCGCGCAGAAGTCGAGGAGATTCTGACGGGTGTCGAGTTTACCCGCAGCACGTCAAGGACGCTCGACAGCGCTGCAGCACTGTTACCTGCGCTGGACCAGGTGCGTTCTCAGGGCTTTGGTGAGGATAATGAAGAGCAGGAAGAAGGTCTACGCTGTATTGCGGTGCCAGTCTTTGATCGCTTCGGCGTGGTGATTGCTGGTCTGAGTATTTCATTCCCGACCATTCGTTTCTCAGAAGAACATAAAAAAGGATACGTCGCGATGCTGCATCAGGCGGCGAAAAACATCTCCGAGCAGATGGGCTACCACGACTATCCTTTCTGATACGGAATGGGCCAGCAGTGCGCTGGCCCGATTGTCTGTCAGTTGTCGACCACTTCCGAGCTCTTCCTCAGCAGAGGACAGTCTGTCACGCCGATGATCCCGCTATCAGTATGCAGATACTGCGCAATCACCATGCCGCGTGCTGTCAGATACTGGCACTGAAGCCCCATTCCCGCGACATTTTTGTTGCTGCCTGTCAGAACGCCATAGCCTGTCAATAGCATTGCCAGCCAGATGATGACCAGCAATGCAACGATCCGTAGCAAAAATTTCATGTGTATCCCCTTATTATTGTTCAGGCGGTGTCCTCACTGCCCGCGCTAAGCATAGCACCATGCAGGTTACTGGTACTAAAAACGATAAGAGGATACTGAAAGCGCGGAACATTTCTGTCGCAGTACGTTGAGTATTTTGTGATGCAGCTATCAATTAACGCCCGAGCAGGTAAAATCATCTCGGCGGCGCTAACGTACTTCGGTAGCCCATTTTCAGTTTTGAGGCATGTATGAACGAAATGACGACAGGTGCGATGGATATCGCATCAATGGGTGTGGTGACTGTCCTGGTCATTATTGGGCTGGTAGTCTGGTTTTTTGTTAATCGGGCCAGCGTCAGGGCAAATCAGCAAATTCAGTTGCTGGAAGCACTGCTGGAAGAGCAGAAAAAACAAAATGTGTTGCTGCGCCGTCTGACCGATTCGGTTGCGGGTAAAGAGCAGGCAGAAAAAACCACGGATACCGCTGAGAACAAAGATTTTACCCGTCTGATTCCGGAGCGTTAATTTCATCAAGGAGCCGTCAATGGCCTGGCAGAATCCCTGGTACGACCCTGAAAAACCTCACCATACCCCGGAGGGGTTTCGTAACCTGGAGCCAGATTTGCGCCAGAACGGCGATCTCAAACGCTGGCGGCAAGAACGTAAGCAGCAGGGATTACCCCGGCCCCCGGCGCAAGGCTATGAACAGTTCATCAGGCAATGGTGGCAGCCCGCCGATCTTAGCGGTGAACAGGATGCCGTCTGGTGGCTGGGTCATGCCTGCATGCTGCTACGTACCGCCGGACATTATACCCTGATCGATCCTGCGCTCTCATTACGCGCTTCCCCCCTTAGTTTTTATGGTCCACAGCGTCAAACGCCGTCTGCGCTGGCGATTGAGGATTTACCCCGGCTGGATGTGGTGCTGATCTCCCACAATCATTACGACCACCTTGATCGTCCAACGATAAAAAAAATTCTACGTCGTTTTCCGCAGGTCACCTTTGTGGTGCCGCTAGGATTGGAAACGTGGTTTAAGCATCGCGGTGCACGTCAGGTCGTGCCGCTCGACTGGTGGCAGCAGACTCAGGCGTACGGGTTAACCTTTCACGCAGTGCCTGCACGCCACTGGAGTATGCGTACGCTGTGGGACCGAAATCGTTCATTGTGGTGCGGCTGGGTCATAAAAAGTCAGACGCTTAATTTCTGGTTTAGCGGCGACAGCGGTTATTGGGAGGGGTTACTGGAGATCCCAAGACGGTTAGGGCCGTTTACACTTGCTGCCTTGCCGGTCGGTGCTTATGCACCAAAATGGTTCATGCAGTCTCAGCATATGGACCCTGACCAGGCCGTCTCGCTCCATCAGGCAATAGGTGAGCCTGTGACGATCCCGATCCACTGGGGGGTATTTGAGCTTGCCGATGAATCACTGGATGACCCCCCTCAGGTACTGGAGCAGGCAATGCTGTCCGCAGGGCTGGATTTGACCCGTTTTAAGCCGTGGATAATCGGAGGTAAAATGCTGCTGGATAATATCGATTCGGATTGACCTTAACCCTGTTTTCTTATATCGCAGTGAAAATTAAGAACCCGGATCTAATAATGCAAATAGAGTGATTTGATTGTGATAATACGCGGGGTCAGATCAATGCTTTTAAATGGGGCAATGAGTTAGCGACTTTCATGATTTTGGTGCAATACAAATATACACTGGCGCTAATGCCGGATTTTTGTACAAGTGGAGGTGGCCTTACTCCCGTTATTGTGTGTTTATCAACGATAACTTTCGTCAATGCTTTGCCATATTTATGCAATAATTTTCGCGCAAAATATAAGGTTTACACCTTATCAGCATAGACTTCATGGCATCTGCGGTTTAAAATATCGCTCAGCCTGAGCAGGCAGTGAAAGGGGTCAGCAGGGGAATGAGGTGTTCATCGTTGATGAAGCGTCATGCATGTACGTGCAATCTGTATCGGCTATCGTTTCAAATGTGTGCGACATCACTATCTCTGTTTAAAAATGACTTGCCATTAATTAACGGATATGTGATAAAACATTCGGGTAAAACGAGGTACAGTTCTGTTTATGTATGGCATCTTCAGTAAAGAAGTTCTGAGTAAAGACGTTGACGTTGAATTCCACTTCCTTGCCGATCTTTAATTTAGTGCCTCATGCAGTTATGTCTCTGGTTTTTCTGTAAGTAAAGCCCACGGGCGAATAAACACTCTAAGGAATTTGCAAAATGGCAAAGATTAAAGGTCAGGTTAAGTGGTTCAACGAGTCTAAAGGTTTTGGTTTCATCACTCCTGCTGACGGCAGCAAAGATGTATTCGTACATTTCTCTGCAATCCAGGGTAATGGCTTCAAAACTCTGGCTGAAGGCCAGAACGTTGAGTTCGAAATTCAGGACGGCCAGAAAGGCCCTGCTGCTGTGAACGTCACCGCTATCTAATTTTCGATCTGAGCCTGTCATTGCCGCCCTGCGTGTAATCCAGGCTGAAATCTGAATACTAAAGCCTCGTCAGAAATGACGGGGCTTTTTTGCGTCATTGTCTGCGGGATTTTCATCGGGGTTTGCAGTAAACTGCCGCGTCATCTGTTTATGGAGTGTTGTTATGTCGTACCAGTGTCCTCTCTGCCAGCAACCGCTGCTGTTTAATCAGCGTATTTACAGCTGCTCAAATCATCATCAGTTTGATCAGGCGAAAGAGGGCTACGTCAATTTGTTGCCGGTACAGCATAAACGCTCTAAACAGCCGGGTGACAGCGCTGACATGATGCAGGCAAGACGCAACTTCCTGGATGCCGGGCACTACCAGCCGCTGCAACAACAGGTCTGTGATTTACTGGTGCGTGTTTTGCCACAGCCGCCTGTCAGCGTGCTGGATATTGGCTGTGGGGAGGGGTATTACACCCATGAAGTGGCCAACCGCCTGGAAGCGCAGGGGGAGGCGAAAGTCTACGGTCTGGATGTGGCGAAGATTGCCGTTCGTGCCGGGGCAAAGCGTTATGGCAACGTTGAGTTCTGCGTGGCTTCCAGCCATCGTCTGCCGTTCAGTGATAATCAGTTTGATGCCGTGCTGCGCATCTACGCACCCTGCAAGGCTGAGGAGCTGGCGCGCGTAGTCAGACCTCAGGGCTACGTGTTGACAGTGACGCCCGGTCCACGCCATCTGATGCAGTTTAAAGCGCTGATTTACCAGGATGTGCAGTTGCACGATACCACGCCTGAAGAGATGCCTGGCTTTACGCTGGTCGAAGAGCAGCAGCTAAGCTATCCCATGACATTGAACAGCGAAGAGTCTGGCGCCTTGTTGCAGATGACGCCTTTCGCCTGGCGTGCGCGCCCTGAAGTGTGGGGAATTCTTGCCACCACCGAACAGTTCTCCTGTGAGACAGATTTCACCCTGCGTCTGTGGCAGCGCGACAGCGCTTCTGCCATCGCGATGGATGTTAGCGACTCTCCAGCATAACCTGATAAATCTTCTCCAAATCATCGAGCTGACGCACATGGATCAGTAAACGACGGTTTTCCAGTGCAATCACCAGCACGCCATCTTCAGACAGGTTGATGGCGCTGATACGCCCCCAGGGGATAAAAACGTTAGCGTAGAAAAAACCATGCTGCTTTAGCAGCAGCTTCGGTGCGCGTATCCAGAATAACCACGCCGTCAACGCACCCAGCGCCATGAGCAACAGAGTGGTGATCTGCGGACCCTGGTCACTCACATTCTTGTATAAGAGAATACCCAGCAGGACGATGAAAATCAGGCTGTCGAGCTTATTACGCCGTTGCAACAGGACTTTCAGCCGCGTTGGACCCTGCAAACGGTCCATGATCAGTTCGTCGTAAAGCCCATAAAGAAAAATCAAAACAATAAACAGAATAATCAGGTAATCAGTCAAAAACATATCAGCGTCCAAAAAAAGGGCCAGACTGTGCTGGCCCCTGAGAGAATATGTGATGAACTCGTCATACTTCAAGTCCCCAGGAGGGGACTCGAATGATGTAGAGTTGAGTGATACGTTGTTATACGCCCAGCAGGCCGACCCAGTAACCGAAAATACCAATCACGAAGAAGCCCATGATAATCCACAATGCGTTGACTTTGCGACGCAGCAGCCACATACACCCGAAGGTCAACAGCAGCGGAATTAAGCCCGGCATCAACTGATCAAGAATGGATTGCACAGTGGTGACCGTAGTTTTTCCGGTCTGGTCAGTGATCCTCGATACAACCAGCGGCACGTTAACGTGGGTCCATTTGTTGACCAGCGCCCCCATCACAAAGAGGCCGAGAATGGACGCCCCCTCAGTCAGTTTTTGCAGGAAGCCGCCGCCCATATCACTGACGATATCCACCCCTTTGCGGTAGCCATAAGCCACGCCGTAATAACGTACCAGTAAACGCACCAGGTTAAACAGTACGAAGAACAGCAGTGGGCCCAGCAGGCTGCCACTCATGGCGATACCCGCACCCAGTGCCGCAAATACCGGGCGCACGGTTCCCCAGAAGATCGGGTCACCCACGCCGGCCAGCGGCCCCATCAGGCCCACCTTGATACCGTTAATCGCGGCATCATCGATGGCGGCACCGTTCGCACGCTGCTCTTCCATCGCCATCGTTACGCCGAGCACGGGTGCGGCAACGTAGGGATGGGTATTAAAGAATTCCAGATGGCGTTTGATCGCCTGTTTACGGTCGTCGTTGTTCTCCGGATACAGACGGCGGATCACCGGCACCATGGAATAACAGAATCCCAGCGCCTGCATACGTTCGAAGTTCCACGAACCCTGGAACAGGTTTGAGCGTAAGAACACACCGCGGATGTCGCCTGGTGTTAATTTCTTCTGCGTAGTGGTAGTTGTATCAACCATTTCTCTCACCTTTCCTTAATCGAGTTCGTTATCAAGGTCATTATTCGCCGGGCCTGAGGCCTGCGCACCAGCAACACGGTTATATTTCGGTGCCAGCTGGATGTACAGGATGGCCATCACCACACCAATCACGCCCAGCGCAACCAGGTTGAAGCTGGTGAATGCCGCGGTCACGAAACCGAGGTAGAAGAACGGCATCAGATAACCGGCACGCATCATGTTAATCACCATCGCGTAACCCACCACCACGATCATGCCACCGGCAATATTCAGGCCGTTAGTGACCACGTCTGGGATCGAGTTCAGCAGTTCCTGCACGATGTGGGTGCCAACAGAGACGCCAACAATCAGTGCCGGGATGGCGATACGCATCGCCTGCAATACCAGCGCAGAGACGTGGATCCATGAGATAGCGGTTAAATTACCTTTTTCGGCTGCCTTATCGGCCGCATGCTGGAAGGCAACGGTGATGGTACGCACGATGATGGTCAGCACCTGACCAGCTGCTGCCAGCGGGATAGCAAGGGCAATACCAGCACCCACGCTCTGCCCACCCGCAATAACCAGAATGGTCGAGATGATAGACGCCAGTGCGGCATCCGGGGCCACGGCGGCACCGATATTCATCCAGCCCAGCGCGATCATCTCCAGCGTACCACCGATGATAATGCCTGTTTTCATATCGCCGAGAACGGCGCCAATTAACGTACAGGCCACTAATGGCCGGTGGAACTGAAATTCATCGAGGATTGATCCCATACCTGCAATACAGGCGACGATAAAAATCAGAACAATTTGCAGCGTGGTAATCTCCATTACACTTTTCCTCTTTAATGCCAGAACGGAGTTCAACCTGAAACATCAGGCCACGGGCTACTGAGCTATTTTGCCGATCAGGTCCATCATTTTCAGTTTCTGATCGCTGGACACTTTGCGCACTTCCAGTTCGATACCGCGATCGTTCAGCTTTTTAAACGCCTCAATATCTTTCGCATCAACCGAAACGGCATTGTTCACCTGGGTTTTACCCTGACGGAATGCCATACCTCCGATGTTCACTGAGGGGATGGTGACACCTTCTTCGACCAGGCGGACAACGTCGGTGGGATTGGTGAATAACAGCATGACTTTGTCTTTGCCGTATTTCGGGTTATTCCACACACGGATCATCTTAGCGACATCAACCACATGCGCGGTGACACCGGGTGGGGCAACCTGGGTGAGGAGCGTTTTACGGACGTTGTCAGCGGCGACTTCATCACTGACGACAATAATACGTGTGACGTTGGTTTCTTTGGTCCAGCGTGTAGCAACTTGCCCGTGGATCAGGCGGTCATCGATGCGTGCCAGCCCGATTTTCATATGCTCACCGGGCTGAAGAGGAGCCTGCGGAGCGGCAGGGGCTTTCGTTATAGCGGCAGGTGTCGCTTCAGGAATTTTGGCTTTCAGTGCTTTGACGCCCTCGCGCCCGGTTTCAACGGCCAGTGCGACCAGTTCATCGAACGTGGAGTTATCGTCACGTGCCATCAGCACTTCGACCAGCATCGGAATATTGACCCCGGCGACAACGTCATAACCTGGTTTATCGACAACAAGGCGGCTGGCGGCGTTAAACGGGCTGCCTCCCCATGTATCAACCAGAAACAGCACACCCTGCGTACTGTCCATCTCAGCCAGCCGCGCCTGGTATTTCTCCATCAGCGTTTCGGCATTTTCCCCGGGGACAAAGTCGATCCAGCCGACATTTTCCTGTTCCCCTAACAGCATTTCGGCGGTTTTCAGCAGTTGCTCTGCTGCCCAGCCGTGCGTGCCAATCATAATAGCAATAGTCACTTGCTACCTCCTGTATCAGTTGGCAACGGCTTTGTCTGCAAGCCGCGCGAGGTTCACCTGAATCCTGTTGCATCCAGTATGATTGAGGTCCAACTTTTAGTGCAGCGCGGTGAGAATGTATCAGCGCCTTTAAACACACAGCGTAGTAACGGGAATTATTTTAGTACGCGAAAAAATAAATTATGTGACGGTGCTCAGCTATTTAGACGTTAATCGCGATTTCTGGAACGTTGATGAAACATTATCCAGAAATGTGCAGCACGCCGCGGGAGTGTAAGAAATTATTTTGACGCGCATGTTTCACCTGATAGAGTAGGGATCCTTTTTCAATACAGGAGTAACGGGCCTCAGCCCTCCCTATGGACTGTCACCGAAGTCGCTCAATGATGCCGCCGGGCTTTCCGGTACCGCTTTTAACGTCTCCTGACGTAACCGTACATTCCTCTTGTTGTCATCCCTGCTGCACGCTCATTCGAACGTCTGCTGCGTATTGCCGTTCCTTTTTCCGGAGTCTGTCATGGAATTTCTCTTAGACCCCTCAATCTGGGCAGGTCTCTTCACGCTCATCGTTCTTGAGATCGTACTGGGTATTGATAACCTGGTCTTTATTGCCATCCTTGCCGACAAACTGCCACCGAAGCAGCGCGATAAAGCGCGTCTTATTGGCCTGTCGCTGGCGCTGATTATGCGTCTGGGACTGCTGTCGCTGATTTCATGGATTGTGACGTTAACCACCCCGCTGTTTAGCATTGGCGAGTTCAGCTTCTCCGGACGCGACCTTATTCTGCTGCTCGGGGGACTTTTCCTGTTGTTCAAAGCCACGATGGAACTCCATGAACGGCTGGAAAACCGCGACATGAACGCCGGCGGGAATAAAGGTTATGCCAGTTTCTGGGCGGTGGTAGTGCAGATCGTTATTCTTGATGCCGTGTTCTCGCTTGATGCCGTGATCACAGCGGTCGGGATGGTAAACAATCTGGCGATTATGATGACGGCCGTGGTGATCGCGATGGGGGTGATGTTGCTGGCCTCTAAGCCGCTGACAAACTTCGTCAACGCGCACCCGACGGTAGTGGTGCTGTGTCTGAGCTTCCTGTTGATGATTGGTCTCAGCCTGGTGGCAGAAGGCTTTGGTTTCCATATACCGAAAGGTTACCTGTATGCTGCGATCGGCTTCTCAATCCTGATCGAGTTGTTCAACCAGATTGCGCGCCATAACTTTATGCGCCATCAGGAAAGACGACCAATGCGTGAGCGTACCGCTGAGGCGATTCAGCGCCTGATGGGTGGCCGCCGCCAGAGCGAAAATCACAGCAGTGAGAGCAGCGAAGTTGCCGCCATCATGCCGCAGGAAGCGTTTAAAGACGAAGAGCGTTACATGATCAATGGCGTACTGACGCTGGCTTCACGCTCTGTACGCAGCATTATGACGCCACGCGGTGAGATTTCCTGGGTGGATGCAACGCGCCCGATGGACGAAATTCGCCTCCAGCTTCTGGACACGCCGCACAGCTTATTCCCGGTCTGTCGTGGAGAGCTGGATGAAATCATCGGCGTGGTGCGTGCCAAAGAGCTGCTGGTTGCCCTCGATCATGGTATTGATGTTGCCAGCTTTGCCTCGGGCACACCGCCGATTATCGTGCCGGAGACGCTTGACCCGCTGAATCTGCTGGGCGTGCTGCGCCGCGCCAAAGGCAGCTTTGTGGTCGTGACGAATGAGTTCGGTGTGGTGCAGGGGCTGATTACGCCGCTGGATGTGCTGGAAGCGATTGCGGGTGAATTCCCGGACGAAGATGAAACCCCGGATATTATCGCAGATGGTGATGGATGGCTGGTGAAAGGCGGTACGGATCTGCACTCGCTGCAGCAGTTGCTGGATACGCAGGAACTGGTAAGGCCGGAAGACGATCATGCATCGCTGGCGGGTCTGTTGATTGAGCAGAAAGGGCAGTTACCTAAGCCTGGTGAAGTCATTGAGCTACTGCCACTGCGCTTCCAGATTATCGAAGCCACTGATTATCGCATTGACCTGGTTCGTGTGACGAAACAGCGCGATGAGCACGACGAAGACGAACAATAAAAAAAGGGCGCCAGGTCTTCACCGGGCGCCCCTTAACAATATTGTTACGGGCAGAACCTGCAAAGGTCTGCCCGTTTTCGATCAGGCATCCAGTGTTTCTTCATGATTCACCAACCAGTCAGGGAAATCCCCTAATGGCATCGGGCGGGCATAGAAGTAACCCTGCAACACATCCACGCCTTTCTCACGTAGATAAGCCGCCTGCTCTGCGGTTTCCACCCCTTCGGCTACCAGGCTGATATTCAGCCGTTGCGCCAGCGAGATCACCATGTCGGTCACCGTCGCATTAATCGCATCTGTTCCAATCGCCGCTGTGAACACCTTATCGATTTTGAGCACGTCCGGGCTGAGTGTCTTCAGGTAGGAGAGCGAACTGTGCCCCGTACCAAAGTCATCAATAGCCAGTTTGACCCCAATCTTATGCAGATGGGAGACGACGCGCTGATCGACAACCGGCAGTGAATCACGCTCTGTCAGCTCAACGATAAGCTGAGGTTTCGGGTTTGCCGGCCACCACAGACGCTGTAAATCATCAATAATCGCCCGATCGTGGAAGTGACTAGCTGCAACGTTGATAGCAATATGGAACGACTTACAGCCAGGCAAATCGGGCAGATGGCGAACCACCTCGCTGATAACAAAACGTGTCAGCGGAGCAATCAGATTCTGCCGTTCAGCCAGCGGGATAAACACATCCGGCGGTATCCATCCCTGACGGGGATTATGCCAGCGTAACAGCAGTTCAATACCGTCGCAGGCGCCGCTGCGAGCGTTGATCAGCGGCTGACAGTAAACCATAAACTCACGTGCGGTAATGCCATAGCTGATTTGCCAGGACAAACTCATGCGGTTGGCGGTTGCCAGCCAGACAATGTATCCCATCAGTAAACTTAACAGCAGCGCCAGTGGCAGTTGCGAAGGTACCGTCATCAATGCCAGACGGGAAGGGGATGGCCCAAAAAGTGTAATAGAGAACGGGTAACGTAACGACGATTCTTCGTAGCTGACTTCATCTTCCGATGGCACCGCCGTTTCGATCATTGGGTTGCCGTATTCGAGACTCTTCCCTCCGACATTGAAAATGGCGCGTTCTACCCAGGGGAGCGTTGGCTCCAACAGATAGTTGGTCATCAGCTCAATGTTGATGATCTGAATAATACCTGAACGGTTATCCAGCGAACGCGGTGTCCAGAACAATAATACCGGAGACCCCTTAATCAGATGCTCATCCACCGCCAGCAGCATTCGCTGGTTATTCACCGCCAGTTCAGGGTAGTTATCAGTAAATGGAATATCCGAACTGCCATAAATGCTCGAACAATAAATCCGGTCTTCATCGACCAGTAAAATGGATCTGACCGTCTGTAATGACGCCAGTTTCTCAATCAGTGGGAAACGGATTTCACCACAGGTGAGCCCTACCAGACCAATGGTGTTATTCGCCGCCACATCCAGTGGCGAAAACATGCGATCAAAACGCTGGATGGCATTATCGGCAAATGTGCGCGACTGCTGCTCTATTCGGCCTTTCTCTTCCATAAAACGGAAGGTTAATGTGAGAATGAGCACCAACGCGGCAACAACCGCAGCGATGAGTAACCGCTTACGGCGAAACTGTCCGAATACTTCCTGGGACATTTGCATCAGTAACCACCCTTAGATCAAGACGCGTATATAGAGACCGAATACCAATTATCGGCAACTGAGGCATTAAGTTTAGTAGTGTTGAAGAGAAAAGCTGAATGGCTCAAAAACAGGAACTTACTCTCACAAGACACGCCAAAACACTTTAGCTATTTCCTGCTGTTGGCGATAGCCGGGAGCTAAACTATTTTTGCTGAATGGCGCAAAAAGAAACGCCACCGGGGAGGTGGCGTTGATGAATCAATCACACTGGACTTTTATCGCCAGTCCACCGCGCGATGTCTCGCGGTATTTAGCATTCATATCCTTGCCCGTCTCGTACATGGTCTCGATCACTTTATCGAGTGAGACGCGCGCTTCGCTGGTACGGCGCATCGCCATACGGGCGGAGTTAATCGCTTTTACCGAGGCAATCGCATTACGTTCAATGCACGGCACCTGCACCTGTCCGGCAACCGGGTCACAGGTCAGCCCCAGATTGTGCTCCATGCCGATTTCCGCCGCCACACAGACCTGCTCCGGGCTAGCCCCCAGCAGTTCTGCCAGACCCGCCGCCGCCATGGAGCAGGCAACGCCCACTTCACCCTGGCAACCGACTTCCGCGCCGGAGATAGAGGCGTTCATTTTATACAGAATGCCAATGGCGCCAGAGGCCATAAAGTAACGGGTAAAGATTTCAGGGGTGACAGGCTCAATAAAGTGGTCATAGTAAGCCAGTACCGCAGGGACGATGCCGCATGCGCCGTTAGTCGGTGCCGTCACAACACGGCCACCGGCCGCATTCTCTTCATTCACGGCGAGAGCAAACATATTGACCCAGTCGATGACAATCATCGGGTCGCTGGACATTTTATCAGAGGACACCAGCAGGCGGCGCAGCGCCGAAGCACGGCGCGGTACACGCAGTGGGCCTGGCAGCACGCCTTCAGTGTTCAACCCGCGATCGATACATTCACGCATCGTCTGCCAGATATCGGTGAAATAGCGCTCGATATCGGCACGGCTGTGCACGGCCTGTTCGTTCTTCATGATCATGCCGGAGAGCGACAGTCCGGTCATCTGGCAGTGGGCCAGCATCTCTTTTGCCGAGTTGAACGGATAAGGAACGGCGACTTCATTCACCACCGATTTACCGAAGTTCTCTTCGTCAACAATAAAGCCGCCGCCAACAGAATAGTAGGTTTTGCTGTAGATACGCAGGTCGCCAGCAAAAGCGTGAATGGTCATGCCATTCTCATGCAGCGACAGGTTATCGCTGCGGAACACCATGCCGCCTTCACGTGGGAAATCAACTTCGTGGGCACCGCTGGCCAGCAGCAGGCGCTGGCGCTCTTCGACATCACGGATAAAGGCAGGGATAGCATCGATATCAACGCTTTCCGGCGAGGCGCCAGACAGCCCCATAATAATGGCGATATCGGTATGGTGGCCTTTGCCCGTCAGGGACAGAGAACCATAGACATCGACAGCAATACGCGTCACCGAAGAGAGCTGGCGATTGTTCACCAGATCGTCGACGAACTGTTTGCCGGCTTTCATTGGGCCAACCGTATGAGAACTTGACGGGCCAATGCCGATCTTAAACATGTCGAAAACGCTAATCACGTTGTACGCTCCTTGGAGGATTTTTAATCACGCAGTGGGAGAAGATTTCGGGTACCCACAATTTGCGTGAAATATAAATGAAAAAACGCCGTATTGCAGTGATTTGGATCGCCATGTGGCAATAATCTGGTGAAAAATAATGTAAAGGCGCTTTTTGAAGCAACTAATGGCTGTATTTTAGCCTGTTTATCGTTATTTAGCCACTTGCAGGCTCAACTGGCGAATAATTCCGGCGGTCATACCCCAGATAAAGTAGTCATCGAACCATGAAAGCCAGACGCGGTGCATCTGTCCTGAGCGCTGGATATCCAACGGCGCATAACGCCCGAGACGCAGCGCTTCACGCAACGGCATCTCAAATACCGATTCCACTTCATCTTCATTTGCATGCCAGTTAAGACCCGGCGGCAGCACGCCAACCACTGGCGTGACCTGAAAACCGGTGCTGCTGGTCACCGGGGGCAGCACGCCAATAACCCGCACAGCATCGGGCGGTATGGCGACTTCTTCCTGCGCTTCACGCAGGGCGGTAGCCACCAGAGAAGCATCGCTGCTGTCCATCATGCCTCCGGGGAAAGCCACCTGGCCCGCATGCTTGCGCAGTGACGCGGCGCGACGTGTCAGCAGTAACGTCGGTTCAGGATGCGCAATAATCGGCACCAGGACTGCAGCCTGTCGACGAGGCAAATTTTGCTTGCCTGCCTCTGGCGGTTGCAGCATGAAACGCGTCAGAAAGCGCGTGAGTGATGGATGCTCAGCGTTCATCAGGCGGTGACTCCAGGCAGGGCAAAATGCGATTCACTTTATCAAACGTCTCCTGATACTCAGAGGCTTCATCGCTGTCGGCGACAATACCGCCGCCGGCAGCACAATATAGCGTACTGTCTTCAGCAATCAGGGTGCGAATGGTGATGCTGGTATCCATCCGCCCGCAGACGCTGATATAGCCGATACTGCCACACCAGGCATTACGCCGTTGAGGTTCCAGCGTTTCAATAATTTCCATCGCCCGTACTTTTGGTGCGCCGGTAATGGAGCCGCCGGGGAAACAGGCGCGCAGTAAATCACAGGCGGTCAGTTCAGGCTTCAGCACGGCGGTAATGGTGCTGACAAGATGATGGACTGCCGGGAAAGGCTCGACGACAAATAACTCAGGGACGTTGACACTGCCCGGCGTTGCTACCCGACCGATATCATTGCGCAGCAGATCCACAATCATCAGATTCTCGCTGCGATCCTTCGGAGACTGCGCCAGCTTCTCGCCTTGCAGGCGATCTGCCACCGGGTCCGCGAGGCGGGGCAGCGTGCCTTTAATCGGGCGGGTTTCAATCTGCCGGTGGCGCAGTTTAATAAACCGTTCCGGAGAAAGGCTGAGGAGCACGCTGCCTGGCAGACGGATAAAGGCGCTAAACGGCGCGCGGTTAGCACGGCACAGCAGTAAAAAGGCCTGCCATTCATCACCGCAATAACGGGCGGCGAAGCGCTGCGCCAGATTGACCTGATAGCAGTCACCGGACAGTAACCACTGCTGGACCTGACGAAATTTTTCGCCGTATTGCTCACGCGTCATATTCGCCTGCCACGCGCTGGTGAGCTGGAAGGGGACGGCGGGTGTTGCCTGCTGAGCATCCAGCCACGCCAGACGCGCTGCGAGGTCGCCCTGAACCACCAGCGTTAGCGTCTTCTTGTGATGATCGGCGATTAACGCCCAGTCATAGATGCCCACCGCCATATCCGGTGTGGTCAGCTGTTGATCGGCCGTCGTGGGTATCCGCTCAAAACGGCGGCCCAGATCGTAACCAAACAGGCCAAGTGCGCCACCCTGAAAAGGCAGGTCATCCTGCTGCTGCGCCTGTAATCCGCAGGCTGTTAACTGCTGCTGGAGCAGCGCCAGCGGGTCGTCTTCGCTGACGCAGCAGGTGCTATCCTGTTCAATCACGGTCTGGATACCGCGCGTGGTCAGCGTCACCCGGGGGTCAGCGACCATAATATCGAATCGGTTATCACTGTGATCGGCGAAACCGGAATGCAGCAGCATCGCCCAGGGCCGATGGGACAGGCGGGCAAAATGATGCTCAACGGCATCTGGCGTATACTTGAGAAGATGATAAACAGGCGACATGGTTCTTCAGCAGAGAAAATTTCAATGAGACGCCAAGCGTGACATATTTTTATGCTGCTGGCATCTCTTTGTCGCCCGTGGAATAATCCGCACCGCAAATCACCCCAGGAGTCACTATGTCTACAGGATTACCCGCGTTATCACACGAACAGCAGCAGGACGCGGTTGAACGCATTCATAAGCTGATGTCAGAGGGAATGAGCAGCGGCGAGGCGATTGGCCTGGTGGCAGCTGAAATCCGTGAGAACCACACTGGCGGCAATGTTCCGGTGATGTTCGATGAAGATGAAGAAGATTACATGGGTGACAACAACCACGACGACGAAGAAGAAGAGTACGACGAATAAGTGGTTAACCCCTGCCAGCCCGGCAGGGGGAAAGCATTACCTGGCAGCAATCACTTTAATTTCGACCAGATATTTCGGGTTCATCAGGTTGGCCTGCACGGTGCAGCGCACCGGTGCGTTACCTGGAGACACCCACGCATCCCACGCGCGATTCATCGCCGCAAAATCCGATTTATTCACCAGAAAAATGGTGGCATCCAGAATCTTACTTTTGTCTGAACCGACGCGAGTCAGTAGTTTATCGATCACCGCCAGGGCATTCGCCGTCTGCGCTTCAGCATCGTCATCCAGATTTTCCGGCACGCTGGTGTAATACACCGTATCTTTATGTATAACGGCTTCGGACATACGATGTTCAGGATCAATACGTTCAATGGTCATGCTGGCTCCTTTTAAATGCACTCAAAACCGCGACAGACTGGCACAGATTAGCGGTGCCTGTCATCTAAAGGGTGGAGTGCGCTGGCGGATACTGCCATAATCACTGTCGTTTTAACCAGGTGGTGAGGGTATGTGGTAGACGATTTTGCAGCAGATGGCGCTCTGGCGCAGGCGATTCCCGGCTTCAGGCCACGTGAACCTCAGCGCGAGATGGCGGCTGCGGTAGCGCGTGCCATTGACAGCAAAAGTGAGCTGGTCGTGGAAGCCGGAACCGGTACGGGGAAAACCTATGCCTATCTGGCCCCGGCGCTGCGTTCGGGAAAAAAAGTGATCGTCTCGACCGGATCAAAAGCGTTGCAGGATCAGCTCTACAGCCGCGATCTGCCAACGGTGGCAAAGGCGCTCAAATTCAAAGGCATCATGGCGCTGCTGAAAGGGCGGTCCAACTATCTCTGCCTGGAGCGACTGGAGCAGCAGTCGATGGCCGGGGGCGAGCTGGCGGTGCAGGCAATGAGCGATCTCGTTCATCTCCGCGGCTGGTCAAACGAAACGGTGGATGGTGATATCAGCACCTGCGGTGGCGTAGCGGAAGACAGCACCATCTGGCCGCTGGTCACCAGCACCAACGATAACTGTCTGGGCAGTGACTGCCCGCAGTATAAAGACTGTTTTGTGGTGAAAGCGCGACGTAAAGCGATGGATGCTGATGTGGTGGTGGTCAATCATCATCTGTTCCTGGCCGATATGGTGGTGAAGGAGAGTGGCTTTGCCGAGCTGATCCCCGATGCCGACGTGATGATTTTCGATGAAGCACATCAGGTTCCGGATATCGCCAGCCAGTATTTCGGGCAACAACTTTCCAGCCGCCAACTGCTCGATCTGGCGAAAGACATCACCATTGCCTACCGCACCGAAGTCCGTGATATGCAGCAGCTCCAGAAGTCGGCCGATCGCCTGGCGCAAAGCACTCAGGATTTTCGTCTGTCATTAGGCGATCCCGGTTTTCGCGGTAACCTGCGAGAGCTGCTGAGCAACCCGCAGATCCAGCGTGCCCTGCTGCTGTTGGATGATGCACTTGAACTGTGTTACGACGTGGCGAAACTCTCACTGGGGCGCTCTGCGTTATTGGATGCGGCATTCGAACGTGCGTCACTTTATCGCGGGCGCCTGAAACGCCTGAAAGACACCACGCAGCCCGGTTTCAGCTACTGGTATGAATGTAACGCGCGTAATTTTGTACTGGCGTTGACCCCGCTCTCCGTTTCCGACCGTTTCCGTGAAGTGATGGATGAACGCCCGGCGAGCTGGATATTTACCTCAGCGACGCTGGCGGTGAATGAACAGATGACACACTTTGTTGAACGGCTTGGCGTGGGGAAGGCGGAGACGTTGATCCTCAACAGCCCGTTTGATTTCGCCCGCCAGGCGCTCCTCTGTGTGCCGCGTAACCTGCCTTCACCCAATCAGCCTGGCGGTGCCCGCCAGTTGGCCAGAATGATGAAACCGCTGATTGAAGCCAATAATGGCCGTTGCTTCTTCCTCTGTACGTCACATCAGGTGATGCGTGAGCTGGCGGCCGAGTTCCGTGCCTCGATGACGCTTCCGGTTTTGCTCCAGGGGGAAACCAGCAAGGGACAGATCCTCAAGCAGTTTGTTGCGGCAGGCAATGCGCTGCTGGTGGCGACGAACAGTTTCTGGGAAGGGGTGGATGTGCGTGGCGATGCATTATCACTGGTGATTATCGATAAGCTGCCGTTTACCTCGCCAGAGGATCCGTTGCTGAAAGCCCGCATGGAAGACTGTAAAGTCCGGGGCGGTGAACCGTTTGACGACGTCCAACTGCCCGATGCGGTGATCGCGCTTAAACAGGGTGTGGGACGTTTGATTCGTGACGTTGACGACCGTGGCGTGCTGGTGATCTGTGATAATCGTCTGGTGATGCGCCCTTACGGGGCGGTATTTCTTAACAGCCTGCCGCCAACGCCGCGCACGCGCGATCTGCAAAAAGCCGTGGACTTTCTCCAGTCAACGACGCAGCAGTCATTAATCTAACGGCGATGTGCTATGATGCGCGCCGAAAATTTTCTCCCCTGAGGTTGGTATGTCCACGCGAATTTTAGCCATTGATACGGCAACGGAAGCCTGTTCGGTCGCACTACTGAATGAAGATCGGTTGCTGGCACATTTTGAACTTTGTGCCCGGGAACATACGCAACGTATTCTGCCGCTGGTGCAGCAGATTTTGCAGGAAGGCGGCGTTGCGCTGAAGGACCTGGATGCGCTGGCCTTTGGCCGGGGGCCCGGAAGTTTTACCGGTGTGCGTATTGGCATCGGCATTGCTCAGGGGTTAGCGCTGGGGGCAAACTTGCCGTTAATCGGCGTGTCGACACTGAAAACCATGGCGCAGAGCGCCTGGCGTCTGCACGGTGCCAGCCGTGTTCTGGCGGCGATTGATGCGCGGATGGGCGAAGTGTATTGGGCCGAATATCAGCGTGATGAGCAGGGCAACTGGCAGGGTGAAGAAACAGAAGCCGTGCTGAAACCCGATGCCGCAGCGGCGCGGATGGCAGCGCTGAGCGGGCAGTGGGCCTGTGTGGGCACCGGCTGGCAAGCCTGGCCGCAGCTGGCAGAAAACAGCGCGCTGGCATTGACGTTATCAGACGTGACGCTGCCCTGCGCCGAAGATATGCTGCCGCTGGCACAACAGGCGCTGGCAGCCGGTATGACCGTCGCCCCCGAACATGCTGAACCGACCTATCTGCGTAATGAAGTGACATGGAAAAAATTACCGGGCCGCGAGTAGTGGCAGCAACTATTTGAATCGGTAGCAGTCGAAGTAGCATAACAATGGGGGAGTTTCTATGCGTAAATCCAGTGTCTGGCAGTGCAGTGTTCTGTTCTTAGCGTCGCTGGTATTAAGCGGCTGTGTTACCGTGCCTGATTCGATAAAAGGGCATTCAGAGACCCCGCAACAGGATCTGGCGCGAGTGCTGAATGCTCCTGAGCTGTTTATTGGCCAGGAGTCACGTTTTGGCGGTAAGGTCCTCAAGGTGGACAATCGTAACGGGATGACACGCCTGGAGATTGCCGCAATGCCCCTCGATGAAGGCGCCAGGCCGACGCTGGGTTCACCGTCTATTGGCCGCATTTTTGCCGATGTGAACGGCTTTGTCGATCCGGTCGATTTTAATCAGCAGATGGTCACCGTTGTCGGCACTATTAGCGGGACTGAGAAAGGCAAAATTGGTGATGCGCAGTATAACTTTGTGGTCATCAAGGTCACAGGCTATCAGCGCTGGCATATGTCCCAGCAGATCGTTACCCCGCCGCAGCCAATTGATCCGTGGATCTGGTACGGTCCAGGCTATGGCCGCCATCGCGGAGGCTACTGGGGCCCCGCTCCCTGGGGTTACTACAATCCCGGTCCCGCTCAGGTGCAGACCATTCTTACCCCATAATTCGTATCGTATAAAAGAGACACGGCAGATCCGCTGGATATCAGCGGATAGGCCTTTTTTAATTGATTCTCTCAGGATGAGAGAAATTTAGTGATGGGCTTCGCAACCTCTCAATAGAGACCTGAGCAAACTGGTACGCTGAGTTAAAATAATGTTAACAGGCGCTGAAAGGTTGAGGCTGCGATGACGACAAATTATCATTTTCGAGGTGATTCCTTGCATAAGGTTTGGTTAAACCGTTATCCGGCGGATGTTCCGGCGGAGATTAATCCTGATCGTTATGGCTCTTTAATCGATCTGTTTGAACACGCGGTATTGCGTTACGCTACGCAAACGGCGTTTATCAATATGGGGAAGAGTCTTACTTTCCAGCAGCTCGATGACCGCAGTCGGGCCTTTGCGGCCTATTTACAACAGGGATTAGGGCTAAAGAAAGGCGACCGTATCGCACTGATGATGCCCAATCTGCTGCAATATCCGATCGCGCTGTTTGGCATTCTTCGTGCCGGAATGATCGTGGTTAACGTCAATCCGCTTTATACCCCGCGAGAACTGGAACATCAGCTCAATGACAGCGGTGCCAGCGCTATTGTGATTGTCTCTAACTTCGCCCATACGCTGGAAAAAGTGGTGGCGAAGACAACAGTGAAGCATGTGATCCTCACCCGCCTGGGTGACCAGCTTTCCCCTGCGAAGGGGACATTGGTTAACTTCGTGGTGAAGTACATTAAAAAGATGGTGCCGAAATACTATCTTCCCGGTGCGATATCTTTCCGTCAGGCGCTGCAAAACGGTGCGCAGATGGAGTATGTCAAACCGACGATCATTAATGACGATCTCGCTTTCCTGCAATATACCGGTGGGACCACCGGGGTGGCGAAAGGGGCAATGCTGACCCACCGGAATATGCAGGCAAACCTCGAACAAACAAAAGCCACCTACGGCTCGCTGTTGAAAGCGGGTGAAGAAACCGTGGTAACGGCATTGCCGCTGTATCATATCTTCGCCCTCACAGTGAACTGCCTGCTGTTTATCGAACTGGGGGGGGCTAACCTGCTTATCACCAATCCGCGTGATATTCCGGGGCTGGTCAAAGAACTGAGTAAACATCCTTTCACCGCTATTACGGGGGTGAATACTTTGTTTAATGCGCTGCTCAATGATGATGCCTTTAATAAGCTGGATTTCTCCACGCTGACGTTATCCGCAGGCGGCGGGATGGCGGTACAAAAAGCGGTTGCCGAACGCTGGGAAAAGCTGACAGGTCACTATCTGCTGGAAGGATACGGTCTGACCGAATGTTCCCCGCTGGTTTCAGTGAACCCGTATGATATTCAGTGCCACAACGGCAGCATTGGCCTGCCGGTTCCCTCTACTGATATTATGCTGGTGGATGATAACGGTAATGAAGTGCCAGAAGGGGAGCCGGGTGAGTTGTGCATAAAAGGGCCGCAGGTCATGCTGGGCTACTGGCAGCACCCGGATGCGACCGATGAAGTTTTAAAAAATGGATGGCTTCGCAGCGGTGATATTGTTACCGTTGATCACGAAGGTTTCCTGCGTATTATCGATCGTAAAAAGGATATGATTCTGGTTTCCGGTTTCAATGTTTATCCTAATGAGATTGAAGATGTCCTGATGCTGCACCCGAAAGTACGTGAAGCCGCCGCCATCGGTGTTCCAAATGATGTGGCGGGCGAAACGGTGAAAGTTTGTGTGGTGAAAAAAGATGATTCACTGACCAAAGAAGAGCTTATCACCCACTGCAAGCGGCATCTGACAGGCTATAAAATACCCAGAATTGTTGAGTTTCGGGATGAGCTTCCGAAAACCAACGTCGGCAAAATCCTGCGCCGTGAACTGCGCGAGGAAGCGATAAAAGCCCAACCCCCCTTAGACTGAGGGGCGTTGCTTTTTGCCGATATCTATCATGCCGGGTTACCCGGCATTTTTATTGCGCCATTACAGTTGACCACCGGCATCATCCGCCAGTGGCGAGAGAACGCTATTTTGAATTACATCATGATCACCACTAATGACGCGCTGGCTGAGGTTTGTCTGCGTGCCCGCCAGGTTCCTGCTCTGGCGCTGGATACTGAATTTGTTCGCACCCGCACCTATTACCCGCGACTGGGTCTGATACAACTGTTTGACGGTGAAACCATCTCGCTGATTGACCCTTTGCCGATTACCGACTGGACGCCGTTCCGTGACCTCCTGATGGACCAGCAGGTCGTCAAATATCTGCATGCCGGCAGTGAAGATCTTGAAGTCTTCCAGCATGAGTTTGGGGTGTTGCCGCAGCCGATGATTGATACACAGATCCTCGCCGCGTTCAGCGGCCGCCCGCTCTCCTGCGGTTTTGCAACCATCGTAGAGTCCTTCACCGGGATCGCGCTGGATAAAAGCGAATCACGCACTGACTGGCTCGCGCGTCCATTGACGGAAAAGCAGTGCGTTTATGCTGCAGCCGATGTTTTCTATCTGCTACCGATTGCCGTCAAGCTGGTGGCAGAAACGGAAGACGCCGGGCAAATGGCCGCTGCACTGGATGAGTGTCGTCTGCTGTGCCAGCGCCGTACCACCGTGGTTGACCCGCAGGAAGCGTATCGTGAGATCGCCAATGCGTGGCAACTGCGTCCGCGTCAGCTTGCTGCATTGCGCCTGCTGGCGGCATGGCGTCTGACGCTGGCCCGCGAAAAAGATATGGCAGTGAATTTTGTGGTGCGTGAAGAGAACCTGTGGAAGGTCGCACGCTATATGCCGGGTTCCCTTGGCGAGCTTGATCATCTGGGGTTGCCGGGGCAGGAGATCCGTTTCCACGGTAAGGCGCTGGTGGCGATGGTCGCTGAAGCGAATGCGCTCGGGGAAGATGAGCTGCCGGAAGCGGTGCCGAATCTCATCGATTACCCGAACTACAAGCAGGTGTTCAAAAGTCTGAAAGCCCTGGTGGCAGAAACGGCGGAGCAGCATGGCGTCAGCCAGGAGTTGCTGGCATCGCGTCGTCAGATTAATCAGTTGCTGAACTGGCACTGGAAATTGAAGCCACAGGCCGGTAAACCGGAGTTGGTAGATGGCTGGCGGGGGACATTACTTGAAGACGGGATTGCTGACATTTTAGCGGCACACTAAATCCTGCAATTTTCCCCTGCACCATAGCAGGGGAAAATCATGAGCAGGAGAAGATCATTTCGGTGCTTCTTCCGTTTCCGTTTCCGGTAACGTTACGTTCAGTTCGAGAATAGAAATATCATCATCTTTTTGATCCAGCTTCACAGTCAGCATCTCCGGATCAATTTTCACGTATTTACAGATCACTTCCAGAATATCCCTTTTCAACTGTGGCAGATAGTGGGGCTCGCTATCGCCCCTTCTGCGCTCCGCCACAATAATCTGTAGCCGTTCCTTGGCAATATTGGCTGTGCTCTTTTTACGGGATAAAAAGAAATCGAGTAAGGCCATGGTTTATCCCCCAAACAGGCGTTTCAGGAAACCCTTCTTCTCTTCTTCAATGAAGCGGAAGGGGCGTTCTTCTCCGAGCAGGCGGTCAACAGTATCAGCATAGGCTTTACCTGCGTCGGATTCGGCATCCAGGATCACGGGCTCACCCTGGTTCGAGGCACGCAGTACTGACTGATCTTCCGGGATAACGCCGGCCAGAGGAATACGCAGAATCTCAAGCACGTCTTCCATGCTCAGCATATCACCACGATTCACGCGTCCCGGATTGTAGCGGGTCAGCAGCAGGTGTTCTTTAATTGCATCCTGGCCTCTTTCAGCGCGGCGTGATTTAGAGGACAGAATGCCGAGAATACGGTCGGAGTCACGTACAGAAGAGACTTCCGGGTTGGTGGTAATAATCGCTTCATCGGCGAAATAGAGCGCCATCAGCGCACCGGTTTCGATGCCCGCCGGTGAATCACAGACAATGAACTCAAAATCCATGGTCGCCAGGTCATCCAGCACTTTTTCCACGCCTTCGCGGGTCAGCGCATCTTTATCACGCGTCTGAGAGGCTGGCAGGATAAACAGATTTTCAGTGCGTTTGTCTTTGATTAACGCCTGGTTCAGCGTGGCATCACCCTGGATGACGTTAACGAAGTCATACACCACGCGGCGCTCACAGCCCATGATTAAATCCAGATTACGCAGGCCGATATCAAAGTCGATAACGACAGTTTTTTTCCCTTTCTGCGCCAAACCGGTAGCGATGGCCGCGCTGGACGTGGTTTTACCCACGCCTCCCTTACCCGATGTAACAACAATAATGCGTGCCATAAAATAATTTCCTTAAGAAAAGAAAGGGCTCGAGAGCCTGGCTCAGTTCAGTGTCTGTATAGTCAATGCGCCGTCCTTGAGACAAAGACGAGACGCTTTTCCGAAAAATTCAGCAGGGATTTGATCCATAAGCCAGTAATTTCCAGCAATGGATACCAACTCTGCAGATAAACTGGTGCAAAAAATCTGAGACTGCTTGTCGCCAGACGCGCCAGCCAGCGCGCGGCCGCGCATCATGCCATAAATGTGGATATTGCCATCGGCAATCAGCTCGGCACCCGCGCTGACGCTGCTGGTGACGATCAGGTCGCAGTTTTTGGCATAAATCTGCTGACCGGAACGCACCGGGGTACTGATAAGCCGGGTTTTTATGGCGGGCTGTTCGACAGGAATGGCCACAGGCGGTGCACTCTCAGCGCTGAACTTCTGTTCTTTGCCTTCGCTCAACACCGGCAGGCCGGACCGGGCAATCATGCGTTTCAACTGCTCATCTTTGCAGCCGCTGATACCCACAATGTGCAGACCCGTTTCGGCGATTGCCTGCTGCATTTGTCGCCAGTTCACCTCTCGGGTTAACGAGGATACGTTGATCACCACCGGGGCATTTTTCAGAAAAGCTGGAGCCTGACTGACTTTTTCCTGAATGGCTTTACGCACCGTTTCAGGGTCGGTGTGATGCAAATGAACGACTGACAGCGTAAAACTGCTGCCCTTTAACTCGATTGGCGATTGTGACATCTGTCCCGCTCAGTCCTGTTATTTCCTATCCTGGCTAAATCAACGCCACTTTCAGGCGTTAAATCAAGACAGGCAATATTCCGAAGTTCTGCAAGCATGTTATAGTTACTGTAATATTCAGGCAAGTCACCATCCAGGTTAATTCGAGTAAAAAATATGTTTTGTGTGATCTACAGAAGTCCCCAGCGTGACCAGACTTATCTTTATGTTGAAAAAAAAGACGATTTCTCACGCGTCCCTGAAGCGTTGCTGAAGGGCTTTGGCAAGCCGAAACTGGCGATGTTGCTTCCGTTGGACGGCAGCAAGAAGTTGGTGGGGGCGGATATTGAAAAAGTGAAAACCGCGCTGCGCGATGAGGGGTTTTATTTACAATTGCCTCCGCCGCTGGAAAGTCTGCTTAAGATGCATCTTAACGATGTTAAAAAAGATTAATTCGGAATCATCTGCAAATATATCTTCGCCGGTCAGGGATCGCTTTTTATTTTAAATTACCGGTGTAGATAGCGATAAAAGGATGCCCGCATGAAGCTCTCAGCCCGAAATTTCTTCGTATTTTCTCTCTTTCTGGTGGGGAGCTCTGCCAGCCACGCCGCCTTCCTAAACTCCGGTAACAGCACAAACACGTCAGACACCACGCTGGCACAGCAGGGCCGCGACCCGGCACAATTTCCTGCTTTCGTTGAGCAGCTCAAAGCACAGGCCCGTCAGCAGGGTTATGATGATGCGACTATCGAGACGGCGTTTACCGGCGTGCATTTTGTTGACCGGGTCATTAAATCCGATCGCGGACAGCTGGAAAACAAAGTCACCCTCAACGATTATCTGACCCGCGTGATCACGCCAGAAAAGATCGCTCAGGCCCGGGAATATTGGCAGCAATACCACAACCAGCTGCAACCGATAGCCGATGCCTCCGGCGTTCAGACACAATATATTGTCGCGCTGTGGGCGCTTGAGAGTCACTTCGGCAGGATTCAGGGCAAGGAGGAGGTGGTCTCTGCTCTGGCCACGCTGGCCTTTGAAGGCCGGAGAGAAGCCTTCTTCACGAAAGAACTGATGGCAGCGCTACGAATCATCCAACGCCAACAGATGACAGCCGCTGAGCTGAAAGGATCGTGGGCAGGGGCGATGGGTCAGAGCCAGTTTATGCCCAGCTCCTTCCTGAATTACGGAAAGGATGGTGATGGTGACGGCAAAATTGATATCTGGAACAATCTGGATGATGTCTTTGCCTCCACAGCGAACTATTTACAACGTGAAGGCTGGCGAGCCGGGCAGGGGTGGGGCGTGGAAGTGACGTTGCCGGCTGATTTTAATGCGCAACTGGCGGGATTAAAAACGGCACAGGCCAAAACCTCGTCGCAGTGGCAGCAGTCAGGCGTACAGGTACTGCATCCCGAACAGAACAGCAGCAGCCAGCGCGCCTGGATCATCACGCCACAGGACGGTGACGGTCGTTCATTCATGGTTTATGACAATTTCCGAACGTTGATGCACTGGAATCGGTCTTATTATTTCGCTATCAGTATTGGCATGATGGCCGATGCCATCGCAGCGCAGTAAAAAGAACAGTCAGCAGATATGCGGCGGCATGATGTCGGCGCAGCCACTCTAACGAAGCAGGGGAAAAGCATGTATCAACACCATAACTGGCAGGGCGCATTGTTAGATTTTCCGGTCAGCAAAGTGGTTTGCGTCGGGAGTAACTACGCAAATCACATCAAAGAGATGGGCAGCGCGACACCAACGGAACCCGTACTGTTTATTAAACCGGAAACTGCGCTGTGTGATATCCGCCAGCCGCTCTCTATTCCCAAAAACCTCGGTGCCGTGCATCACGAGGTCGAGCTGGCGATACTGATTGGCGCGACACTCAAGCATGCGACCGAAGAACACGTCGCGCAGGCGATTGCCGGGTATGGTGTTGCGTTGGATTTAACCTTACGCGATGTTCAGGCAGGCTGTAAGAAAGCCGGACAGCCTTGGGAAAAAGCCAAGGGATTCGATAATTCCTGCCCGCTGTCCGGTTTTATTCCGGTGAGTGAATTCAAACACGACCCTCAGGATGTCGAGCTAAAATTGATCGTCAACGGAGAGGTCCGCCAGCAGGGAACGACTGCTGACATGATCCATAAAATCTTGCCGTTGATTGCGTATATGAGCCAGTTCTTTACCCTGCGCGCGGGCGATGTGATCCTGACCGGGACACCGGAAGGTGTGGGGCCGATGGTCTCAGGCGATCGTCTTGAAGTGTCGCTCGGCGGCCACGGTGTTGCCACGCGCGTGCTGTAAAACTTGCAACTGAAGCCTAAACCCTCTATAAGGTGCGGGCTTTTACTTTTACCGGACACCCAACATGACTGATACCCCTTTCTGGCAGCGTAAAACGCTGGAACAAATGAGCGACGAGGAATGGGAGTCCTTATGTGATGGCTGTGGCCAGTGTTGCCTGAATAAGTTACAGGACGCCGACACCGATGAAATCTATTTCACCAACGTTGCCTGTAATCAGCTGAATATCAAAAGCTGCCAATGCCGTAACTATGAGCGCCGCTTCGAACTGGAAGAGGACTGTATTAAGCTGACGCGCGAAAATCTGCCCACCTTTCAATGGTTACCGCCAAGTTGCGCGTACCGTGTGCTGGCTGAAGGGAAAACTCTGCCGCCCTGGCATCCACTGCGAAGTGGTTCACGTGCAGCTATGCATGCTGCGCGTATTTCGGTACGGCATATTGCCGTGCATGAAAGTGAAGTGGTTGACTGGGAAGAGCATATTATCAACCGCCCGCACTGGTACGGTAAATAGACGTTCAGAGTGGGTATGATAAGCAGAAAAGCTCCGCGAAGGCGGAGCTTTTTTTTAACGTGAGAACAGGTCGCGTCTTTTAGGTTTGCAGGGCTGACCTATCAGTACCAGCACACCAACGACCAGGTATGCGGCAAAGATGCCGACCAGCCACTGCGGCATACCCAGGGTCAGAAATGACCAGGACTTCTCTGCACAGTCGCCGCTGGCGACAAACACGGAAGGTAACCATTTATCCAGCGGCAGCCAGGACGGAAAGCGGGCGGCAAAATCACAGGTCGCAAACGGAGAGGGATGCAACTGAATCATAGTATGTTCCCACGCCAGTCGCAGGCCTTCCCATGCGCTGTATAACCAGATCAGAATAGCGGCCCAGCGCAAAGGTGATTTCGGTGCGATAGCGCCGACGATACCCGCCCCCATAATGCCGAACAGGGCACAGCGTTCATAAATACACATCACACACGGCTTCAGCAGCATCACATGCTGAAAATAGAGCGCGGTCATCTCAAGAGCGAAAGCGGTCAGTGCCATCAGCAACCAGGCGCCCCGGCCACGGGAGCAGCTATTCAGGTATCTCAACATTAGTTTATCCGTCTGGAATACATTTAGACGGCAGTGTAAACGAAAAGCGTCTGCAATCCAGCCAGGAGGGAAAAATTTAAGCAGGAAAGTGACTTAAAATAATGTTTCCGATGATAAACGAAGGTCTGTGGACAGGCTGTATTGTGGTTTCGCTGCCAGGACGGCAATGTCATATTTTTTGCAGACGATCGTCTTTTCCCTGGCAGCCAGGCTAGGTGATGCCTGGTGCCTCTGGTATGATGAGCCGAATTTTTGACGTAATGAACGCAACGGAAGAAGAACGCTATGGTTATTAAGGCGCAGAGCCCTGCGGGTTTCGCGGAAGAGTACATCATTGAAAGTATCTGGAATAACCGTTTCCCACCAGGTTCAATTCTGCCTGCTGAACGCGAACTCTCCGAACTGATAGGTGTCACCCGAACCACACTACGAGAAGTCTTACAGCGCCTGGCGCGCGATGGCTGGCTGACCATTCAGCACGGCAAACCGACCAAAGTGAATAATTTCTGGGAAACCTCCGGATTAAGTATTCTGGAAACACTGGCCCGTCTCGATCATGACAGCGTACCGCAGTTAGTGGATAACCTGCTGTCAGTTCGCACCAATATTTCGTCTATCTTTATTCGTCGTGCTATCCGTACTTACCCGGATAAAGCGCGTGAAGTGCTGGAAACCGCAAGCCACGTGGACGACCAGGCAGAAGCCTATACCAATCTCGATTACAGCATCTTCCGTGGGCTGGCGTTCGCCTCGGGTAACCCTATTTACGGTTTGATCATCAATGGATTGAAAGGGCTGTATACGCGCGTTGGGCGTCACTATTTCTCCAACCCGGAAGCGCGACGTCTGGCACAGGCTTTCTATCAGCAACTGCTGAATATCCTTCATACCCAGCAATATGACCTGATTGTAGACAGCGTGCGCGACTATGGTCGTCGCAGCGGGGAAATCTGGCATGCCATGCAGACCAGTATGCCAACCGATCTGCCGCCTGCTCGCCGTTAAGTCGATAAAAAGGGCTGACCTCTTTATGCGGTCAGCCCGAAGAAACAGAAAAAGAGGGCGACCCATTGGCGGGTCGCCCTCTTCACATTGAGGCTGACCTCAGATCAGATAGTGGTGCCCGGGCGGGGCGGGCAGCGTTCGAGGATCTCCACTGTGCCATCATCGTTCTGTTGTTCCAGATTGATGTCAAAGCCCCACAGACGATGTACATGCTTCAACACTTCCCGACGACTCTTATCCAGCGGTGCGCGGTTATGCGGAACATAGCGTAAGGTCAGCGATCGGTCCCCACGCAGATCCACGTCATAAACCTGTATATTCGGTTCGAGATTGCTCAAATTATATTGAGCGGAGAGCTGCTGACGGATCGCCCGGTAGCCCGCTTCATCATGAATGGCCGCAATTTCGAGGAAATTATTGCGATCGTCATCCATCACCGTGAACAGGCGGAAATCGCGCATGATCTTCGGTGAAAGGAACTGGCTGATAAAACTCTCGTCCTTAAACTCCTTCATCGCAAAGTGTAGGGTATCCAGCCAGTTAGAACCGGCAATATCCGGGAACCAGTGACGATCTTCTTCCGTTGGCTCCTCGCAGATGCGCTTAATATCCTGGAACATCGCAAAGCCAAGCGCATACGGGTTGATACCGTTATACCACTGGCTGTTGTAAGGGGGTTGGAAGACCACATTGGTGTGGCTATGCAGGAACTCCAGCATAAAGCGCTCAGAAACTTTCCCTTCGTCATACAGGTGATTAAGAATGGTGTAGTGCCAGAACGTAGCCCATCCCTCATTCATCACCTGAGTCTGTTTTTGCGGGTAGAAATACTGGCTGACCTTTCTGACAATGCGCAGACATTCACGCTGCCAGGGTTCCAGCAGCGGCGCATTCTTCTCCATAAAGTACAGCAGGTTTTCCTGTGGTTCGGATGGGTAGCGCGTGTTGGCGAATTGCGCTTCCTCGCGCTCACGCCGTGGCAAGGTGCGCCACAGCATGTTCACCTGGCTTTGCAGGTACTCTTCACGGCTCTGTTGCCGCGCTTTCTCTTCCTGCAAGGAGATTTTTTGCGGACGTTTGTAGCGGTCAACGCCATAATTCATCAGCGCATGGCAGGAGTCGAGCAGCCGTTCCACGTTTTCCACTCCGTAGCGCTCCTCACACTGCGTAATGTAGTTACGGGCGAAGATCAGGTAGTCGACGATGGAGCTGGCATCCGTCCAACTGCGGAACAGATAGTTATTCTTGAAGAAGGAGTTGTGACCATAACAGGCATGCGCCATCACCAGCGCCTGCATCGTCATGGTATTTTCTTCCATCAGATAGGCAATACACGGATTGGAGTTGATGACGATTTCATAGGCCAGACCTTGCTGGCCGTGCTTATAGCGCTGTTCTGTCTCGATAAATTTCTTACCGAATGACCAGTGTGCATAGTTGATTGGCATCCCGACACTGGAATAAGCATCCATCATCTGTTCGGAGGTGATGACCTCAATCTGATGCGGGTAGGTATCCAGTCGGTAGGATTTAGCGACGCGGTCGATCTCCTTGAGATACACATCAAGCAGGTCGAAGGTCCAGTCTGGTCCATCATCGAGTCGTTTGCTGTCCTTAATCGGATCGTCAAAGATCGTGGTCATAGCGCACCCCTTTTTATAAAACCGGATTACCTTACGGCAGAATGTCCGTTTTCATCTCGGCTCACCCGCACAAATGAGGCGCTGATAAGCCTGGAATTAAAGCCAATATCTCAATGATAGTTCACTGTCTCGTATCCCTCTCGTTAAAACAATTGAAATCTTCGATACAAAATCCAGTGCTGTTTAAAAAAAGATTTTTACGTAACAATAAATTCATAAAAACATGCATTTTGCAGGATAATATCCTGTTTATAGCATTAAGTTATGACAGGGTGGGATTGTTCTGGTGTTTGCACATATATGCTGTGATTAAATTATTATCTGCTACTTAATGTATTAAACCAGAGGTTTTGACTGAATTAAGCTGGGCATCTTGTTTTTATTTACCTGGAGGGTAAAAAAGATGTGAAATATGTCAGCGTAATGTGAGTGTTATCACTGGTGTTTTCATCCATGTTGATGTCGAATGTCCAGTGCATAATTCTATAATGTGTCTCTATGAGGTGGGTATGCGAGTTGTCATTCTGGGTAGTGGCGTGGTGGGTGTGGCAAGTGCGTGGTATCTGGCACAGGCCGGACATGAGGTGACGGTAATCGATCGTCAGCCCGCAGTAGCACTGGAAACCAGTGCGGCGAATGCAGGGCAGATATCACCCGGATATGCCGCCCCCTGGGCGGCACCGGGTGTGCCGTTTAAAGCCGTAAAATGGATGTTCCAGCGCCATGCTCCACTCGCGATCCGCCTTGATGGCAGCCGCTTCCAGTTGGAATGGATGTGGCAGATGTTGCGTAACTGCGATATGCGCCATTACCAGCAGAATAAAAGCCGCATGGTGCGAATTGCGGAATACAGCCGTGACTGCCTTAAAGCATTGCGCCAGGAAACGGGCATTGCCTATGAAGGGCGTCAGGGAGGAACATTGCAGTTATTCCGCACCGCGCAGCAGTTTGACAGTGCAGCGAAGGATATCGCGGTCCTGAAAGAAGCCGGAGTCCCCTACGAGCTGCTGGAGGCCACGCAGCTGTTGCAGGCAGAACCGGCACTGGCGGCAACCCAGCACAAGTTGACGGGCGGTTTACGCTTGCCCAATGATGAAACCGGTGATTGCCAGTTGTTTACCCAGCGTCTGGCGGCGATGGCGGCAGACGCGGGAGTCACCTTCCGTTTCAATACCTCTGTCGATGCTCTGGTACAGGATGGTAATCGCATCAGCGGCGTCAAATGTGGCGGCGAGATGGTGACTGCGGATGCTTATGTGGTGGCATTCGGGTCATTCTCGACGGCGCTGTTAGAGGATATTGTTAAGGTGCCTGTTTACCCCCTAAAAGGGTATTCACTGACGATACCGATCAAAGATGCGGCTGCGGCACCGATTTCAACGGTGCTGGATGAAACCTATAAAGTGGCGATCACCCGTTTTGACGATCGTATTCGTGTGGGGGGAATGGCAGAAATTGTCGGATTTAACACCAAACTGTTACCGGCACGCCGTCGCACGCTGGAAATGGTTGTCGGCGATCTCTTCCCGCAAGGTGGGTATATTGAGCAGTCGGTTTTCTGGAGTGGTTTACGCCCAATGACACCCGACGGCACGCCAATTGTAGGTCGTACCCCGTTGAAAAACCTGTTCCTTAATACCGGACATGGTACTCTTGGCTGGACAATGGCCTGTGGTTCAGGGCAGCTTCTTGCGGATATTATTAGCGGTGTGACACCCGCGATTTCCGCTGACGATCTGTCTGTCATGCGCTATCTGCCAGGTTTTATTCCGGCGCCGGCTCGCTCACTGCACAGTGCCAATGTTCGCTAACTCATCGTATTTTTTTACAAGGAGAGAGTATGTCTCGTCCTATTCTCGCAACGATTAATCTCGCTGCGCTGAGGCAAAATCTGGCAGTAGCGCGCCAGGCGGCGGGTGGTTCGCGCCTGTGGTCAGTCGTGAAGGCGAATGCCTACGGACACGGTATTGCGCGAGTCTGGCAGAGTCTGGTGGAAACGGATGGTTTCGCCTTGCTCAACCTGGAAGAGGCTATTCTGTTACGCGAACAGGGCTGGAAAAAACCGATCCTGCTGCTGGAGGGCTTCTTCCATCAGGATGAACTGGCGATTATTGACCAGTATCGCCTGACCACCAGCGTTCACAGTAACTGGCAAATTCAGGCGCTGGCAAAAGCCAGGCTCTCGGCGCCACTGGATATTTATCTCAAAATGAACAGCGGTATGAACCGACTGGGCTTCCAGCCCGATCAGGTGCATAACGCGTGGCAAAAATTACGTTCCCTGGATAACGTTGGTGAAATGACGCTGATGGCCCACTTTGCTGACGCTGAAACCAGTGAAGGTATTGCCGGACCCTTGCAGCGCATTGAGCAGGCGGCTGAAGGGCTGAATTGTGCGCGTTCGCTGGCGAACTCCGCGGCTACGTTGTGGCATCCGCAAACGCATCATGACTGGGTACGCCCCGGTATTATCCTGTATGGCGCATCCCCCAGCGGCCAGTGGCAGGACATTGCCAGCAGTGGTTTGCAACCCGTGATGACATTGACCAGCGAAGTGATCGGCATTCAGCATCTGACGGCGGGTTCTGCTGTGGGATACGGCGGCCAGTACCGTGCATCAGGTGAACAGCGTATCGGAGTGGTAGCTTGCGGCTATGCTGATGGTTATCCCCGTCATGCGCCGACCGGAACGCCGATTTTGGTTGATGGTGTGATGACGCAGACGGTCGGGCGGGTCTCAATGGATATGATCACTGTCGATTTAACCCCGTGCCCTCAGGCGGGCATAGGCAGCCAGGTTGAGCTGTGGGGCAACAACGTCAAAATTGATGATGTGGCCGCCGCCGCCGGCACCGTTGGCTATGAGCTGATGTGCGCGCTCGCCCCCCGGGTGCCGGTGATCGTTGAATAATCTTAGAGCGAGGTCAGCGTACCGCGCACATTTTTACTGATACGCCAGGCGGTCAGTGCCAGCAGCGCACCGGCCGCCATCATCAGTGCCAGCGCGGATTTCTCCGCAATCGGTAGCGCCATCACTAACAGACCCGCCGACGATCCTCCCGCCATCTGAATAAAACCTGCCAGTGCAGAGGCGACACCGGCCTGCTGCTGATAAGGCTCCAGGGCGTAGCTGGTTGCAGGTCCCACGGTGAAGGCCAGTCCGGCAACGGAGATAGCAACGGGCAGCATATACAGCGCCCAGTGTGTCTGCATGGCCGCCGGGAACAGCATCACGCCGCCCATTAACGTTATCGCACCAATCGTCATCGCCAGTGCGCCAATTGCCAGACAAATCGGGCGACCCAGTTTTCGGATCATCTTATTCACCAGCACGCTGACCAGCATAATCCAGAAGCCGTTAGCACCAAACGCGATGGAGAATTGCAGTGCGCTGAGTTTGCCTTCGGTCATCAAAACCTGCGGAGCCAGAGAAACATAGGTCAGCACCATACCCAGTGCGCCCGCGTTGGCAAAAGCAAAGGCGAGGAAACGCGGCTGACGCAGAATTTGCCAGTACTGACGCACGGGTAAACCTTTCACCTTTTGCGTATCAGCAGGGCGGGTTTCCGGCAGGAACAGCATCACCAGTACGGCAATAAACAGCGCATAACCGGTCAGGAACCAAAAGTTTGCCCGCCAGCCAAATGCATCGGCCAGGAAGCCACCCAGCATCGGTGCCAGGGCCGGGACGATATTTAACGCGCCGTTTAAGAATCCATAAGCACGCGCCGCTTCTTCACCATTAAGACGGTCGCGTACGCCGCTGAACGCCACGACGGCGGTACAGCACACGGCACAGCCCTGAATGACACGGGCGCTGAGGAACTGCGGCCAGCCGGTGGCGGTGGCGGCCAGGATGCTTCCGGTGACATACAGCAGAAGACCAATCAGCGCGATGGGTTTACGGCCCAGATTATCCACCAGCGGTCCGGCGATAATTTGCCCCAGGCCCATCACCAGTAAAAACAAAGGGATCGTTGTCTGGATGGCAGAAACGGGCGTATTCAGACCGAGAGCAATATCGGGCAGCGTGGGCAAATAGAGGTCAATGCCTAACGGTGCAAGCAGCACCAGGCTGAGTAACAGTAGCGTAAATTTTTGCATAGCAGGTGTGGCGTCCAGATTAAAGCAAGCCGGACAGGGTAGAGATAACAGAGGGAAAAGAAAAGGAGAAAGTGATAAAAGCGCTCGGGGATGTGGCCATCGTCATTGCCGGATGCCGGCAATGACGATGGCTGGCACTGTTCAGCTCAGGTTAGTACGCGCCGTCGCGGCGCAGTACCACACCGGCTGTTTTGAACAGAATGGCGATATCGGTCCACAACGCCCAGTTTTTGACATACCAGGAGTCGAAGTAAACACGGGTGTCATAGTCGATATCGTTACGACCGCTCACCTGCCACAGTCCTGTCATACCCGGTTTAGCCATCAGGTAGTAATCCACGTCACCGGCATAACGCTCCAGTTCTGCTTCAATCACCGGACGTGGGCCCACCAGACTCATCTCACCACGAATGACGTTCCACAGCTGCGGCAGTTCATCCAGGCTGGTCTTACGCAGAAATGAGCCAATTTTGGTGACACGGGGATCGTTCTTCAGTTTAAAGTCTTTGTCCCACTCTGCGCGTGCTTCTTCACTGGTGGCCAACAGGGTTTCCAACACTTCCTTCGAGTTCATCACCATCGAACGGAATTTCAGGCATTTAAACTTCTTCCCATCCTGACCAACACGCTCGTGACCGTAGATCGGGCTGCCGCCATCACGGCTGACCATCCAGCAGATCAAACCAAATGCCGGAGCAAGGAACAGCAACAGCAGTGAGGCCACCACAACGTCAAAGGTGCGCTTGAGGAAGCGTGAAGAGCGCTTCGCCAGATTATTGCTGACGCGCAGCAGCATCACTTCATGGCTAAAGATAAAGGACATATCCGTACCGTACAGCGGCACGCCACGTAGCGTTGGCACCACGGAGACTGAGCGGCACTTTTTCTTCGACAGCAGTTTCAGCCATTTATCGCGAATGGCGCGCTGGTCGTTCTCCATCGCTACAATAAACTGGGTGTTATCGAGGTCGACAGTCTCCCAGACAATATCTTTGTGTGTGATCACCGGGATGCCATTGAAACTATCAGCGCCGTTCTTTTCACCGCTCGGGGCAACGAAGGCTTTCACGTCGTAGCCCAGCAGCTCTTCGCTTTGCAGCGCGGCATAGGCTTCACGGGCATTTTTACCGGAACCAATGATGATGGTGTGTTTCTGCCACTGTCCCGCTTTCAGGATGGCATTCTTAACGCATGAGCGCAGGAGAGGCACCAGAATCAAGGCATACAGCCAGGTGAAACTCCAGAGCATGCGGGAGAAATCCCATTTGGAAAACGCAATCAGTGCCAGGTCTAACAGTGAAAAGATCACCAGCGTTTTAATAATGTCTTTTAATTCAAACCAGAAGGGTTTGCGGTAGGTATAGTGGCGCAGGCGCATCCAGAACCATGCGGTACATAATACTGACATAATGAATTGCGCGATAAAGCGGACTTCAACTTCTTGCGGCGGGATAAAAATATCCAGATTACCCCAAATACCCTGCAGCGTCGCTGCGGATAAAAACAGTGCCAGATTGATGGAGAGTAAATCTGAGAAACTTAACGCAACTTTCGCAATAATGTTTTTTCGTGTGCCGCTGAATGTCCGGCGACTTTCATTCAGTACCAGAGTACTTGCCATAATGCCTGCTCTCTTATCATGAGAAATCAATGACCTGACGAGGATAAAGCACGCGTCCAGGAGTCTCTTTAGTAAACCTTCTGGGTTTATCAGACTGACGTCGGTATTGCCATTATCGTAACTGTGTTCAGGGCAGCGGAGCGGTGGGAGATGAGATAACCACGCTATATCCGTCACATAATGAAGTGATAAGTATGCAGGAGTTATTTGAGTTAGTTAATACGGGATAATCCTAAAAGAAGATGAAAAATCAAACAGGGGATTAATCTTAAGCTTTGATGCTAAATGAAAGATATAAATAAAAAATATGACAATACGATAAACAAAAAATCACTATTTGATGAATCTGAAACCGCCAGGGTTAAATATGACGGTTTCAGATAAATCTTGTGGAGTGGGATTCGTGTTCTGAATGAAATCAGGAAAAATTATTCCCTTTCTTCCTGAACCCTGACGCCGATTTTGACGATCTCGTTAGCCTCTTTCTCAGCCACGGTCCAGACCATGTTTTTCCATTCCACCTGGTCACCGACCACGGGTGCGCCGCCAATCATCCCCAGCACCAGCTGTCCCAGCGTTTGCTGAGTATCAGAGCCCGCATCCAGTTCAATACCGTAAATCTCGGAGACATCGTGCAAGCGCGCATCGGCTTGCAAAATGAAGTCACCAAAGAAGCGTTGATCCAGCGACACCGGCGGGGACTGGCTGAACAGCTTGCCGAGTGCGGGCAGGTCACGCTCACGGCCAATGACGCACAGCACATCATTCTCTCTCAGGCGGGTGCTGCCGGACGGGTGTAACAGCAGGTTATCGCGGAACAACGCGGCAATACGCGTTTCTCGCGGCATTCTGAGGTCACGCAGCGCGGCACCCACACACCATTTGTCGGCACTGAGCTGATAAACAAACTGCTCCCAGGGATTCTCCGGGTGAATATCCAGACCGATGCGGGAAATAGGCGAAGCCATCGGCGGAACGACAACCCTGGCTTTGCGTGCTGCCCAGCCCAGTGACGTGCCCTGAACCATCAGTGACACCAGCACCACAAAGAAAGCAATGTTAAAGAACAGGGAGGCATGTGGCAGCCCGGCCATCATCGGGAAGACGGCCAGAATAATCGGCACTGCACCTCTGAGCCCGACCCAGCTAATAAAAATCCTTTCACGAATATTGAAACCGCGAAACGGCAACAGCCCAATCATTATCGACAGCGGGCGTGCGACCAGAATCAGGCAGAGTGATAACAACGTGGCCGGAATAGCGATGTGCCAGAGATCGATGGGATTGACCAGCAGGCCGAGCACAAGGAACATGCCGATCTGACTTAGCCACGCCATGCCGTCAAAGGTTTGCAAAATGCCATGACGGTTGCGAATAGGGCGGTTACCGAGCACAAAGCCGCACAGGTAGACGGCGAGGATGCCACTGCCTTCCAGAACGGTGGTGAGGGCGAAGACCAGAATGCCTCCGCTGACGGCAAGCAGTGGATAGAGACCGCTGGCCAGAGAGACACGGTTAATCAATTGCAGTAAGGCCCAGCCGCCGCCGAGCCCAAGCACAATGCCCAGTCCAAACTGCTGCACCAGGTGCACCACAAACATCCAGCTTAATCCGCTCTGGCCCTGCTGAATCATCTCAATCAGGGTGATGGTCAGGAATACGGCCATGGGGTCGTTACTGCCGGACTCAATTTCCAGCGTGGCGCTGACGCGCTCATTCAGGCCTTTACCGCCCAGCAGTGAAAACACCGCAGCGGCATCGGTGGAACCGATAATGGCCCCCACCAGAAAACCGTTCATCAGGTTGAGATCAAACAGCCAGGCGGCGGCAAGACCTGTCAGTCCCGCGGTGATCAGTACGCCCACCGTTGCCAGCGACAGCGCCGGACCGAGCGCCACTTTAAACGAACTGGCCTGGGTGCGCATACCGCCATCCAGCAGGATCACTGCCAGTGCCAGGTTACTGATCAGATAGGCCGCGGGGTAGTTGTCAAAGGCGATCCCCCCAATACCGTCCACACCCGCCAGCATACCGAGCGCCAGGAAGATAACCAGAATCGGGATACCCAGTTTCGATGAAAAAGAGCTGAGTAAAATGCTCGACGCAACCAGCACAGAACCAATAATGAACAAACTATAAATCGCGCTGGCTTCCAATGGGCATCTCTCCTGTGATGAGTAAAAAACCACTTCACGGTGTGAAGGGTACAAAATCTGTACGCAATTCATTTACGGACAGAAGAAAAGGTCAGTCAGAATAAAATATCGCAAAACAGCCAGAAGTAAATGCCGCTGAGTGCGACCAAAATGGGCTTTATTTGACGCATTAGCGATGCAGACTCGAAAAAAAGGCGTGAAAGCCAGATAAAAGCCTGGCAGGAGGGCAGTATGACACGGGTTAAAAGCGGGGAATGGACTATATACAAAATTTCTCAGCCGACGGCAGACGTCGGCTGAGGACAGACATCAGTAATTCTCTTCTGCCTGTTTGTGGAACAGAGCACGGAACACCGGATAGATATCTTCCGGTTCACGGATGTGCTGTATGGCAAAGTTATCGAAGGTCGATTGCAGATGTTCATATTCACGCCACAAGGTCTGGTGAGCGCGCCGGGTGATTTCGATATAGCTGTAGTAACGCACCACGGGCAGAATATTTTTTGCCAGGATTTCGTGACACAGCGGTGAGTCGTCGGCCCAGTTATCGCCATCGGAAGCCTGTGCGGCATAGATATTCCACTGGGTCGGGTCGTAACGTTCTTTCACGACTTCATCCATCAGTTTTAGTGCGCTGGACACGATCGTCCCACCTGTTTCCTGTGAGTAGAAAAATTCCTGCTCATCGACTTCTTTTGCCTGAGTGTGGTGACGTATATACACCACATCGACGTTTTTATAGGTCCTGCTGAGGAACAGATACAGCAGAATATAAAAACGTTTAGCCATATCTTTAGTGGCCTGGTCCATTGAACCCGACACGTCCATCAGACAGAACATCACGGCCTGGCTGGATGGCTCCGGGCGTTTTTCGAAGTTTTTATAGCGCAGGTCAAAGGTATCAATAAAGGGCACGCGTTTGATACGGGCACGCAGCTCTTCAATTTCTTTCCGCAGCCGGTCTTCTTCCAGCAACTGAGCCGGCTCACTGTTTTCAACCAGCAACAGCGATTCTTCCAGTTCGGCCAGCAGACGCCGTTTCCCCGCCGTCATGGCGGTACGCCGCGCCAGCGAATTTTGTAATGAGCGCACCACGCTGATATTGGCCGGTACACCGTTAGCGGTATAGCCCGCACGGTGGGTTTTATACTCATTGAGCTGACGATGCTGATTCTTTTTCAGATTCGGCAATGCGAGATCTTCAAACAGCAAATCGAGATATTCATCTTTCGAGATATTGAAGACAAACTCATCCTGGCCTTCACCATCCTTTCCGGCATTACCCTGACCACTGCCGCTCCCTCCGCCACCGCCCTGTGGGCGCTCCACGCGGTCATTCTGGACGAAGTGGTCATTACCTGGATGAACACGATGGCGCTGGCCGCCGCGTCCCTGATGGAAACTCGGTTCGTTAATATCTTCAATTGGAATAGAGACGGATTCACCGCTCTCAACGTCGGTAACCGAACGCTTATTAATGGCCTCGGAGATCGACTGTTTGATTTGCGATTTATAGCGGCGCAAAAAGCGCTGACGATTGACCGCGCTTTTGTTTTTACCGTTAAGACGCCGATCGATAAAATAGGCCATAGCTCCCCCAAACAGTGTTGCCAGACGGGTCAGGGCATCAGCCCTGACCCGTCTGGATGCGACTTCCGAATCAGGACGATTTTCTTACGCGCAAATACCATTCGCACAGCAGGCGAACCTGTTTGCGGGTGTAGCCTTTTTCCATCATACGGTCGACAAAATCGTCGTGTTTTTTCTGTTCGTCGGTGGATGTTTTAGCGTTAAACGAAATGACCGGGAGCAGCTCTTCGGTGTTCGAGAACATTTTCTTCTCGATCACGGTGCGCAGCTTCTCATAGCTGGTCCAGTTCGGATTACGGCCATTATTATGAGCACGGGCGCGCAGAACAAAGTTGACGATCTCATTACGGAAGTCTTTCGGGTTACTGATCCCGGCCGGCTTCTCAATTTTTTCCAGCTCTGCGTTCAGGGACTCACGGTCAAACAACTGCCCGGTATCCGGATCACGATACTCCTGATCCTGAATCCAGAAGTCAGCGTAGGTCACATAGCGGTCGAAGATGTTCTGACCATATTCAGAGTAAGATTCCAGGTACGCCGTCTGAATTTCTTTACCAATAAACTCGGCATATTTCGGGATCAGGTAGCCTTTCAGGTGTTCAAGGTATTTCTCAGCCTGTTCCTGCGGGAACTGCTCACGATCGATCTGCTGTTCCAGTACATAGAACAGGTGCACCGGGTTAGCTGCGACCTCAGCATGGTCGAAGTTGAACACACGGGAGAGAATTTTGAAGGCGAAGCGGGTAGATAACCCGTTCATCCCTTCGTCCACACCTGCGTAATCGCGGTATTCCTGGTAGGATTTCGACTTAGGATCGGTATCCTTCAGGCTTTCACCGTCGTAGACGCGCATTTTCGAATAGGTACTGGAGTTTTCCGGCTCTTTCAGGCGCGACAGAATCGAGAAGCGAGCCAGTGTTTCCAGCGTACCCGGCGCGCAAGGTGCGTGGGTCAGTTCACTGTTAACCAGCAGCTTGTCGTAGATTTTGATCTCTTCCGACACGCGCAGGCAGTAAGGCACTTTGACAATGTAAACACGGTCAAGGAACGCCTCGTTATTCTTGTTGTTACGGAATGTCACCCACTCAGATTCGTTGGAGTGCGCGAGGATTATCCCGTTAAACGGCAGGGCAGAGATCCCTTCAGTCCCGTTATAGTTCCCTTCCTGGGTGGCCGTCAGCAGCGGATGCAGCACCTTGATAGGCGCTTTAAACATTTCAACGAACTCCATAATCCCCTGGTTCGCCCGGCATAACGCTCCGGAATAACCATAAGCATCAGGATCGTTTTGCGCGTGGTTTTCCAGTTTACGGATATCCACTTTACCCACCAGCGCCGAAATATCCTGGTTGTTTTCATCGCCAGGTTCGGTTTTGGCAATCGCGACCTGTTCAAGAATCGACGGCCAGACCTTCACGACCTTGAAGCGGGTGATATCACCACCGAAATCGTGCAGGCGTTTGGCGGCCCACGGCGACATGATGGTGCCAAGGTAACGACGTGGAACGCCGTATTCTTTTTCAAGAATGTTGGCATCTTCCTGCGGATTAAACAGGCACAGCGGATGGTCATTCACCGGGCTGCGTTCGCCATCTGCCGTGAGCACATAGATGGGCACACGCTGCATCAGTGATTTCAGACGTTCGGCCAGAGAGGATTTCCCGCCACCGACCGGGCCCAGCAGATACAGGATCTGTTTTTTCTCTTCCAGGCCCTGTGCCGCATGTTTCAGGTAGGAAACGATTTGCTCAATCGCATCCTCCATACCATAAAACTCTTCGAATGCAGGATAGCGCGCAACAACACGATTAGAGAACAGGCGGGAAAGGCGTGGCTCCAGCGCGGTATCCACCATTACTGGCTCACCAATAGCCATTAACAGTCGTTCCGCCGCATTGGCGTATGCACTGCGATCTTGCCGGCAAACCGTAAGAAATTCCTGCAGTGTGAACTCTTCGTCCTTGGCAGCTTCATAGCGCTGACGGTAGTGATCGAATATATTCATGGCGATGCCCGTCCTTTCGTTTTTAGCACAGGTACCAGGAGCCTAAGTTTGGTCAGCCCCTGAAGGAACTTACAGTGAGTACAGCAACCCTTATGCCAACCTGACTTTTTTTATCGGGAAACACAAAAATGCTGGTCACTCTGCTCGTTGGAATTTAGCGTCTTATAAATAAGCGTAGATCGCATTTAGGAAATTTCCTGATTTGCTGAGCATTTTCAATGAAATTTCAATAACAAAGTTATAAACCAGCTATACCATCCCCTTAGTGGATGCGGGCTGACGGGTTTTTGTAAACCTCAACAACTGGCATCTGCAACCGCATTCTTTCGGGTTATTGATTATATGTGCTACTAATAATGTAAATGTATGACTCAATACGACCATACTGTTTAGACTAATGACCGATTGTTATATTAATGGACTGAATAAATTGTGAACCAATTCAAACTTACAGCGCTTACTGCACTTTTACCTGTCTGTTTTGCTGCGCCTCTCGCACAAGCCAATCCGTTAACGTTGGGCGCGTCGCTGCTCTATAGCCAGAGCCCTTATAAAAGCGGTCAGGACCGTTACTATCCGGTTCCCATCATCAATTATGAGGGCGACAGCTTCTATATCCGTAGCCTTCAGGCCGGGTATTTCCTGTGGAAAGACCAGCAGGACCAGCTGTCTCTGACCGTCCTGGGTTCGCCGCAGAACTATGATCCGGATGATGTCGATGACGGGGATATGAAATCGCTGAATAAGCGCCATATGACCCTGATGGGTGGCCTGGCGTATCGTCACTCAGCCGACTGGGGCATCGTGCGCACCACGCTGGTGGGTGACATGCTGGACAACAGTAACGGCATTATCTGGGACCTGACCTACCTGTATCGCTTTGAATTCGGCCAGTTTAACCTGACACCGGGTATCGGCGCGTTATGGAACAGCTCAAACCAGAACGGGTATTATTATGGTATCTCGTCAGCGGAATCCCGCCGCAGCGGGCTGGATCGTTACGATCCGGACAGCAGCTGGAGCCCGTACGTTGAGTTGACCGCAGGCTGGGCCATCAGTCAGAACTGGAATGCGACCCTTTCAGGTCGTTACAGCCGTCTTGCTGATGAAATTAAAGACAGCCCGATGGTGGACAGAGATTCACAGATGTTGTTGTGGACCGGGGTAAGCTATACCTTCTGATGCCATCACTCTGCACTAAAAAAGGGCGCTCTGCGCCCTTTTTTATCATGGTGGCGCCCTAAAAAAGTGCATGGAGAGAAAGATGAACCGAGTCGTCACGTTTGCCGATGGCACCGAGCTGCCTGCGATAGGTCAGGGTACATGGTTTATGGGGGAAGACGCTGCTCAACATCATCAGGAGGTCGCTGCTTTGCAAGCCGGGCTGGAGCGGGGTCTGAAGCTGATCGATACCGCCGAGATGTATGCCGATGGCGGCGCTGAAAGGGTGGTGGGTGAGGCCTTGCGCGGGCGTCGTGACCAGGCGTATCTGGTCTCCAAAGTTTATCCGTGGAATGCCAGTGAGGTGGATGCTGTTGATGCCTGTGAGCGCAGCCTGACACGCTTGAACACCGATTATCTCGATCTCTATCTTCTGCACTGGCGGGGAAATATTCCGCTGGAAGAGACGTTACGTGCGATGCAAACACTGCAACAACAGGGAAAAATTCGCCGCTGGGGGGTGTCTAATTTTGACAGCGATGATCTCCACGAGTTACTTGCTGAAGAAGGCGGCGCGCAGTGCGCTACTAACCAGGTGCTTTACCATCTGGCATCCCGTGGAATTGAGTATGATTTGCTGCCTGACTGTCAGCAGCTGGCGATGCCGCTGATGGCTTATTGCCCCCTGGCGCAGGCGGGTCGATTACGCACAGAGCTGATGAGTCACCCGACGCTGACCCGAATTGCACAACAAAAGGGCATCAGCATGGCGCAGCTGCTGCTGGCGTGGGTGATCCGTAAAGAAGGAGTGATGGCGATCCCGAAAGCGAGCAGCATTGCGCATGTTGATGACAATGCTGCGGCGCTCGGGGTGGTACTGACCAGCGAGGAACTGGCACTGATCAATCAGGCATTCCCACCGCCAGAAACAAAGCAACCGCTGGATGTGGTCTGAGTCCGGGGCAGGCAGAGCAGGGGCGGCCCGAAAAGGGTCACTCCGGTCTATTCTTAACGCTTACTGCGCACCCGGAAGGTGGTCGCCAGGCGGGCAGGTTGTTCACCCGCGCTTTTCATCGGCTGACTGACATGGGCCGTTTCCACGCACACCATGGTCTTAAAACCTTCGTTAGCCATATCACTCATACTGCATGACAGCTCCGCGCCGGGATTCCATGTGACAACGTCACTTTGATGATGGTGGTAAACCTCAATTACACGCTGACCCGTCTTATCGTCAATCACGCTGCAATCTGCCGGTTGGGTATAGATGCGGTCAATGCGTTGCGGGTAGGTTTGCTTACCTTCCGCTGAGGTGCCGGTGACTTCGTTGTTGACCTTGTCGATATAACTCGGACCTAGGCCGCTGACTTCAACACCGGCGATGTCAGCCACTTCAAAGTAGCTGTGCAGTGCGGCGGTGGCATCGAAGTCACCGTGGGCTTCCAGTTCAATCTCACAGCGATCGCTGAAGCGGAAACGGGCAAACAGCGTAAAATCGTGCGGCCAGAATTTCTTCGTTTGTTCACTGCTTTTTAATTCGAAGGTCAGCATCACGCTGTTTTCATTTTCATCGTGAGCGGTCAGCGTCCACGGCAGGATACGGGCAAAGCCATGCGCAGGTTCGCCAGCCGGGCCAAACCACGGCCAGCAGATCGGCACACCACCGCGGATAGCTTTACCCACATTCCAGGCGGTTTTATCGCTTAACCAGATCACCGGTTTTTCACCGGCAGGTTGCCAGGCAATCAGCTGGGCACCCTGTAACGTCACGGCAGCACGCACTTTAGGATGCGCCACGACGACAACGGGTAATTCGCCAACCTGACGCTGAGAGAGGTAAGGGGTAATCTGGTTAATCACGGGCAGTGAAAAGAGTTTCTCGTTCATGAGTCAGCCTTCTGAAATTTAACCATAAAAAAAGGGCGACTTCCGTCGCCCTCAGTCTCATTCACATCGCTTATTTAGCGATGTGAGCAACCAGGTCCAGGACCTTGTTGGAGTAACCAGTTTCGTTATCGTACCAGGAAACCAGTTTAACGAAAGTGTCGCTCAGTGCGATACCCGCTTTCGCATCGAAGATAGAAGTCAGTGTTTCACCGTTGAAATCGGTAGAAACCACTTCGTCTTCGGTGTAACCCAGAACGCCTTTCATCTCGCCTTCGGCAGCCGCTTTAATCACAGCACAAATTTCTTTGTAAGATGCTGGTTTAGCCAGACGTGCAGTCAGGTCAACAACAGAAACGTTAGGAGTAGGAACGCGGAACGCCATGCCGGTCAGTTTGCCGTTCAGCTCAGGAATCACTTTACCTACCGCTTTAGCAGCACCGGTAGAAGAAGGGATGATGTTCTGAGATGCGCCGCGGCCGCCGCGCCAGTCTTTGTGAGACGGGCCATCAACGGTTTTCTGAGTCGCGGTAGTTGCGTGAACAGTGGTCATCAGTGCTTCAACGATACCGAAGTTGTCGTTGATCACTTTAGCCAGTGGTGCCAGGCAGTTGGTGGTACAGGACGCGTTAGAAACGATATCCTGGCCAGCATATGACTTGTGGTTTACACCCATAACGAACATTGGGGTGTCATCTTTAGATGGGCCAGTCAGTACAACTTTCTTCGCGCCAGCTTCGATGTGTTTGCGTGCAGTTTCGTCAGTCAGGAAGATACCGGTCGCTTCTGCAACCACATCGACGCCTACTGCATCCCACTTCAGGTTAGCCGGGTCACGCTCAGCGGTAACACGGATGGTTTTGCCGTTAACAACCAGATGGCCGTCTTTGACTTCCACGGTGCCTTTGAAACGACCGTGAGTTGAGTCGTATTTCAGCATGTAAGCCATGTACTCTGCGTCCAGCAGATCGTTGATTGCAACGATTTCTACATCAGAACGTTCCTGAGCAGCACGGAAAACGATGCGACCGATACGGCCAAAACCGTTGATACCTACTTTGATAGTCATATATTCCACCAGCTTGTTGATAGTGAATAAAAGGTTGGCTGTAAAATTACAAAAACCATACCAGGCGTCAAGCGGAATCGTGTCAATTGTTGCGACAAATCAAACTGTCGACCAGGAATTATTCAACACAAAACCTATTTCTTGACGCATGAACACCATTGATCTTGGGGCAAGTTGCCCGGATATAAAGGGGTGATGGATCCAAAGGGTGATCTGCGTCACAAATTCAACGCTGACTGGATCACCTTGTGCACCCGATACGAAAAATTCACCTGCTCTTGTTAAGTATTTGTTAGAATACTAGCCGATAATTTCAGAATAACACTGCCAGAGAGTCTAACATGGCTAAAGATGATACACCTTTCTCACCCGAAAATGTGTTAACCGAGATGCAGCGCTACGTGACACAGCAGCGCGGCACAGAACCGCCGTACTCCGGCAAATTGCTGCATAACAAGCACGAAGGCATTTATCACTGCCTGGTTTGCAAGGCACCGTTGTTTCTGTCCGGATCAAAATATGATTCAGGCTGCGGCTGGCCCAGCTTCTATGAGCCCTACAGTGATGATGCGATTCGCTATCTGGAAGATGACACTCATGGCATGCAACGCATTGAAATCCGGTGCGGAAGCTGTGATTCTCACCTTGGTCATGTGTTCCCGGATGGCCCACAGCCGACGGGTGAGCGCTTCTGCGTCAACTCCGCTTCGTTGAGTTTTACTGACGAAGACGGCAACAGTACTCAGGGCTAGGAGTCGCGATGGAACTGGATGAAATGATTGCCAGTATGACACCAGACGTGTATCAGCGACTGGTGACGGCGGTAGAGACTGGCAAGTGGGCTGATGGCGTGGCACTGACGCCGGAGCAGAAAGAGAACAGCTTACAATTAGTCTTGCTGTGGCAGGCGCGTCACAATGAAAACCCGCAACATATGAGTGTCGCGAAAGGCGGGGAAATCGTGATGAAAAGTAAGAAACAGCTCAAAGAAGAGTTCGGGATCAGCGACGATGCGATCACGCGAATAAAACTCCAGTAAATTATTCCTTCCGGAATAATTCGTCCTGGTGGTATGACCGGGTGGGCCTCAGTCCCGCCCGGTCATTTTGTAGCCTTTAGATAATTTTCGCGCCCGCCAGGGCCATTTCGGCCAGGGCTTTCTGGCTGTCATCAGCCTGCAAATTGACCCCACGGCATCCGGCGCTCACCAGAGTGACCTGATAGCCCAGCGCCAGTGCATCCAGCACGCTGTATTTAACACAGTAATCTGTTGCCAGCCCCATGACCGTCAGCGCCGTGATGCCGTTCGCCTGGAGCCAGGCATGTAACGGCGTCTGGTGACGCTGGCCGTTATCATAAAACGCACTGTAGCTGTCGATATCCGGATTCTCGCCTTTGCATACCTGCAGTGTCAGCAGCGCCTGGTTAAGCTGAGGGTGCAACTGCGCGCCGTGGCTGTGCTGCACGCAATGATCCGGCCACCACACTTGCGGCAGGCCGTGAAGCTCACCGAGGGTCCCAGGCTGCGTGCCAGCGCTGCTGGCAAAACTACCGTGCCCAGCCGGATGCCAGTCCAGCGTGGCAATCACCGGCTCACCGCGCTGGTGGAACTCGGCAGCGAGGCGGTTTCCCACCGCAATCGTCTGATCGCCGTCACTGACAGCCAGCGCGCCACCAGAACAAAAGTCATTTTGCAGATCAATCAACAACAACGCCTGGCGGTCACGCATCAGTTACTCCGTTGGATTAGTCCGGGGTGAGTTCACCACGCAGGTTTTGTTTCATCAGCTGACGAATTTCGTCGCTGGTCAGGTCCTGGCTCAGAAGGAAGTGCAGTTTGGTCAGTGTAGCCTCAACGGTCAGGTCGGCACCACTCACCACGCCAGCCAGGGCCAGAGCGTTTCCGGTGGCGTAACCCCCCATATTGACCTTACCGGACATGCACTGCGTGAGGTTAACGACCACAATGCCGCGATCGGAAGCCTCTTTCAGCTCCTGCAGGAACTCTTTGTTCTGCGGAGCATTCCCGACGCCATAAGAACGCAGGATCAGTGCTTTTACCGGCTGTTGCAGGAAGTTACGCACCACGGCAGCAGAAATGCCCGGATAGATTGTCACCACGCCAATCGGCTGCGGTGTAATCGGATGCACGATCAGCGCTCCCTGGCCTGCAGGTGCGGCAGGGGTATTCAGACGACGAATATGGATACCGGCTTCCAGCAGCGGGGCGAGGTTTGGCGAATCAAACGCATTGAAACCGTCAGCGTGCGCTTTGGTGGTGCGGTTACCGCGATAAAGCGTGTTATTGAAGAATAACGTCACTTCGTTAATCGGATAATTTGCGGCGACAAACAGTGAGTTCAGCAGATTTTGCTGGCCGTCGGAGCGCAGTTGCTCCAGTGGGATCTGTGAGCCTGTCACAATCACCGGCTTGGCCAGGTTTTCCAGCATGAACGACAGCGCAGAGGCCGTAAAGGCCATGGTGTCGGTGCCGTGCAAAATGACAAAGCCATCGTAATTGTCATAATTCTGACGAATGTCATCCGCAATCGATTGCCAGTCCTGCGGAGTCATATCCGAGGAGTCAATCAGCGGCTGGTATTCATGGATGGTGAAATCAGGCATCTCCGGGCGGTGAAACTCCGGCATATTGGCCAGCTGACGTTGCAGATGGCCGGAGACCGGAATAAAGCCGTGTTCAGAGCGCTGCATACCGATCGTACCGCCCGTATAGGCGACGTAAATGGATTTCTTTTGCATTAGTAAACTCAAGACTTGCCAAAAAAGCGCAGTATAAGGGGAAAGGAGAGGAAAAGCAGCCCGACCAGATGGCGTCGGGCTGAATAGTGATCGCGGTCACCGCTATTTGACGTTACCGCAGCTCAGACAGAATGCGTAACGGTTCTGAGGATCATTCAGATCGTTCATCAGTCCTGGCTGATCCTTCATGGCATTCATCACATCCATCATTGGAGCGGGCAGCCAGGCTTTCAGCGTTTCAGGTAACGCCGCATGTGCAGAGGCATCGACCTGGCTGAACAGCACCTCAATCAGGCTGGGGTCATTCTGATACCAGCTGAGCTGCGGCTGCGTGAGTTTAGCCAGCTCTGCAGCTTTGGCGACGGCATCGTCAAAGTCACCCAGGGCATCGACCAGTCCGTTCGCTTTCGCGTCACTGCCGGTCCAGACATGGCCCTGTGCAATCTGGTCAATCTGTTCCGGTGTTTTGTTGCGTGACGTTGCCACCAGGTTAAGGAAGTTTTTATAGCCGTTCTCGATGCTTAACTGCATCAACTGCTGCACTTCCGTCGGCAGCGCCTTGGTGCTGGCAATATCAGCCAGCGGTGAGGTCGCTACGCCGTCCGTGTGCACGCCAATAGCATCCAGCGAGTTCTCAACGGTGTTGATCACGCCGAAAATGCCGATGGAGCCGGTCAGCGTATTCGGGCTGGCAATGATGTAGTTAGCCGGTGTAGAGACCCAGTAACCGCCTGAGGCTGCCATACCGCCCATCGAAACGACTACCGGCTTACCGGCTGCCTTCGCAGCTGCCAGCTCCTCACGGATAGTTTCAGAGGCCGTCACGCTGCCGCCCGGGCTGTTCACGCGGAAGACGATAGCTTTGATTTTCGGATCAAGGCGGGCATCACGGATTTCCATTGCAGTGGTGTCACCGCCCACGCTGCCTGGTGTCTCTTCGCCATCCATAATCGCGCCATTAGCCATGATCACCGCGATGTTGCCATCGGTGGTCGGGGCATTTTTCAGCGGATAGTCATAAATACTGGTGCCGTTATAGTCTTTCGCCTGTTTATCCCAGCCGAATGTTTTCACCAGTTGCTGATCCACGGTGGACGGAGAGGCCAGTTCATCCACCAGTTTGGCGTCTTTGGCATACTGAGCGGTATCGCCACCGACTTTCTGCAGGCCATCCAGCACGCCCTGTGCACCCGGGAAGACCTGATCTGCGGTGATCTGACGGTTGGCCGCCAGCGTATTCACATAGTTTTGCCACAGCTCACCGACCCAGCGGCTGTCGGCATCGCGTGCCGCAGGTGACATATCATCACGCAGGAAAGGCTCAACCGCTGATTTATAGGTCCCGACGCGGAAGACATGGGAACTGACTTTCAGTTTATCCAGCAGCGTTTTGTAGTAGAGACCATTGGTGGCAAAGCCATGCAGATCGACCGTACCCTGTGGGGAGAGGTAAATCTTATTCGCAAAGCTGGCGAGATAATATTGTGCCTGGCTGTAGCTGTCGCCGGTAGCGTAGATCGGTTTGCCGCTGTCGCGGAACTCGCGCAGTGCCTTACCAATATATTGCAGTGACGGCTGGTCAGCGCCCGCAAAATTGCGCAGATCCAGTACCATGCCGGTAATTTTGGCATCGCCTTTGGCCTGGCGAATCGCATCCACCACGTCAAACAGTGAGTTTTCTTTCAGGCGATCGCTACTGGCACCCAGCAGCTGGCGGCCCAGTTTACTCATGGTGTTGCTGACAGACGGTTTGTCGACCACCACACCGCTGAGGTCGACGGTCAGTGCGCCTTTCTGAACATCGGCAGGCGTACTGGCGCTGTTAAACTGGAACCAGAGACCCGCGCCCACCAGGATCAGTAGAATAAGGAAAAGGTTGAGAATAAATTCGCGTACGAAATTCAGCACCCGCCAAGTCCACTTAAAAAAATTAGCGATAATTCGCCACAAGACGCGCATAAACTCTCCATAATCGCAATGAAATACCCGATACGCGTGATGTCGATGACAGCGTAACCGCTAAACCGGGCCGTAATAGCTCACATCCTAATTAGCAGTGGCGTAATTGTCAGCAGGAAAAAGCGCAATGCTGTAACAAAACATCATCCTGTGCTAGTTTCTGCGGGATACAAATTATTATCAGGAGGAAGTTATGGACGCTCTGGAATTACTGGTTAACCGCCGCTCTGCATCCCGTCTGGCTGCGCCAGCTCCGACAGGTGAAGCGCTGGAAAACATTCTGCAGGCAGGTATGCGTGCTCCCGATCACGGCACCTTACAGCCGTGGCGTTTTATCATCATTGAAAATGAAGGGCGCGATCGCTTCAGTGCGCTGCTGGAAAACGTCTCGCGTGATGCACAGCTGGATGATAAAGCCATTGAAAAAGCGCAGCAGGCGCCGTTCCGTGCTCCGATGATTATTACCGTGGTGGCTCACTGTGAAGAGCATCCCAAAGTCCCGCACTGGGAGCAGGTGGTTTCTGCTGGCTGCGCCGTGATGGCAATGCAGATGGCCGCAGCGGCACAGGGTTTTAACGGCATCTGGCGCAGTGGTGCCTGGACAGAAGACGAAGCGGTACGCCAGGCATTTGGTTGCCGTGCACAGGATGCGATAGTCGGTTTCCTCTATCTGGGTACGCCGCAGTTGAAATCCTCTACCACTATCCAGTCGCCAGACAGCGCGCCATTCGTCAGCTATTTCTGAGTGATGCAGATGAACGAGAACACGATTCGTCTGACGCAGTACAGCCATGGAGCAGGCTGCGGATGTAAAATTTCCCCGGCGGTGCTGGATCGTATTCTGCAGAGCGATCACCCGCTGCGCAAAGATCCCAATTTGCTGGTGGGAAATGAAACCCGCGATGATGCGGCCGTGTACGACCTGGGTAACGGCACCTCAGTGGTCAGCACCACCGATTTTTTCATGCCAATCGTCGACGATCCCTACGATTTCGGACGTATTGCTGCGACTAACGCCATCAGTGATATCTGGGCGATGGGCGGCAAACCGATTATGGCGATTGCCATTCTGGGCTGGCCGGTTAACGTACTGGCACCGGAAATTGCGCGTAGAGTGATAGAAGGTGGGCGCAGCGTCTGTGAACAGGCGGGGATCAGCCTGGCGGGGGGGCACTCTATTGATGCGCCGGAGCCAATCTTCGGCCTGGCTGTCACGGGCATCGTCAATACCGACCAGGTAAAACGTAACAGCGAAGCCTTGCCGGGCTGCTGCCTTTATCTCACCAAACCCTTAGGGATTGGTATCCTGACCACCGCAGAGAAGAAATCGTTGCTGCGTCAGGAGCATCAGGGCCTTGCGACGGCCACCATGTGCCAGCTTAATCAGATCGGTGCGGCCTTCGCGGCTGAAGCGGGGGTCAGTGCCATGACGGATGTGACCGGCTTTGGTTTACTGGGACATCTGAGCGAGATGTGTCAGGGTGCCGGATTGCATGCCGATCTGTGGTTCCACGCGATCCCGCGTTTGCCGGGCGTTGAAGAGTATATTTCCCTGGGATGTGTGCCTGGTGGCACCGGGCGTAACTTTGCCAGCTACGGTCAGTTGGTGGGGCCCATGAGCGATATGCAGCGTCATCTGTTGTGCGACCCGCAAACCTCGGGTGGCCTGTTACTCGCCGTTTTACCGGGCGCGGAAGCCGTCGTTGAGGCGATGGCGACCGCACATGCTATTTCGCTAACACCGATTGGCGAACTCCTGACGGCGCAGGCCGGAAGGGCCGTTATTGAAGTCAAACCCTGAGCAGGAATTCACCCCCGGATGCGTTTGTTTATTGCCGAAAAACCCAGCCTTGCCCGTGCTATTGCGGATGTCCTGCCGAAACCACATCGCCGTGGTGATGGTTATATTGCCTGTGGCCCCGACCAGGTGGTGACCTGGTGCGTGGGGCATCTGTTAGAACAGGCGCAACCTGACAGTTATAACAGCCGGTTCGCCCGCTGGTCGCTGGCGGATCTGCCTATTGTGCCGGAGAAGTGGCAGTTGAAGCCGCGACCATCCGTCGCCAAACAGCTCAATGTGATTAAAGGCTTGCTGGAGCAGGCCAGTGAAGTGGTTCATGCGGGGGACCCGGACCGTGAAGGTCAGCTCCTGGTCGATGAAGTGCTGGACTACCTCACCATGCCGGTAGAAAAGCGGGCAAAGGTACAACGCTGCCTGATTAACGATCTCAACCCGCAGGCGGTGGAAAGAGCCATTACGCGACTACGCGAAAACCGCGAATTTATTCCTCTGTGCGTTTCTGCGCTGGCGCGTTCACGCGCCGACTGGCTGTACGGCATCAATATGACGCGCGCCTATACCCTGCTGGGGCGTAATGCAGGCTACGATGGCGTACTGTCCGTGGGGCGTGTTCAGACACCGGTGCTCGGGCTGGTGGTCCGCCGTGATGAAGAAATTGAAAACTTCGTGGCGAAAGATTTTTTTGAAGTGAAAGCGCATATCGTCACGCCAAAGGATGAACGATTTGTCGCGTTGTGGCAGCCCAGTGACTCCTGTGAGCCTTATCAGGATGAAGAGGGGCGTTTGCTGCATCGCCCGCTGGCGGACCATGTAGTGGCGCGTATTGATGGCCAGCCCGCGCTGGTCACCAGCTATAACGACAAGCGTGAGAACGATACTGCACCGTTGCCGTTCTCATTGTCGGCATTACAGATTGAAGCGGGTAAACGTTTTGGGCTGAGCGCGCAGGTTGTTCTCGATACCTGTCAGCGTCTGTATGAAACCCATAAACTGATCACTTACCCGCGTTCTGACAGCCGCTATCTGCCCGACGAGCACTTTGCCGGGCGTCAGGCGGTACTGAATGCCATCCATGCCCATCAGCCCGATCTGACACCACCCGCTGATTTCAACAGCGATCAAAAAAATCGCTGCTGGGATGATAAAAAGGTAGATGCTCACCACGCCATTGTCCCCACAGCACGCAGCAGCCGGGTCTCTTTGACGGAGAACGAACAGCAGATCTACCGGCTGATCGCCACCCAGTATCTGATGCAGTTCTGCCCGGATGCGGTCTATCGTAAGTGCGTGATCGAGCTGGATATCGCAGGCGGCAAGTTTGTGGCGAAGGCGCGTTTCCTTGCTGAAGCGGGCTGGCGTGCGCTGCTGGGCAGCAAAGAGCGTGATGAAGAGAACGATGGCACGCCGCTGCCCGTGGTGGCGAAGGGCGATGAGCTGCTGTGCGAGCGCGGGGAAGTGATCGATAAGCAAACCCAGCCGCCGCGCCCCTTCACCGATGCCACTTTACTGTCGGCGATGACGGGCATTGCACGCTTTGTTCAGGATAAAGATCTCAAGAAAGTGCTACGTGCGACCGATGGTTTAGGAACGGAAGCTACGCGCGCCGGCATTATCGAGCTGTTGTTTAAACGCACGTTCTTATTTAAGAAAGGGCGTTATATCCACTCCAGCCCGGCGGGACGCGCGTTAATCCATTCACTGCCGGAGATGGCCGCGCGGCCGGATATGACCGCGCAGTGGGAGTCAACGCTGACTAAAATCAGTGAGAAGCAGTGCCGCTATCAGGACTTTATGTTCCCGCTGGTAGAGACATTGCACAGTCTTATCCATCAGGCGCGGCAGCAACCCGCTGCGCATGCCTTCCGGGGCTTACCGGCACCGTCGACGAACAAAGCGAAAAAACCGCGCCGTAAGGCGGCAAAAGAGAAGGAGAGCGAGTGATGAAATTGCGTCTGGCTATGTTACTGCTGCTTGCTATCAGCGCCCCAACGATGGCTGAACGTTACATCAGTAACGGTCATGGTAATAATAATGGCAATAACGGTGGCGGAAATGCTGACGTCGTGGTCGATATGCCACCGGAAGTCTGGACTCAGGGTATCCGCAACAGTCAACCTCCGTGTCAACGCTGCTGTATCTATGAGAACCAGAGCTATACCGAGGGGGCAGTACTGAAAAGTGAAGGGGTGCTGTTGCAGTGTGTGCGTGATGAGCAATCGCTGGGAACAAACAATCTTATCTGGCGTATTGTGAAGTAACAGGCATCATTGTTGATGTTGCAGGGCGATGGACCGCCGCCCTGCAACATGACATCAGTACGATGAATTACAGTGAAAACTCTGCCCAAATCGGCGCATGGTCTGACGGTTTTTCCATCCCACGAATATCATAATCAATCCCGGTTGCGATGCAGCGCTCCGCCAGTGGTTTGCTGGCCAGCACCAGATCAATACGCAATCCGCGGTTGTCATCAAAACCCTTAGAACGGTAGTCGAACCATGAGAAACGGTCGTTAGCGTCCGGATTCTGCGCACGCCATGTATCAACCAGCCCCCAGTTCATCAGACGATCCATCCATTCACGTTCTTCCGGCAGGAAAGAGCACTTGCCGGTGCGTAACCAGCGCTTGCGGTTCTCTTCACCGATGCCGATATCCAGGTCGGTGCTGCTGATATTCATATCGCCCATGATCAGAATCTGATTGTCGGTGCTTTGCTGCTCGAGATAGCTTTGCAGGTCGCGATAGAATTTCTCTTTTGCCGGGAATTTGGTCGCATGGTCACGGCTTTCGCCCTGAGGGAAATAACCATTCAGCACGGTCACAATGCCGGATGCGGTCGGGATATCGGCCATGATCATACGACGCTGAGCATCTTCATCATCACCGTCAAAGCCACGGCGCACGGCCAGTGGCTCTGCTTTGGTCATCAGCGCTACGCCGTAGTGGCCTTTCTGCCCGTGGTAAAACACGTGGTAGCCGAGTTTAGCGACCTCTTCGAGGGGGAACATATCGTCGTGAACTTTCGTTTCTTGCAGGCCGATGACATCCGGCTGATGCTGCTCAACGATTGCTTGTAACTGATGAGGGCGTGCACGCAGCCCATTGATATTAAAAGAAAGAAATTTCATAGCACAGGCCATTTTGCGTGGAAAAAGTGGGCGGAATGGTAGCAGGTTTTGCCAGCAGAAAGAAATATTGCTGCGATTGATAAAGGGGATATGAAAGTGTGGAACAAGTTTGGAGGTGTTTAGGTATCTGAAGATGGTGGTGGGGGAAGGATTATTCGTCGCGTCGCTCCTCACCCTTCGGGCCGCCATAAATGGCGTTGTCTCACTGCGTTCGACGCAAACCTTCGGTCGAAGCTTCTCATTCTTCCCCAATGGGAATATGAAAGTGTGGAACAAGTTTGGAAGTGTTTAGGTATCTGAAGATGGTGGTGGGGGAAGGATTCGAACCTTCGAAGTCGATGACGGCAGATTTACAGTCTGCTCCCTTTGGCCGCTCGGGAACCCCACCAGGGGAAGCGTGTTAACAAGTTCAGTATCTTTGCTGGGGAAGCGTAACAGCGTCGCTGCGCGCTCCAGAAATGGTGGTGGGGGAAGGATTCGAACCTTCGAAGTCGATGACGGCAGATTTACAGTCTGCTCCCTTTGGCCGCTCGGGAACCCCACCACTGGCCTGATTACTGTGCTTGTTAAGCGGGGCGCATCATATCAAATGAAGTGATGCTGTAAAGCCCCGTTTTGCATAAAACAGCGTGTTTGCCGTTTTTTTGCCCGGGATGCTGTTTTGTCAGACAAAACAGCATCATCCGGCTCACAAAATGATGGTGCGATTGCCGTAAACAAACACGCGCTGAGCCAGTACCTGATAGAGGGCACGGCTCAGGGCATTTTTCTCAACGTCACGACCCGCACGCATCATATCTTCAGCAGTGTAGGTGTGATCAACATGGATCACGTCCTGCATAATGATCGGGCCTTCATCCAGATTGTCATTCACGTAGTGCGCCGTTGCACCAATGATCTTCACACCGCGCTCATAGGCCTGATGATAAGGACGCGCACCGATAAAGGCGGGCAAGAATGAGTGGTGGATATTGATAATCTGATTTGGATAACGCTGCACAAAGCCCGGCGTCAGCACGCGCATATATTTTGCCAGCACAACATAATCAGGCTGATAGCGGTCAATTTCCGCAGCCATATTATTATCATGCTCTTCGCGGGTTAAGCCTTCATGGCTGACCAGAACGAAGGGAATGTCAAAACGCTCAACCAGCGTGCGCAGCGTGTCATGGTTACCAATCACGGCGGCAATTTCGACATCCAGACCACCGTAGGCGCTTTTCATCAGCAGGTCGCCCAGGCAGTGCGCTTCTTTCGTCACCAGAATAACAATTCGGCGACGGCCGGCAGGTTGCAGCTCACGCACGGAGCCAACGGGCAGGGCGCTGTCGAGATCCGCCAGCAGCGTACTGTCGTTAAAGATGCCTTCCAGCTCAGTGCGCATAAAGAAGCGCCCGGTGCGGTGATCAACAAACTCATTGTTTTGCACAATGTTCAGTTCGTGTTTGTAGCAAATATTGGTGATTTTCGCGATCAACCCTTTAGCATCAGGGCAGATAGTGCGTAGAACTTTACGTTGCAGTGTTTGCGCTTGCATTGCGATGGTAATCCTGTCGATACAAAAGGGAAATCCGGGTCACGACTGACCACAGCATTTCTTGTATTTTTTGCCAGAGCCACAAGGGCACCGGTCATTACGCCCGATTGGCGGGAAAGTTCCGTCAATATAGTACCAGCGTTGTTCCTCACGAAGAAAGCGCGAACGTTCATGAATAAAACTTTCACGCCCATTTTCCGTCAATCGGGCAAAAAATGTCACATAACCCTGGGGTTTATCCGGCAATATTTCACTGCTAATAACGGTTAATCCCCGCCATTGAGTGTGAGCATAGCTCTCTTCAATACTGGCTGAGAATCGTTCTGCGTGGCACGACGGATGCCAGGTTGCCACCAGATAAGCCGTATCATGCTTCACATAAGCACTATAGCGCGAGCGCATCAGGCTTTCTGGTGTGTCAGGGAGAGCGTTCCCGTTTAGATACGATTCGCAACATAGGCTATACTGCAATCCGCTACCGCACGGACAATGTTCAGACACGTTGACTCCGGAAGTTTTATAACAGGTAAGAAGATTTTCAGGCGTCATGATAACCGGGCAGACGCGGTGATGCCATTTTGTTCGTTGAGCACTGGCCAGAGGTGGAATGAGACAGGTAAAAATCGGGCTTGCGCTGGGATCGGGAGCAGCCAAAGGATGGGCGCACATTGGTGTAATTAATGCCCTTGAACGTGCCGGAATTCGAATTGACGTGGTAGCAGGATGCTCCGTTGGCGCGCTGGTGGGCGCTGCCTATGCCACTCAGCGCCTGCCGCTGATGGAACGCTGGGTGCGTTCTTTCAGCTACTGGCAGGTCATTCGCCTGATGGATTTCTCCTGGCAGCGTGGCGGGTTAATCCGTGGTGAACGCGTCTTCAGTCATGTCCGTAGTTTGATCAACTGCGACACTATCCAGCAGTGCGACCTGCCTTTTGGTGCCGTAGCGACGAACCTCAGCACCGGGCGCGAGCTGTGGCTGACGGAAGGCGATCTGCATCAGGCCGTACGTGCTTCCTGTAGTATGCCAGGCTTACTGGCGCCGGTGAGCTGGAATGGCTACTGGCTGGTGGATGGTGCGGTCGTCAATCCTGTTCCTATCTCTCTGACGCGCGCGTTGGGAGCAGATATCGTTATTGCGGTCGACCTTCAGCATGATGCACATCTTATGCAGCAGGAACTTTTCTCCGTAACGCCAGAATCGGATGGCGATACTCACTTACCTGCACCAAACAGTTGGAGCGGTAGACTGCGCCAGCGTATCGGGCGCATCACGTCGCGTAAAATGCAGTATACGCCCGGCGCGATGGAGATCATGTCCACCTCTATTCAGGTTCTGGAAAACCGGCTTAAGCGTAATCGCATGGCTGGGGATCCTCCTGATGTACTGATACAACCACTCTGTCCGCAAATCTCCACTCTGGATTTTCACCGGGCAGAGGAAGCGATTGAAGCGGGGAGATTATCCGTTGAGAAAAAAATGGACGAACTGTTACCGCTGGTGCGTGACAGACAATAGCGTGGTCGATTAAGCATGCTACTTCAGGCAATTCTGAGAGGCGCAAAAGGCGTTTATAGACCACTATTGAGGTATCTGTCATGCAGGGGGACACAATGGAAAAGCCATTAAGCGGAAAACATATTCTCATCGTCGAGGACGAAGTCGTTTTCCGGTCCCTGCTGGATAATTTCCTCACTGCATTGGGCGCTATTGTCACTCTGGCGGATGACGGCGTCCATGCTCTTGAAACCATGACGCATTCGCTTCCCGACCTGATGATTTGTGACCTCGCCATGCCGCGCATGGGCGGCATTCAACTGGTTGAGCATGTGCGTAGCAAGGGCGGAACACTGCCTATCCTCGTTATCTCAGCCACGGAGAACATGTCGGACATTGCGCATGTTCTGCGTCTGGGCGTGCAAGATGTCCTGCTTAAGCCTGTAAAAGACCTTGGGCGCCTGCGCGAAGCTGTTTTTGAATGCCTCTATCCCTCAATGTTTACCTCTAAAGTGGAAGAGGATGAGCAATTGTTTCAGGACTGGGACGCGCTGGTCAGCGATCCTAAGGCTGCCGCAAAACTGTTGAAAGAACTGCAACCCCCCGTGCAACAGACGATTGCCCACTGCCGGGTGAACTATCGTCAGCTCACCATGGCCGAACAGCCAGGACTGGTGCTGGATGTCGCAGCGTTGTCAGAGAAAGATCTGGCTTTCTACTGTCTGGATGTCACCCGGGCAGGCGACAACGGGGTGCTGGCTGCCTTGTTATTGCGGGCACTGTTTAATGGCCTGTTGCAGGAACAGTTGTCAGGGCAGGGACCGCGTTTACCCGAACTGGGTGCATTACTTAAACAGGTCAATCTTTTATTGCGTCAGGCCAACCTGAAAGGGCAATTTCCGTTGCTGGTTGGCTATTACCACCAGGGTTTAAAGAACCTGATTCTGGTTTCTGCTGGTTTAAACGCCACTCTCAATGTTCATCCTCATCAAATTCAGTTGAGCAACGGTGTCCCTCTTGGCACGCTCGGCGGTACACATCTTAATCAAATTAGCCAGCGTTGTGATGCCTGGCAATGTCAGGTATGGGGCGCCGGAGGGCGGCTGCGCCTGATGTTGTCTACAGAATGACCACCCCGTGACTATTTTCATCTGGCCCTGGCAGACAGGGCCAGAGATAAGCTTTACACTTGGGTAATAGTCTTAATTTGCGCTGAAATGGTCTAACCAGGATAAATCCGCGTGGGTTCAACTGGTATACTCACTTCGTTTTTTAACTCGACATATCAAGTAATAACTTGAACGGCCTAAAGAGAGGTACTTTGATGTCTGCCTATAAGTCCAAAGTAAAAAAAGCGGTTATCCCGGTTGCTGGTTTGGGAACGCGTATGTTACCTGCCACAAAAGCGATTCCAAAAGAGATGCTGCCGCTGGTTGATAAGCCGCTGATTCAGTATGTCGTAAACGAATGTATCGCCGCAGGAATTAATGAAATTGTGCTGGTTACGCACTCTTCCAAAAACTCCATCGAAAACCACTTCGACACCAGTTTTGAGCTGGAAGCGATGCTGGAAAAACGTGTTAAGCGTCAGCTGTTGGAAGAGATCCAGTCCATCTGCCCTCCGCACGTCACCATCATGCAGGTCCGTCAGGGTCTGGCAAAAGGCCTGGGCCACGCTGTCATGTGTGCCTGGCCGGTGATTGGTAATGAGCCTGTTGCGGTGATCCTGCCCGATGTGATTATCGACGAATACGAATCTGACCTGTCTAAAGAAAACCTGGCAGAGATGATGAAGCGCTTCGACGAAACCGGTCATAGCCAGATTATGGTTGAGCCGGTAGCGGACGTAACGGCCTATGGCGTTGTTGATTGCCAGGGCGCAGAGCTGAAGCCAGGCGACAGCGCCCCGATGGTCGGTGTGGTCGAGAAGCCAAAAGCGGACAAAGCACCTTCCAACCTCGCGGTTGTAGGTCGCTACATTCTGTCTGCGGATATCTGGCCACTGCTGGCGAAAACCCCTCCAGGTGCGGGTGATGAAATCCAGTTGACGGATTCTATCGCTATGCTGATGGAGAAAGAGACCGTAGAAGCTTACCACCTGAAAGGTGTGAGCCACGACTGTGGTAACAAACTGGGCTACATGCAGGCTTTCGTTGAGTACGGTGTGCGTCACAACACACTGGGCAGCGATTTTAAAGCCTGGCTGGAAACCACCGTCGGTAATAAAAAGTAAGTTTAATTTCTAACCGGGACAATTCAATGAAAGTCACCGTATTTGGTATCGGCTATGTTGGTCTGGTTCAGGCTGCAGTTCTGGCCGAAGTCGGACATGACGTTCTTTGCATCGATGTCGACGAGAACAAAGTCGAGAATCTGAAGAAAGGGATCATTCCTATATTTGAACCGGGCCTGACGCCGCTGGTTATGCAGAACTATGAGGCGGGTCGCCTGAAGTTCTCCACGAACGCCGAAGATGGCGTCAACCATGGTGTTATGCAGTTTATCGCTGTTGGTACGCCTCCGGATGAAGATGGTTCGGCTGACCTGAAATATGTTACAGCGGTTGCGCGTACTATCGCGCAGCACATGAAAGACCACAAAGTGGTGCTGGACAAGTCAACCGTTCCAGTCGGTACGGCTGACCGTGTGCGTCAGGTCATGGAAGAAACCCTGAAAGGGCGCGGCGTTTCGCTGACCTTTGATGTGGTCTCTAACCCTGAATTCCTGAAAGAAGGTGCGGCAGTCAGCGACTGTATGCGCCCGGAACGTATCGTTATCGGTACGGACAATGATGACGTTGTCGAGCTGCTGCGTGAGCTGTACGAGCCGTTCAATCGTAATCACGATCGTATGATCTTGATGGATATTCGTAGTGCTGAACTGACCAAGTATGCAGCAAACTGCATGCTGGCGACTAAAATCAGCTTTATGAACGAAATCTCCAACCTCGCCGAGCGCCTGGGTGCAGATGTTGAAAAAGTCCGTCAGGGAATTGGTTCTGATTCGCGCATTGGCTACTCGTTCATCTATCCGGGCTGCGGTTACGGTGGTTCCTGCTTCCCGAAAGATGTGCAGGCACTGATTCGCACCGCTGAGCAGATTGGCTACACGCCACGTCTGTTGAAAGCCGTGGAAGACGTTAACGATTCGCAGAAAAATAAGCTGCCAACCTTTATCAAGCGTCATTTTGGTGAAAATTTGCAGGGCAAAACCTTTGCCGTGTGGGGGCTGTCATTTAAGCCAAACACCGATGACATGCGTGAAGCCTCCAGTCGTGTTCTGATGGAAGCATTATGGCAGGCAGGGGCAACGGTTCAGGCCTTTGATCCAGAAGCCATGGACGAAGCACAGCGCATCTATGGCCACCGCAGCGATCTGAAGCTGATGGGAACCAAAGAAGCGGCACTTCAGGGAGCAGATGGCCTGGTTATCTGTACTGAATGGCAAAACTTCCGTGCGCCTGATTTTGATGTGATTAAAAATGCTCTGAAAGAACCCGTGATTTTTGATGGTCGTAACCTGTATGATCCAGAAAGAATCAGCAAACGCGGTTTTGTTTATTATGCAATCGGCCGCGGAGCATCTCTACAAATTGCATAATTAAACGAGGGTAGTATGAAATATCTGGTCACCGGCGCAGCAGGCTTCATTGGCTTTCATGTCACGCAACGTCTGCTTGCCGCCGGTCACCAGGTTGTCGGGCTCGACAACCTGAATGATTATTATGATGTTAATCTCAAGATGGCACGTCTTGATTTGATTAATACTCACCCCGAATTCACCTTTGTGAAAGGCGATCTTGCCGACCGTGAAGGGATAGCCGAACTGTTCCGCAACCAGCGCTTCCAACGCGTTATCCACCTTGCCGCACAGGCAGGTGTCCGTTACTCACTGGAAAACCCACTGGCCTACGCAGACGCTAACCTCATTGGCCATCTTAATATTCTGGAAGGGTGCCGCCACAATAAAGTGGAACATCTGCTGTATGCTTCTTCCAGTTCAGTCTATGGCCTCAATCGTAAAATGCCATTCTCGACGGATGACTCCGTTGACCATCCTGTATCGCTGTATGCGGCGACCAAGAAGGCGAATGAGCTGATGTCGCATACCTATTCTCATCTCTACGGTATTCCCACCACGGGGCTGCGCTTCTTTACAGTATATGGTCCCTGGGGACGTCCGGATATGGCGCTGTTTAAGTTTACCCGCGCTATTCTTGCGGGTGAAAAAATCGACGTTTATAACCACGGACAGATGCGCCGCGACTTTACCTATATTGATGATATTGCCGAGGCGGTTGTACGCCTGCAGGACGTCATTCCGCACGCAGATAAAGACTGGACGGTGGAAACCGGCAGCCCGGCAACCAGCTCTGCACCTTACCGAGTATATAATATCGGCAACAGTCAGCCTGTGACGCTGATGGCGTATATTGAAGCGCTGGAAAAAGCACTGGGGCAGGTGGCTGAGAAAAATATGTTACCGATGCAGCCCGGTGATGTGATGGAAACCAGTGCCGATACCACGGCTTTATATCAGGTTATCGGCTTTAAGCCGAAAACGTCGGTAGAAGAGGGTGTGGCGAGCTTTGTCGACTGGTACAAAGGCTTTTACCCGGTTTAATTTGGGTTTGCGTAACTAAAGAAAAAGGAAGCCATCGGCTTCCTTTTTTTATCCGTGCCCGGTGATAACGACTAAAAATAGGACCAAAAAAACCCCATTTAATTATGGGGTAGTAGAAAAGGACCCTGAGCAGAATTACAGAAGAAAGTCTTCCAGCTTTTTGCCTTGCTCTTCAATGGCTTTTTTGATAACTGCTGGAGTACGACCCTGACCTGTCCAGGTTTTGCTTTCGCCATTCTCATCGATGTAAGAATATTTAGCAGGACGCGCAGCGCGTTTAGCTTTACCTGGTGCTTTAGCCGCGGCCAGAGTAGACAGTAATTCATTTGGATCAATACCATCAGCGATCAGCATATCGCGGTATTGCTGAAGTTTACGTGTACGTTCTTCAACTTCTGCCTGCGCCTGGTTATCTTCATCGCGACGTTCATTCACGACAACTTCCAGTTTTTCCAGCATTTCTTCCAGAGTTTCCAGGCTACATTCTCTTGCCTGAGCACGCAGTGTACGGATGTTGTTCAGAATTTTAAGTGCTTCGCTCATTGTCCAATTCTCTAAATTATATTGATAGGGATGTTTCTGCCTGATAATAATAGTGTTCGCCATTCGGAACTGCAATAGTTAATTTTGTAAGAAAGCTGAATGAGCTAATAAAGCATAATGTTGAGTTAAAAAATGAGAGCCAAAATATGATGTGCTAGCTAAATAATGCGCTTTTTAGTCGATGATTGCACAGATGGAACACTCTCTCGTTAACATTTGTTAATTGTTAAACCCTGCACGGACTGTGCGATACATACCACTTTGCTACTATTTACCCCCTGGTTATTACATGTGGCAGGGCGTGAACAACCGTGTTTATGTTACACTCCGGCCATCTTAAGTGACATTCGGAGCGGAGCTCATGGCTCAACTTTATTTCTATTACTCGGCCATGAACGCCGGTAAGTCAACGGCATTGCTGCAGTCCTCATATAACTATCATGAGCGCGGCATGCGCACGCTGGTGTATACCGCAGAGATTGATAATCGCTTTGGTGCAGCCCGGGTGAGTTCACGTATTGGGCTTTCTTCTCCGGCTAAATTGTATAATAACAGCACGTCGCTGTTTAGTGAGATAAACGCAGAGCATCAGATCGAACCGATTCACTGTGTGCTTGTGGATGAAAGTCAGTTTTTGACACGCGATCAGGTGAAAGCATTATCTGATGTTGTTGATAATTTAGATATACCTGTACTTTGTTATGGTTTGCGTACAGATTTTCGCGGCGAGTTATTTATCGGCAGTCAGTATCTGCTGGCCTGGTCAGATAAACTGGTTGAATTAAAAACCATCTGCCACTGTGGCAGGAAAGCCAGCATGGTATTGCGTCTTAATGAAACAGGAAAGCCCTTTAAAGAAGGGGCTCAGGTAGAGATTGGCGGCAATGAGCGTTACGTTTCAGTGTGTCGTAAACACTACTATGAAGCGCTGGACAGTGGCTCTTTGGTGGCTATCTATGGACATCGTCATTCTGAAGACAGTGTCTGACAGTATTCTTTTACGTTAAAGGTTTAGGTAGTACGCGTTATTCCGTTTATAAGTATTGCTTACTATTTTATGCCCCTTTATGTATAAAAAAACCCGCCAGATGGCGGGTTTTTTTGTGTCACGATGGATTTAACGTTTCACTTTACGTTCTGTTTTCTTAACGTCGGCGGCAGAATCAGTCGCTGTTACCGCTTCGGCCAAATTGGCGAAGGGCTCAACAAAGTCACGGCCGTAGAAGCTATCCAGCATAATCTGTTTCAACTCAGCAATGAGCGGATAACGTGGGTTAGCGCCGGTACACTGGTCATCGAAAGCATCATCGGCCAGTTTGTCGACTTTTGCCAGGAAGTCTGCTTCCTGGACGCCCGCTTCGCGGATGGATTTAGGAATGCCCAGTTCCGCTTTCATGCCATCCAGCCAGACCAGCAGTTTTTCGATTTTCTGCGCAGTACGGTCGCCCGGTGCGCTGAGACGCAGGTGATCGGCGATTTCGGCGTAACGACGACGCGCCTGAGGACGGTCATACTGACTGAACGCGGTCTGTTTAGTCGGGTTGTCGTTAGCGTTATAGCGGATGACGTTGCAAATCAACAGCGAGTTCGCCAGACCGTGTGGGATGTGGAATTCAGAACCCAGTTTATGAGCCATTGAGTGACAAACCCCAAGGAAGGCGTTGGCAAAGGCGATACCTGCAATGGTCGCGGCGTTGTGAACGCGCTCACGTGCTACCGGATTTTTCGCCCCTTCGTTGTAACTGGCTGGCAGGTTTTCCTGCAGCAGTTTTAACGCCTGAAGCGCCTGGCCGTCAGAGTATTCGTTAGCCAGCACAGAAACGTAGGCTTCCAGTGCGTGGGTCACGGCATCCAGTCCACCGAAGGCGCACAGGGATTTCGGCATATCCATCACCAGATTGGCATCGACAATCGCCATGTCCGGGGTCAGCGCATAGTCTGCCAGTGGGTATTTCTGGCCTGTAGCATCGTCGGTAACAACCGCAAACGGTGTCACTTCTGAGCCGGTCCCTGAGGTGGTGGTCACCGCGATCATTTTCGCTTTCACGCCCATTTTCGGGAACTTGTAGATACGTTTACGGATATCCATAAAGCGCAGTGCCAGTTCTTCGAAAGAGGTTTCAGGGTGTTCGTACATGACCCACATGATTTTCGCTGCATCCATCGGTGAACCACCGCCCAGGGCGATAATGACGTCAGGTTTGAACGAAAGCATCTGCTCAGCACCTTTGCGTACGATACTCAGCGTCGGGTCGGCTTCCACTTCGAAGAACACTTCAGTTTCAACGCCACGTGCTTTCAACACGTTAACGACCTGGTCTGCATAGCCGTTGTTAAACAGGAAGCGGTCGGTCACGATAAAGGCGCGTTTCGCCCCATCGGTGGCCACTTCGTCCAGAGCAATAGGCAGTGAACCGCGGCGGAAGTAAATAGACTTAGGAAGCTTGTGCCACAACATATTCTCTGCTCGCTTGGCCACGGTTTTCTTGTTGATCAGATGTTTTGGTCCGACGTTTTCAGAAATCGAGTTACCACCCCATGAGCCGCAGCCCAGTGTCAGTGATGGGGCGAGTTTGAAGTTGTACAGGTCACCGATGCCCCCCTGAGAAGCAGGGGTGTTAATCAGAATACGCGCGGTCTTCATTTTATCGCCGAAGTAGTTCACGCGTTCACGTTCATTATCCTGATCGGTGTACAGGCAAGAGGTATGACCGATACCGCCCATTGCCACCAGTTTTTCTGCTTTGCTTACCGCGTCATTGAAATCTTTGGCACGGTACATGGCCAGGGTCGGAGACAGTTTTTCGTGGGCAAAAGGCTCTGACTCATCGACCAGTTTCACTTCACCAATCAGAATCTTGGTGGTGCCCGGAACGGTGATGCCGGCCATTTCCGCAATTTTCACCGCAGGCTGTCCAACGATGGCAGCATTCAGTGCGCCATTTTTCAGAATGATGTCCTGAACGGCTTTCAGCTCTTTGCCCTGCAACATATAACCGCCGTGGCTGGCGAAGCGTTCACGAACGGCTTCATAAGCACTGTCGACAACAATAACGGATTGCTCAGAGGCGCAGATAACGCCGTTATCGAAGGTTTTTGACATCAGAATAGAGGCTACGGCACGTTTGATATCCGCAGTTTCATCGATCACGACAGGGGTGTTACCTGCACCAACGCCGATGGCAGGTTTACCAGAGCTGTAGGCCGCTTTCACCATACCCGGACCGCCGGTTGCCAGAATCAGGTTGATATCCGGGTGATGCATCAACTGATTGGACAGCTCAACAGAAGGGACATCAATCCAGCCGATAATATCTTTTGGAGCACCCGCAGCAATGGCGGCCTGCAGAACAATATCTGCGGCTTTATTCGTGGCGTTTTTAGCACGTGGGTGCGGCGAAAAGATGATCCCATTACGGGTCTTCAGACTGATCAGTGCTTTAAAGATAGCGGTCGAGGTTGGGTTAGTCGTTGGGACGATACCGCAGATTATGCCGGTGGGCTCTGCGATAGTGATCGTACCGAAGGTGTCATCGGTGGCGAGAATACCGCAGGTTTTTTCGTCTTTGTAGGCGTTATAGATGTATTCGGAAGCGAAGTGGTTTTTGATCACTTTATCTTCAACGATACCCATGCCAGATTCGGCAACGGCCATTTTAGCCAGTGGGATACGGGCATCTGCTGCGGCAAGCGCGGCGGCGCGGAAGATTTTGTCTACTTGTTCTTGGGTGAAGTTGGCATATTCACGCTGTGCTTGTTTAACACGTTCAACCAGTGCATTAAGTTCAGCGATATTAGTAACGGCCATGTGGCTCTCCTGAAAGTTAAACTCTATTAGTAAACAAGTCAGAATTAGCAATTATAGTCATGTCGGAGAACACTGCCCGTCAGGGCTTGCCGAATGGCTAAAAACGTTCTAATAGGTTTACTAAAAGAGTCTGTGGTACAGGTCATTACAGACCCCTTTCGGTACGTTATCACTTCCCTTTGATGTCCTTGAGCATAGCGGTTGTGCAGGGGTGAAAACATGATTTAGATCATTAATTATGTAAGCTGATACCATTCAGCTGTAGGAATAATCCGGTCTAAAGCAAAGTCGTCTGTTACGAAAAAAAACTGCGCATTTTTGTTTTTTATTGTGCTGAAATGTGATGTCAAGGTAGTCAGAATCGCTGGGTTTATGCTGATAATTTGGTGTGATATTCCAGCCTTGAGGGGATAGTCATTATCGGCAATTTCCATTACATTAGCCGCCATCAACCGTCCCCCACAGGAGCGCATGTGAATCCTGCACTTTTAGATCTCTCTGGCTATATCAAATTTTTCGTTGGTCTGTTTGCACTGGTCAACCCCATTGGGATCATTCCGGTGTTTATCAGTATGACCAGCTACCAGATTCCGGCAGCGAGGAATAAAACCAATCTGACGGCCAATCTGTCAGTGGCGATCATTCTGTGGACGGCGCTGTTTCTCGGAGACGGCATCCTGCATATTTTTGGCATTTCTATTGATTCTTTTCGTATCGCGGGCGGCATTCTGGTGGTCACTATCGCGATGTCGATGATCAGTGGGAAGCTGGGCGAGGACAAACAGAACAAGCAGGAGAAGTCAGAAAGCGCTAACCGTGAAAGTATTGGCGTCGTGCCGCTGGCGCTGCCGCTGATGGCCGGGCCAGGCGCTATCAGTTCAACCATTGTCTGGAGCACCCGCTACCATAGCTGGCAAAACTTACTGGGCTTTACCCTGGCGATTGCGTTGTTTGCTTTTTGCTGTTGGCTGTTATTCCGCGCAGCCCCTTTGATGGTCAGAGTACTGGGTCAAACGGGTATAAATGTCGTCACACGTATTATGGGCTTACTATTGATGGCGCTGGGGATTGAATTTGTCGTCACAGGCATTCGCGCACTGTTTCCGGGGCTCACAAATTAACCCGGTTAAAATTCTGAATTGGTGAATATAAAGCGCATTTAATGCGCTTTTTTTAAACATCCCTACATTGCAATGCACTATAAAAGTGCAATACACCATTTTGGTGGATTATTTTGGTGCATTTATTCATTTCTCTTACATTGGTGCATCGATTATTAATGTAATTACTGAAAACAATATGATTATCCATGCAATTGTAGGGGGTGTGATTTTTTTAACATTACAACATAGTGCGATTTTGTATTTTTATGGTTGTTAATGCTGCTTTTTCGTTAGTTGGTAGTTTTAATGTAATTATTGCTCATATTTTTACGATATTTGTTTAAAAATCACTCAAAAAAAGTTCTTTTTTTGAAAACTCTCACGGTGTAACTCGTTTTTATTCCCATTTATCATCAAGTTAGCTGTTATTTTTCAATAATAAATAACGCTTTGCCCCTGCTTTTGATCATGATAAAAGAGAAATGGTTAACATTTTTGCTATTTAGCTTTAGCGGAAATGGAGTCCTTCTGATAATTTTTTAGTGGCTTTGATAAAAAGTGGCACTGGAAATGCAATCCGAAGGGGAGCGTTCTGAAGCGTTTCAGATCCCATGAATGAACGAACACAACAACGTGCGGCAACGCCGGGCGTTGAAAGGTGATAGCAGCAGTTCTCAGCAGTACAAAGTATAAAAAAACAAGCCGGGCGGCCTCGTTCCGCTGCCCGGTTAAGTTTTCCCGAAAATAGGGTAACCGCGGTGCCTGTCACTCGTTGGTATTAATAAAAACTGGAGTAGGTAAAAAATGATCAACATCACGAAGAAGAGTCTGATCGCCGCTGGCGTGATGGCGGCTCTGGGATCAATGACAGCACAGCAGGCGTTTGCAGCCTCCGTGCCAGCAGGAGTCGAACTGGCTGCTAAGCAGGAGTTGGTTAAAGGTAACGGTGCTGAATTACAGTCGCTGGACCCGCATAAAATAGAAGGCGTGCCTGAATCTAACGTCAACCGCGACCTGCTTGAAGGTCTGGTTATCAGTGACCCGCAGGGGCACCCGATTCCAGGCGTGGCCGAGAGCTGGGACAATAAAGATGGCAAGGTGTGGACATTCCACCTGCGCAATAATGCTAAATGGTCCAATGGTGAGCCGGTAACGGCACAGGACTTCGTTTACAGCTGGCAGCGCCTCTCCGATCCGAAAACAGCTTCTCCTTACGCCAGTTACCTGCAGTACGGCCATCTTGAGAACATCGACGATATCATTACGGGTAAAAAAAGCCCGGACACGCTGGGCGTGAAGGCGATCGATGCGCATACGCTGGAAGTTACATTGAGCGAACCCGTACCTTATTTCTATAAGCTGCTGATCCATCCTTCCATGTCTCCGGTGAATAAAGCGGCAGTAGACAAATTTGGTGATAAGTGGACTCAGCCCGCTAACTGGGTGGGCAACGGCGCCTTCAAACTCTCCGAGTGGGTAGTGAACGAACGTATTGTTCTGGTACGTAATACCGATTACTGGGACAACGCAGAAACCAAACTGGATAAAGTCACCTTCTTGCCGATCTCTTCTGAAGTGACCGATGTTAACCGCTACCGCAGCGGCGGCAGCGATATGACCTACAACAACATGCCGATTGAGTTATTCCAGAAGCTGAAAAAAGATATCCCGACCGAAGTGCATGTTGACCCTTATCTCTGTACTTACTACTACGAAATCAATAACCAGAAAGCTCCGTTCAACGATCCTCGCGTTCGTGCTGCTCTGAAACTGGGTATTGATCGCGACATTATCGTTAACAAAGTGAAAGGACAGGGCGATCTGCCTGCCTACAGCTACACTCCGCCTTACACCGAAGGTATTAAGCTGACGCCACCAGAGTGGTTTGGCTGGTCGCAGGAAAAACGTAACGAAGAAGCGAAAAAATTACTGGCTGAAGCCGGTTACACAGCGGATAAACCACTGACCTTCAACCTGCTGTATAACACCTCCGATCTGCATAAGAAGCTGGCTATTGCTGCTGCGTCGATCTGGAAGAAAAACCTGGGTGTGAACGTTAAACTGGAGAATCAGGAGTGGAAAACCTTCCTCGACACCCGTCACCAGGGCAACTTTGATGTAGCTCGTGCAGGCTGGTGCGCTGACTACAACGAACCGACCACCTTCTTAGGCACCATGCAGTCAAACAGCAGCAACAACACCTCCCACTATAAGAGTGAGGCCTTCGATAAGGCGATGGATGACGCGCTGGCATCACCGGACGAAGCGACCCGCGCTACCCGTTATGCCGATGCTGAGAAAATCCTCGATAAGGATTCCGTCATCGTGCCGGTCTATTACTACGTCAATGCCCGTCTGGTGAAACCTTACGTCGGCGGCTATACCGGTAAAGATCCGCTGGATAACGTCTACGATAAAAACTTGTACATCATTAAACATTAATGGTCGTTCCCGGGGAGGGGGAACTCTCCCCGGCAGATCTTTTATAGAGCAGTGCTGAGGCAGTAAGCCGGGCAGGTAGGGCAATGTTAAAATTTATTTTTCGTCGTTTTCTTGAAGCGATCCCGACGTTATTTATTCTGATCACCATCTCCTTTTTTATGATGCGTCTGGCTCCCGGAAGTCCGTTTACCGGCGAGCGCACGCTGTCACCTGAAGTCATGGCAAATATTGAAGCCAAATATCATTTAAACGATCCGATCCTGACGCAGTACTTCAGTTATCTGAAGCAGCTTGCACACGGGGATTTTGGTCCATCGTTTAAATACAAAGATTATACGGTCAACGATCTGGTGGCCGGGTCATTCCCTGTGTCGGCCAAACTGGGGGCGGCTGCGTTTCTGTTTGCCCTGGTACTGGGCGTCAGTGCTGGCGTGATTGCCGCGCTGAAACAAAACACCAAATGGGATTATGCCGTTATGGGCGTGGCAATGACCGGGATCGTCATCCCCAGTTTCGTGGTCGCGCCGCTCCTGGTGTTGCTGTTCTCCATTACCTTGAAGTGGTTGCCCGGAGGAGGCTGGAATGGCGGGGCGCTGAAATTTATGATCCTGCCGATGGTGGCGCTGTCGCTGGCCTATATTGCCAGCATCGCGCGTATTACTCGTGGTTCGATGATCGAAGTGCTGCACTCCAACTTTATTCGCACCGCACGCGCCAAAGGGCTGCCGATGCACCGCATCGTTTTGCGCCACGCGCTGAAACCCGCGCTGTTGCCTGTCCTGTCTTACCTTGGCCCGGCCTTTGTCGGCATCATTACCGGTTCAATGGTGATTGAAACCATTTATGGTCTGCCAGGTATTGGTCAGCTATTTGTTAACGGCGCGCTGAATCGAGATTATTCGTTGGTATTAAGCCTGACGATCCTGGTCGGGGCGCTGACCATTCTGTTCAATGCGATTGTTGACGTGCTGTATGCGGTCATCGATCCAAAAATTCGTTACTGATCCAGGAGCTGGAGATGATTTTTGTTAAGAAAAACAGCGAAGCTCTGGATAACTTCAGTGAAAAGCTAGAGATCGAAGGACGCAGCCTGTGGCAGGACGCGCGCCGCCGTTTTATCCATAACCGTGCGGCGGTCGCCAGCCTGTTTGTGCTGCTGCTGGTCGCCCTGTTTGTCATTTTCGCTCCGATGTTGTCTGCGTTTACTTATGACGACACCGACTGGGCAATGATGTCAGCGGCACCAGACATGAGTTCGGGCCACTATATGGGCACCGATTCGTCAGGGCGTGATCTGCTGGTGCGTGTCGCCATTGGCGGGCGTATCTCCTTAATGGTGGGGATTGCTGCGGCGCTGGTGGCGGTGGTGCTGGGAACACTTTACGGCACACTGGCGGGCTACCTGGGCGGTAAAATCGACTCCGTGATGATGCGTGTTCTGGAGATCCTCAACTCCTTCCCGTTTATGTTCTTCGTTATCCTGCTGGTCACCTTCTTTGGTCAAAATATTCTGCTGATTTTCGTCGCCATCGGTATGGTGTCGTGGTTGGATATGGCACGTATTGTGCGTGGACAGACCCTGAGCCTGAAACGTAAAGAGTTTATTGAAGCGGCGGAAGTGGGCGGCGTGTCGACGCTGAATATCGTGCTGCGCCATATCGTTCCCAATGTACTGGGCGTGGTCGTGGTGTATGCCTCACTGCTGGTGCCGAGCATGATCCTGTTTGAATCCTTCCTGAGCTTCCTCGGTCTCGGCACGCAGGAACCGCTGAGCAGCTGGGGTGCGTTGCTCAGCGACGGTGCTAACTCGATGGAGGTTTCACCCTGGCTGCTGCTTTATCCGGCCGGTTTCCTGGTGATTACCCTGTTTTGTTTCAACTTTATTGGCGATGGCCTGCGTGATGCCCTCGACCCGAAAGACCGTTAAGGAGTTTCCCTATGAGCGTAATTGAACTTCAGCCAGCAATGGCAAAGACCCAGGGAAGCGAACGGCTGCTGGATGTGAAAGATCTGCGTGTGACGTTCAGCACTCCCGATGGCGATGTCACGGCAGTGAACGATTTGAATTTCAGCCTGAGTGCGGGTGAAACCCTTGGCATTGTCGGCGAGTCCGGATCGGGAAAATCGCAGACCGCATTTGCCCTGATGGGGCTGCTGGCCAGCAACGGCCGCATCGGTGGTTCAGCACGTTTCAACGGTAGTGAGATCCTTAATCTGCCGGAAAAACAGCTCAACAAGCTGCGTGCCGAACAAATTGCGATGATCTTCCAGGACCCGATGACCTCGCTGAACCCGTATATGCGTGTCGGTGAGCAACTGATGGAAGTGCTGCAACTGCATAAAGGCATGAGCGGGGCACAGGCGTTTGAAGAGTCAGTCCGTATGCTCGATGCGGTAAAAATGCCGGAAGCCCGCAAACGCATGAAAATGTTTCCCCACGAATTCTCAGGGGGAATGCGTCAGCGTGTGATGATCGCCATGGCGCTGCTGTGTCGGCCAAAGCTGCTGATTGCGGATGAGCCGACGACCGCGCTTGATGTGACGGTGCAGGCGCAGATTATGACCCTGCTGAACGAACTGAAGCGCGAATTTAACACCGCGATTATTATGATCACCCACGATCTGGGTGTGGTTGCAGGGATCTGTGACCAGGTGATGGTGATGTACGCAGGGCGTACGATGGAGTATGGAAAAGCGCGTGACGTCTTCTATCATCCGTCACACCCTTACTCCATTGGCCTGTTGAATGCAGTCCCGCGTCTGGATGCTGATGAGGGCGACACACTGATGACCATTCCTGGTAATCCGCCAAATCTGTCACGTCTGCCGAAAGGCTGCCCGTTCCAGCCACGCTGTCCGCATGCGATGGATATCTGTGCCAGCGCGCCGCCTCTTGAGGCGTTCGGTGATGGACGGCTGCGTGCCTGCTTTAAGCCCGTGGAGGCGTTGGTATGACAACGGTTGCTGAGAAAAAAGTGTTGCTCGAAATCGCCGATTTGAAGGTGCATTTTGATATCAAAGACGGACGTCAGTGGTTCTGGCAGCCGCCAAAAACGCTGAAAGCCGTTGATGGCGTCAGCCTGCGTTTGTACGAGGGAGAAACCCTGGGCGTGGTGGGTGAGTCCGGTTGCGGTAAATCCACGCTGGCGCGCGCGATTATCGGGTTGGTGAAAGCGACAGACGGCAGGGTGGCCTGGCTGGGGCGCGATCTGTTAGGGCAGAGTGCAGACGAATGGCGTGCCGCGCGCAGCGATATCCAGATGATCTTCCAGGACCCGCTGGCATCGCTGAATCCGCGTATGAATATCGGAGAGATTATTGCGGAGCCGCTGCGCACCTATCACCCGCGTATGCCGCGCCAGGAAGTGAAAGACCGCGTGAAAGAGATGATGCTGAAGGTGGGGCTGCTGCCTAACCTGATCAACCGTTATCCTCATGAGTTTTCGGGCGGACAGTGTCAGCGTATCGGTATTGCACGCGCGTTGATCCTCGAACCAAAACTGATTATCTGTGATGAACCGGTATCGGCACTGGATGTTTCTATTCAGGCGCAGGTGGTGAATTTGCTGCAAAAGTTGCAGCGTGAGATGGGGCTGTCGCTGATCTTTATCGCGCACGATCTGGCTGTCGTAAAACATATTTCTGACCGCGTGCTGGTGATGTATCTCGGGCATGCCGTGGAGCTGGGCACCTATGATGAGGTGTATCAGAATCCGCAGCATCCTTATACGCGGGCGCTGATGTCAGCGGTACCCATTCCCGACCCCGATCTGGAAAAGCAGAAGGTGATTCAACTGCTGGAAGGGGAACTGCCATCACCGATCAACCCGCCATCCGGGTGCGTGTTCCGCACACGTTGCCCGATTGCCGGGCCGGAGTGCGCGAAAACACGGCCATTGCTGGAGGGCAGTTTCCGTCACGCTGTCTCCTGCCTGAAAGTAGATCCGCTCTGACCGTTCGTCACAACCCTCTCGTTATCTTCCCGCATTGAGCTTTCAATGCGGGTTTTTTTTGTTTATCCGCATATTGCTTGATCTTCCGTCTGGCCCCTTCTAGTAATACAGATTCGCAAAGGATGGCCGGAGGGCATGCAGATGGCTAAACAGGATCGGAGCTGGCGTCAGCGCCTCTATATTTTTTTGTTTGATGTGAGCAGCCCGGCGGGTCGCCGGTTTGAAATTTTCTGGGTTATTACGACACTGGTCAGTGTGATGACGCTGTTTATTGAGTCGGCGGAACCACACAAAATAACCCTGCAGTTGAAAGAAGCCTCGGTGTTTCTCCTGCTTGAGTATGCTTTTACCCTGCTTTTCAGTCTGGAATATGTGCTGCGGTTACTGACCACGGAACGCCCCATGCGGTATGTTTTCAGTTTTTTTGGCATTGTCGATCTGATCACCACGCTGCCGTTGTATATCTTCTGGCTCTGGCCGGATATCGCCCTACGTTACATGATGGCGATAAGGCTGCTGCGTGTGTTGCGCCTGCTTCGGCTGATAAAGCTACTGCGCTATATGGGCTCTGCCAATGTGCTGTGGGACAGTCTGGTCAGTGCGCGGAAAAAGCTCTCGCTGTTCTTCGGCGGGGTAATGATATTGCTCTGCGTTTTTGGCGGATTGATGTATGTCATTGAAGGGCCGGAGAACGGCTTTACCAGCCTGCCGGTTGCCGTCTACTGGGCGGTGGTGACAATGACCACGGTCGGTTATGGAGACATTACGCCACATACACCGCTGGGCCGGATGATCTCATCAATACTGATCTTGCTCGGTTATTCACTGATCGCTATACCGACTGGGGTGATGAGCTCGTATATGACGGAGGTAATGCAGCGTAATCGTCACCGGCGTCACTGCACCGTGTGTAAGCAGACGGGCCATGAGGATGATGCGCATTTCTGCAAAGGGTGCGGGGGGAGACTGGGCGATAAAAATAAAGAAGGCCCGGATTAACCGGGCCTGATAGCCGTAAGAGGGCTTACTCTTTCCACAAAATATGGCAGAGTTTATGGTCTTTCTCGCGGCAGAGAAGCACGCGGGCAAACACGTCGGTAATCGGTTCGCCGTCTTCTTCGCCCAGTCCAATCACGACTTCAGCGAAAAAGTCAGGGTTCAGGTCGAAATCGACATGTTCTGCCCAGTCTTCAGCAGGATCATACAGCTCTGCGCCGCCGCGTTCTTCAAACTGGAGGTTGAACAGAATGACGTCGGCAGGATCGAGATTATCGACCGCCAGCTCAAGGAAAATATCGTAAGCCTGTTCCAGCGTCTCGTCTTCGGTAAGGCGGTTGTTCAAATCCATAATATGTCCTGTCGTGCCCCGGGGGGTTGTGCATTTTCGCTCGTTTTACAGCAATGGACTGAAGAAGTAAAACAGTCGTTCAACGATGCGCTGCCAGTAAGCACGGCGTGACCAGCGTTTTCCGTCAACCAGACGTGAACGGGCGATATAATCATCCTGCACGCGTGCCAGATCGCTGCCAAAGCCATCATCATCGATCACCAGAGTAATCTCGAAATTCAACCACAGACTGCGCATATCCAGGTTTACCGTCCCCACCAGGCTAAGTTGCCCATCCACCAGAATACTTTTGGTATGCAGCAGACCGCCTTCGAACTGATAGATTTTCACACCGGCGTCCAGCAGTTCGCCAAAGAAGGCTCGGCTGGCCCAGCCGACCAGTACGGAGTCATTGTGCCGTGGCACAATAATGCTGACTTCAACGCCCCGGTACGCGGCCGTACAGATCGCATGCAGCAAATCGTCACTGGGTACGAAATAGGGCGTGGTCATGATCAGCTGTTCGCGCGCAGAGTAGACCGCAGTGAGCAGCGCCTGATGGATCATATCTTCCGGGAAACCGGGGCCTGAGGCGATCACCTGAATGGTGTGGCCGCTCTCGGCTTCAAACGGCATCACATTATCATCGGGCGGTGGCGGTAAAATACGCTTACCGGTTTCAATTTCCCAGTCGCAGGAGTAGATAATTCCCATTGTGGTGGCGACCGGGCCTTCCATCCGCGCCATCAAATCCACCCACTGGCCGACGCCCGCATCCTGTTTAAAGTAACGCGGATCGACCAGGTTCATGCTGCCGGTGTAGGCAATATAGTTATCGATTAACACGACTTTCCGGTGCTGACGCAGGTCCATACGGCGCAGGAAAACACGCAGCAGGCTGACTTTCAGCGCTTCCACCACATCGACCCCGGCGTTGCGCATCATGGCTGCCCACGGACTGCGGAAAAAGTCGACGCTGCCTGCGGAATCGAGCATTAAACGACAGTGAACACCCCGGCGTGCCGCTGCCATCAGTGCTTCCGCCACTTCATCGGCCTGTCCGCCGGGCTGCCAGATATAGAACACCATTTCAATGTTATGGCGTGCCAGCTGGATATCACGCACCAGCGTGCGCAGGGTATCGTCAGTGCTGGTCAGCAGTTGCAGCTGATTGCCTTTTACCCCGGCGATCCCCTGACGGTTCTCACACAGCTGAAACAGTGAACGGGCAACGTCACTGTTGGTTTCAGCAAAAATATGATGACTGGATTTCAATTCGGCGAGCCAACGTGCCGTGGAAGGCCACATAGTGCGCGCACGCTCTGCACGGCGTTTCCCCAGATGAAGTTCACCGAATGAGAGATAAGCGATAATACCTACCAGCGGCAGGATATAGATAATCAGCAGCCATGCCATGGCAGAGGGCACCGCGCGGCGCTTCATCAGAATGCGCAAGGTCACACTGGCAATCAGTAACCAGTAACCAAATACCAGCAGCCAGCTCATCACGGTGTAAAAAGTGGTCATTAAGTGAAAGTCCTGTTCACGCGAAAGTCTTTGGAGTTTACGTGCAGATGACAACGCTGGGAACCTTTAAACCATCATCAGCCTAAAGACATCGGACCTTGTGAGGGAAAAGAAAGGTCTATAATGCGTCGCGAGTTTTTACCGTACACAGAGCAACAGACTGAGGGTGTAATGAGACGAAGCAGAAATGAAGTTGCGCGCTGGCGCATGAGTCGCCAGGTTCAGCGTCGCCGGGCACGTTGGTTAGAAGGGCAGTCACGTCGTTATGGCCGCATGCACTCTTTCCGACATCTGGTCAGCCAACTGCAGCGTCGTTCAATTCTGTTTATTACTCAGCATCACTGATGCTCGCCGTGCTTCCGGCGGTTCACCGAACCGCCGGCCGAGATTAAAACGCGCGTTTGAAAGGCTTAACATCCACCTTTTTGTACACGCCAGCAGCGATATAAGGGTCATCCTGAGCCCAGGATTGTGCTGCTTCCAGTGAAGGAAACTCGGCGATAATCGTCGACCCGGTAAAACCCGCCACGCCAGGTTCATTACTGTCCACCGCAGGCATTGGGCCAGCAATAATCAGACGACCTTCATCACGCAGTAACTGCAGGCGTGCAAGGTGAGCAGGGCGCACAGCGGTGCGTTTATCCAGTGAGTCAGCATTATCTTTAGCGTAAATTACGTAGAGCACCTTCAGAACTCCTGTCGGGGATGAGATTCGGCATCACGTTAAGTGATCGTTAACATTTGTGCAAATGAAAGATAATTTGCCCTTGATAAAGGTCAGGTTGTTGCCCTTAAAAGCGTAAATCCGCGATTGATCGTGAGCGGTTATTGAAATTGATTGCTATTTGCATTTAAAATCACCCCTTCACATTTTGACCAGAAAGATTATGACGACGCTAACAACTGATCTACCTCGCCGCTCACCTTTGCCATTGCTGATCTCGATCGTACTGCATGGTTCGGTGATCGGGGCACTGCTGTACGCCTCATTTCATCAGGTGGTCGAAATGCCCAAAGCGTCTCAGCCGATTAGCGTGTCGATGGTGGCACCTGAGGTGCAGCCGGAACCGCAACCCGCCCCCCCTGTTGTTGAACCTGAACCAGAGCCGGTAGTGGAGCCTGAACCTGCCCCGGAGCCACCCAAGCCTGAACCCGTGCCGATCCCGAAACCGGAACCGAAACCGAAACCTAAACCTAAACCGAAGCCGGTGAAGAAAGAAGTGGTGAAGCCGAAGCAGGAAGTGAAACCGCGTCCTGCTGCCCCGGTGGAAACCCGGCCGACCGAGCAGACAAAGCCATCCACGGCACCGAAGACCTCTCAGGCGCCGTCTACGGCCGTTTCAACAGGCCCACGGGCGCTGACCGTCGGTAAGCCGTCCTATCCGTCACGCGCCTTTGCGCTGCGTGTGGAAGGGCGTGTACGCGTGCAGTTTGACGTCGATAGCTCAGGACAGGTCGATAACATTCGTATCCTGTCTGCCGAACCTCGTAACATGTTTGAGCGGGAGGTGAAGCTGGCGATGCGCAAATGGCGCTATGAAGCAGGCAAGCCCGGCAAGGACATTACGATGAATATTGTCTTCAAGATTAACGGCGGCACCAGCATCGAATAAAATTAGCCAGCATCTTTTGTACCATAGCGGCGTTGGCTGCTCTCGCTAACCCCGGTCACTTACTGATGTAAGCTCCCGGGGATTAGCTCAATTGCCGCCTTGCTTTAATGCAAAATCTACTCGCTAATTAAAGTGTTCTGCCAAAAATCAATTTTTAAAGTGAGTTACTGCTGGATATCTAGCGTGAAATTGATTTTATCATCCGGCAGGGAGCGCGGTTTTCCGTCCGGGTCGACGGCGACGTAAATAAACACGGCTTCGGTGGTGCAGTAGCGTTGCCCGATGGGTTCTGACGACACTTTCTTTATCCACACTTCAATATTAATGGTGATGGAGCTGGTGCCGGTGCGAATGCAGCGTGCATGGCAGGTGACGACATCACCCACCGCGACCGGCTTCAGAAAGGTCATCCCGTCAGCGCGCACGGTGACCACACGTCCCCCGGCAATCTCTTTGGCCAGAATAGCGCCGCCCATATCCATCTGCGACATCAGCCAGCCACCGAATATATCACCGTTGGCATTGGTGTCTGCTGGCATGGCGAGGGTGCGCAGCACCATCTCACCCTGCGGTGTTCTTAGTTCTTCGCTCATTGTTATGTTCCTGACATTGCTGATTTCAAAATAACCCACTTGCCCGATCGGGGGTTCCGTCGGGCATTTAACGCTTATTTTTCTTCTTGTTGTGGCATCAGACGGTAAATATAGACACCGCTTAATAATGTGAACAGCAGCGTTAACGCACTCAGACCGAAGACTTTAAAGTTCATCCAGATGTCCTGGGAAAGCCAGAACGCCACGTAGATATTGGCCAGTCCGCAGGCAAGGAAAAAGAGCGCCCAGGCGATATTCAGACGTCGCCAGGCAAATTCTGGCAGTTGAATCTCCTTGCCCAGCATTTTCTGGATAAGAGGTTGTTTCATAAACCACTGGCTGAACAGCAGTGCGACAGCAAACAGACCGTAAATAATGGTGACTTTCCATTTGATAAAGTCCGGGTTATGCAACGCAATCGTCAGGGTGCCAAAAATAGCCACCAGTGCGAAGGTGATCAGCGACATTTTTTCCAGCTTGCGATACAGCAGCCAGCTGGCGACCAGCGCCAGACCTGAGGCAACGATCAGTGCACCAGAGGCAACAAAAATGTCGTACAACTTGTAGAAAACAAAAAACACTACAAGCGGAAGAAAGTCGAGTAACTGCTTCATAGCGGCTTCCAAATAACAGACTAAACCGGAATATTATGAATCGGGAATGACTCTGTCGAGGCATTCCCGATGAATTAACGTAACAGCATATACAGGCGTGACAAATAGATAATCAGTATGGCTGAAATCAGATTGCTAATGGCGTTCAACAGGACGGAGGCGACGTCAGGTGGCAACCACAGCAATGAAGATGCCAGCAGCAGCACAACCAGTTTCGCCACAATCCACAGAACAACAGCCGGTGCCACCAGTTTCATCTGGCTCCATCCGAGGCGAACGCTGGTGCGCATGGCCGCAAAAACGCCGATTTTCTCTGTGTTCATGATGATTGGTGACAACGCCAGCGTCACGGCCAGCAATACACCCGGCACCACCAGCACCATAAAGCCAAGCTGGATCACTAACGTCATCAGGAACGTCAGCAGCAGCAGGCGCGGTAATAGCGGAGCTGAAGCACCAATGGCCCGCAGTGCACTGACACGCTGACCGGATGATACCATCGGGATCAGGCACAGCATGCCGCCCAGCAGCAGCACATTCCCTACCAGTGAAGCAAAAGTCCCCGCAGCGGAGGCTTTTAGCAGCACCTTTTGTTGTTCCGGCGACATGTTTTGAATCATTTCCATCAGGCTGCCGGCCGAACCTGCAGCACCGTCACCCAGGATCTGCATTTGATCGGCATCAGGCGTAAAAGCCTTGCCGAGCATCATGGTGATAAATGAGGTCAGTAGCGCCATCAGTGTAATGGTAACCAACTGATGACGGAAAAAATTCCCCGTGTCACGGTATAGCGAACCCGCCGTGATAGACATGTACTCTCCTTGAAAGGCCGGTGTTATAGACCCGGCGATTGTACATGCTCTCATGGGGTGCTGGCACTCAGATTGACATAACTTTCGATTTAAGAAGGTATTACCGCAGCTTTCACGCGCTGCTGCGTGACATTTCCCTGCGTCTGAGCTGACGTTGCGACATCTCTCATTTTCCCTCTCTGGATCACTAAGATTAATCCCGGGGTTAATTGGGCAAAATTGATCTAAATCAACCCTATGTTTTTTATCAAGTTTATACGGATTGATTCACATGACCTTTTGCGTAAATAAGCGTAAATATGTTCGTGATTTCGCACTAAGGCCTCGTAGCAGGCCACATGCTGACAACAATTCGACAAAAGGAATGGTTATGAAACTGAAAGCACTGGCACTGGCTCTTGTTACCCTACTGCCTGCTGTTGCCTCCGCCCACGAAGCCGGGGACTTCTTTATGCGCGCCGGTTCAGCGACTGTGCGCCCGACCGGTGGCTCAGATAATGTGATGGGGCTGGGGGAGTTCGATATTGATAACAATACCCAGCTTGGTCTGACTTTTACCTATATGGCGACGGACAACATTGGTATTGAGTTGCTGGGTGCCACACCGTTCAAACATCACGTTGGACTCCAGGCCACCGGAACACTGGCAACGGTTCATCAACTGCCGCCAACGTTAATGGCACAGTGGTACTTCATGGGCAATACCAGCAAATGGCAGCCTTATGCCGGTATCGGTGTTAACTACACCATGTTCTATGACACGGACTTTAACGACACCGGGCGAGCGGCAGGGCTGAGTAACCTGAAAGTGAAAAACTCCTGGGGCGTGGCGGGGCAGTTAGGCCTGGATTATCAATTAACGCCTGACTGGATGCTGAATGCGTCACTGTGGTACATGGATATTAATACTAAAGTCAGTTTCGACTCTCAGACGGCAGGTCATCAGAGTATTGATACACACATTAATCCGTTCGTGTTCTTCTTCGGGGCGGGTTACCGTTTCTAAGCCTGTCTGGGCCAGAAACAAGAAAGGCGCGAAGTTCGCGCCTTTTTCTTTTATACAGTTCGTTACTTAATCTGCATATTGTTTACCACCGATTTCACACCCGCCACACCACGTGTGACCTGTACGGCGCGGTTTGCCGCCTGCGGTGAACTGACAAAACCACTTAACTGCACGCGGCCTTTAAAGGTCTCAACGTTGATTTCCGTGGACTTCAGTGATTTATCATTCAGCAACCCGGCTTTCACCTTAGTCGTTACTACCGTATCGTCAATATACCCGCCAGTACCTTCTTTGGTTGCCGTAGGCGCGCAGGCGCTGACGGACAGTGCCACAACAGCGGCAATAACCATACCCGATAAGACTTTAAACAATTTCATTGCATCTCTCCCTGTCATCATCAAAAGGCAGTCATCCGCGTGATTGCGGTTCACAATAATAGTTGTTCACAGAAGGAAAGAAAGCAAATCAGGATTGTGACAAACAGAAAGAAAATAATGCCTTATCACAGGAATAAGGCATTAACAGAGATTAGCTGCGGGTGGCGGCCTTCAGTGAGCTGGCAAAGGCAGTCAGCTCTTTCAGCATCACGTCGGGGTGGGAGGCGTTCCGCTCAATGATTTTGACAATTGCCGAGCCTGAAATCGCCCCGGCGGCACCGGACGCGATCGCTTCTTTAACCTGTGAAGGTTCAGAAATGCCAAAGCCCTGTAAGGCAGGCGCGGCGTGGTATTCGCGCAGCTTATCGACCAGATGTTTCAACGGCAGATTGGCACGGGTTTCGGAGCCGGTGACGCCAGCACGTGACAGCAGGTAGGTATAACCGCGCCCGTGTGAGGCGATTTCACGCAGCAGATCGTCACTGGCGTTCGGTGGGCAGATAAAGATCGGGGCGACGTTATGACGCATGGCCGCCTGACGGAAGGGGGCGGACTCCTCCACCGGTACATCCGCAATCAGCACGGAATCAACACCCGCCTGCTGGCAGCGTGCATAGAAATTATCGATGCCGTTTGAGAACACCAGGTTCGCGTACATCAGCAGGCCAATCGGCAGTTCCGGGTATTTCTGACGAATGGCGGCCAGCATCTCGAAGCATTGTGATGGCGTCACACCGGAGGCGAAGGCGCGCAGATTGGCATTCTGAATGGTCGGGCCATCTGCCAGCGGATCAGAGAAGGGGATGCCGAGTTCAAGGGCGTCCGCGCCTCCGGCCACCAGCGCATCAATAATCTGCAATGACAGCTCAGGATTCGGGTCACCGAGGGTAACGAAAGGCACGAAAGCGCCTTCTTTACGTTCTGCCAGGCGTTTAAAACAGAGGTCGTAACGTTCCATCAGATTTCTCCCTTAGCGGTAAAGATGTCATGCACGGTGAAGATGTCTTTGTCACCACGGCCGGAAAGATTCACCACCAGCAGTTGCTCTTTCTCAGGGTTTTCACGCATCATTTTCAGGGCATGGGCCAGCGCGTGTGACGATTCCAGCGCAGGGATAATCCCTTCGCTGCGGCACAGTGTTTTAAAGGCATCCAGCGCTTCGTCATCCGTAATAGAAACGTAATCAGCGCGGCCAATGCTGTTGAGATAGGCGTGCTGAGGGCCGACGGACGGGAAGTCGAGACCGGCAGAAATAGAGTAAGACTCTTCAATCTGGCCATCGTGGGTTTGCATCATGGGGGCTTTCATCCCGAAATAGATGCCCACGCGGCCATGCTTCAGTGGCGCGCCGTGCTCGCCGCTTTCAATCCCGTGCCCCGCCGGTTCAACGCCAATCAGGCCAACGCTGGTGTCATCAATAAAATCAGCAAACATACCGATGGCGTTAGAGCCGCCACCCACACAGGCAATCAACGCATCCGGCAGGCGACCCTCTTTTTCCAGAATCTGCGCTTTGGTCTCTTCACCAATCATGCGCTGGAACTCACGCACGATGGTCGGGAACGGATGCGGGCCCGCTGCGGTACCCAGCATATAGTGAGCGGTTTCATAGCTGCCCGACCAGTCGCGCAGCGCTTCGTTACAGGCATCTTTCAGCGTTGAGGAACCGCTGTGAACCGGGATCACTTCCGCACCCATCAGCTTCATACGGAATACGTTAGGAGACTGGCGTTCGATATCTTTCGCGCCCATATAGATGCGGCATTTCAGGCCAAGCAGTGCGCTGGCAAGTGCAGACGCCACGCCATGCTGACCGGCACCCGTCTCAGCGATAATCTCCTTTTTCCCCATGCGTTTCGCCAGCAGTGCCTGGCCCAACACCTGGTTAGTTTTGTGCGCGCCGCCGTGCAGCAGGTCTTCACGCTTCAGATACAGGCGGGTTTTGGTGCCTGCCGTCAGGTTTTTGCACAGCGTAAGTGCGGTAGGGCGGCCAGCATAGTTTTTCAGCAGGTCAGTAAATTCCGCCTGGAACGCCGGGTCGCTCTGAGCGCTGATAAAGGCATCTTCCAGTTGGAGCAGTGCAGGCATCAGGATCTGCGGCACATACATGCCGCCAAACTCACCAAAATACGGATTTAATCGGGTCATGTCGTTTCTCTTTATCAGTAGGCTTTCAGTGTCTGAAACACGGAAGCAATTTTACCGGCATCTTTCACTCCAGGGGCACTTTCCACGCCGGAGTTAAAGTCGAGGCCCGCACAGCCAAGCTGTGCCGCCTGTACGCAATTTTCTGCACCCAGACCACCGGCCAGCAGCACATTGTCCAGCGACTGGTTGGCAAGCAGTGACCAGTCAAACGCCTGACCGCTGCCCCCGTTTCCGTGGTCGAAGACGTAGCGGTCAACGCCAGCCCAGTCACGGTCAGGCAGGCTGTCGCTGATGCTGAACGCTTTCCAGATTTTTACCGTTTCCGGTAGCTGGCTGCGTAACTGGCTGACGTAGTCGCGGTCTTCGTCGCCGTGCAACTGTACGGCGGAGAGATTCAGCTGCTGCGCACAGGTGACAACGTCACTGATGACATTATTACGGAACACGCCGACATACTTCAGTGCAGCGGCAGGGATAATCTGCTGAGCCTGTTCGATACTGAGCTGGCGAGGGGAACCCTCGGCGAAGATCAGGCCGCCATACAGTGCACCTGCCTCCAGCGCGTTGCGGGCATCTTCGGCACGCGTCAGGCCGCAGACTTTGTTATCGCCGATAATCACCCGACGCACGGCGGCAGCCAGGTCATCTTCTGACATCAGCGCCGAGCCAATCAGGAAGCCGTTAGCAAAGTGGCTCAGTTCGCGCACTTGCGCATAATTGTTGATGCCGGACTCGCTGATCACCGTGACGCCATGCGCCACTTTCGGTGCCAGGCGGCGGGTGCGGTCCAGATCGATGGAGAGATCGCGCAGGTCACGGTTATTAATGCCGACCACTTTGGCACCCAGCGCGGTGGCGCGTTCCAGCTCTTCATCGCTGATCACTTCCGTCAGGACGCCCATGTTCAGGCTGTGCGCCACGGCAGCCAGCTGGCGATACTGATCGTCGTTCAGCACGGAGAGCATCAGCAGGATGGCATCGGCCTGGTAATGGCGCGCCAGGTAGATCTGATACGGGTCAATAATAAAGTCTTTGCACAGTACCGGCTGGGTGACAATACTGCTGACGATCGGCAGAAAATCGAAGCTTCCCTGGAAGTATTTCTCATCCGTCAGCACCGAAATGGCAGAGGCATAATGCTTATACACGCCGGCAATCACCGCCGGGTCAAAGTCTTCACGGATCACGCCCTTTGAGGGCGAAGCCTTCTTACATTCCAGAATAAAGACGGTGCGCGCACCTTTCAGCGCATCGTAAAAGCTGCGCGTGGAGGGTGTGATGTCGTTCTGAAAGGTGGCCAGCGGCTGCTGCTGCTGACGTTCTGCCAGCCAGATTGCTTTATCCTGAACGATTTTAGTGAGTACGGTTTCCTGCATGATTATCCTCTTGCTGCCAGTGCGACCACGTGCTCGTAGGCTTTGCCGCTGCGAATGGTTTTCAGCGCCTGTTGGGCATTGTGTCGTAAGTCTTCATGACCAAAAATTTTCAGCAACAGGGCGACGTTTGCCGCGACGGCTTCTTCGTGCGCCAGCTCGCCATTACCCTGGAGTAAACGGGTTAAAATGTCACGGTTTTCTTCCGGTGAACCCCCGGCCAGCGCCTCTTGCGGATGGTAGCTCAGGCCAAAATCTTCAGCCGTTAACTGATAGCTGGTGATCTCGCCGTCACGCAGTTCGGCCACATGAGTGGCGCTGTGCAGAGCCACTTCATCCATCCCCCCGCCATGCACGACTGCCGCACGCTGGTAACCCAGCACTTTCAACGTCTGAGCAATCGGCAGCACCAGCTCCGGGCTGTAAACACCGATCACTGCCAGCGGCGGACGTGCCGGGTTAATCAACGGGCCGAGCACGTTAAAGATGGTACGCGTCTTCAGTTCTTTACGCACCGGCATCGCATGGCGAAAACCGCTGTGATACTGAGGGGCAAACAGGAAACACACGTTTAAATCATCCAGTGCCTGGCGTGCCTGCACTGCGGGTAAATCCAGGCTGATACCGAAAGCGGCCAGCAAATCTGACGAACCCGATTTACTGGAAACACTGCGGTTACCGTGCTTCGCCACCTTCAATCCGCACGCGGCGGCAACAAATGCGCTGGCGGTGGAAATATTAATGCTGTTACTGCCGTCACCGCCGGTCCCGACAATATCCGCAAACGGATAGTCCGGGCGCGGGAAAGGTTTAGCGTCTTCTAACAAGGCGGTGGCTGCCCCGGCAATCTCCTGAGGACGTTCACCACGGATTTTCATGGCGATCAGCGCTCCCGCCAGCTGGGTTGGCTCCAGCTGCCCGGTAATAATCGCCGAAAACAGCTGGTGGCTTTCTGCCTGCGTCAGGATCTCGGCCTGGTATAATTTTTCCAGAATAATGTTCATTGCTGTCTCCTTGATCACGCCAGCGCCCAGGCAAGAGTTTGTTCCAGCAGGCGTGCGCCCTGGCTGGTAAGAATAGATTCCGGATGGAACTGGAAGCCACAGACACGGTTGGCGTCATCACGGACGGCCATCACCATGCCGTTATAGGTGGCGTTAACCGTTAATCCATCGGGAATATTGCTGCCGACCAGCGAGTGGTAGCGTGCTACCGGTAACGGGTTGTTCAGCCCGGCAAACATGCCCTGATCGTCATGATCAATCGCAGAGGCTTTGCCGTGCAGGATTTCGCCCGCCTGACCCACGTGACCGCCATAGGCTTCAACAATCGCCTGATGGCCGAGGCAGATACCGATAATCGGCAACTGGCCGCGTAAGGCCTGTAACAGCGCTGGCATACAGCCCGCTTCTGACGGTGCGCCCGGACCGGGAGAAAGCATCAGGACCGGGTTTTCCATCTGCTGCAAACGGGCAATCAGCTGGTCCGCCGGGACGTTGTTACGGTAAATCACCACGTTATGGCCAAAGGCACGTAACTGGTCGACGAGGTTGTAGGTAAATGAGTCGAAGTTATCGAGCAGCAGAATATCGGCCATCAGAACATCTCCTTGCTGTGGTGCGCTGTCGCGATGGCACGCAGAACCGCGCGCGCCTTATTACGGCTTTCATCCGCTTCCGCCTGCGGATTGGAATCCAGAACCACCCCGGCACCGGCCTGAACCGTTGCTACGCCGTCTTCGACGTAGGCAGAGCGAATCACAATGCAGGTATCCAGATCGCCGCTGGCGGTGAAGTAACCAACGGCGCCACCGTAGCTGCCGCGACGGGTGCCTTCGGCTTTTGCAATCAGCTGCATAGCGCGGACTTTCGGTGCGCCGCTCAGCGTGCCCATGTTCATGCAGGCACGGTAAGCGTGCAGCACGTCAATATCCGCACGCAGCTGGCCGACCACGCGGGAGACCAGATGCATGACAAAGGTGTAACGGTCAACTTTGGTCAGGTCTGCCACATAACGCGTTCCCGGCTCACAGATACGCGCCAGATCGTTACGGGCGAGGTCAACCAGCATCAGATGCTCGGCCATCTCTTTATGGTCAGTGCGCATTTCCAGCTCGATGCGGCTGTCGAGGTCGCGATCCAGTGAGCCATCCGCATGGCGGCCGCGTGGGCGGGTGCCGGCAATCGGGTAGATTTCAATCTGGTTGCTGGTGGCGTCATACTTGAGTGAGCTTTCCGGCGAAGCGCCAAACAGGCTGAACTCGCGATCCTGCATAAAGAACATATACGGGCTTGGGTTACTGTTCTTCAGCGTGTCATAGGCGGCCAGCGGGGACGGGCAGGGCAGTGAGAAGCGACGGGATGGCACCACCTGGAAGATTTCGCCGATGCGGATCGCATCCTGCATCTGGCGCACCACCTGGCAGTAATCCTCATCGCTCTGGCTGACGCTGAGCGTCATGCTTTCGACGGTCTTCACCGGCAGTGCGCTGGCAGGCTGCAGCATCTGACCGTGCAACTGCTCAATGCGGCTTTGCAGGCGCATAAATTCTGAAGGTGAATGGGTGAAAAGGCTGGCCTGCAGTCGCGCGCTTTGCGTCTGATGGTCAATCACCAGCAGCGTTTCTGCCAGATAGAAGCAGTAATCCGGGCAGCGCTGTTCATTCTTTAATTCCGGCAGTGACTCAAAACCTGCCACCAGATCATAAGCAAACAGGCCGCCGAGCAACACGGCTTCACGCTCTTCTGCCGGGGCATTAACCAGCTGTGGGATCAGGCGTAATGCATCAAAGACCGACAGCGCACGAAGATTGGCGTCCTCATCGAGGAAAGCGTGATTAATCGGGAACACCAGTTCGCGGCCATCCGGGCGCACGCTGTTCTCAACCGATTCGGGCAGCGCGGCATCCAGCAGCGGCAGGAGTGCGCGACCATTCTCAGACAGTGCCTGCACCTGTACCCGGTTATCGAGGGCGCTAATGCGCAGGGCGCTATCCACAATCAGCAGGCTTTTCAGGTTGCGCTTGCTGTCAACGTCCGCAGATTCCAGCAGCAGAGTCTCGGAACGGGCGGCACACAGCTGATGAAAAACAGCGGCCGGATCTTCGCGGTAAGGTGCGTTGCCGGTAATCAACTTCACTGTAGGTTTGGCATTTTGCATGTGATGTTCTCTGTTTTTTGCTCAAAAAAAAGCCCGCATCAGGCGGGCTTGAGTATCTGCACTACGTATTGACCGTGCATGACAACCTCGCCCTTTCAGGGAGAAGTACGCCACCAACCAGTCATCAGAGAGAATGAATACGTCATGATACAGATACCTTGCTTGTGAACTTGCGTACTAGTTAACTGGTTCGAGGGGGAAAAGTCAATACTCTTTTTCCCTTAGGGCAAAATGTCGGTATCATGCTGCGATATTTTTCTGTCTTTCCCGGAGTCGTTTTGACCGCAGTTGCCGCCTCACTCAGCGCTTTCCCTATCTACGATCTTCACAGCCACACGCGGGCTTCCGACGGGTTACTGACCCCGGAGCAACTGGTTATGCGTGCGGTGGAACAGCGCGTGGGCGTGCTGGCCATCACCGACCACGATACAACGGAGGGCATTAAACCCGCGCGTGAAGCGATTGCACGTCATGCGTTGCCGTTGCAGTTGATCAATGGCGTGGAGATCTCAACGCTGTGGGAGAACCATGAAATCCATATCGTTGGCCTGGGTATTGATATTGACCACCCACAGATGGTGGCCTTCCTGGCTGAACAGGGGCAGCGCCGTCTGGCGCGTGCGGAACTGATCGCTGAACGGCTGGAAAAAGCGCATATCCCCGGTGCATTAGCGGGTGCGCTGGCGCTGGCAGAAGGCGGTGCCGTGACGCGCGGGCATTTTGCCCGCTTTCTGATTAACGCCGGTAAAGCGGACACCATGCAGCAGGTATTCAAAAATTATCTGGCACGTGGCAAAACCGGTTATGCCCCGCCACAGTGGTGTACAATTAAACAAGCTATTGATGCCATTCATCATTCAGGTGGCCGTGCCGTGGTAGCCCATCCCGGCCGCTACGGTCTGTCGGCAAAATGGCTGAAACGTCTGCTGGCTCACTTCAGTGAGCAGGGCGGCGAGGCGATGGAAGTGGCTCAGTGTCAGCAGGCGCCCAATGAGCGTCAGCAGCTGGCACGCTATGCGCAGGACTACCAGTTAGCGGCCTCGCAGGGTTCTGACTTCCATCAGGCCTGTCCCTGGATTGAACTGGGAAAAAAATTGTGGCTGCCGGGCGGTGTCGAAGCGGTATGGCACCGTTTTCCTGAAATTGTCAATCAGGTTTGTGGCAGTGAAGCGCAAACAAGAGGTGTGTAATGAGTCAATTTTTCTATATTCATCCGGATAATCCCCAGCCGCGTCTGATCAAGCAGGCGGTTGAAATGCTCAACAAGGGCAGTGTGATTGTCTATCCGACGGATTCTGGCTATGCACTGGGCTGTAAGCTGGAAGATAAAAGTGCGATGGAGCGTATCTGTCGCATTCGTCAGCTGGATGGGAACCATAACTTTACCCTGATGTGTCGTGATCTCTCAGAGCTGTCGACCTATGCGCACGTAGACAACACCGCATTTCGCCTGATCAAGAACAACACGCCGGGGAACTACACGTTTATTCTGAAGGCAACCAAAGAGGTGCCACGCCGTCTGATGAGCGAGAAACGTAAGACGATCGGTCTGCGTGTCCCCTCAAACCCGATTGCGCTGGAACTGCTGGAAGCACTGAATGAGCCGATGATGTCGACGTCACTGATGCTGCCGGGAAATGACTTTACCGAGTCCGATCCGGAAGCGATCCAGGATGAAATTGGCAAGCTGGTGGACTTGATTATTCATGGCGGGTATCTCGGGCAGCAGCCAACCACCGTCATTGATTTAACGGAAAATACCCCGGAAGTGATCCGCGAGGGTGTGGGCGATATTCAACCCTTTCTCTAAGCGTTAAATAACAGGCCGCTGAGAATGGGCCTGTTATTTATTCTCATTCATTGTTATTACGATGTTGATTTGCCCAGCCACTCTTTAAAATCCTTATACGGGATATACAGTGAAACATCCTTAAGCGGAACTGGAGATTTACGCGGTCTTTTTATTTCGCTAGTAAAGCCAACAATGACGCCACCAATGGTGTCATCGCTATTATAAACCGCCCCCCCCGACATGCCTTTTACCACGCCAGCATTGGATGCCATCGCTACGCAAGGTCGTTTATTCCATTCATTGCGGATTCCCGTCAGAGCCAGATTGACGCCTGCTGATTCAACGGGCATGGCGGAAATAAAGCTGTAACCGTACATTTTCACTGACTCGCCAATGGCACCGTCGCGAAATTTCGGCAGCGTTTTGATGTCGTTCTTGTGGTAGATGATCGCCAGGTCGCAGTAAGGGTGATAGGCCTTCACTTTCTGTACGGAAAGCTTTGCCACATGCGCTGCAGTCAGGCTGTACTCCGGGGTGATAGGGATACTGGTGCCCAGCGCGCCGATGCCGAGAATGGTCGGAATGCCGGTAAAGTTCATATCTACGCGTTTCATAGCTTCGCTGCTGTAGTCATATTTGCCTACAGAGCAGCCGGTCAGCATTAGCAATGCCAACGCCGGCAGGGTGTTTTTAATTTTCATAATAATCACATTTTGTCGGACACGTCAGTAAAATCCCTGGTGAGGAGTAATGACGTGTAATGCCGATGCCGAGTGTGACTCAGCGTATTTTTTCAGGAGCATTCACTCCCGTTTACTGCTAACAACGAAAAGAAAAACGAAGTTTTTATGTTCACGTTAAACGTGTATTTATAATATCTATTTAACTATCTATTTATATGGCGCTCTTCTGCCTGAGTGAATTCTACACAAACTTATAAGTTGAGCAAATTAATATCTGAGCCTTAATCTTAATATGCCGGATAATCCAGAATTAACCCAACCTGCTGTGTAAATTAACTGAATATTTGGTATTTATTCTCCTGTATCCTCGGCTGATAGTGATTATGGCAGCATGATATAATGTAAAATAGTTTCAGTCTGGTATTTGAAACTAAAAAAATCAAAAAAACTGGAGTGGCGGGCTGGTGTTCACGCGTAGATACGGGATTTTCGGGCTGGCGCCAGGCCTGGTGCGGGCTGAAAGGTTCAACAAATAAGGGGAGTGTAAGGCAGTAACCTGCTGTTATTTCGGTTAATTCATTTTTTAACGAATGAATGAAAAATACGCTAAATGATAAGTATTTATACTTTCATTCAGGTGGGTAACTGTTAAGTCTTTTAAATGTAATGAAAATGGCGCGGTCACGCACTGCGTCCTTTGGGTTTGATGACCAATGGCACGGGGAGCAATCAAATCTTTGCCTGATTGACGGCGTTGAACGACGGCGACCCGCCGCAAACTGCGTCACTGCCAGCATTTTTCCCTGAGAAGAACAGATCAACGTGTTCAGCATCAAGGGCTGGAAATGCTGGCATAGGAAATTTTCCAGTGATTGAAATCCACTTTTACTTTTAACATATATGAATTATCATATTTGTCTTGTTTTCACTGGAACGTTTGATTATGCATCCTGTTCAACTTTTCAAATTGCTTGCCGACGAAACGCGGACAACCATTATTTTGCTGTTACGGGAAGCGGGAGAGTTGTGTGTGTGCGACCTTTGCGCAGTGACAAACCAGTCGCAGCCGAAAATTTCCAGGCATATTGCCCTGTTACGTGATGCAGGATTAGTGCTGGATCGCCGTGAGGGCAAATGGGTTCATTATCGTCTTTCACCTCATATGCCGGCATGGGCTGCCTCGATTATTGATACCGCATGGAGCAGTCAGCGTGAGGAAGTACGTGAATCACTCAAAAACGCTAACGCTAATGTGTGCAGCTGATCGCAAAAACGCATTCACAAAAACGTATGTATTTTTTCGAGGTGGGAGATTTCAATGTTACTCGCAGGCGCAATATTTATCCTGACCATCGTGTTGGTTATCTGGCAGCCTCGCGGGCTTAGCATTGGCTGGACAGCGTCAATAGGTGCAGTGCTTGCGTTGGTGACCGGAGTCATTCAGTTGAATGACATTCCGGCTGTCTGGCATATCGTCTGGAACGCAACGGCTGCATTTATCGCAGTAATCATCATCAGCCTGCTGTTGGACGAATCAGGATTTTTTGAATGGTGTGCGTTGCATGTTGCCAAATGGGGTAACGGGCGAGGGCGGTTGCTTTTTACGTATATTGTGCTGTTAGGTGCTGCGGTGGCCGCGCTATTTGCTAATGATGGTGCTGCGCTCATTCTGACACCCATTGTTATCGCTATGCTGCTGGCATTAGGTTTTAGCAAAGGAACAACACTGGCTTTCGTTATGGCAGCCGGGTTTATCGCTGACACAGCCAGTGTGCCGCTGATAGTCTCCAATCTCGTTAATATCGTTTCTGCAGATTTTTTCCAACTGGGGTTTAGTGACTATGCGTCAGTCATGGTGCCGGTTGATCTCGCCGCTATCATTGCCACGCTGATTGTCCTTCATCTTTTCTTCCGTAAAGACATTCCCGCTACCTACGATCTTTCACTGTTGAAATCTCCTGCGAATGCCATCAAAGACCCAGCGACATTCAAAATGGGCTGGCTGGTGTTGGTTCTGCTGTTGGTTGGCTTCTTCCTGCTTGAGCCGCTCGGCATTCCCGTGAGTGCTATAGCTGCGTCTGGTGCGCTCATTCTGTTTGTTGTGGCTAAACGCGGCCATGCCATTAACACCGGGAAAGTGCTACGCGGTGCACCGTGGCAGATTGTTATTTTCTCACCGGGGATGTACTTGGTTGTCTACGGTCTGAAAAATGCGGGCCTCACCCAGTATCTCACCTCACTGTTAAATACCTTCGCAAACGGGGGGTTGTGGAGTGCCACCTTTGGTACTGGGCTGGTCACGGCGATGCTTTCATCAGTGATGAACAATATGCCCACTGTTTTGATCGGCGCGCTCTCAATCGACGCAAGCGCGGCGGAAGGTGTCATCAAAGAAGCTATGATTTACGCCAACATTATTGGCTGCGATCTGGGGCCGAAAATTACACCGATTGGAAGTCTGGCGACGTTACTTTGGTTGCATGTACTCGACCAGAAAAACATCAAGATTAGCTGGGGTTACTACTTCCGGGTTGGCGTGGTGATGACACTGCCCGTGTTGCTTGTCACCCTGAGTGCGCTGGCTTTGCGTCTGGCGCTGACCCAATGAGATGAGAATGAACATGACAGATATTACCCTCTACCATAATCCGGCCTGTGGAACATCACGTAACACGCTGGCGCTGATTCGTAATAGCGGTGTTGAACCAACAATTATTCTCTATCTGGAGACACCGCCCGATCGCGATAAGCTCGTACAGTTGATCACTGCAATGCAGATTAGCCCCCGTGCATTGCTTCGTCAGAACGTGGAACCTTACGAGCAACTGGGATTAGCCGAAGAGCGCTTCAGCGATGATGAATTGATTGCATCCATGCTGACATATCCGATCCTGATTAATCGCCCGATTGTTGTCACACCGATTGGCACGCGGTTATGCAGGCCGTCAGAAATCGTTCTTGAAATATTGCCAGACCCGCAGCAGGGCGAATTCAGCAAGGAAGGGGGTGAAAAACTGATCGACAAACAAGGAAAGCGGCTGGTGTAGTCCAACAATGCTCACTCTTTCAATGGGTCGCACGGGTTATGGGGACGAGGTGTAGGGCTTTTTTTGGGCCTGCGCGGTGTAAGAAGGTTACACCGCAGTAAAAAGGCTGTATAATGACACGCGATACACACTTTAAGTTATTGAAAACAAAAGAAATTCTGTTTTCACCATGACGCCTGGGAAGGCGACACAGAGGTAGCTCCATGAGCGAGAAATTACAAAAAGTTTTAGCACGCGCCGGGCACGGTTCCCGTCGTGAAATCGAAACCCTGATCTCTGCCGGACGCGTCAGCGTTGATGGCAAGCTGGCCACACTGGGTGACCGTGTTGAGCCAAGTGCCTCAATGAAGATCCGTGTTGACGGCCATATTGTTCCTGTCAGTGAATCCATTGCCGAAGTCTGCCGCGTACTGGCGTATTACAAGCCGGAAGGCGAGCTTTGTACCCGTAATGACCCGGAAGGCCGTCCAACGGTATTTGACCGTCTGCCGAAGCTGCGCGGTGCACGCTGGGTGGCCGTTGGCCGTCTGGATGTGAACACCTGTGGTCTGCTGTTGTTCACTACCGATGGTGAACTGGCAAACCGCCTGATGCACCCGAGCCGTGAAGTTGAGCGCGAATATGCCGTCCGCGTATTTGGTGCCGTCGATGACGAGAAGATCAAACAGCTGAGCCGTGGCGTGCAGTTAGAAGACGGCCCGGCAGCCTTTAAAACCCTGAAGTTTACGGGCGGGGAAGGGATTAACCAGTGGTACAACGTCACGCTGACCGAAGGGCGCAACCGTGAAGTTCGTCGTCTGTGGGAAGCGGTCGGTGTGCAGGTGAGCCGTCTGATCCGTATCCGCTATGGCGATATCGACCTGCCGAAAGGTCTGCCGCGTGGCGGCTGGACAGAGCTGGAACTCCAGCCGACCAACTACCTGCGTGAGCTGGTGGGTCTGGCGCCGGAAACGGTTACCAAAGTCGCGGTGGAAAAAGATCGCCGCCGTACTAAAGCGAACCAGATCCGCCGTGCGGTTAAGCGTCATACCACCACGACCACCAAAGCCAGCAAGCCGGGCAGCAATCGCCGCTCGTCTAAGCGTCAGCAAGGCTAACGTTGCGTGATGCAGTGTGTGATGTCAAAAGGGACCTTCGGGTCCCTTTTGCGTTATAGCGCTTACCAGTCTATGCCCTGCTGTGCCTGGATCCCGGCATCAAAGGCATGCTTAACCGGGCGCATTTCACTGACGGTATCCGCCTGCTCCAGAATCTCCCGATGACAGCCGCGGCCAGTGATAATCACACTCTGATGAACAGGGCGTTGTTGCAATGCCTCAAGCACCTCTTCCAGCGGCAGATAGTCAAAACTCACCATATAGGTCAGTTCATCCAGCACCACCAGGTCCAGCGTGGGATCCTGCAACATGCGTTTGCCATGCTGCCACACGCTCAGGCAGGCGGCGGTGTCCGTTTCACGGTTTTGCGTGTCCCAGGTAAATCCGGTGGACATCACCTGAAACTCTACGCCATGAGGCTCCAGCAGGTTACGCTCACCGTTGGGCCATTCGCCTTTGATAAACTGGATGACGCCGACACGCTTCTGATGCCCGACGGCACGCGTGGCGGTGCCAAACGCCGCCGTGGTTTTTCCTTTACCGTTACCAGTAAATACCATCAGAATACCGCGAACATCGGTCGCCGCCGCAATGCGCGCGTCCACCTGCTCTTTCAGTCGCTGCTGGCGCTGTTGATGACGATCTTCTGCGGCCATTATTCTGCTGCTCCTGGTTTACGTCCAGGCTGCGCATCAAAGCTGATCCCGGTTTTACGTTTACTGTCATCACCCATCAGCCAGAGATAAAGCGGCATAATGTCGGCAGGGGTTTTCAGCTTATTGGCATCTTCCTGTGGGAAGGCACTGGCGCGCATTTTGGTGCGAGTGCCTCCGGGATTTATGCAGTTCACCCGTAGCTGGCGTGCATCGTACTCTTCGGCAAGCACCTGCATCATGCCTTCGGTGGCAAACTTCGACACCGAATAGGCACCCCAGCCTGCACGCCCCTGGCGGCCAACGCTGGAAGAGGTGAACACCAGCGAAGCAGCATCGGACTTCAGCAGCAGCGGCAGCAGGGCCTGGGTCAGGAAAAACGTGCCGTCGATATTGACGCGCATTACCTGCTGCCAGGTCGCCGGGTCCTGCTGATCCATCGGTACGACGTCACCTAACAACCCGGCGTTATGCAGCACGCCGTCCAGGCGCGGCACCTCTGCTGCTACCGACTGTGCCAGCTGATGGCAGCTTTCCGGCGTCGCAGTTTCCAGATCGAGAGTAAACCACAACGCCGGGGCTTTGCTGTGCTGATTCACTTCATCACAGACCCGTTGCAGTTTTTCGGCATTGCGGCCCAGTAGCACCACCTGCGCGCCGTAGCGGGCATAGGAGAGGGCGGCCTCGCGCCCGATGCCATCGCTGGCGCCGGTCACAAGAATAATTCGGTGATTAAGCAGATCGCTTTTCGGTTGATAATGCACGTAAAGATCCTCTGGCGATGGGGATGATATCCGCGGGCTGATGATCCTGGTTGGCGTAAGCCTTTGCACGGATTGAATAAAGTGATTTATGCCTGAAAACGGTGATGAGTTCAATCGCGCTGCCCGGATTTACGGTGAAGTCACGTCAGCAGGCGACTCCTGAGCGCGACTCCGCTACAATAAGTCAATCTCTAACATAATGTAAATCAAGGCGGTTTGAGTGGACTTACTCTCTTATTATGGACTTTTTCTGGCAAAAACCGTCACCGTTGTGGTGGCGATTGTGGCCATCGCCGTGGTGATCGCTAATCTTGCCATGCGGAAACGCGCCCAGAGCGGCCAGCTAAAACTGACCCACCTGGATGAACGCTACACGGAAATGCAGGATACGATGCGGCTGGCGAAGATGAAGCCGTTACAGCAAAAACTGTGGCACAAAGAGCAGAAGAAAAAAGAGAAGCTGGAGGCAAAAACCGCCAAACAGCAGGCGAAGCTGGGGCGTCCACCGGCAGCGACGAAACCCACGCTGTATGTGATCGATTTCAAAGGCAGCATGGATGCCGGTGAAGTCTCCTCGCTGCGTGAGGAGGTGTCGGCGGTCATGGCGGTGGCGACGGCCGGGGATGAAGTCCTGCTGCGTCTGGAAAGCCCAGGCGGCGTGGTGCATGGTTACGGCCTGGCAGCCTCTCAGCTTCAGCGCCTGCGTGAGAAGAAAATCCCGCTGACGGTGGCCGTTGATAAAGTGGCGGCGAGCGGCGGTTATATGATGGCCTGTGTGGCGGATCGTATCGTTGCCGCTCCGTTCTCGATCATCGGATCCATTGGCGTGGTGGCGCAAATCCCTAACTTTAACCGTCTGCTGAAGCGCAATGAGATTGACGTTGAGCTGCACACGGCCGGGGAATACAAACGTACGCTGACGCTGTTTGGTGAGAATACCGAGCAGGGACGCGAGAAATTCCGTGAGGACCTGAATGAAACGCACCTGCTGTTTAAGCAGTTTGTACACCAGATGCGTCCTTCGCTGGATATTGACAGTGTCGCGACCGGGGAGCACTGGTACGGGACGCAAGCGCTGGATAAAGGTCTGGTTGATGCCATCAGCACCAGTGATGACCTGATCATCGCTCAGATGGAGAAACACCAAGTGATTGGGGTGCGTTATGCGCGCCGCAAAGGGGTGATGAGCCGCTTTACTGATAGCGCGACGGGTAGCGTTGAACGTTTGCTGCTGCGCCTCTGGCAGCGTGGTGATAAACCACTGCTGTAATCCTCATCACGCCCGCGTTAGCGGGCGTGATACTGTTTAACGGGCGTTCGCGTCCTGCGGCGTCAGCAGACACTGTTGTTCCAGTTCATCCCGCAGCAACACAATCGCGTTCAGCGTATTCACCAGCCGCTCATGATCCGTACCCGCCAGTAATGCAGGCAGATGACGCAGCAGACGTGCCAGCCGTTCAAAGCCACATCCATTCAGCGCCTGCGCCAGCGTTTCCGCTTCACGACAGGCACGCTGTTCCTGGTGGCACAACCCGTTGTGTAGCCACTGGATCAGCATCTGCTGGCACTGCTGTAGCAGGGCCAGAGGCAGCGGTAATGCCGGAGGAGATGCGCTGGCGGGCAGCGCCTGAGATGGCGGGTTCCCGGCATTCAGCACCCAGGCACGCTGGCGCGTCATGATCACCAGCGGTTCCAGCACCAGAACACCGTCCACCACCGATACCCGACCGGAGACCTTGCAGGGCGGATCATCCTGCTGTTGCAGCAGGGCCGTCAGACAGTCAATGGCGCGTGGGGCCGAAGGCGATGCACTCAGTGATAACCGCAGAACATTTTCTTCACCTGCACCGCTGATAACATCAGCTTCCAGCGTTTGTCGCCCGGCATCCCAGCGGATATCCAGACATTCACCCAGCGGCAGGATAAACAGGCTATCACTGTGGCTAAGTGGTCGGGTGAAAGCGGGCGGGCGTTGTTGCAGATGGTGCCGCAGGGCTTCGACACCCGGCTGGCAAAGGGGAAACTCGGGCATCTCCCATGCCGAGGGCGTCAGGGGCGCGACGCTAGTCAGACGATCGCGCGCCGCCAGGTGTAATTCCCCGCGCGCATCGCGCTGTGCCGCCTGCGAGATGATTTGCCCACCTGCCAGGATTGAAGCCTGGAAACCCGCAATACGGCGCTGCCAGCCAGGTGCATTTTGCTGTTCAGCCAGCGGCCACTGGCGGGACAGATGCAGAACGCTGCCCGTATCCGGATCGGTAAACCAGATGCGTACCGCGTAATGCTGGTCGTCCTGCCAGCAATCCATGCCGAGTGATACCAGCCGCAGATGGTCGAGTTTGACCCGATCCTGAATCCCGAGGCCAACAATGTTGCGCCAGGGCTGTGCGGGCGTTTTGCCCTCCGAGGCCACGCGTGCCATCTCGCGGGCAGCCAGCACGCGAGCCGTTAACCCGGATAACTGACTGAGAAACGGCCCGGCACGATAATGGGATGCACGTTGGTGAAAGTGGTCGATCCCTTCAGTCATTTGCTGGAGTGACAGTGTCACCCAACGCCAGTTGGCCTGCTGAGCGCTGCGTTGTGCCTGAGTCAGTAGCGGAGCAAAGGTGACAGAAGGCTGGCTGAGCCCACGGCTCCATAGCTGGTGGCTCAGGTGACAAAGCTCTGCCAGATTGCCTTCACTCTCCGCCAGGTCAGTCACATCATCCTGCCGTTCGCCCTGTAATTGCCAGACGAGGTGTTCAAAACCCGGATGCTGTGCTTCGGCCGCGGCAAAGGCCTGCACCGCGAGAATGATATGTTCGCACAGCGTGCCTTCAACGCAGTCGCAACGGGCAAACTGCATGCTGCTGCGTGAAAAAAAACGCACATCGCTCATCGGCAGTTTCGCTGCGGGCACCTTTCCGGGTTCGCACTGGAGTTCTATCACCAGCCCTTTATCAGCCAGCTGCTGTGCGCGTTTTAGCGTTGCTGCAGGCAGTGAGCGTAGTTCCGCCAGCCACTCGCCGGGCTGCCAGCGGACAGAGGCGGCGGGGACTGGCGCTTCAGTGGCACACCGTTGTTGATAGCCGAGCACCAGCATAACCCGATGGCGGCACATGTTGCTGGCCCCACAGCTACACTGTGCTTCTTTCAATGCCTGACCCTGGCTCAACCTGGTCTGGATGCCATCGCTAAACTGCGCTGTCAGCACGCCGTCCTTATCGCTGAACGAGGGCAGATTTCCGGCGGCGATCTCTTTCTGGCTGCGTTTAACGAAACCCGCATTGCTGAGGGCGATTAACGCCTGCGGGGTCAGTTCGAGCAGCTCGCTGCGTAGCATCTCACTCATGATTGCAGGTTCTCCGCCAGCCAGGCCGCCAGTTCACCCGGCGTCATGGCTGCAATCTGTGCCCCGGCATTGACCAGCCGTTGGGCCATATCACGGTCATAGCTGGGGGCGGCTTTACTGTCGAGTGCGGCCAGTCCCAGCACTTTGCTGCCGCTCTGCACACACTGCCTGACCTGGTTGATCAACAGTGAGGGGGATCCGCCTTCGAAGAAATCGCTGACCAGTACAATCGCGCTTTTTTGCGGCTGTTCGATCAGCTGCCGCGCATACTGCACGGCTTTACCAATATCGGTGCCGCCACCCAACTGAACTTTCATCAGCAGGTCAACCGGGTCCTGCACGTCAGCCGTCAGATCCACTACGCTGGTGTCGAATGCCACCAGATGGGTACGGATCCCTGGTAGCTGCCAGAGACAGGCGGCCATCACGGCGGAGTGGATCACCGAATCCACCATCGATCCGCTCTGATCGACCAGCAAAATGAGCTGCCATTTCTCGCTGTGGCGTTTTACCCGACTCATAAAGACCGGGGATTCAATAAACAGCCGTCCGCGCTGTGGGTCCCAGCGGTGCAGGTTATCACGCAGTGTGCCTTTAAAATCGAAGTTACGGGCAATGGCCACCGGCGATCGGCGTCGGCGGTCGCGGGTGCCGGAAAACGCCTGCCGGACCTCAGTCGCCAGCCGCGCCATAATCTGTTCCACCACCTGACGCACCAGACGTCGGGCGGCCTGTAACACCTGTGGATTCATCAGGTGTTTGGTGTGCAACACCGCGCGCAGCAGGCCCTCAGAGGGGGCGATGCGTTCCAGTACCTCAATGTTGGTGACCACATCATCGATGCCGAAGCGCAATACGGCGTCACTTTCCAGCCGTTCAATCACCTCTGCAGGGAACAGTTGATGGATGGCGTTGATCCATTGCGGGGTGGTGAGCTGCGATCCCTCGCTGCCGCCGTGGCGCTCACCGCGTTGCAGGCGCTGCGGATCGCGACCGTACAGCCACTCCAGGGCGTTATCCACCGCGCGGGCATGTTCATCAAGCCCGCCGAGACTGCTTTCCGCAGCCTCACCGAGCATCAGCCGCCAGCGTTGTAGCTCAGTGCTGGTTAACATATCGGAGAGTTCAGGCATCCGGGGTCCTCACAGTATGCCCCAGGCGCGGAGCGCATCGACGGCGCGCTGCTCCTGCTGCTGATGACGAAGAAAATCGGCAGGTGCACAGGCATCCGGCAGCGGCGTTTGTAACAGATGTTCTGGCAAGTGGGAGAGCTGGTAATGCGCCAGCACCTGACGTGCAAGCGCTGCCCGTTCGCGCGGCGGTAGCCACGCCAGTGCGGCACGCAGATCGGGCAGGGCGGCGATAAACTGATCGTCCGCCAGCTGCATCAGTTGCTGATTAAACCCGGCCACAAAGGCCGGATGTGATGCCAACTGGTGGCGTGCCAGCGCGATGAGTCCGTGCAGCGCCTCGCCCAGCCGTGCCGGAGGCAGTGCCGCCAGCAGCGCCAGTGCCGCCTCTGCATCGGCGCTGGGATGTTCAAGACGAATTAACGCACCCAGCGCCGCGCCGCGACTGAGCGCACTCGCCTCCGCTGCACGGCAGCGGCGTTCCAGCACGGCAAGCGCACGCGGCAACAGCACCAGAGCGCGATCGGGCTGCGGGTGACTCTGCTCATCGCGCAAAATATGGCACAGTGCCTGCCAGCTGTGCAGATGGGCATTGATCTGCGTGGCATCAATCAGCCCGGTCGACTCCGCCAGCCACAATGTGCGGTCTATCGCTGCCCGTAGAGTGGTGTGCAGGATGGCGGCGTCGCGCATTCCGTTGAAGGTGTCGTGGCGCCACAGCGCGTAGAGGATCTCCATCGCGGGGCCCATCTGCTCAAACTGACTCTCCAGCGCGATCTGCTGCTCCAGCCGGGAGAGCAGTTGCAGGCTGAATGTGGACAGCCCGGCGAGGGCGGCGCGTTGCAGCCAGGCGGCCAGTGACGCAATGTCATCGGCCCCGGCCATCGCGGATTCCAGACGGTTGCGCGCGGCCTCGATCAGCGTGGCGCCATAGCGTGCGGCTTCGATCAGGGCGGCATGTTGCTGCAACGGCCGGGTCAGCGTCCACTGCTCTTCACCGTCACCGGAAAGCGCCAGCGTGTGGCCCTGCTGGCAGAGAATGCCGGGGATATCCAGCACCGCAAGGCGATGCAGCACCTGACTTTGCCCTAATCCTTCCGCATCAAAGCGGTTAAGGGTCAGGGTGGACGGGAGCGTAATGCTGGCGTGCGCAAGCTCGCGTATCACATCCTGGGGTAAGGGGGGTTGTGGTGTGTCGGCGGCCAGTTCGCCAAAGCGATGTCCTGCCAGCACGTCTACCAGGGTGATCAGAATCGGATCCGTGCCCGCCTGTAACTGACCGCGATAGCTCCACGGTAATGGTGTATGCAGGGCTTCTTTGATCAGACTGCCCGCCAGCGCATCCAGCCAGTCGTTGCGCAGCGGTAGCCGGTGCCCGCGCAGTGCCGCCAGCCCCCGCGCCATGGAGACGACATTAGTCATATCCGCGGTTGAGGCGGGCAGATGCTGGCGGCGCAGATGGGTCAGAACGGTTTCCAGCAGAAGCTGCCCGGCCTGTTGCAGCCCGTATTGCCAACACCAGTGCTGCCACACCGGCGCGGGCATCCCGGAGAGATAGCCTGCCAGCACATCCAGCCGCTTTTCACTGTAGGGGGTCAGATAGCTGCCGGTGACGGCACCGGTAAGGGGTGGGTCAGGCAGCCCGGGTTCCCTGGTATCTGAAACGCTGCGCCACAGACGGGCAAGGACTGGAGCATGCCAGCCTCCGCAGACCACCAGCACCGGGCCGTTATCCTGTGCCATCGCCCAGGCGATCCAGCGAGCCATATAAGCTTCGCGCTGCCGATCCTGCGGGCTGCCAGGGCAACCGTCACGCAGTTGCTGAAACCACCGATCCAGCGTGCGGGGGAGTTCGTTATGCTGATCGTCATCTTCGAACAGATGGTCCCATAACGCATCGCTGCTCTCCATCCCGCAGGCCGCCATCATCGCCTGCTGGCGCTGATGATAGTGCTGGCTGTCGCTGTCGTCTTCGTCATCGTCGGTTGTCTGCGCCCAGATCGGCACATCGATAAAACGCGTTTCGGCCTTCAGCCGTTGTGCGGCCAGCAGTGCCTGCCATTCAGGTGACCATTCGGCAAACGGTGTCCAGGCACCGATACCGGGCGTATCGTGATCCTGAAACTGGCAGTAACCGTAAATGGCGATCGGCAACTGATGCGCCAGCCGCAGTTCATCGAGTCGAGGGTTAAAATCCGCCGGGCCTTCAATCAATACCCAGGCCGGGCGTAGCTGTTCGATGCTGTGCTTAACCCACCTGGCGCAGGCCGGGCTGTGGTGGCGGATGCCGAGGATGAGCGGTTCACCGGCCGGGGGCATCGTGACTGGAGGACGATCTGTTGCCGGGAGGGTCATGGCAGCCGGTGACGCGCCTGGTAATACGCCTGCCAGTGCGCTTCTTTACGGTTACCGACGCGCTGCTCAAAGTAGCGTTGCAGGCGTGCGCGATCGTCTTCATTATCTTTGACGATGGTGCCACCAATGCAGTCAACCAGGTCAGCCGGTTCACCGGCGCGCTGTTGCAGGAACCAGGCGCGCACGCCCACCGCATGTGCCACATTGACCGCTTCAGCCGTCGACATAATGGCGTTCAGGCTGTCCATCGCGCTTTTTTTCTCTCCACCGCTGCGCAGATCGCGGAAGGTTTGCACCAGCAGTTCCAGCACGTCATCCGGCACTTTATGCGGGATGCCGCTGTGCGTCAGCAGACGTGCAGACGCAGAAGAGACCAGCGCCAGCTCCTGCTCGAAATTCATAATCGGGAACACGGTTTCGAAGTCAAAGCGGCGTTTCAGCGCGGCACTCATCTCGTTAACGCCACGATCGCGGGTGTTGGCGGTGGCGATAATATTGAAGCCTTCACGGGCATACAGCTGGCTGTCATCACCGCTCAGTTCCGGCACGGTCATCACGCGGTCAGACAGCATCCCCAGCAGGCAGTCCTGCACTTCGAGCGGTGCGCGGGTGATCTCTTCGAAACGTACGATTTTACCCTCACGCATGCCCTGATAAAGCGGGGCCGGGACCAGGGCATCAGTTGATGGCCCCTGGTTAATCAGTAAGGCATAGTTCCAGGCGTATTTAATCTGATCTTCTGTCACCGATGCGCCGCCCTGAATGGTCAGCCCGGCATCACCGCTGATGGCGGTTGCCAGCAGCTCTGACAGCAGCGATTTTGCGGTGCCGGGTTCACCGACCAGCATCAGACCGCGCCCGGTGGCCAGCGTCACCAGCATGCGCTCAACGCTGGCGATCGACGTGACGACTTTTGCACTGATATCCCGGGCATCATCGCCCAGGATAAATGCCCGTGCTGCCGGCAGACTGAGTTGCCAGCCGGGGGGCAGGGGGCCACTGTCATCCTGTTTCAGCCGCGCCAGTTCCGCAGCGTAAAGTACCGCGGCCGGGGGCCGCTGCAATACATCAGACATGGTCTTTCCTTAACAAACGGGTTCAGGCATTAATCAAACAGCGCATCAATATCACTCAGCATTTCGCTGGCGGTAATCGGATGCAGTTGTGAGAACGGATGCTTTTGCGGGTGCTGCTGGCCCCAGCCATACTGGTGGGCATCGCCGTGCCACAGCCAGATGCTTGCCAGCGACTGCTCCTTGTTAAATTCATCCGGTGCCATGCCAACGCCCAGGCCTTCACCCATTTCCAGCACCAGCGTCAGGTCCCCCAGGGGTTTTAACATCCAGCAGATCCATCCCGCATCCTGTGGCACGCCACGCAGCCAGCCTTTGCTGGTCAGTCCGGCCAGACGTCCACTTGGGCAGAGCCTGCCCTGCCAGCGTTGTAAATCGGTGGCTTCACGCTCTTCAGCGGTCAGCAGATAGCGGTTACGATCCAACTGGCGGAAGGGCGGTAGCAGTTCATAATCGGCAAACAGCTGACCAAAGGCAGCGGCATCTTCGGGCGGCATTTCCAGAATATGCGGAATACCGATTTCAACAGCGTTATGCGGCAGTGTGAACAGGTCATCGTCTGCGGTGCTGTAACTGTTGTCTTCCGCGACGCGGAAGCAGCTCAGCAACTGGTTATCGGCATCATAGGCACCCCACACCAGGCGGCGGGTCAGGTGACCGACCAGCGGATGACCCACCAGGAACTGGATGAACTGGGCTTCTGTCCAGCGACGGCGCAGGCACATTGCGCTTTCCAGACGGGCGATCTGCTGGCTGGCGATGGTGCGCGCATCTTTTTTCAGTAATTTGAAGCGATTGACCGCATCTGTCGCCAGCGCAGCATCGTCATTCTTGTTCGGCTTTGGCAGGTCTTTCAGGCGGCTGCCGCTGCTGTCGCGTACGAAAGGTTTGAGTGATTCATCAAAACTGACGCTGAACTGGCGCGGACCGAAATCAAGCAGCAATGAGCCATTGTCATCCAGCCCCAGATCTGGTGCCAGGCGGTCTTCCAGCTCTGCGACACTCAGTTCGCGTTTTTCGGCAATCTGGCTGATTTTTTCACGCGCCCGCTCCTGCAGCGCTTTGAACTTCAGCTTCTGCGCAATACCGTTCAGCTGCATCAGCGCGATATCCGAGCCAATATCCGCCAGAATATCCAGACCCGCAACGGCACGTTTATGCTGGGATTCACCCGGCCAGCTGCGGATCAGCGGGGTTAACTGACGGGCGATATCATCGTTGCCGAACAGCCCGAGCGTGCTGAACGCCCAGCCCTCTTTTGATGGCGCTGAAGCGGCCATCCACGCGGTGTACAGATCCCAGGCAAACGCCGCCAGTGAGTCCGGCGTACAGGCTTCTTTGACCTGGACCAGCCCCGGATACAGGCCATTTTCCGTCGGGAATCGTAGCATGGTGCCGAGGTGCATCAGGGCATCCTCCGGCAGGGCTTTACCGTTATGGAGCAGAGGACGTGTCCACAGCACGGGTTGCCAGAAGTCCGGCAATGCAGGGCGCTTCGCCGGGAAATCGTCCAGTGGGTCAAGCTGCACCAGGGCATTGACCGCTGCCAGCACCTCGGGTTGCGCATAGCGTCCAGCCACCGCTTCCAGCAGTTCCTGATAGCCGTTATCCAGCAGCAGACGCAGCGCCAGACGCGCGTGATCCTGCGCTTCTCCGGCTTTGCCGAAAGCCACCGGCAGCAGGCCAGCTACCGCATGTTCCGGATACTTCAGCAGCCAGTTACGCGCCTCTGCACGCAGGGTTTTCAGTTTGGAAAACGCCCGTGAAACCAGCGGTGCGAGGTCGGTGCTACCCACGCAGAGTGCGACGGGTAGCGCTTCCTGCGGCTGGCGGCCAACACTGTTGATAAAGCCGGGCAGCCCGTCCAGGCCGAAATGTGCCATGACCAGCGCAATACCGGTGTGATGCTCCGTACTGAGCGCATTCCACAGGTTGAGGCCTTTTTCACGCGGCAACCCGGGTAAAATAGTGAGATTCCAGTCACTGGCGTAATGCGAGTGGTTGGTCGCCCAGTCGGCAATAAGCTGACTGTAATTATCCTCGTCATAGGCCTGCACCGCTGTGTCTGGCAATGACTGGTTCCATGAATTGAAGCCAAAACGCGCGAGGATCTCTTCTGTCTTCAGACCCTCAACCTTGAGCTTACGATGATTCGACCACATCGACAGCTGGTCTTCTGGCACGCCGTCGAACTGTGGCGCGACAGGCTGCACCGATAACGTCAACTGCGGAATGGTGCCGACCTGTTTTTTGACGGTCCACGGCGGTGACACGAGGATCGCCGGTAACATCTCCGCGCTGGCGCAGTCGGTTTTAACGTTCAGCTGCGCAAGACTGCTCTCCACCAAAGCGCGTTCCTCTGCGGAGAGCCAGGGGGCAACCTCAGCAGCCAGCTGCGGTTGAGTGTGCAGCAGGGCATGAAGCTGACTACGCCACAGCGCATCCTCTTTACCGTTCAGCAGACGAACCAGGGCCGCGAACGCGGCGTGAGGGAAGCGTTTACTGGCTTTTGCTGCGCGCTCATAGCTGCGTTTTCCCTTACCGGCAGCGTCAATTAACATCATGAGTGCCTGCGGATGGTTGACGTGCATCAGCACTTCGCCACAGCGATCGCCGTGAGCATAGGGCGCCAGGCGCGGTAGCGCGCGCACACCCTGCTCCAGCAGCACAGTGCTGGTCAGTATTTCGCCGTAATACCAGCTATCAAACAGTTCTAACGCCTGGTAATACTCCAGTACATGCAGGGTATCCTCATCCGTCGCGGTCATTTTCAGCCACTCCAGCGCCGTCAGATCCCGGTTGCGTCCTGAACGCAGGGTGATTTCATCGGCCAGTTCGGGCCGCTCAGGCAGCAGCAATGACACCAGCGGCTGACGCCAGAGTGGGATCAGCGGCAGGGCGGCGACCAGGCGGTCTGCGCAGCGTTGCCACAGGTCTGGCTGTGCCGCAGAGAGGTGCCAGCGCAGACGCATTTCATAATCAACGATATTCTGCTGGTAACCCGCAGGTGGGTTGTCCGCCGGATAAAACGAGATGTTGCGCGAGCGGTAATCCCGGTCGAGACCAATCTGCAGGCTGGCGATGATCATCTCGACGGCATACTCCAGGCCATAGCTGGCCACGATGGCATCGATCAGCAGCGAAGTGTCGCGCCCCGCATAGGTCTGATTGATTTTCATCAGGGCCGCAGCGGCCATCGGGGAGTCCTGCGGCAGCGGTTTTGCCTCGGCGAGGCAGGCCTGCGCGATGGCGAACGCCTGCTGCCAGCTGCTATCGCAGCGACTGCCGTCCAGGATCATGCCGCCGTTCTTTTTGGTTTCCTGGCTCAGGACCTTCAGACGACGTAACTGTTCTGCGGGTTCTTCGACTTTACCGATGGCCGGGAGTGGCCTGTCACGGTGACTGAGGGCCAGTACCGACAGCTTCTGCGGCAGCGTAATGGCATCATCTTCTGTCAGCCACAGCGGTGCCGCAGGGTTGACGACGGCGCTGAGGCGAGCGGCTACGGGGGAAGCGGTGAGAGGCTCGTCAGCCGTTGGCGCGGCGGACGGTGTTTTTTTCGGACTGGCTGGCGCCACGGCTGCGGGTGGCACGGCCTGGACTGAGGCTGCACTGCCAGCAGAAGCGATGCTCTGTTGTTTATCTTCACCTGCTGCCAGATAGCCTTTGCGGCTCTTCTCTTTAATTAGCTTCTCGCACGCTTTTCTGGCCTGTTCATCATCATCAAAGCTTTTTATCTGGCTTTGCCCCTGAGTTCCCACACGTCCCCAACTGAGATGGAGTTCCTGTTGTTTTTGTACAATGGTCCAGAATTTGTGGGATTTTTCATCCTGATAAATCAAGGTGGTCATGTGGTTTCCATTTGTGTTGAACAGGACATCGATAGCGCAGCGATATCCGTAAAAGAGAAGCGATTCTCTGCCTCCGGTCACTTTTTTTTTGCAGCAGCGGCGGTAGACCGGTGGGTCAATGTAATCAACGCCAGAAAGGGGTTCAAGCGGAAAAATCTCGCTTTTATCAATCGGTTGATTATCCAAATATCATATCCGCAGGCAAATCGTTTTTTTCTTCCTTTATAAGGCAGTCGTCTCAGTGAACAAATGCTGTGCTTCGTGGTGCCCGGGCGTTGCGGCGAATAGCACAAATTTATCTCTTTTTGCTGCCTTTCCTGGCGTAAATGGGGGCTTGATGCTAATTAAGTTGCGTAACAGATTTTATCAGGTAGAGTGTGGGCGTTTCGGGTTCCGGGCGTAAAACAGACTTTACGCTCTGTTAGAGATTCGCTTAACAGGTGGTAAAAAGTACCGTTAATCAACTGGTTGCAACGTGCGTTATTATGTTGGAATGGATAAAAAGTTAACCGGGTTGAATCTGTTATCCCGATAACCCTATCGTTAGTGCGCGATGTGACGAGTGCAAAACGGCACACTTACTCTCGGATGTTTTAATCAGGTAAAGGTAACTATGGGAAAAGCTCTCGTAATAGTTGAGTCCCCGGCAAAAGCCAAAACGATCAATAAATATCTCGGTAATGACTTCGTGGTGAAATCCAGCGTAGGCCATATCCGTGATTTGCCGACCAGTGGATCAACAGTTAAAAAGAGCGCTGACTCTACAACCAGTAAAACAACCAAAAAGGTCAAAAAAGACGAAAAGACGGCGTTAGTTAACCGTATGGGCGTCGACCCTTATCACGGCTGGGATGCGAATTATCAGATCCTGCCGGGCAAGGAAAAAGTTGTCGCTGAACTCAAGGCGCTGGCTGAGAAAGCTGACCATATCTATCTCGCAACGGACCTTGACCGCGAAGGGGAAGCCATTGCCTGGCACCTGCGGGAAGTGATCGGTGGCGATGAATCGCGCTACAGCCGCGTGGTGTTTAACGAAATCACCAAGAATGCGATTCGCCAGGCATTTGAAAAGCCGGGTGAACTGAATATTGACCGTGTTAATGCCCAGCAGGCGCGCCGCTTTATGGACCGCGTTGTGGGTTACATGGTGTCTCCACTGCTGTGGAAAAAAGTGGCACGTGGTCTTTCCGCTGGCCGTGTTCAGTCGGTCGCCGTTCGACTGGTGGTTGAGCGTGAGCGCGAAATCAAAGCGTTTGTTCCGGAAGAATACTGGGATCTGAATGCGGACCTGACCACGCCGAAAGGGGTGGATTTGCCGATGCAGGTGACGCATCAGGGCGATAAACCGTTCCGTCCGGTAAACCGCGAGCAGACCTACGCCGCTGTCAGCCTGCTGGAGAAAGCCCGCTATGTGGTTGCCGATCGTGAAGATAAGCCCACCAGCAGCAAGCCCGGCGCACCGTTTATTACCTCTACGCTGCAGCAGGCGGCCAGTACCCGTCTTGGCTTTGGCGTGAAGAAAACCATGATGATGGCCCAGCGTCTGTATGAAGCCGGTCATATCACCTATATGCGTACTGACTCAACCAACCTGAGCCAGGATGCTGTCGGCATGGTGCGCGGCTACATCGAAGATGAGTTCGGCGCGAAATACCTGCCGAAAGCCGCCAACGTCTACAGCAGCAAAGAGAATTCCCAGGAAGCGCATGAAGCCATCCGTCCATCGGATGTGAAAGTGCAGTCTGAGCAGCTAAAAGATATGGAAACCGACGCGCAGAAGCTGTATCAGCTGATCTGGCGTCAATTTGTTGCCTGCCAGATGATGCCGGCGCAATACGATTCCACCACGCTGACGGTGGAAGCGGGCGATTTCAAACTGAAGGCGAAAGGGCGCACGTTGCGCTTTGACGGCTGGACGCGTGTGATGGCTGCGCTGCGTAAAGGTGATGAAGATCGCGTGCTGCCTGCTGTGGAAGTGGGGAGTGAGCTCAGTCTCCAGCAACTGGTGCCAAGCCAGCACTTCACCAAACCACCGGCCCGCTTCAGCGAAGCCTCGCTGGTTCGTGAGCTGGAAAAACGCGGTATCGGCCGTCCTTCTACCTATGCCTCTATTATCTCGACCATTCAGGATCGTGGATATGTGAAGGTAGAAAGCCGTCGATTCTATGCGGAAAAAATGGGTGAGATCGTTACCGACCGTCTGGAAGAGAACTTCCGTGAGCTGATGAACTATGACTTCACCGCGCACATGGAAGACAACCTCGACAAAGTCGCGAAGAATGAGGCCCAGTGGAAAGCCGTGCTGGATAAGTTCTTCAGTGAGTTCAGCGATCAACTGGCGCAGGCAGAGAAAGATCCTGAAGAAGGCGGTATGCAGCCTAATCAGATGGTCCTGACTTCAATTGACTGCCCAACCTGTAGCCGCCAGATGGGTATCCGTACTGCCAGCACCGGGGTATTCCTCGGGTGCTCTGGCTATGCGTTGCCGCCGAAAGAGCGTTGTAAGCAGACCATTAACCTGATTCCTGAGAATGAAGTACTGAATATTCTCGAAGGTGATGACGCGGAAACGAACGCACTGCGCGCCCGTCGCCGCTGTCAGAAATGTGGCACTGCGATGGACAGCTATCTGATCGACCCTCAGCGTAAGCTGCACGTCTGTGGTAACAACCCAGAATGTGATGGTTATGAGATCGAGCAGGGCGAGTTCCGCATCAAGGGTTATGACGGTCCGATCGTTGAGTGTGAGAAATGTGGTTCCGAAATGCACCTGAAAATGGGTCGCTTTGGTAAGTACATGTCCTGCACCAATGACGATTGCAAAAATACGCGTAAAATTCTGCGCAGCGGCGAAGTCGCGCCACCGAAAGAAGATCCGGTGCCGTTACCTGAGTTGCCGTGTGAGAAGTCAGACGCTTATTTCGTTCTACGTGATGGTGCTGCTGGTGTATTCCTCGCGGCCAATACGTTCCCTAAATCGCGTGAGACCCGCGCGCCGCAGGTGGAAGAGCTGCAACGCTTCCGCGACCGTTTGCCGGAAAAACTGCGTTACCTGGCCGATGCGCCAGCGACCGATGAAGAAGGTAACAAAGCCGTCGTGCGTTTCAGTCGCAAAACAAAACAGCAGTACGTCAGCACAGAAAAAGACGGAAAAGCCACTGGCTGGTCTGCTTTCTTTGTTGATGGTAAATGGGAAGTCACCAAGAAGTAACGTTGCGTGAATTATCCCCGTCGGGGGCGGCCTGTCATCGCTGCCCCCGCACCTTCTTTTCTTCTGTTCCCGCTGATGAATTCCCCTGGCTGTGCTATACATATCCCACATTTTTGATATAGTTGTTATAGATAACCCCTTTCTTATTATCTAATTGCATTAGAGCGATTGCCTGATTAGAGCGCCAGCCACAGAGTTGAACACTGTTGCTCGGTTTTCGGCGCATTGTTTCAAACCCTGGATGGAACGAAAAATGAAATTGCAGCAGCTGCGCTACATCGTTGAAGTGGTGAATCACAATCTCAACGTCTCTTCAACGGCCGAAGGGCTGTATACCTCGCAACCGGGCATCAGTAAGCAAGTACGTATGCTGGAAGATGAGCTTGGCATTCAGATTTTTGCCCGTAGTGGCAAACATCTGACTCAGGTGACGCCTGCCGGGCAGGAGATCATCCGCATTGCACGAGAAGTGTTATCGAAAGTGGATGCGATTAAATCTGTCGCCGGAGAGCACACCTGGCCAGATAAGGGTTCTCTGTACGTTGCCACTACGCATACGCAGGCACGTTACGCTTTGCCCAATGTGATTAAAGGGTTTATTGAGCGCTATCCGCGCGTCTCCCTGCATATGCATCAGGGATCGCCTACGCAGATCGCAGAGGCGGTTTCAAAAGGCAATGCCGACTTCGCGATTGCCACCGAAGCGCTGCACCTTTACGACGATTTGATCATGTTACCGTGTTACCACTGGAACCGTGCCATCGTCGTCACGCCCGATCATCCCCTCGCAGCGAAGAGCAAAGTCTCCATTGAGGAACTTGCAGAATACCCATTAGTGACCTACACCTTCGGCTTTACGGGCCGCTCAGAACTGGATACCGCATTCAACCGTGCCGGGCTGACCCCGCGTATTGTCTTTACTGCGACCGATGCCGACGTGATCAAAACCTACGTCCGGCTGGGACTGGGCGTTGGGGTGATTGCCAGCATGGCGGTCGATCCGGTGTCCGATCCGGACCTGGTGCGTATCGAAGCAACCGATGTATTCAGCTTCAGTACGACCAAAATCGGTTTCCGTCGCAGCACATTCCTGCGCAGCTATATGTATGACTTTATTCAACGTTTTGCCCCACATCTGACGCGCGATGTTGTTGATACTGCTGTAGGTTTGCGTTCGAATGAAGATATTGAAGCGATGTTTAAAGATATAAAATTGCCCGCAAAATAATCACTCAGGTGATGAAAAAACCTGTCCGGAGCCGCTTTGCGGCTCTTTTTTTTTCCATTGATGCCAGCTGGCACCCCATTCGTTAATGTCCTTTGATTATTTTTTCGTAAATGAAAGATGTATCACATGTTCTCCTATTGTTATTTCTTAAATGAGAAACAGTACACAGTTTTCATTGTCCCCCTTTGCGCTCAGTTAGGATGATTCTCATACTCTAGTTAAAAGCAGGTGAGAACAGCTGCAACGAAAGGAGGAGTAAAGAAAACTCTAATTTAGAATGGACCTGTAATGGAACTCGGTGTTCTTAATTTGTGTTAAGTGATAATTAATGAGACTGAGTTGAGTGAGCATTTTTAATTAATCTTCTTCATGGATGATTAATCCTGTTAATCGTTTTGTTCAATAAAAATTACTGGATTTTGCAACAGAGAATGTTTAGGATTCATCCTAATTTCTGATTGGTTCAAACAATCGTTTTAATGAGAGTGATTATCAAAAACTATGGCTACTAGATTATCTGTACAACCCGGCTTCGGGGACAAAACCATCAAGGTTGAGCGTAACAGCAATCTGAAACGCAAAGCCTGGATGACGGTATTCGCTGCTTCAGCCCTGTTTTGGGGAGTGGTTGGCTTATTCGTATGGCGTATATGGGGATAACAATGTACCTGAGACAGCCAGAGCAAAAAGCACAGCAAGTCCGCAAAACGAACGATCGTTTCTGTAAGGGCAAGAACAAGGCTCAGGACGCCATTCCGGCATCATGGGATTTGAATGACCTGCAGCGCAATTTTATTGAGTCAATGTTCGAAGAGAAGAAAGTTAAATAAAGCAGTTATTAAAATTCACTCGGCGTTTTGCTGAGAATCAAAATTCAAACAGCGTTAATTATCATTCAGGCCGACTCACTGGCCAGGGCATCTTGACGCCCATTTTTGATGCTAAACCCATCATTTAACGGTAAAACCCTCGCTTTAAATGCAGAGTGTTTAATGTGGTACGTTTTGGTCAGAGATGGCCTGCAGGAGTATAAACATGAACTTAACCCAAATTACCTGGTTCAGCACCTGGACATTCTCAGCATTGTTCTGGACCAGCGCGGTATGGATTGGAATGATGGTGCGTTAATCGCACTATTTAATCATCACCCGCGTAATAACAAATAACGCCTCGCTGGCCAGTACAGCGGGGCGTTTTTGTATTTTAATTTCAGTTTGTTTCAGCTGTTGTCAATTAGTGTTGTTATCAAATCGTTGCGATTCGCTTGTGCTATGTTTAAACAAACCTTGTGCTTACTAAGGTTTTACCTTTTATCCCCGCAGCACGGCTCCGGTGACTTAAGGTAAATGTTAAAATAATACGCAATGGAGGAGCAATGTCGACGACCCTACGCCAACTCAGTCAGGATGTACTGTCTGTCCACGAGCAACGTTACCAGTATTACAGTCTTCACCTGGCTGAGGCTGAACTGGGCGATATTTCACGCCTGCCGAAATCAATGAAAGTGTTGCTGGAAAACCTACTGCGCTGGCAGGACGGTGACTCTGTAACCGATGAGGACATCCATGCACTGGCCGGCTGGCTGAAAAATGCGCATGCTGACCGCGAAATTGCCTATCGCCCGGCACGTGTCCTGATGCAGGACTTTACCGGCGTGCCTGCTGTGGTTGATCTTGCCGCCATGCGTGAGGCGGTGAAACGGCTGGGTGGCGATGTCGCCCGGGTGAACCCGCTGTCGCCGGTTGATCTGGTCATTGACCACTCGGTAACGGTTGACCACTTTGGTGATGACGATGCGTTTGAAGAAAACGTGCGTCTGGAAATGGAGCGTAACCATGAACGTTACGTCTTCCTGCGCTGGGGGCAGAAGGCCTTTAATCGTTTTAGCGTGGTGCCACCGGGGACGGGTATTTGTCACCAGGTTAATCTGGAGTACCTGGGTCAGGCCGTCTGGCATGAAGAACAAGATGGAAAAGAGGTGGCTTACCCCGATACGCTGGTGGGGACCGATTCACACACCACAATGATTAATGCGCTGGGCGTGCTGGGTTGGGGCGTTGGCGGGATTGAAGCGGAAGCCGCGATGCTGGGACAGCCGGTGTCAATGCTGATCCCGGATGTGGTCGGGTTCAAACTGACCGGTAAGCTGAAAGCGGGTATCACCGCCACTGACCTGGTGCTGACCGTAACGCAGATGCTGCGTAAGCACGGCGTAGTGGGTAAATTTGTTGAATTCTACGGCGACGGGCTGGATGATCTGCCGCTGGCCGACCGTGCCACCATTGCCAATATGGCCCCGGAGTACGGTGCGACCTGCGGGTTCTTCCCGGTGGATGCCGTAACGCTGGGCTATATGAAACTGACCGGGCGCAGCACGCAGCAGGTAGCGCTTGTTGAGGCTTACAGTAAAGCGCAGGGATTATGGCGCAATACCGGTGATGAACCGGTCTTTACCAGCACGCTGGCGTTGGATATGGGGGAAGTCGAATCCAGCCTGGCCGGGCCGAAGCGCCCGCAGGACCGTGTCGCACTGGGCGACGTCCCGGCGGCCTTCCGCGCCAGTAATGAACTGGAAGTGAATCACGCGCAGAAAGCCCACAAAACCGTCAGCTACCTGGACAGTAAAACCCATCAACAGTATCAGCTGGATGACGGCGCGGTGGTGATTGCCGCGATCACCTCCTGTACCAATACCTCCAACCCCAGTGTATTAATGGCGGCGGGTCTGCTGGCGAAAAAAGCGGTGGATCTGGGGCTTGCTCCTAAGCCCTGGGTAAAGGCGTCTCTTGCGCCAGGTTCCAAAGTGGTGTCTGACTATCTTGCCGCTGCGCGCCTGACGCCTTATCTCGATAAACTCGGTTTTAACCTGGTCGGTTATGGTTGCACGACGTGTATCGGTAACTCCGGCCCGCTGCCGGATGAGATCGAATCCGCGATCAAACAGGGCGATCTGACCGTCGGCGCGGTGCTGTCGGGAAACCGAAACTTCGAAGGACGCATCCATCCCTATGTGAAGACCAACTGGCTGGCGTCACCGCCGCTGGTCGTGGCCTATGCGCTGGCAGGTAATATGACCCTGAATCTGCAAACGGAGCCACTTGGCGAAGATGCAGCAGGTCATCCAGTGTATCTCAAGGATATCTGGCCTTCGCCGGAAGAGATCGCCGAAGCCGTGCAGATGGTTTCTACCGATATGTTCCATAAAGAGTATGCCGAAGTCTTCGAGGGCACCCCGGAATGGCAGCAGATCAAGGTCAGTGAAGCCGCGACCTATGACTGGGATGGCAGTTCGACCTACATCCGGCTGTCGCCTTTCTTCGATGATATGGAAAGAGAACCGAAGCCAGTTCAGGACATTCAGGGTGCACGCATTCTGGCGATGCTCGGTGATTCGGTGACCACAGACCATATCTCACCGGCAGGGAGCATTAAAGCCGACAGTCCGGCCGGACGTTACCTGCTGGAGCACGGCGTCGAGCGAACGGATTTCAACTCTTATGGCTCACGCCGTGGTAACCATGAAGTGATGATGCGCGGCACCTTTGCCAATATCCGTATTCGTAACGAAATGGTACCGGGCGTGGAAGGGGGAATGACGCGTTACATTCCTGGCGATGAGCAGATGGCGATCTATGATGCCGCCATGCGTTATCAGCAGGCTGGCATTCCGCTGGCGGTGATCGCCGGGAAAGAGTACGGCTCGGGCTCCAGCCGCGACTGGGCCGCGAAAGGTCCACGTCTGCAAGGGGTTAGGGTGGTGATTGCCGAATCCTTTGAACGTATTCACCGCTCGAATCTTATTGGTATGGGGATCTTGCCGCTGGAGTTTCCATCAGGCGTCACGCGTAAAACGCTGGGGCTGACCGGGGATGAGCAGATTGATGTGCAGGATCTGAAGCAGTTAACACCGGGATGCGTGGTGAAGGTGACGTTGACGCGCATTGATGGGCGTCAGGAAGTGATGGAAGCGCGTTGCCGTATCGATACCGGTAATGAGCTGACGTACTACCAGAATGACGGCATCTTGCATTATGTGATCCGCAATATGTTGCAATAACCCACGCTGTGTTTCCCTGGCGACCTGCATGATGCCGGTCGCCAGAGTGTCAACCCGGAAGGGCTATTTGGATAACAGATGGCCCATTTTCGCGGCTTTCGTATCCAGGTAATGCGCATTGCTAGGGTTTCTTCCCACAATCAGTGGTACGCGCTCAACAATATTGATACCCGCCTCAGTGAGGATCTCAACCTTGCGCGGGTTATTGGTCAGCAGGCGGACTTCGTGGATGCCCAGCAATTTGAACATATCGGCGCAGAGGGTGAAGTCGCGCTCATCAGCCGCAAAACCTAACTGGTTGTTGGCTTCAACCGTATCAAAGCCTTTATCCTGCAGCGCATAAGCGCGGATCTTGTTCAGCAGACCGATATTACGGCCTTCCTGACGGTGATACAGCAGAATACCGCGCCCCTGCTCAGCAATCTGCGCCAGGGCGGCTTCAAGCTGGAACCCGCAATCGCAACGCAGGCTGAACAATGCATCGCCCGTCAAACACTCAGAATGGACGCGTGACAGCACAGGTTTGCTGTCGGAAATATCGCCAAACACCAGGGCGACATGATCGTGCCCGGTGGCGAGTTCTTCAAAACCAACCATGAGGAAATCCCCCCAAGGCGTGGGCAGATTGGCTTCTGCTACCCGTTTAAGCTGCATGTGACTCTCCAGAAACTTCAGGTGTTGCGCTATCATCAGATATCGCTGTGTCAGTTGCCTGACGCAAACAATTGTGCCTATTTTGCCACAACATATCGCGTGGCAGTTAACACGTTAGAGCGATTGTTTTAATAACGCAGAATTATCACTATAACAATCCTTATGTTATTATTTTTTAAGATAATCTTATAACAAACTCGTGAACATAACGGTTCGAAAGGAAGATAAATGGCAGAGATCCTCAAACGTACCACCCTGGGCATGCTGGTATTGTTGATGATGCCACTCGGGGTGATGCTGTCAGGCTGGCACTGGCAGCCTGTGTCAATGGGATGGGGGCACAAGCTGCTCTTCTGGTTTACCGAAACAGTCACCAGCCCCTGGGGGACGCTGACCAGTGCTATTCTTTGCGGCTGGTTCCTCTGGTGCCTGCGCTTTCGCTGGAAACCCGCGGTATTTCTTCTGGGGATCATTATTGCCACGCTGCTCTCCGGGCAGTACACCAAAAGCCTGATTAAAGAACATGTACAGGAGCCGCGCCCCTATGTTCTGTGGCTGGAGAAAACGTACGGTATTAATGAGCAGCAATTCTATGACCAGAAACGCAAACAGCGCAGTGAGATGGTCAGCGCCGCCGTTGCGGAGAATAGCCAGTTACCTGACTGGCTAAAAAAACACTGGGCATTTGAAACCGGTTTTGCTTTCCCCTCGGGGCATACCATGTTTGCCGCCAGTTGGGCGTTGCTCGGCGTGGGACTGCTGTGGCCACGCAGGCGCTACGTCACTATCGTGTTGCTGATGAGCTGGGCGATAGCGGTAATGGGTAGCCGCCTGGTGCTGGGGATGCACTGGCCGCGTGATTTGGTTTTCGCTACGCTTATCAGCTGGTTATTCATTACCCTCGCAACCTGGCTGGCTCAGCGGTTCTGTGGGCCTCTAACGGTGCCTCCGCAGGAGCAGCAGGAGATAGCGCAGCGGGAAAATGAGGCCTCCTGATTGTAAAGACGGTATCCTGTCCCCATATCTTTTGTTCGGCTCTTTTATGGCTGCCTGATGGCAGGAAGCGCAGGGAAAAGTGATGGGGCGAGGAATAACACGTGACATCAATGCAAGCATCAGACCGATTTTTTTGGCATAATTCATCTGGTTAACACCAGGGTATGGGATGAACTGTGAAATATTTGCTGATTTTTTTAGTGGTCCTGGCGATTTTCGTCATTTCAGTCACGCTGGGCGCGCACAACGACCAGGTAGTGAAGTTTAACTATCTGCTGGCGCAGGGTGAGTTCCGTGTTTCAACGTTGCTGGCTTCACTGTTTGCCGCTGGATTTTTACTGGGCTGGGCGATTTGTGGATTGTTCTGGCTGCGTGTGCGGGTATCACTGGCACATACGCAACGTAAACTTAAACGTCTTCAGCAGCAACTGGGGCAGACAGAGCCATCCGTGACAGCGTCACAGGCACCTGCCGTCAAGGAATAATCATTTATGTTAGAACTGCTGTTTCTGTTACTTCCCATTGCTGCCGCCTATGGCTGGTATATGGGGCGCAGAAGTGCGCAACAGGATAAGCAACAGGAAGCCAGCCGCCTGTCGCGTGACTATGTGACCGGGGTGAACTTCCTGCTCTCTAACCAGCAGGACAAAGCCGTCGACCTGTTTCTCGATATGTTAAAAGAGGACAGTGGCACGGTGGAAGCGCACCTGACACTGGGCAATCTGTTCCGCTCCCGAGGTGAAGTCGATCGCGCTATACGCATTCACCAGGCACTGATGGAAAGCGCCTCCCTCACTTACGACCAGCGCCTGCTGGCGATCCAACAGCTGGGCCGCGATTATATGGCTGCGGGGTTCTACGATCGCGCTGAACAGATGTTCGGTCAGCTGGTGGACGAAACGGATTTCCGCATCAGCGCCTTGCAGCAACTGCTGATTATCCACCAGGCCACCAGTGACTGGCCGAATGCCATTGAAGTGGCTGAACGACTGGTGAAACAGGGCAAAGATCGCCTGAAGATGGAAATCGCGCATTTCTACTGTGAGCTGGCCTTGCAGGCTATCAGCAGTGATGATCTCGATCGTGCCATGAATCTGCTGAAGAAAGGGGAGTCAGCCGACCGCAACAGTGCCCGCGTCTCCATTATGATGGGCCGCATCCATATGGCGAAGAATGAGTTTGCCAAAGCCGTGGTGCATTTGCAGCGGGTAATCGAACAGGATAAAGAGTTGGTCAGTGAAACGCTTGAGATGCTGGAAGGCTGTTATGAACATCTTAATCAGCCTCAGGCCTGGTCCGAATACCTTAAACGCTGCGTGGAAGAAAATACCGGTGCTGCAGCCGAACTCTACCTGGCGGGGATCCTTGACCGTGAAGAGGGCGCCGAGGTTGCACAAACTTATATTACCCGCCAGCTTCAGCGCCATCCAACGATGCGTGTTTTCCATCGGCTGATGGATTTCAACTTGCAGGAAGCCGAGGATGGCCGTGCGAAAGATAGCCTGATGGTGCTGCGCGATATGGTCGGCGAGCAGATCCGAACCAAACCTCGTTATCGGTGCCACAAGTGCGGCTTTACGGCTCATGCGCTTTACTGGCATTGCCCGTCGTGCCGTGCCTGGTCCTCCGTTAAACCTATTCGTGGTCTTGACGGCCAGTAATACGTGGGCGTTACGGCTTACTTCACCCCGCATTAGTTACAACATACTAATGGCGCGAAAAAAAAACGATGCCAGCACCACCGAGCTCTTTTTTTTCTACAGGATAAAAGGCGAAAAGGCATAGCCGGGGAGGTTGGCTATGCCGGGGTTGTGCAGGGTACGCGTGTGGATTACACGGTCAGCACATTGTCACAAGGTTCACCTTTCTCAAGGCGGCGCAGATTTTCCAGCGTGGTCTCAGAAATACTGGTCAGGGCCTCCGCAGTCAGGAAAGCCTGGTGGCCGGTAAACAGGACGTTATGGCAGGCTGATAAACGACGGAACACATCATCCTGGATCACGTCGTTAGATTTATCCTCAAAGAACAAATCACGTTCGTTTTCGTAAACATCCATGCCCAGTGCGCCGATTTTTTGCTGCTTCAGCGCCTCAATGGCTGCCTGGGAATCAATCAGAGCACCCCGGCTGGTGTTGATCACCATGACGCCATCTTTCATCTGTGCAAACGCACTGCTGTTCAGCAGGTGATGATTATCCGCCGTCAGTGGACAGTGCAGGGTGATGACATCGGACTGGCTAAACAGCGTTTTAATGTCGACATATTCCGCACCCAGTTCCAGTGCCTGCGGGCTTGGATAAGGGTCGAACGCCAGCAGACGCATACCGAAGCCTTTCAGAATACGCATCGCAGCGATACCAATTTTCCCGGTGCCGATCACCCCGGCGGTACGTCCGTGCATGTTGAAACCAATCAGCCCTTCGAGGGAGAAGTTCGCATCACGCGTACGCTGGTAGGCGCGATGAATACGGCGGTTCAGGGTCATCATCATGCCGACCGCATGTTCAGCCACCGCTTCCGGTGAGTAGGCAGGAACACGTACCACCTGAATACCCAGTTCACGCGCCGCGTCGAGATCGACGTTATTGAAACCCGCGCAGCGCAGCGCAACAAACTTCACGCCCAGTTCGGCCAGCTCCTCTAACACCTTGCGGCTGCCGTCATCGTTGACGAAAATGCAAACGCCATCGCAGCCCACGGCGTTTTTCGCCGTACGTTCACTCAACAAAAAGTCGAAAAACTCCAGTTCAAAACCAAAGTCCTCATTGACCTGTGTGAGGTATTTCCGGTCATACTGCTTGGTGCTATATACCGCAAGTTTCATCGCCTTTTCCTTTCGCCGTGCGTCAGTGATAAAGCAGTGTAACAATAATTTATCCCTACGCGGGAGAGGACCGCTGTTTAGCTGGTGTTAAAAGCAGCGAATCGATTGATTACAGGCGAAAAACTTCACCCTTCAGGGATTCCATGCCATCATTCAGGGATAATCACGGAATGAACAGGATGTCACCGCCATGAATCGGGGCTGGAAAATAGCGCTTGCTGTGCTGATGGCAGTTATCCTGCTGCTGACCGGCATACTTCTTACTGTTACCCAGTGGCTGCCGCGACTGGCCGGCCTATGGCTGCCCGCAAAAACTTCCGTCGTCCTTGACGGTAACCCCGGCTGGCATCAGGGCGCGTTACGCCTGCCGGGTGTGCATTATCGGGTGGGAGACTGCGAGCTGGCGAGCGTAAAAGGCGTGGCGCTCAGTTACCACCAGAGCCGCTGGCAACTGATTGTCGATGACGCCACCGTGGATACTTCATGCGCAGCTAACCTTACCAGTGCCGACAATCACGATGCACCACGTACGTTGGCAGAATGGCAGCAGATGCTTCCCGCCGCCAACGTCACTCTCCGGCAACTCACAATTACGCCCTGGCAGAACTGGGCCGGGCAGCTTCAGCTTAATCTCGACCCTCAACGTCAGCACCTGCACTATCAGGGAAAAAACCTGTCACTGGATGCCGAACTCAACGGACAGCAGCTGACGCTCACATCATTGAACATTCAGGCACCTGGCGTGCCGAAGCCCGTGAGCCTGAGCGGCACGCTGACGTTACCGCGCATCCCTGACTCCTTACCTGAAGGTGGTGCATTACAGGGCGATTTGGCGCTGGATAGTGTCCCTGAACCGCTGCATCTGCGCCTTGACTGGCAGCAGCAGGTCGGCACGTTGGTCGTGACCGCGAAGGATCAAAAACAACCGCTGTTAACGCTGCCCTGGAACATCACTCGTGAGAACATCGTGGTGCAACAGGGGCAGTGGAACTGGCCCTGGGCGGTGCAACCGCTTTCTGGTGGTTTCGCGCTGACGGCAAAAGGCTGGCAGCAGGGGTTACCCGCCACGGAACTAAACGGCCGCTTTAATATGCTGACCGAGGGACGTGGCGGGAAAGGTAATGTGGTATTAACGCTGGGACCGGGAAATCTGGACTGGCAGAACAGTCAGCTGCCGTTCCGGCTGACAGGAGAGACCAAACTCGACAGCCTGCAATTCTTTGCCGGCTTGCCGGGAGAGTTACGTGGGCCGATGCTTGACCCACAGATAGTGATGCGGCCGGGTGCATTACTGCGTATGAAAGGGCGGTTGCTCTCCACCCTGGAAGTGGATGAAGCACGCTGGCCGCTGGCGGGCGTCTCGCTTTCTTCTGCCGGTATTGATGGGCGCCTACAGGCGATCCTCAGTGCTCATGATCGCGAAATGGGGCGGTTTCGCCTGCATCTGGACGGACGGGCCAGTGACTTCTGGCCGGACAAAGGCACGTGGTTATGGCGTTACTGGGGGGATGGTTATCTGGCCCCGCTGAACGCAAAATGGGATGTCAAAGGTCAGGGACGCTGGCAGGATCGGTTGATTGAATTAACCTCGCTGTCGACCGGGTTTGATCATCTTGCCTATGGCAGCGTCACGATGGATGCCCCACGATTAACGCTGGACCAGCCTGTTCGCTGGCAACGTGACCCTGAGTCACCCTCATTCAACGGGCAATTAAGCCTGAACGCCAGGGAGACGCACTTCAGTAGCGGCGGCTATTTGCCCCCATCGACCCTGACACTGACTGTCAAAGGGCGCGACCCGGAGGCGTTTCTGTACAAGGGGAGTTTGCAGGCGAAGAAAATTGGCCCGGTTCAGGTACGGGGCCGCTGGGATGGAGAACGTCTGCGTGGTCAAATGTGGTGGCCGGAACAGCCATTAAACGTGTTTCAGCCGCTGATCAGTCCGGAGCTGAAACTGGCGATTCAGGGGGGCATGTTAAAAGCTCAGGTGGCTTTCTCTGCGGCCAGCGATCAGGGGCTGAAAGCCGGTGGTCACTGGCTGGTGAGCAATGGCAGCGTGCTACTGCCGGATAATGAATTTGAGGGTATCGACTTCTCGCTACCTTTCCGCCTGGAATCTCATCGCTGGTATTTCGGCGCTCACGGGCCCGTATCATTACGGATAAAAAAGATTAACAACCAGTTTGCGATGCACAATGTCACGGCCGATCTTCAGGGCTGGTATCCCTGGAGTGACAGGCAGCCGCTCACACTGAGTAACGTGAACCTTGAGCTGCTCGGCGGGCAGTTGAGTATGGCCAGCTTGCAGATGCCACAAACGGAGGCAGCCACGATCCATGTCACGCATCTGAGCTTGTCCGAACTGGTCACCACCATGAAGCTTAAACAGCTGGCCATGTCGGGCTACATCAATGGTGCGTTGCCGCTGTGGCTGAATAATTCACACTGGCTGGTGAAAGAGGGCTGGGTTGCTAACAGCGGGCCACTCACCGTGCGTATGGATAAAGACATGGCCGATGCCATCAGTCGTAATAATTTTGCCGCCGGGGCTGCCATCGACTGGCTGCGTTATATGGAAATCTCCCGAAGCTGGGCAACAATCGATCTCGATAATTTAGGCGTGATGAACATGACCGCTAAAGTCGATGGCACCAGCCGTTTCAGCAACAGAAATCAACGCGTATCGCTGAACTACAGCCAGCAGGAAAATTTGTTCCAACTGTGGCGCAGTCTGCGCTTTGGCGATAACCTGCAATCTTGGGTGGAACAGAATGCCACCTTGCCGTCGCAAAAGGAAAACAGTGATGAAACCCCTCAGTAGCCTTTGGATAACGGGTGGAACGATGCTGCTTTGCGGGTGTATCCCGCGCATTGAAGTGGCCGCCCCAAAAGAGCCGATCACCATTAATATGAATGTAAAAATCGAGCATGAAATTCATATCAAAGTGGATAAGGACGTTGAAGCGTTATTAAAAACCCAGAGTGGTCTGTTCTGAGGACGGGGCATATGAAACGACTTAACTGCGGTATATTGCTGGGTTGTTTGCTGCTGTCACCTGCTGTGATGGCGCTGACGCTGGATGAAGCCCGCCAACAGGGACGTGTGGGTGAAACGCTGAATGGCTACATTGCGGCGGTTCAGCAGGATGCGGAAACCCTCACGCTGGTTAAACAGATTAATGAGGGGCGTACACGTCAATATCAGCTGCTGGCGCAGCAAAATAATATGACCACGCGCGACGTTGCCAGTATTGCGGGTTCCAAACTGGTTGAGAGAGCGAAATCAGGGGAATATGTACGAGGAATAAACGGTCAGTGGTTGAAGAAGTAGCGGCGGCACCGACACAGTGCCACCGCGCAGGTTGAGGAGGGTTAGCTCAACCTGTTTTTTCGGGTAATCAGGCCGTCACGATCTGAGAAATCACCGCTTTCGCATCGCTGGCGGCTTTCGCTGCCACTTCAGGACCGTAACCGATACCTTCCGCAAACACGAACTGCACGTCAGTCAGACCCAGGAAGCCAAGGAACAGGGTCAGGTAAGGGGTCAGCAGGTCGCTTGGGGTGTCTTTATGGATACCACCACGGCTTGACAGAACCACGACTTTTTTGCCTTTGATCAGGCCTTCAGGACCCTGTTCGGTGTAACGGAACGTCACGCCAGCACGGGCCACCAGGTCGAAGTAGTTCTTCAGCTGAGTGGGGATATTGAAGTTGTACATTGGCGCCGTGATCACGATGGTGTCATGGGCCTGCAGTTCAGCAATCAGTTCGTTGGACAGATCCAGCGCTTCCTGCTGACGCGGGGTCAGTGCGGCATCGGATGGACGCAGTGCGCCAACCAGCTCACCGTCCAGTACCGGGATTGGGTTAGCGGCCAGATCGCGCTCGGTCACTTCATCGCCAGGGTGGGCCGCTTTCCATTCGGAAACCAGGTGGTCTGCCAGCTGGCCAGACTGTGAATAACCAGCAAGAATACTTGATTTCAGTACTAATACTTTGCTCATGGTTCTTTTTTCCTGTTTTGTCACGCGGATCACATACCGCTCAATAAGGAACACTTTACGGATAAATTGCCGACAGTGTAAGTGCGAGTTTTCGATATCAATGTTCGAAAATATTGAATAAGACGCGCCGGGCAATTAAAACCCTAAGTGCTTGTCTGTGTTACACTACGCAAAATTCTTATCCCCTGTTTAATCCATGTCGCCCAATGTCACGGCGACAAAGCGAGCTTTACTACCATGTCTGATACGCCACAATCTGCCCTGACGCCTCTTTATTCGCGGCTGGATTCGCTGATGCTGCGCGACCGCCAGCGTCTGCAGCGCCGCCTTCAGGGGGCAAAAAAAATTAAAAATCCAACGGCGCTGAATGCGCTGATTGAGGAACTGAGTGGTGATATTGCGGCCTCAGAATTGCGGGTCAGTGCACGTCTTGCCGCCAGGCCAACTATCCGCTACCCGGAAAATTTACCCGTTAGCCAGAAGAAACAGGATATTGCTGACGCGATCCGCGATCACCAGGTGGTGATTGTGGCGGGGGAAACCGGTTCAGGTAAAACCACGCAGTTGCCGAAGATTTGCATGGAGCTGGGACGCGGTATTCGCGGGCTGATTGGTCACACCCAGCCGCGCCGCCTGGCAGCGCGTACCGTGGCCGATCGTATCGCCGCCGAACTGGAAACCTCGCTGGGTGGCTGTGTGGGTTACAAGGTGCGATTCAACGATCAGGTTGGCGACACCACGCAGGTCAAACTGATGACCGACGGCATACTGCTGGCTGAAATTCAGCAGGATCGCCTGCTGATGCAGTACGACACCATCATCATCGATGAAGCGCACGAGCGCAGCCTGAATATCGATTTTCTGTTGGGCTATCTGCGCGAGCTGCTGCCAAAACGCCCTGATCTGAAAGTGATCATCACGTCAGCGACCATCGACCCGCAGCGTTTTTCCCGACATTTCCACAACGCACCCGTGATTGAAGTTTCTGGCCGCACTTACCCGGTGGAAGTACGCTACCGCCCGGTGGTGGAAGATGCTGACGATACTGACCGCGATCAGCTTCAGGCTATTTTTGATGCGGTGGATGAACTGGGCAGAGAGAGTCGTGGCGATATCCTGATTTTCATGAGCGGCGAACGCGAAATTCGCGACACCGCTGATGCCCTGATGAAACGCGACCTGCCGCACACTGAGGTATTACCGCTCTACGCGCGTCTGTCGAATGCAGAACAGAACCGTGTGTTCCAGTCCCACGTTGGACGGCGCATTGTGCTGGCCACTAACGTAGCCGAAACGTCACTGACGGTGCCGGGCATTAAATATGTGATTGACCCGGGTACGGCGCGTATTAGCCGCTATAGCTTCCGTACTAAAGTGCAGCGTTTGCCGATTGAGCCGATATCACAGGCGTCAGCCAATCAGCGTAAAGGGCGTTGCGGGCGCGTATCCGAAGGGATCTGTATTCGTCTGTATGATGAAAATGATTTCCTCAGCCGTCCGGCCTTCACCGATCCGGAAATTCTGCGTACCAACCTGGCCTCCGTCATCCTGCAAATGACTGCGCTGGGGCTGGGTGATATTGCCGCCTTCCCGTTTGTGGAAGCCCCTGACCAACGCAATATTCAGGACGGTGTGCGCCTGCTGGAAGAGCTGGGTGCGATCACTCTGAATGAGAGCCAGCACTATCAGCTGACGACGTCGGGTCGTGCGCTGGCCCAACTCCCGGTTGACCCGCGTCTGGCAAAAATGGTGCTGGAAGCCCAGAAATATGGCTGCGTGCGTGAAGTGATGATCATTACCGCCGCGCTGTCGATTCAGGACCCGCGTGAACGTCCGGCCGAGAAAAAGCAGGCATCAGACGAAAAGCACCAGCGATTTGCCGATAAAGACTCTGATTTCATCGCCTTTGTTAACCTGTGGAACTACGTGCAGGAGCAGCAGAAAGCGCTGTCTTCCAGCCATTTCCGTCGTCAGTGTAAAACGGACTACCTGAACTACCTGCGGGTGCGCGAATGGCAGGACATCTACACGCAACTGCGTCAGGTGGTGCGTGAACTGGGGCTGCCAGTGAACAGTGCTCCCGCTGAAATTCGCGAGATCCATACTGCGCTACTCACCGGATTACTGTCTCATATTGGCCAGAAAGACGCTGATAAACAGGAGTTTACCGGTGCGCGTAATGCGCGTTTCGCCATTTTCCCTGGCTCTGGCCTGTTTAAGAAGCCGCCCAAGTGGACGATGGTGGCCGAACTGGTAGAAACCAGCCGCCTGTGGGGGCGCATTGCTGCCCGTATTGAGCCGGAGTGGATAGAGCCGGTGGCACAGCATCTGCTCAAACGCAGCTACAGTGAACCGCACTGGGAAAAAGGCCAGGGCGCGGTGATGGCCAATGAAAAAGTGACGCTTTACGGGCTGCCGATTGTCGCGGCGCGCAAGGTGAATTACGGCCAGATTGATCCGGTGCTGTCGCGTGAGCTGTTTATCCGTCATGCGCTGGTCGAAGGCGACTGGCAAACGCGCCATGCGTTCTTCAAGGCCAACCTCAAGCTGCGCACGGAAGTGGAAGAGCTGGAGCACAAATCCCGCCGCCGCGACATTCTGGTTGACGACGAAACGCTGTTTGATTTTTACGACCAGCGCATCAGCCACGAGGTGGTCTCTGCCCGGCATTTTGACAGCTGGTGGCGAACCGTCAGTCGCGAAGAGCCGGACCGCCTTAATTTCGCCCGCGAGATGTTGATCAAGCAGGGCGCGGAGAACGTCAGTAAGCTCGACTATCCGAACTTCTGGCATCAGGGCAACCTGAAGCTGCGTCTGAGCTATCAGTTTGAACCGGGTGCCGACGCGGATGGCGTCACGGTTTATGTTCCGCTGCCGCTGCTCAATCAGGTTGAAGAGAAGGGCTTTGAGTGGCAGATCCCGGGCGTGCGTCGGGAACTGGTGATTGCGCTGATCAAATCACTGCCTAAACCGCTGCGTCGTAACTTTGTCCCGGCGCCCAATTACGCTGAAGCATTTCTCGGACGAGCCACGCCGCTGGAGCTGCCGCTGCTGGAGTCGATGGAACGTGAGTTCCGCCGCATGTCGGGCGTCACGCTGGATCGCGAAGCCTGGCAATGGGAACAGGTGCCCGATCATCTTAAAATTACCTTCCGCATTATTGACGAAAATAACCACAAACTGGCCGAAGGCAAAGATCTCTCTGCGCTGAAACTCCAGCTCAAAGGTAAGGTTCAGGAAACGCTGTCTAAAGTGGCCGATGACGGACTGGAACAGAATGGGCTGCATATCTGGAGCTTTGGCGATCTGCCGGACCATTTCGAGCAGAAGCGCGGCAATTACAGTGTGAAAGCCTGGCCTGCGCTGGTGGATGAGAAAGACAGCGTGGCGATCCGCCTGTTTGACTCTCAGCACGAACAGCAAAAAGCGATGTGGCGCGGGCAGCGGCGTTTACTGCTGCTGAATATTCCCTCACCGATTAAGTATCTGCACGAAAAATTACCGAATAAAGCCAAGCTGGGGCTGTATTTTAACCCTTACGGTAAGGTGCTGGATTTAATTGATGACTGTATTGCCTGTGGGGTCGATAAACTGATCGCTGAGTCGGGTGGCCCAAGCTGGCAGGAACAGGGATACGCGAAGCTGCATGATAAAGTGCGTGCTGAACTGAACGACACAGTAGTAGCCATCGCCAAAAAGGTCGAGCAGATCCTGACCTCGGTATTCAATATCAATAAACGTCTGAAAGGGCGCGTCGATATCACGATGGCGCTGGCGCTGTCGGATATCAAAGCGCAAATGAGTGGCCTGGTGTATCGCGGCTTCGTGACGGGCAACGGCTGGAAGCGCCTGGCTGATACCTTACGTTATTTACAGGCGATTGAACGCCGTATGGAAAAGCTGGCGGTTGATCCGCACAGCGATCGTGCGCGTATGCTTAAAGTCGAATCCGTTCAGCAGGCGTGGACACAGTGGTTCAACAAGCTGCCGCCGGAACGTAAAGATGATGAGGATGTGCAGGATATCCGCTGGATGATTGAAGAGCTGCGTGTCAGCTTCTTTGCTCAACAGTTAGGGACGCCTTTCCCTATCTCGGAAAAACGTATCCTACAGGCGATGGAGCAAGTGACGTTGTAACGAGGTGTTGAGTAATCATTACCCTGCCAGCCGGTTCATGCTGGCAGGGACAACGTTATAAATCGGTATTACTCTCCTGCTGGGAAGCGATACGTTGCGTATCGCCGCGATATTTTTCCACCAGCGCAGCGGCAATGGCCTCGGTTTCTGCATCGGCGATGCCGCTGTAATCAGACGGACGAAAGTGCATCTGAAACACCGCAATGACCTGTCGGGTAGTGGCATCCATGACGCCCGTTTGTGGGATTGAATAACCATAACGGGCCAGATAAGCCTGAATTTTAACGGGTGAACCGGTATCACTGGGTGCACGGCCCGCCAGAAACTGCTGTACGGTGCTGCTGTCCGGCCAGGCACCGATACCTTCATCGGCTAACTGTTTCCACGGAAAGAGTGGGCCAGGATCAACTTTTCGTGTGGGGGCCACATCGCTGTGACCGAGCACGTTATCCGGCGTAATATCATAGCGTTTGATGATATCGCTGGCGAGGCGGGCAAGCAGTTTGATTTGCCTGGCATCCCACGCATACCATTCCCGCTCCATTAAATTCTGTTCATAGCCCAGATTCACATTTTCGACGCCAATAGAGCTGTCATTCAGGTTCGTGCGACCATTCCAGGCGCTGACACCGGCATGCCATGCGCGCTTATCTTCGGCAACCAATTGATAAATCGTATTTTTTCTCAGTAACGGGTTGTTGGCAGAGGGCACGAGATAATGTGCACTGACATTACCCTGGGTGAGCAGACGCATTGAGTCAGTATCATTGGCGGCGGTGTAATGCAGGATCAGAAATCGCACACGCTCATTCTGGCTTTGGGAAGGGTGTTGTATGTTAACCAGATAACCCGTCCGTTGGAGCGGATTACCTGATTGCGGAAGACTTTGGTTTTTGGTGCAGCCTGCGATGAAGAAAATCAGGCTCATCAACGCTATTTTTTTCATACCTCATCCTTGAACACTGAAAAGTCAGTGACATTATCGACGAGGGACTTAAATAGAAATATCCACTAAATAGCGATAAAAACGGCGATGCTATGCCAGCGCATTTTTTACCGTGTCATCCTTATTGTGCCAGTGCTTCCAGGCTGTCACGAAATGCGGTCACAGCAATGGCCCGGTTATCCGCCAGATAACGATCTTTGGGCGCCGGGGCCGAACTCTGCACCGCGATCAGCTGCCAGTTGCCATCAACCTTTAACAATAACGGTGAACCGCTGTCACCCGGTAACGTATCACACTGATGTGAAAGCACATTTTTTTGCGCCCAACCGGTGATCAGACAGTCGTTGTGAGAGTAGAGCGTATCGAGATGGTCTTCCGGATAACCCGCCTGTGTGACGCGGCGACCTGTCATTTTTAACGCGGCAGTGAGATCTTTGCGCGACCCGGAAAACAATGGAATAGGGACAATCCCGGAAGGGGGATTACGCAGAATAATCAAGCCAAAATCATAAGGCGCAGCGGAAGCCGGGACAATCCAGCCATCACCATCAGCCTTCAGTTTTTTCCCCAGGGCCGGATCAACACGCGCTTCAATATCGTGGATCTCATAACGCCAGCTGCCGTTATCACTGGAGATAAAACGCAGGGCAACGGCTTTGTCGGGTTTTCCCGGTGGGGCAAGCAGGCAGTGTCCGGCGGTCAGCGCCAGATGAGGAGCAATCAGCGTCGCGCTGCACAGGTTGCCGCTTTCAGTTTCCAGCTGGCCAATGGCTTCCCAGGGTACAGAAGCTGTCTCGCTGACGGGCTGGCGGTCATCTTTACCAAAAAACAGTGTTTGCGTGTCAGCGTCGCTCCGCTCGGGATCTTCGGCATGGGTGTAACAGGACACGGTAAGGAAACCTATCAATAACACAGCGGTCAGACGCATATTTTTCTCAGGCTGGAAAAACGTTGATATCAGTGATTATGCTAGTGCAGTAACTATAGACGGATAGTGCTGGAAAAGGGAGATTAATTTGGAATATCAGCACGCTACAGCAACCCTGATTACAGGTAAAAGCTGGCGGCTACCAGGCCACATAAGATCATCACAGCCAGAATGATTTCGAATAAATAGCGACGAACCATCATCCGAAACTCCTTAAAGAAACACCCGGCAGAACCGGGTGTTTGAGTGAACTAATGTACGTGAGGTATAATACCCCGGCCGTCAGTCATTACGCTTTAGGAGCGGCTTTCTTCACTGCTTTGTGGTGTTTTTTAGCAGCCTGGGCTTTCTGAGCAGCAGGTTTGGTTGCTGCTTTATGGTGCTTTTTAGCAGCCTGAGCTTTCTGAGCTACAGGTTTGGTTGCTGCTTTGTGGTGTTTTTTAGCAGCCTGAGCTTTCTGAGCTACAGGTTTTTTAGCCGCTTTGTGGTGCTTTTTAGCCGCCTGAGCTTTCTGTGCAGCTGCTTTTTTCGCTTTGTGGTGCTTTTTAGCGGCCTGGGCTTTCTGCACAGCCGCTTTCTTGTGTTTTTTCACATGCTTAACAGACGCTTTCACTGGTGCTGGAGCAGCGGTGGTGTTGGTAGCAGCAGCCACAGTCGGTGCAGCGGTGGTAGCTGGAGCAGCCGTTGTTTCAGCCGCGAAAGCAACAGAAGACAGACCCATTGTAGCAGCGACAACCAGAGCAAATAATTTTTTCATTGCAAAACCCTCAAGGTGTTTTTAGTTCAGGTGTCAGCCCACTCTGGGGCCGGTGAAAAGACTATAAGGGAATCAGTGAGGGCTTTCCGTGAGTGATTGGTATCGGCGTGTAACCGATTGTACAAGAGGGGCGATACGCAGAAAAAGGTCGAGGCATGCCTCGACCAGGGGTAGAAACGCGCAGGGGTCAGGCATGCCTCGACCAGGGGCAGAAACGTGTAGGGGTCAGGCACGCCTCGACCAGGGGTAGAAACGTGTAGGGGTCAGGCATGCCTCGGCCAGGGGCAGGAACGTGTAGGGGTCAGGCACGCCTGACCCACAGGCAGGTTACTTCAAATAACGGCTTTCCAGGTGCTGGCGGAAATAGTGCGGATTCAGATCTTCCCCGGTGGCATTTTCAATCAACTGGCGGGTGCTGAAACGGCTGCCATGCTGCCAGATATTCTGCTGTAACCAGTCAAACACCGGCTGGAGGTCACCCTGACGGATCTGTTCATCAACCTGCGGGATCGCCCGCTTCACGGCCTGGAACAACTGTGCAGCATACATCGCGCCCAGTGTATACGTTGGGAAGTAACCGAATGCACCGTCCGTCCAGTGAATATCCTGCATACAACCGTCACGGTAATTGCCACGCGTATCCAGGCCCAGCCAGGCCAGCATTTTCTCGTCCCACAGCGCCGGGATATCCTCGACTTCAATCTCGCCGCTAATGAGGGCACGTTCAATTTCATAGCGCAGAATAATGTGTGCCGGATAGCTGACCTCATCGGCATCCACGCGGATCAACCCAGGCTTCACACGCTGGTTCAGAGCAATAAAGTTCGCTTCATTGAGTTCCGGGCGGTCGCCCAGCAGCAACTGTACCTGCGGGCGGATCAGGCTGAGGAATTCAGGGCTGCGGCCGAGCTGCTTTTCAAAGAACAGGCTTTGCGATTCGTGAATGGCGGTTGATCGCGCCAGCGCCACGGGTTGATTGGCCCACTGCTTAGGCAGATTTTGCTCGTAGCGCGCGTGCCCGGTTTCATGGATAACTCCCATCATGGCGCTGATAAACTCGGCTTCGTTATAGCGCGTGGTGATACGGACATCCTCGGGTACGCCACCACAGAAGGGATGCGCACTGATATCAAGGCGCCCGGCGTTAAAATCAAAACCCAACTGTTGCATAATCGCCAGACCCAGCTGTTGCTGTGATGCCTGGGGGAAAGGCCCTTCAGGGCGATCGACAATTTCGCCAGCCTGCTGTTCAACGATCTGCTGTAACAGATTCGGCAGCCACTGCTTCAGGTCACCAAAGGTTTTATCCAGTTTGGCGCTGGTCATACCGGGTTCGAACACATCCAGCAGGGCATCGTAACGCGATTTTCCACTGGCCTGAGCGCGGATTTCAGCCTCCTCACGGCTCAGCTTTACCACTTCTTTCAGATTGGCGGAAAACCCGGTCCAGTCATTGGCCGGACGCTGCTGGCGCCAGGCATGTTCACAGCGCGATCCCACAATAGACTTGGCTTCTACCAATGAAGCCGGCAGCAACGAGGCCTGCTGCCAGGCGCGCTGCATTTCAGCCAGGTTGGCCTGTGCCACATCATCCAGATCTTCCTGCTGTGCCTGTTGCAGCCAGACACCCACCTCTTTCGCGGTGAGGATTTCATGGCGCAGGACGCTCAGCTCCGCCAGCGCTTCACCGCGCGCGCGGCTGCCGCCCGCGGGCATCATGGTCATCATATCCCAGCCTGCAATGGCCGACAGATGGCCGAAGCGGGAAAGGCGCTGGAAGGTACGTGTCAGGTGAGCATAGGAAGAAGACATAGATTTCCTTATTGAGAGTTTAAGAGTGCAGAGTGGGGGTCACTGGCCAGCAAAAACGCACGCTGGCGCCCCCAAGCGGACTGCTGTCGATGATGACATAGCCGCCAAAAGCCTGGGCGATCGAGTGGACAATGGCCAGGCCAAGTCCACAGCCTCCGGTCGCGCGGTCGCGGCTGGGATCAAGGCGTACAAAGGGTTCAAAGACCCGCTGACGTTCGTCCAGTGGGATCCCCGGACCGTCATCCTCAACCTGCAAGAACGCCATATCGCCATCAAACCACAGGCCGACCCGCAGACGTTGATCGGCATAACGCAGGGCATTATTCACCAGATTATCGAGCACGCGCTCCATCAGACGGGTATCGGCAACGCCAATATTCTCGCGCTGCGGCGTATCCAGGGCAATATCAAACGCCGGCTTAACCGAACGGATATCGTCCAGTCGTTCATGCAGCCACTGGGCCAGATCGAGCGTTTGCAAATTCAGGTTAACCTGCGGACGGTCCAGACGGGCATACGTCAACAGCTCCTCGATCAGTGACTCCAGCTGGCCGATATCGCGATTAAGCGCCGCAGACTCGGCTTCCGTCAGGTTATCACTCATTTCCAGGCGGTAACGCAGGCGAACCAGCGGGGTGCGTAATTCATGCGCGATGCCGTCAATCAGCTGTTTCTTACTGGTGACCAGCGTGTTGATATTATCGGCCATCTGGTTAAATGCCACGCCAAGGCGCAGCAGGCTGGAGGTGCTGTCGAAATGAATACGTTCCTCGAGGTGCCCCTGACCAAAGCGTTGCGCGGCATTCTCCAGCTTTAACATGTCCTGCCAGTGCGGTCGCATCCAGATAAACACGGGCAACGCCAGTGAAATACCGATAAACGCCAGCAGCGCGATATCCAGAATGCGCATCTCATGCAGGTAAAACAGATAGGGGATTGGGCCGACGGCCAGCACATAGTGGCTGCGCGGAATATGCTGTAAGAAGGTGTATTCATCGTCCAGCACCACGATCTCACCCGAACGCAGGCGGCGCAGCGTCCCGGGGTCGAGCTGGTATTTGCTCATTGGCTCAATATGCAGCTTAAATGACAAATTGAGGTCGAGGTTGTCGATGGTTTTATTCCAGTCGCGCGGGGGGATCTCCCTCAGCTCACTGCGCATCAGGTACAGCGAACTTTTCATCAGATCGTCCATCGACTGACGCCCGGCGCGCTCGGCGGTAAATTTGTACACCAGCCCAACCAGCATTGCCATCACCAGGAAACAGACAAACAGCAGCAAGTAAAACTGAATAAACAGTTTTTTCATTGTGCATCCCAGGCGTGCGGCGCAAACAGATAGCCTTTATTACGGATGGTTTTAATCCGGTAAGGCTCGGTGGCGCTGTCCAGCAGCTTCTTACGCAGGCGAGAAATCGCTACATCAATGCTGCGGTCCATACCGTCATAACTGACGCCGCGCAGCGTTTTTAGCAGCGCATCACGATTAAGAATGGTGCCTGCATGGGTTGCCAGCTCCCAGAGCAGATCGAAATCGGCGGTGGAGAGGGCGACAATCTCATCGGAAAGCGTGACCTGGCGGTTAATCGGATCGATGCTTAAGGTGCCAAAACGCAGGGCTTTCTGACCCGCAATCCCAGGGGCTATCTCTTCATGCTGGCTATTGATCCCTGCCTGGCGCAGATGCAGCCGCAGACGTGCAAGGAGCACCGCAGGCGGCGTGGTCTTGAGAATATAGTCGTTTGCCCCCATCTCCAGCGACAGAATATGATTCATATCGCTGTCCAGCGACGTCAGCAGCACGATAGGGCCTGACCAGCTGTGACGCGTACGCAAATCGCGGCACAGCGTCATGCCATCTTTGCCTGGCAGCATAATGTCCAGCATCACCAGGTCAGGATTCGCGGCAGCAATAGTCTCTTCCGCGCGATCGCCACGGCTTTCTACAATAACGTCAATGTCATGCCGGCCCAGATAGGCAGCAATCAGTTCACCAACATCTTTATCATCTTCGACAAATACAATTTTGTTCATAGGGCCGGGTATCAGGCTATTGGAAACCGTAGCTTATCCTTTCCTGGTCGCAACGACCATTAATCAGCGCTAAATGTTAGGGGGAATGTAGTACAAACTCAGTCGAATATGTCATTATATCCCGCGCCTGAAAGGGTGTGCGGTGTCGAGCCCGGTCAGGGCTGTTCTTGCGTCGAAATGGATAAGGAGATAAGAGTGTCAGAAGAGAAGCTGGCTGCAGCAGAGTACAGTGATCGTATCTGCCTCAACTATATCGATTTCCTCTCCGCATCCTGTAAAAAACGCTGGAGCTTTGTTGACGCCATCTATGGTGTGATCCCGTTTTTTGGCATGATTACCCGCAAGTCAGCCACCACCCCGCCTTCATCATCCGAACCGCTGAAAGACCTCGCGCTGCAAATCATCTCGACCCAGGTCAGCGATGAAATCAATATCGCCCGTCTGATCACCCTGGCGCAACAGCAGCACATTGGGCAGTTTGATATCCTGATGCCTTACCCCTTGTCCGAATCACAGCTGGTTGCTATTCGCCAGGAGTACGCCAGGCCGCTCAAGCTTGAGCAGCTCGACGATCGCCTTAGCGTGATACTCCCGCAGCTGACACACTGACCCTTAACGGGTCAGCATCCAGACGGCAGGCAGGGCGGTGATCACCAGCAGCACCATGATCGATTTTTCAACGCGGTGCAATGACGTCCCGGCGCGGCCGCCACGGCGGGCAAACAGAAACAACACCATCCCCGGCGCGTAAAGCACTACCGACAGCAGCAGATGCATCGGGCCCGACGCGTACAGCAGCCACACACCATAGACGCTGGCACCCAGCGCCACCATCATCGCCCCGGGTTTATTTAATTCACGCGCGACCTTAAACAGATAAGCACCGACCAGCAGATAGGGCACCAGAATCATCTCAGAAGCAATGGTCAGCAATGTGTTGTAATCGGAGCCGGTCAGCCAGATCAGGATCAGACACACCTGCACACAGCCATTGGTCAGCCACAGCGATGCAGAAGGAGCGCCCCGTACATTCTGCCGACTCAGACCGCGTGGGAACGCGCCATGCTGTGCCGCCACCAGCGGCACTTCCGCTGCCATGATGGTCCAGCTCAGATAAGCTCCGCAGACAGAAACAATCAGGCCGCTGACAATCACCAGGTTGCCCCAGGGGCCGATCAGGGCGGTCATCAATCCGGCCATTGAGGGATTGCGCATTTCAGCCAGTTCGGCACGCGGGACGATCCCGAGTGACAGCAGCGTCACCAGCAGGTAGATCGCCAGCGCCGCCGTGACCGCCAGCAGCGTGGCACGTCCCACGTCACGACGGTTTCGCGCACGCGATGAAACGACCACCGCACCTTCAATACCGATAAATACCCACAGCGTAATCAGCATGGTGTCTTTCACCTGCTGCCAGACCGGTTTCCCCAGTGCGACGCCGCTGAAATCGAAGCGAAAACGATCGTAATGGAACGCGGCAATGGCCAGCAGGACAAATAAGCCCAACGGCAGCAGTTTGCCCAACGTTGCGATCAGATTAATGCTGGCCGCCGTCTGCACACCGCGCAGCACCAGCGCATGCACCAGCCACAGCAGGATTGAGGCTGCAAGCATGGCCTGCCAGGTGTTGCCATCGCCAAAAATGATATGGCCGGGAGAGTCAGTAAAGAAGCTCATGGCGGAGAAAACGATCACCAGGTAGGACACATTGGCAATCACGGCACACAGCCAGTAACCCCAGGCAGAACAGAAGCCAATCAGTTCGCCAAATCCCGCCTTTGCATAAGTGAAAATGCCGCCATCTAACTCGGGTTTCAAGCGGCTCAGCAGCAGCATGGCCAGCGCCAGTAGCACGATCCCCACACCGGTGATGGCCCAGCCAATCAGCAGGGCAGCCGGGCTGGCGACCGCCGCCATATTTTGTGGCAGGCTAAACACGCCCGCGCCTAACATAGAACTGAGTACCAGCGCCGTCAGCGCGGTGAGACCTAACTTTTTGTCCAAGAAAAACTCCGGTTACAGAATAAAACACCAGTTGTAACGACCATGTTGGTTTTAACTCAGGATGTGAGGCCGGAAAAAGCAACGAAACGCCTGAAAGTGGCGGGGGATTTTACGGATAGCGGCGGCAGGATGCAATGACTTACTATGCAAAAAGAGACGGGAATTATTCATAACGACGGGGCAACCAGGCAGTTGCCCCGCAAAGAGACGTTACTTAAAGAGATCCGCAGAGACGGTCAGGTTACCGCCGCTCTGATTCGACCACTGACGGGTGACGTGATAATACTTGGCACCTTTAGCGATCGCACGGCGACCCACTTCTTCAGACACTTCAGTCGGGGTGCTGTAGTGGCCGGTGAAGGTCACGCTATCGTACGGCTGCATCTGCGCCGCAGTAATGGCATTCACTTCCTGCACACTTTTGCCATCCGGGCGAGTCACGGTGTAACGCTTACCGGTTGAGCTTTGGGTTTCATAGAAACGGCCCACTTTGTTGCTTGGGGTTTCATTGGATGCCACACCCGGTAGTTCAACCGTTTTCGCTGCCGCACCGCCCGCTGCCAGCGCGGCTTTACCTGCTTCGGAATCCGCCGGGATCAGGTTAGGAGACTGCACCTGACGCTTAGGCGCATCGGCTTTATAGATGTAAGCCGTGATAATCTGATTGCCACCGCTGTTGGTGTCGATCTGACGCACGATAAAGAAAGACTCTGCGCCTTTCTCTTTTGCTGCACGGGTAATGGCATCATTGACATCAGGTTGGCTGCGGAAAAAGCCGCTGGCACTGACGGTGTCGTAAGGCTCAATAGTAAACGCTTCTGCTTTGGTCAGCTCACGTACGCCATTAATGATGCGATCTTTATTTTTCGGCGCAACAGGCGCATCGGCATGATAGAGATCGGCCGTCACATTCCAGTTGCCGCCGTTGCCGTTGGTATCGTTGATACCCTGAATATAGTAAGAGGCTGCACCAAGCGCATCAGCACGTTTTGATACGGCATCGCTGGCCTCGTAGATGGCATTAAAACGCCCGCTAATGGTGATCCGATCAAACGGTTTCAGCGCAGCGGCTTTCTCCGGCGTCAGTTCCTGCGCCGCATGGGCGGTCAATGCTGTGAGTGACAACAGGGCTGATGCCAGAATGGTATTCTTCAGCTTCATAAAAATTAATCCTTCGCCTTACGCAAAAAATGAGTACAAAAACGTGCTGGACTCTTGATGTGTAACAGATTAGCGGATGATTATTGCATGTAATAATGTTCGCTGTCTCAGCCATTTTGTGGGGATTTGATGTCAGTACAATTCTCGTTTTCAGAATAATGAAGAAAGCTGGCTGAATCGTGTCATTTTTCAAACATTAACCACTTAAGCTGGTAATTGTTAACACTTATATCGTTAACACATTGTTAATCAATGTTTTTTGATAACGTTTGTCGGTAAATGTTAAATTTTATCGTAGCAGATAATGCGTTCTTTACATCCTGATTCAGGCTCAATATATCGCTGGAGGGTTCTGTACTGCTTTTTTATCGGTTAGTCATCACCAGACACTGACTGTGGGTGGATCGGAACACTTATTTTCAGTAGGTTATAACCAGTTTGAACCTGTTACGTTTCGGTCATAAGGGCCGGGACGATGAGAACAAACCATCGTACTCTCTGAAGAAAAGGGAAGATTATGCTTATTGGTATTACCAAAGAGCGGTTGCCCAACGAAGCCCGTGCTGCTGCGACACCAAAAACGGTTGAACAGTTATTAGCTCTGGGTTTTAGCGTCGCTGTAGAAAGCGGCGCGGGTAAACTCGCCAGTTTTGAAGACGCGGCCTTTGAAGCGGCTGGCGCAACCATTACCGATTCGGTGAATGTCTGGCAGTCCGATATCGTATTAAAAGTGAATGCGCCGACCGACGAAGAGATTGCTCTGACGCGTGCCGGAAGCACGCTGGTGAGCTTTATCTGGCCTGCGCAAAACCCGGAACTGCTGGCAAAACTGGCCGCGCGTAACGTCACCGTGATGTCTATGGATGCCGTGCCGCGTATCTCGCGTGCGCAGTCTCTTGATGCGCTCAGTTCGATGGCAAACATCGCCGGTTATCGTGCGATTGTTGAGGCTGCGCATGAATTTGGCCGATTCTTTACCGGGCAGATTACCGCCGCCGGTAAAGTGCCACCTGCGAAAGTGATGGTGATTGGTGCCGGAGTGGCCGGTCTGGCCGCTATCGGCGCAGGCCGCAGCCTGGGCGCTATCGTACGTGCCTTTGATACTCGCCCTGAAGTGAAAGAGCAGGTCCAGAGTATGGGCGCGGAGTTCCTCGAACTTGATTTTGAGGAAGAAGCGGGCAGCGGTGATGGTTATGCCAAAGTCATGTCGGAAGCCTTTATTAAGGCCGAAATGGCGCTGTTTGCGGCTCAGGCGGAAGAAGTGGACATCATTGTCACCACCGCGCTGATCCCGGGCAAACCGGCACCGACGCTGATCACCGCAGAAATGGTTGCCTCCATGAAACCGGGCAGCGTGATCGTCGATCTGGCTGCGCAAAACGGCGGTAACTGTGAGTTGACCGTGGCCGATACCATCACCACCAGCCCGAACGGGGTGAAAATCATCGGTTACACCGATCTGCCAAGTCGTCTGCCGACTCAGTCTTCTCAGCTTTATGGCACCAATCTGGTGAACCTGATGAAGCTGCTGTGCAAAGAGAAGAACGGTGAAATCACCATCGACTTTGACGATGTGGTGATCCGCGGTGTGACCGTGATCCGTGATGGCGAAATCACCTGGCCTGCACCGCCAATTCAGGTGTCTGCTGCGCCGAAAGCGGCCAAAGTGGAAACCCCGATCGAAAAACCGGTGGAAAAACCTGTCTCACCGCTGCGTAAATACGGGCTGCTGGTGCTGGCGATTGTGCTGTTTGGCTGGCTGGCCAATGTGGCTCCACCTGAGTTCCTTTCGCACTTCACCGTCTTTGCGCTCTCCTGCGTGGTGGGTTACTACGTGGTGTGGAACGTCAGTCATGCTCTGCATACGCCGCTGATGTCGGTGACCAATGCCATTTCAGGCATTATCGTCGTCGGTGCCGTGTTGCAGATTGGTCATGGCGGCTGGGTCAGCTTCCTGTCCTTCGTTGCGGTGCTGATTGCCAGCATCAATATCTTTGGTGGCTTTACCGTCACCCAGCGCATGCTGAAAATGTTCCGTAAAAACTGAGGGGAAGTCCATGTCTGGCGGATTAGTGACAGCAGCTTATATCATCGCTGCGATCCTGTTTATTTGCAGCCTTGCCGGGTTGTCTAAACATGAGACCTCGAAGCAGGGGAATATTTTTGGCGTAAGCGGAATGGCGCTGGCGCTGGTGGTAACCATCTTCGGTCCGGATACGGGCAACGTTGCCTGGATCCTGCTGGCGATGGTGATCGGTGGTGCTATCGGTATTCGTCTGGCGAAGAAAGTCGAAATGACCGAAATGCCAGAGCTGGTGGCCATGCTGCACAGCTTTGTGGGGCTGGCTGCCGTGTTGGTCGGTGTTAACAGCTACCTGGACCACGGCCCGGGCCTGCTTCCGGTGATGGAAAACATCCATCTGACCGAGATCTTCATCGGTATCTTTATCGGTGCGGTGACCTTTACCGGTTCTATCGTGGCCTTTGGTAAGCTGTGCGGCAAAATTTCTTCCCGCCCGCTGGCGTTGCCACATCGTCATAAGCTCAACCTGCTGGCACTGGTGGTTTCACTGGCGCTGTTGATTATGTTTGTGCGCAGTGACAGCACCGGAACCCAGGCCTTTGCGCTGGTGGTAATGACGCTGATCGCTCTGGCGTTCGGCTGGCATCTGGTGGCGTCTATCGGCGGTGCGGATATGCCTGTCGTGGTCTCCATGCTGAACTCCTACTCGGGTTGGGCGGCAGCGGCGGCGGGCTTTATGCTCAGCAACGACCTGCTGATCGTCACCGGAGCGCTGGTCGGTTCGAGCGGTGCCATCCTCTCTTACATTATGTGTAAGGCGATGAACCGTTCATTCTTTAGCGTGATTGCAGGCGGGTTTGGTACTGACAGCAGCTCAACCGGTGAAGGCGAAGAGATGGGCGAGTATCGCGAAATCGATGCCGCGGGCACCGCTGAACTGCTGAAAAACTCCACCACGGTGGTTATCACCCCAGGCTACGGCATGGCGGTGGCGCAGGCTCAGTATCCGGTGGCAGAAATCACCGCCAAACTGCGTGAGCGCGGCATCAAGGTGCGTTTCGGTATTCACCCGGTAGCGGGTCGTCTGCCTGGTCACATGAACGTCCTGCTGGCCGAAGCCAAAGTGCCGTATGACATCGTGCTGGAAATGGATGAGATCAACGATGATTTCAGCGATACGGATACCGTACTGGTTATCGGCGCCAATGACACCGTCAACCCGGCGGCACAGGAAGACCCACGCAGCCCAATCGCGGGTATGCCCGTGCTGGAGGTGTGGAAAGCGCAGAATGTGGTGGTGTTTAAGCGTTCGATGAATACCGGCTATGCCGGTGTGCAGAACCCGCTGTTCTTCAAAGAGAACACCCAGATGCTGTTCGGTGATGCGAAAGCAACGGTAGAAGCGATTCTGAAAGCGCTGTAACAAACCGTGGGGCGTCAGAACCAGCGTGGCCCCCTACAACAAGAGCTGACCCTTGATACGGGTCAGCTCTTTTTTTTGCCGGTGATCTAGCCCCGGCTATCCGGGTTCTGCTCGCCGATAAACCAGTACCACAGCGGGATAGACAGCAGCACGGTAAACACCGAGCTGTATATCAGGATCATAAAGAACTCAGAAACATACAGCTCCACCGGCCAGGTAGAGAAGGGCATATTATATTCATCGATGGCACCACCGATGATCGCTTTGGTCATCACGATAGCGGCGCACACCCACAGGCAGGCCTGTGCGATAAAGAAATTCCGGCGTTTTTTGCCCGGAGGGAATAATGACATGATGTGTACTCCTTTACTGTTTTCTAAAATTTAACGTCAAGTGGCATCAACGTTACCCGCCCGACTGATGTGGACATTGTAGCGTTTCTTCCACGCGGGCCGAAAGCGCTGAAATTACATTCCTGCGAGTGTCGCATATTCATTTCAGGCGTAAGCAGTGACTAAAATAAAAATAACAACCTTAGAAAGAGAATGAAAAAACAGGCGGTGCGCGCGGTTGTACAATACCCGGGAAGAAGGCGGAGGGGAGCCAGGATTCATAGCGTGAGGGTGGCATCCGTAACGTCAGACGGTACAGCAGCCAAACTAGCGGGATAAAGACGATGAGCAGTACGGGGAAATGTGCCAGCAGCTGGCAATAACCGCAGGCAACGTCATCCATCATACCCATACCGGCAGGCATCGCATGATGCTGAGCGTAATCGGACGGGGGCGTTGTTGCCATCGACGGTGGCGCTGAGTGCAGGGTAGCCATCTCATCCATCGTCATGCCGCTCATGTCTCCATGATGCATCGACACCATCGATGAGTGATCTTCACGGGCAGAGGCATCCGGTGTTGATACACGCTGATGTTCCAGACTTTTAGAGACATCCGGTGCAATGAACAGCAGCAGGATCGCCATAATAGCGATAAATGCCGGTATTCGACGCTGCGACAGGCGATAAAAAGAAACCAACAGTCAACCTATAGCAGAGTGAAAAGATAGATGAAGTGTAGCGATTTTTATTCCCGATGTTAATGGGAAATTTAATTAATCATCTTCTTGCTGTTTTATTTTTTAATGAATCTCATTACAGGGTGAATACCCGCGATAAATAGCCTGTGCTGTTGAGTGACAGTACAGGGTTTGTCCCGCCAGTGGGACAGTGTTTGGTAGTGTTTTTCCCATCGGGCTCTGTTTAGATAAGACTCCGGCCGGAACCGACAGTTATTTTATTGTTACCGGAGAACACCCATGAATATTATCGCCATCACCGCCTGTCCCACCGGGGTGGCCCACACTTATCTGGCCGAAAGTAATTTGAAAAAAGCCGCCAGAAAGCTGGGCCTTTCCCTGCGAGTGGAGACTCAGGGTGCTATTGAGAGCAAGTACATCCTCAGCCCTGATGATATTTCTGCCGCAGATATTGTTCTGATCGCCGCCGATAAAAAAGTTGATATGGCGCGTTTTCAGAACAAGAACATCGTCGAAGTCCCGGTAGCCCGGGCGGCAAGAGACGCCGAAGGGCTGCTCAATGCCATCACCGCCGGGGAATTAGCCCCACACCGGCTGGAGATTGCCAGCGAAGAGGGTGATGTGGTGCCCGTTGTCAGTGGCAACAGCTGGTATTCCAGCATCTATGTCCACCTTATTACCGGGGTCAATCTGATGATCCCATTCGTGGTTGCCGGAGGGATACTGATTGCTCTCAGTTTCTCATTTGGGATCACCGCTGCCACGCCGGGTGATGCCAACTTCAGCCCGCTGGCGAAAATGCTGTCCGATATCGGCGGGGGATCGGCATTTGCCCTGATGCTGCCGATCCTGTCACTGGGAATCAGCCAGTCCATCAGCGGGAAAATGGGGATTGTCTCCGGTGCGGTGGGCGGCATGATGGCCATTCACACCGGGTCGGGCTTTCTGGGCGCACTGCTGGCGGGTTTTTTAGCGGGTTACGTCACGCTGATGATTGTCCGCTACATTCGTCTGCCAGAGGTGATTGCCGGGCTGAAGCCGATTTTGATTGTGCCGTTACTGAGCGTGCTGATTACCGGGGCGCTGATGGTGTGGCTGATTGGCGAGCCGATTAAATTACTGCTTGGCTGGTTGACGGACTTCCTCAATGCATTGGGGCACACCAACTCGGCCATTCTTGGCCTGCTGTTTGGCATGATGGTAGCCTTTGATATGGGCGGGCCATTGAATAAAACCGTGTGTATGTTTGCCATCGGCCTGATGTCCAGCGGCATTTACGGGCCGATTGCCGCTTGTATGGCTGCCGGAATGGTGCCGCCGCTGGGGATAGCGCTCGCCACAGTGCTGTTCCGGCGTAAATTCAGCCGCAGCGAACGTGAGACGGGCAAAGTGACGTGGGTGCTGGGGCTGTCGTTTATTACTGAAGGGGCTATTCCCTATGCGGTGTCCGATCCGCTACGGGTGATCCCGGCGATTGTGGCGGGCTCTGGGCTGGCCGGTGCGTTATCGATGGCGCTGGGTTGTGCATCGCGTGCACCTCATGGCGGTATTTTTGTGATGTTTATTCCGAATGTGATCGCTAATCTGGCCGCGTATCTGCTGGCTATTGCTGCAGGGTCACTGCTGACGGCGTTAATTCTGTGGTTCCTGAAAAAGGACGTGGTGGAAACGGCAACGTCATCATAGCGGAGGGAAGGGAGAGGGCGAGCCTGGGATCAGGCTCGCCCGTGGTCATTAATCGTCTTCGTCATCATCCAGTTCGACCGGAGAGGCGAAACCGTCAGGCTTGATCGCCAGCAGGTCACAGCGCAGGTGGTCAATAACCTGCTCGGCGGTATTCCCAAGGAACGCTGCCGATAGCCCGGTACGGCCGATAGTACCGAGCACCACCACACCGGCATCAAGGTGTGCGGCCAGCTCTGGTATCACCTCTTCAGGCAGCCCTTTCTCCACATGGGTGAACTTCTCATCAATGGAGAATGACTGACGCAGCGCCTTCATCGCCACCAGATGCTGACCACGGATGGCATCGTTATAAACGCTCGGATCAAAGTCTGGCAGCTCAATGGCGATATTGATTGGTGTAACAGGGTAAGCGCCGACCAGATGCACTTCGGTATGGTTAACCCGTTCGGCCAGCTCCAGCGTTTCTCTGACCAGCTTGCTGTTTAACGGATCGTGATGTGGCTCTTCGCTGGCGAGGTTTACTGCGACTACCGCCTTGCCGCCTTCTGGCCAGGCCTGATCTTTCACCATCCAGACCGGGCACGGGCATTTGCGCAGCAGGTGCCAGTCGGTTGGGGTAAACACCACCGCCTGTAAGCGGTCATGCTGGTGGGCCATCTTAATCACCAGATCGTGTTTGCTGTTCAGCACTTCCTGGATAATCGCTTCGAACGGACGATTATGCCAAATCACCTTGATATCAATCTGCACGCCGGCCGCAAGATAGGCCTGCGCCTGTTCACGGATCCACTCAGTGCGTTGGCTGATCACCCCTTTACGCATGGTGACGCGTTCATCGGGTGAAAGCAGCGTGGTCATCTCATAGGAGAAGTCGTAAATGGGAAGAAAACAGGTAATCTTACCGCCAAGCCGCTGATTAAGGTAAACAGCGCGACGAAGTGCGGGCTGGTCGTCCTGTTGTGGATCGATCGCCACCAGAATGTTTTGATATTGAGCCATAACGGTTTCTCCTTACACTGAGCGTGTCAGCTTAAAGATAGCCCAATCGAGGCAAAGGAAGAAGGGGAAAAGTTGTTGCCGGATCAATAAAATAAGAAATATCGATCCGGCACGGGTCAGGCGATGGCACGGCTCTGGCCTGCCAGTTCTGACAGAATTTCATGATTTTCGATGGTGATGTATTTTCCTTTCACCGCCAGCATGCCGCTTTTCTGGAAGCGACCGAGCAGACGGCTGATGGTTTCTACCGTCAATCCAAGATAGTTACCAATATCACCACGGGTCATGGTCAGACGGAATTCACGCTGTGAGAAACCACGCTGGCCGAAGCGGCGCGACAGACCGTAAATAAAGGCGGCCAGACGTTCTTCCGCATTTTTCTTCGACAACAGCAGGATCATTTCCTGGTCGCCCTTAATTTCGCCGCTCATCAGGCGCATCATCTGCTGACGCAGGCTGGGCATTTTACCGGAAAGGTCGTCGAGGGTTTCGAAAGGAATTTCGCAAACCATGGCGGTTTCTAACGCCTGAGCAAAGCTGGGGTGCTGGTTACCGCTGATAGCATCAAAGCCGACCAGGTCACCCGCCAGATGGAAGCCGGTAATCTGTTCATCACCCTGTTCGGTGATGGTGTAGCTTTTAATGGTCCCGGAGCGAATCGCGTACAGTGAACGCAGTTCGTCACCCGCTTTAAACAGCGTTTGTCCTTTCTGAATCGGTTTTTTACGCTCGATGATGTTATCAAGCTGGTCCAGCTCATGCTCGTTAAGCGTGAAGGGAATACAAAGCTGACTGATGCTGCAATCCTGGCAGTGAATGGCGCAACCACCCGATTGTATGCGTCTAGTGATAATTCGCTTTTCCGGAATCATAATGTACGCTCGATGATAATTGACTGACATCAATTTACCATTTTTCCCGCACACAAGGGAACTCATCTGAGCAGTTTTAGGCACAATAAATATGTGGACGTTATTAATAATCGTCATCTCTGTAAAAGTTGTGTGAAAAACAATCTGTAATCAGATGATTCGCAGGCTAACCTCCGCCAAATAGGCTTGATATCCGATTTTTTAGTTAAGCTCACCACAGAATCCACCTCCATGATCCGTATCAATAAGCGGACAAACACAACCCGGATGAAGCCTGTCCGTTTTTTGCTAAACTCACAGCTGTAGAAAAATGCAGAAAACGCGCGCAGGGCGCGTATTGATCGGGGATAACGTGATGAGCAACAACGCTGATGAGCTGGAGCTGTTTAAACAGGCGATGGGAGACGTTAAGCCACTGAAAGCCTGTTCCAGCACCTTATGGTTACCTTCTTCACAAAATAAAGTGCGCCAGGTGCTCGATCCACAGCTGGATAATCCGCTGACCACTGGCCTGCTGGATATCGTCCCGTTGACCACGCCGCTGGAATACAAAGCGGAAGGAATTCAACAGGGCGTGCTGGACAAACTCTTTCAGGGAAAATACCCGCCGCAGGCCACGCTGAATCTCATTCGTTACACCGTCGAACAGTGCCGTCAGGCCCTGTATCTGTTTATGTTGCAGTGCGTACAGGATGGTCTGCGCAATGTGTTGATCGTGCATGGAAAAGGGCGTGATGATGCCTCACATGCCAATATCGTGCGCAGCTATCTGATGCGCTGGCTGCCGCAGTTTGAGGATGTACAGGCATTTTGCTGCGCCCGGTCACAGGATGGCGGCACGGGGGCCTGCTACGTTGGGTTGCGTAAGAATGAACAGGCACGGCTGGAAAACCGTGAACGTCATGCCAAACGCAGTCGATGATATGTCAGCCTGAATGGGATTTTCGGATCGTGGCCAGCAGGATCTCGGCACTCAGTGTCAGAGGCGCACCAGAGCGGGTCATGATGCCGACTGCTTCGCCGGGGCCATGTGAGGCAATCGGCAGCGCAGCCAGCGCATTATGCAGCAAGTCTTCTTTAATCGCGCCCGATGGCACAAACCACACATAGTTGTAACGCAACGCCAGTTGGCGGGCCAGCGACGTTGAGGATGTCTCCACCAGGGTGCCTGGCAACGTGCAACCTTGTTCTTTCAGCATGGCTTCGGCAATGCGACGCGGGGCGGTGCCCTCCGGTGAAATGACCACGGGCCAGGAGAGCGCTTTAGAAAGCGTGACATTGTCACTTAATAGTGGATGATCTGGCCGTACCACCAGGCGCAAGGACTCCAGAAAAAGCAGTTCGTAGGTCAACCCGGCCATCAAATCGGGATCGGCCATGCGCCCAATCCCAACGTCAAATTCTCCGGCTTTAAGCGCAGCGATCAGTACATTGTTGTGCAGCGTTGCCACTTGCACAATCGCCTGTGGCTGTTGCTGGTGAAAGCGATCGAGAATTGACGGCAACATTCCCAGCGCCACAGTGGTCAGCACGCCAAGGCGCATCACTTCAGGGGATTTTTCGTGCGGTAATGTAAACGACTGCCCGGCATGATTAAGTGCATCAAGAACACGTACCGCGTGCGTGAGAAACTGTTCTCCCATTGTGGTTAGCTGTGCACCCAAACGCCCGCGTTCAAACAGCCGCACACCCGCCAAATCCTCCAGCTCGTTCAGTGTCTTCGACAGAGCGGGCTGGCTGAGTGACAACGTTTCGGCGGCACGTCCCAGCGTCCCTTGCTGTGCAACGGCGACGAAGGTATGTAAATGGCGCAGACGAATACGCTGATTAAACTGATATTTTTTGTCCATTACGCAGAATAATAACGGCCCGGATAAACTGGCAAGTTTTCTCTGAGTATTTTGTTAACCTTATTGCAAAATTTAATTAACATTTACCGCTTTTCCGACGTTATCCATTACTTCTGGTATGACTACAGAGCGAAAGGGTATTGCAGAGATTATTAATCCTTTGAAAAAGTGAGCGAATACCTGAATACCGTATTGAGATCATTTCTGTCACATTTCAGGATAAAACGGACATATTTTCCCAGGAGAATTCCATAACAATCCGTTATGATAGCCGGCACTTTTTCTGTAAACCTCTGCAACGTTGTCATCCGGGCGGGGTTAACACTGGCCTGTTATGGAGCGCGAAGTGGACAGTACCGCAGCGATCGATATCCGTACGTTGATTAATCAGGGGTCGTTGAGTCGTTATCAAAAACGCATCATCGCCCTGAGTTTTGCCGTGGTGGCAATGGATGGTATGGATATTGCCCTGATGGGTTTCATTGCCCCGGCGTTGAAAAGCGCATGGGGAGTGACGAACCATCAGTTAGGTGCCGTCATCAGTGCCGCGCTGATCGGGCTGGCGCTAGGCGCGATGTTTGCCGGGCCGCTGGCCGATCGCTTTGGCCGCCGGGTGATCATCATTTGCAGCGTGTTCTTCTTTGGCTTATGGACGCTGGCCACCGCCTTTTCGCAAAACCTTGACCAGATCATGTTGTTCCGCTTTCTCACAGGGCTTGGGCTGGGCGCTGCCATGCCCAATGTCGGCACGCTGGTAGCGGAATACTCTCCCGAACGAAAACGTGCCTTTCTCATCACCGTGGTGTTCTGCGGCTTTACCTTTGGTGCCGCCAGCGGTGGGTTCGCCGCCTCATGGTTAATCCCGAACTTAGGCTGGCATGCGGTGCTGGTGATGGGCGGTATTCTGCCGCTGCTGATGGTGCCCTTGCTGCTGCGCTGGCTGCCGGAATCCGTGCGTTTTATGATCACCCGTAACGCCCCGGCGGCGCAGATCCGGCAAATCGTTGAGAAGATGCATCCCGGCAGTATAGGAGAAGCGTGCATCTTCACGCGCAGCGAAGCCGCCACCAGTGAAGGTGCGGTAAAAGTGGTGCTGTCGCGCCGTTACTTCTTCGGCAGCATGATGCTATGGGGCAGTTATTTTATGGGGCTGTTTCTGGTCTATCTGATTGGTTCCTGGCTGCCGTCGCTGGTGAAGGATGTCGGTATGACGGTGACGCAGGCGGCGCTGGTTACGGCGATGTATCAGGCGGGTGGCACCGTAGGGTCGTTGTTTGCGGGCTGGATGATGGATCGTTTTAACGCCAATCTGGCGTTGGCGGCGATCTATTTCACTGGCTCAATTGCCACGGTGTGCATTGGCTATGCGCCAGCGGATGTCTGGGTACTGGGGTCAGTGGCCTTTTGCAGCGGTTTTTGTCTGAACGGGGCGAATACTGGCATGAATGCACTGTCAGCCAGTTACTATCCTACCCATGCCCGTGCCACGGGTTCCAGTTGGATGCACGGCGTGGGGCGTATCGGGGCCATCCTGAGTGCGTTCGCGGGTGCACAAATGCTGTCGCTCGGCTGGAATATCACGGATGTTTTCTCTTTCCTGGCGATTCCGGCAGTGCTGACGACTCTGATGCTGGTGGCGAAATACCGTTATGGTTATCAGCGTGAGGCGTGATGTATGCGGTCGACCCGAAAGGCCAGGGTCTTAAGGTCAAGGTCTTAAGGTCAACGTCTTAAGGTCAAGGGCGTTTCGCTTTCCCGCTGCGCGGGCGAAGCGACAAGGGGCGGCCAGTCGCCGCCGCCCCTTGACCCCGGGCTTGCGGCAGGCGCCGCGCCCGTTTCACGGGTACCTTCGTCAGTTCCGTTCACCGACGGACCACTCGTGACGGCACTTCCTCAGCGCAGCTTAATTGCCGCCTCAACATCAAAACCAAAATCTAAAAGATTAAATAAAACCAAAAAGGCTTTTTGTGTCTGGTCTGTTTGATTGGTTTTTCTTTTTATTTTGACCCGGCCGTTGACCTTTTGAGCGGCAATTAAGCCTCGCCGAAGGAGGGCGGATTTCCAGGACGAGCTGACAGGACGTCGGCGAGAGGGTGAGCCGGGACAGGGATGTCCCGTCACGCCCGGTCCGGCGGGAAAACCGATCGACTGAGGGAACCCGCTTTAGCGGGCGATGCGCCTGCCGCAAGCCTGGGTCGCTCAGCCCGCGTAGCGGGAAAGCGAAATGCCCTTGACCTGGCCCTTGACCTTAAAACATGAAAATTAACTGATCACCAGCCCGCCAGGCACACTATTGCAACTGACTATTACTGATCACAGTAAAACGGCCCGCGCCCAGGAACATCACGGCCAGCGCGCCGAAGAAATAGAGCGCTTCCCCTTCCAGTGCCCAGGCCCCCACGCCAGTGCGGTCCCACACTGCGCCTGTTTTCACCAGCAGGGTGGCCACCGCCAGATTTACGACGATCACGAACGCCGCCGGACGCGTCATCAGGCCAATGATAATCATCAATGGTGCCACCACCTCACCAAGATAAGCGCCATAAGCCACAAAGCCGGGGATGCCATGCGCATGAAGCAGTCTGGCGATCCAGCCAACGCCGTGCTGCACTTTAAACACACCATGAAACAGCAGCAGTGCACCGAGCGAAACGCGTAAAACCAGCTTGCCCAAATCCGGGTGATCGCTGAGACGGGAAAATCCATTATTAATCGCGGTAAACATAACGTAATCCTTGAAGGTAAAGGCGGCATGCGCATGAAGCGGTGGGTCGATCATCGCACTGAGTAAAACACGCGTCATATCAGCATAATCTGCAAATCAAAAGCCGTGATGGACTTTCTCCCTTCGTCTGCAAATAATTAACCCAGAGATGATGTGGAAAAACCTATGAGAAACGAACGATCATTACGGATTATGACGGCGGAAGGCAGCCTGCGTGGGAGTGTGGAAGAGGGGATTTTCGTCTTCAAAGGGATCCCTTATGCGGCACCGCCCGTGGGCGAACTGCGATGGAAAGCGCCGAAACCACTGAATGCCTGGCAGGGAGATAGAGACGCCACAGACTGGGGACCGGCCAGCTGGCAGAGCCGGGAGTATTGCCTGGCGGTAGGCGGCGGCGATCCCGGCCATTTTCATGAAGACTGCCTGTACCTCAATGTCTGGACCCCGGATATCGCCCCGGCAACACCGCTGCCGGTCATGGTGTGGATTCACGGTGGCGGCTACGCCGTCGGCTCCGGTGGATTAACCCCGTATCTGGGGGAACCGCTGGCGCAGCGTGGTGCGGTGATCGTGACGATAAACTATCGCCTGGGCCAACTGGGCTTTTTTGCTCACCCGGCGCTGGACCGCGAATATGCCGACGGTGAAGTGGTCAATAACTTCGCCTTACTCGATCAGATTGCCGCCTTGCAGTGGGTGCAGCGCAATATCCGTGCCTTTGGTGGAAACCCGAAAAACGTCACGCTGATGGGGGAGTCCTCCGGTGCCCGCAGCGTACTCTCGCTGTTTGCCTCACCGCTGGCCGAGGGGTTATTCCATAAAGGCATTGTCCAGAGTGCCTACGGTGTACCGGATGTGTCACGTGCAGAGGCACTCAAAAAAGGGCAGGCGCTGGCAAGTCATTTTAATCTCCCTGATGCCAGCGCGGAACAGCTACGTGCCTTACCCGCTGAATCATTCTGGCCGCTGGATCGCGCGCTAAACATCGGGCCGGTGGCGATTCACGGCGACCGCGTGCTGCCGCAGCCGATGCTCAGCGTGTTTGCCGCAGCCAGACAGCAGCGCCTGCCGTTGATGATTGGCAGCAACAGTGATGAAGCCAGCGTACTGGCTTATTTTGGTGTGGATGCGGCTAAGGTGATTGCCGATATGCGCCGCAAGCATCCGCTGGCGCTCCGACTGATCAAGCTGCTGTACCCGGACGTCTGGGATGATGGCGAACTCGGCAGGCAGGTGGCTCGTGACATGACCTTCACCACGCAGGGGTACATTGTCGCCCTGGCGCAGCACCGTGCTGGTGTGCCGGGCTGGCGCTACTATTTTGATTATGTCTCTGAAAACGCGCATGATCTCTATCCTCATGGCACCTGGCATGGCAATGAAATTCCGTACGTCCTCAACACGCTGGGCCAGTTAGATCCCGTTGACACCGCACGATCTTTCACTGAGGGAGACCATGATTTTTCCCAACGTGTCAGCGAATACTGGCTGCGTTTTGCCCGCGATGCGACGGTATTCTCGCATCAGATAAACGGGGAAACCGACTGGCCCGCCTGGCATCCCTGGAGTGACATCACGCTACGCTTTGGTCGTCACGGCCTGGCCTGTATTGCCCCTGAAAAACGCTTTATGCGACGCAGAATGCAGGTGTTTCGTCTGCTGATGCGGGCATTTGTCCATCTCAGACACGATTAATTAGGGTTGCTCAGGGGATAGTTAATTTTTACTGCTGTATTTTAAATGACCTAAATCGTCAGAAAACGGCATCATAGCAATAACTTATGATTTACCATGGAAAGTATGAGGAATAAAACGCAGCAATATAAATCGTGTTAATTTCTTAATTTTTTAAAGTCTCCGTGCCGATAACTTGCCTGATAGCCCTAGATAACAACACTTTTATCGGTATCACCAGGTCACGGAGTCATTATGAAATTATTAAAAAATTATACCATCCGCGCAGTTTTGCTGTGGATCTTAGGCTTTTTCTGCCTGCTCTGGGGCGCTGTCGGTACGTACAGCGTGTATTCACTGGATCAACTGAGTGACGGCAATGCCGTCGATCGCCATCTGGTCGGTCAGATGAGCACCTTAAGCAAAGGTAACGATCAGTATTTCCGCGTGATCACCCGTTTAACGCGTGCAATAGATTCCAAAAAACCGGAAGACATGGCGTCGGTGCAGAAAGCACTGGATAACATGACCACGCTTTTGGCTGAGTTCAAACAACAGTCGCCGGGCCCGCTGGATCAGCAGTACGCTTCCGGCGCCATTGCCAGCTGGCAGAAACTGTTGGATGACGGTGTTAAACCGCAGGTCCGACTGGCGCAGCAGGGCTCACCGGATGACTACCGTCGCCATGCCGCCAGCATTACGCCAGCCCTGAGCCGTGATTTTGGCGCCAGCGTGGAGAAATTCAACGTGGCGGCGGCGGCTAAACTCGATGCGACTCGTGTTACGGTCGACCATCTGACCCACGTCACCAAAACCGTGCTGGTACTGGCGGTGATTGCCGGATTGCTGATCCTGGTGTTTACCGACCGCTATCTGGTGGTGATGCTGGTACGCCCACTGGACACCATCCGCGAACACTTCCGGGTGATTGCCGAAGGGGATCTGACCCAACCGGTCAACGACTTTGGCCGTAACTGTGTTGGCAAGCTGGTGCCACTGCTGCGGGCGATGCAGGACAGCCTGCGTGACGCCGTCAGCGCTATTCGCAGCGGTACGGAAAATATCCATCGCGGAGCGGCAGAAATCTCCTCCGGCAACAATGATCTCTCCTCGCGAACAGAAGAACAGGCCTCGGCGCTGGAGCAGACGGCAGCGAGCATGGAGCAACTGACCGCCACGGTGAAATTCAATGCCGACAACGCGCGTCAGGCCAGCTCACTGGCGGATACTGCCTCTGTAACGGCCAGCAAAGGCGGCAAGCTGGTCAATGAAGTGGTTAACACCATGCAGGGCATTGCCGGCAGCTCGAAGAAAATTGCCGAAATTACCACGGTCATTAACAGCATTGCCTTCCAGACCAATATCCTTGCACTGAATGCAGCGGTAGAAGCCGCCCGCGCCGGAGAGCAGGGGCGTGGTTTTGCCGTGGTGGCCAGCGAAGTGCGCAACCTGGCACAGCGTAGTGCCGGTGCAGCGAAAGAGATCGAAACGCTGATTGCGGACTCTGTTTCCCGCGTCGATACCGGTTCAAAACTGGTCGGTGAAGCCGGAAGCACGATGGGCGACATCCTGACATCGGTGGCTGAAGTTACCGAAATCATGAAGCAGATCGCGTCAGCTTCCGAAGAGCAGAGCAAAGGCATTTCTCAGGTGGGCACCGCGATTTCAGAAATGGACAGCGTCACCCAGCAGAACGCCTCGCTGGTTGAACAGGTTTCTGCGGCAGCCAGCGCGCTGGAGCGCCAGACGGAAGAGCTGACGCGGTCGGTGTCGAAGTTCCGCCTTTCCGCCAACAGTGCCCCTGCCAGTCATTCTGCCGCTGCACCGGCAGCGTTGAAAAGCCCGCTGAAAGCCCTGGGTGCGCCAAAAACCCGCGCCGCCTCTGCTGACGAGTGGGTGTCTTTCTAAGGCTGTTCACATAACCACGCCACCAGCTCATCCAGCAGCGGTGGCGATACTGAAGGCGGGCGACGGATCAGGCTGTAGACCGCGCCCGTTTTTACACTGCCCGCAAAGGGCGCGACCAGGCGCTGCATCGTGAGATCTTCCGCTATCAGTGTGACATCGGCCACGGTCACGCCAAACCCCTGAATGGCTGCGCTAATCGCTAAATCCATCGTCGAAAAATGCTGATTCCGTTTCATCGCCAGCGGCTGTTGCTGTGCCTGTAACCACAGTTGCCAGTCGCGGTTGTCGGCAGTGGGATGCAAAAACGTCATGTCTGCCAGGGATGTCGCTGTCGCAGGCCCGTCGGGGAGCAGGGAGGCGGCCATGACCGGTGTCAGCGCCTCTTCAAACAACAACACGCTGTTGCGCGGGCTGCTGCCATACAGAATGGCCGCATCAAAGTTATCCAGCTGGCTGCTGTGATCCACGGTCGTGGTCAGGGAGACGTGCAGTTCCGGGCGTGCTTTCTCCAGCGCCACCAGCTTTGGCACCAGCCAGCGCATCGCGCAGGTCGGGGCTTTCAGACGGATCATCGCATTCTGCCTGCTGGCCTGTTGCGCCGCTTCGTGCATCTGCTGATAGCCACTTTGCAGCGCGGGCAGCAGGCTGGCGCCCTGCGGGGTCAGCGTCAGACCGCGTGCATGGCGGTCAAATAGCGCAAAACCCAGCCAGGCTTCCAGCGCGGCAATTTTACGGCTCACGGCACCCTGGGTAATACAGAGTTCGCTGGCGGCACGCGTCAGATTGAGATGACGGGCGGTCACAATAAAAGCATGGATGGCATTTAACGGCAGCGGGCGCTGAGGCATGGGGTTCTCTGAGCTATGATTAAACGTCATGGCTATTATGACAACAATTCGCTTGTCGCCTCAAGTGCCGCCGCGTTGAATAGGGCTAACGAATTTTACCCTGTTTGGCTAATGTCCTGACCTGGAGCTTCCATGACCATCACCTCTTCGGTGCAGCAACGTTCTAAATTACCCGATGTCGGTACCACGATTTTTTCGGTGATCGGCCAGCTCTCTGCACAGTACAACGCGATTAACCTGTCGCAGGGCGCCCCTAACTTCCCGTGTGATCCTCAGTTGGTGAACGGTGTGACCCGCGCCATGCAGCAGGGTCATAACCAGTACGCCCCGATGACCGGCCTGGCCGCGCTGCGTGAGGTGCTGGCAAACAAAGTTGAAACGCTGTACGGCCAGAAGTATGACGTTGCCAGCGAAGTGCTGATCACCGCCAGCGCCAGCGAAGGGCTCTACTCGGCCATTGCCGGGTTGGTTCATCCGGGTGATGAAGTGATTTTCTTCGAACCAGCGTTCGACAGCTATGCGCCTATTGTGCGTCTGCAAGGTGCAACGCCCATCGGCCTGAAATTACAGGTACCTGATTTCGCCATCAACTGGGAGGAAGTCAGTGCGGCGATCACGCCGAAAACGCGCATGATCATTATCAATACCCCGCATAACCCGAGTTCACAGGTCCTCAGCCGTGACGATCTTGACCGTCTGGCATTACTGACCCGCAACACGGATATCGTGGTGCTGTCGGATGAAGTCTATGAGCATATTCTGTTTGATGGCCGTCAACACCACGGAATGGCAACCCACTCTGAGCTGGCGCAGCGCAGTGTGATTGTTTCATCCTTTGGAAAAACCTTCCATGTGACCGGCTGGCGCGTCGGTTATCTGCTGGCCCCGGCTGAGTTGATGGATGAAGTGGTCAAAGTGCATCAGTTTATGATGTTCTCCGCCGACACCCCCATGCAGGTGGCGTTTGCCGACTATCTGCATCAGCCCGCTAACTATCTGGGCCTGGGGGAATTTTACCAGCGTAAACGCGATACGCTGGCCAGCCTGCTGAAAGATTCACCGTTTACGCTGCTGCCTTCGGCCGGATCGTTCTTTATGTTAGCCAGTTATGCAGATTTCAGTGACGAGACTGACAGTGAAATGGTAAAACGTTTGATTGTTGATCACGGTGTGGCCACCATTCCGCTGTCGGCGTTTTATACCGATGGCACCGACAATAAATTAATCCGTCTTTCTTTCGCAAAAGACGAAGCCACCTTGCAGGCGGGCGCGCGCGCACTCTGTCAGGTCAAGCCTCGCTAACAGCACCACTCTGAGGGTAAATGAATGAAAAAACTGAATGCGTTGTTTGTGGCAGTAGGGTTGCTGACGTCCATGTCAGCGCTGGCGCAGGACACACTGCGTTACGGTCTGGAGTCACAGTACCCACCGTTTGAAAGCCGCAACGCCTCAGGCGAGCTGGAAGGGTTTGATATCGAACTGGGCAAAGCGATTTGCCAGGTGGGAAATTTCAAATGCAGCTGGGTGGAAAGCAGTTTTGATGCCCTGATCCCGGCGCTGGCCGCGAAGAAATTCGATGCCATCAACTCGGCGATGAACATCACCGAAGCGCGTATGAAAAGCATCGGTTTCACCAATCCTATTTACCGTATCCCGAGCATGCTGATTGCGAAAACCGGCTCCGGCCTGCTGCCAACCGTTGACAGCCTGAAAGGCAAGAGCATTGGTGTGCTGCAGGGCTCCGTTCAGGAAACCTTCGCCAAGAAGCACTGGGAGCCACAGGGTGTGACTGTGACGCCTTACCAGGATCAGAACCAGGTTTACAACGACATGGTCGCGGGCCGCCTTGACGGTACGCTGGTGATGTCGGCTGCCGGGCAGTCTGGCTTCCTGGAAAAACCGCAGGGTAAAGAATTTAGCTTTGCCGGTAAGGCCGTGGAAGATCAGGTAGTACTGGGCGTCGGCATTGGTTTTGGTCTGCGTAAAGACGATGCCAAATTGAAAGAAGCGCTGGATGCCGCGATTGTGAAAGTGCAGAACGACGGCACCGTCACCAAACTGGCCGCGAAGTTCTTCCCAGGTATTGATGTGGCAGTGAAATAACGTTACGCCACTCCGGCGGCCAGCCCTGCTGGCCGTCCCTGACATCCTCCCCGAACCGCCGATAACCACTATGTCACGTGCTCAACGTCTGCTCGATCTGCTGCAACTTTTGCGTAACCACCGTTTCCCCATTACGGCTGAACAACTTGCCAGCGAATTGCGTGTCAGTACGCGAACGCTTTACCGTGATATTGCCACTTTGCAGCAACAAGGGGCGGATATCGTGGGTGAACCCGGATTGGGCTATGTATTAAGACCCGGCTTTACCCTGCCGCCGTTAATGTTTAACACCGCGGAAATTGCGGCGCTGGTACTCGGTTCCCGTTGGGTTGCGCGCCGGACCGATAACGAACTCGCCGCAGCGGCGCACTCTGCATTAAGCAAGATTGCCGACGTTTTGCCACCCGAACTGCGTTCGCAGCTGGAGTTATCGCCGCTGATGGTCGGCCCGGCGAAGGCGGAGTTGGCTATCAGTATTGATGTTGGCGCATTACGTCAGGCTATCAGCCGCCAGAACATCATAGAAATCGACTACCTTGATCTGAAAGACGTTAGCTCCCGGCGCAGAGTCTGGCCCATTGCGATTGGTTTTTTTGACTCTGTGCAGGTGCTCGTGGCCTGGTGCGAAACACGCGATGATTACCGCCATTTTCGCCTTGATCGTTTCACCCACCTGCAGGTCACCGCGCAGCGGTATCCACACGCCCGCACACAGCTGATGAAAGCGTGGCGGGAACGCCATAATATTTCTGCTCAGGGATTTGGCTACTGACAAAAACTGTCAGTCGCATCGCCTAGTCTGTTCCCGTCCAGTCACTAAACGGGAAACCCCAAATGAAAGCACTTGATTTCACCATTCTGTATGTTGCCAGCCCGGCTAACAGCGCCGCTTTTTACCAGCGGATACTGAACGTTGATGCCGTCGAATTTTCACCCACCTTTGCGATGTTTATCCTGCCTTCCTGCGGTCGTCTCGGGCTGTGGATAGCCTCCGGGGTGATGCCGCCGGTGAGTGCCGGAGCCAGCCAGTCGGAGATTGTGTTTACCGCAGAGAGTCGTGACGAAGTGGATAGTCTCTTCAGCCAATGGCAGGCGTGGGGCGTTGAGATCCTCGACCCGCCAGCAACGCTGGATTTCGGGTATACCTTTACCGCCTGTGACCCGGACGGGCATCGTCTGCGTGTGTATGTTTATGAGGAGTGAGGCGTACTCGCGGGTGCAGGTCAACGTCAAGGGTGTTTCGCTTTCACCCGAAGTGGGCTGAGCGGTCGAGGGCTTGCGTCAGGCACATCGTACACTTGCAGCGAATCCCTTCGTCAGCTTCGTTCACCGACGCACCGGTTGTTGACGGCACATCGGGTTGCCGGTTTTAAAACCGACAGCGTGCAACGGTGCTGCGGGGATGGGGCCAGTTTGAGGTAAGCCGGACGTCACGCGACAGGACGTCGCGTGCCGAGGCCCGCAGGGATGCGGACTTTGCCGATCCGGCGTGCTCAAACTGGCCTCAGACCTGAAGCCAAACTGTCAGCCACAAAAAACAAGGTGATCCTTCAGCCCCACGGAAGGTCGTATTTCCCGGTAAGCCCACTAGAAATTACTCCGCTGCCAGCAGGCAGATTTTCTCAGCCAGCTGGTAAGACTTCACAAAGGACGGGATCGGCAGGAACTCAAACTTTGAGTGGAAATTATGCGCGCCAGTAAAGAAGTTCGGCGTTAATAACCCTTTTGCAGACAGCGCTGCACCATCCGTGCCGCCGCGCATCGGGATCACCTTCGGTTCAATATCCAGCTGTTTCATCGCGGCAAAAATCAGGTCAATCGGGCGCTTATCGGCGCCAATCGCGTTGCTGATATTGCTGTAGGTATCCGAAATACTGACCTCCACCTTGCCCGTTGGATACGCCTGGCGAATGATTTCCGCCACCTGATGCATCTGCTGTTTACGTTGCTCAAAGCTTGCCAGATCGAAATCACGAATCGAGGCCTTCAGGCGCGTTTCGCTGGCGTTGGCCTGCATATCATTAAACCAGGTGTAACCTTCACGTCCGGCAGTATGTTCCGGCGTCTGCTGGCGATCAAAGTGGCCGATAAAGTCCCAGGCCATCAGCAGCGGGTTCACCAGTACGCCTTTGCCTGACATCGGGTGGGCGGTAACGCCCGTCAGGATGATCTCAGCGGCGGCGGCATTGAAGTTCTCATACACCACTTCGCCCAGTTCGCAGCAGTCGATGGTATAAGCAAAGTCCACATCAAAGCGCGTCTTCAGATCCAGTGCTTTCGCGCCGCGCAGGCCGATCTCTTCATCCGGCACAAACGCCACCACAATATCGCCGTGCGGCTGCGCATCGTTCAGGTTTTCCATCAGCGTCATCACCACCGTCACGGCGGCTTTATTGTCGGCACCCAGCACGCTGGTACCATCGCTGAAAATAATGTCCTGCCCGTGATAAGCGGCGATCTCCGGGTGTTGCGCCTGGCGCAGCCAGATATCCTGTTCTGCATTCAGGCACAGATCTTCGCCCTCGAAGCGCAGGGTCTGCGGGTGAATATGCGGCGAGAGGCCGACATCCACGGTATCAATATGCGTAATAAAACCGATGCGCGGGGCGCCAGGGCGATTACCGGGTTTCACGGCGGTCACGGTGGCGAATTCATCAATCACCACGTTGTGTAACCCCAGCTGACGCAGTTCATCCGCCAGCAGCCGTGCCATATCATGTTGTTCAGGCGTGCTGGGCAGCACGGTGGACGCGGCGTCACTCTGGCTGGTGACCGCCAGATAGCGGTAAAAACGTTGAGTCAGCTGACGTGCCAGTAAATCAGTCATAAGCTTTCCTTATTTGTCTCGAGCGGTATGATTTCGGTAATGTGCAAAATCATGTTATTCATGAACAGGTTATTTACAGGTTTACGCACCACCCCCTGATAATGTCAAATAAAAAGCGAGGATGGAGATGAAGAAAGCGGTATTACGCACGGTTCTGGCGGCTCTGGCGCTGACCGTCACTTCAGCGGTTTCGGCAAAAACGCTGGTGTTCTGCTCTGAGGGATCGCCAGAAAACTTTAACCCGCAGCTGTACACCTCAGGCACCAGCGTGGATGCCAGCGCGGTGCCGATTTATAACCGGCTTGTTGATTTTACCCCCGGCACCACCCAGTTGATCCCCTCGCTGGCCGAAAGCTGGGATATCAGCCCGGACGGCACGGTTTACACCTTCCATCTGCGTAAGGGCGTGAAATTCCATAGTAATAAAAACTACAAACCAACGCGTGATTTTAACGCCGACGATGTCATCTTCTCGTTTATGCGCCAGAAAGATCCCGCCAACCCTTATCACAAGGTGTCTAACGGCAGTTACACCAACTTCGAAAGCCTGGAGTTCGGCACCTTGCTGAAAGGCATCGATAAGATTGACGATCACACCGTGCGCTTTACGCTTGCTCATGCGGAGGCGCCATTCCTCGCCGATCTCGGCTGGTACTTTGCCTCGATTCTCTCGGCTGAATATGCTGATGCGATGCTGAAAGCGGGCACGCCGGAAAAAGTGGATCGTGAGCCGATCGGCACCGGGCCCTTTGAACTGGCGCAGTACCAGAAAGATTCGCGCATCCTGTACCGTGCGTTCCCGCAATACTGGCAGGGTAAGGCGAAGCTGGACCGTCTAATCTTCACCATTACGCCGGATGCCTCAGTGCGCGCGGCCAAGCTGGAGAAAAACGAGTGTCAGGTGATGCCGTTCCCGAATCCGGCCGATCTGAAGCGCCTGGAGGAAAACCCGAATATCACCATGATGCAAAAAGCAGGGCTGAACACCGGATTCCTCGCGTTCAATACGCAAAAAGCCCCGCTGGATAATGTCAAAGTGCGTCAGGCACTCAGCATGGCGATTAACAAATCTGCGATTATCGAGGCGGTATTCCAGGGGACGGGCACCGCAGCAAAAAACCTGCTGCCGCCGGGCGTATGGAGCGCGGATAAAGATCTGAAAGATTACGACTATGCGCCAGATCAGGCGAAGGCTTTGCTGAAAGAGGCGGGCATTGCACCGGGTACCACCATTGACCTGTGGGCGATGCCGGTTCAGCGGCCTTACAACCCGAATGCACGGCGTATGGCGGAGATGATCCAGGCGGACTGGGCGAAGGTCGGCATCAAAGCCAATATCGTCAGCTTTGAGTGGGGCGAATATCTCTCAAGGGTGAAAAACGGCGAACATCAGGCGGCACTGATGGGCTGGACCACGGCAACGGGCGACCCGGATAACTTCTTCGGCCCGCTGTTCAGCTGCACCTCTGCCAACGGCGGTTCCAACTCAGCGAAGTGGTGCTATGCGCCGTTTGATCAGCTGATTACCAAGGCGCGTGCCGAACAGGATCACGACAAGCGGGTAGTGATGTACCGCGAAGCGCAGCAGATTATGCACGATCAGGCGCCAGCGGTGATGATTGCCCACTCGACCATCTTTGAACCGGTACGCAAAGAAGTGACGGGTTATGAAGTGGACCCGTTTGGCAAACACATCTTCTATCAGGTGGATGTGAAATAAAACGCAGTGATGCTGATCTGCGCGATTGTCCAGGTCAACGTCAAGGTCAACGTCAACGTCAAGGGCGTTTCGCTTACCCGCTGCGCGGGCTGAGCGACCCAGGGCGGCCAGTCGCCGCCGCCCTGGGGACCCGGGCTTTGCGGCAGGCGCATCGCCCGCTTTCAGCGGGTGCCTTCGCAAGCGCCGCTCACCGACGGAACGGTCGTGACGGCACCTCCCTGTGCCGGCTCTCCCTCTCACCGCCGTCCTGGCGGTTCGTCCTGGTTCACTGCGCTTCCTCAGCGCTGCTGAATGCCGCCTCAACGTCAAAACCCAGGTCAAAACCAAATTCAAATTAATCCACAGAAATTATCATGTTGTCGCTATTTTAAAACCCACAGCGAGCACAGTTTTTGCGGGGATGGGGCCAGTTTGAGGTAAGCCGGACGTCACGCGGCAGGGACGCCGCGTGCCGAGGCGCGCAGGGATGCGGCCGTTGCCGATCCGGCGTGCTCAAACTGGCCCCGGACCTGAAGCTAAACTGTCAGCGACAAAAATGACTGGGAAGCCCTCAGGGTGCGACCCTGTTTCCGGTCACCCCATACCCCCTAAAAATCAAACGCCGCCCGGATACTCTCATCCTTCTGCTTCAACTCACCGCGCACAAACTCCAGAAACAGCGTCAGCGCCGTCCCCGGTTTACGGCCAATCGCGGTCTGTACCTGCAATGAGCGCTGGCTGAGCTGCTCAGCACCCACTGATTTCAGCATCAATCCGTGTTCAACCGCCTGGTACATCACCGTGAACTGGCTGCAAATGGTGATTGCCGTAGGGGTCTGTAACAGGAACGTATACAGCGTGCTGAAGTTATTGCAGGTCAGCACAGGTTCAACAAACGTCCCGCTCATACGGCAGGAGAGGTCAAACAGCTGGCGTACCGTGGTTCCCGCATCCGGTAATGCCAGCGGGTACGCCATCAGGTCACTGAGCTGTATCTGCTGTTGCGCCAGCGGGTGACTTTCATGCATCACCAGCAACACCGGGGCGGGCCAGGCGGCCACCACCTCCACGCCGCGTTCCGGGTGAAGACTGAACTGAAACGCCACGTCACATTCGCCACGCCGCATGATTTCGGCCACCTCCAGGGCACTGGCGACCGTCAGATGAAAACTGACGCCGGGATGCAACTGACGAAACTGGGTGCACAGCACAGGCAGCAGGCTGAACGCCATGCCGTCGGTGCAGGCCACCCGCAGCGCGGTGCGGCGAATGGCTTTCAGTCCTTTGATCTCGGCGATGGCATGTTCCATATCCATCATGCTCTTGCGCACGTGGTTTTCGAAAATCTGCCCGGCATCATTCAGCACCATGCCCCGTGCATGCCGTTCAAACAGCGGAGCGCCGACCCGCGCCTCCAGACGCTGGATCTGGCGGCTGATTGCCGACACGGCAACAAACAGCTGCTGACTGGCGGCACTCAGCGATCCACTGTTGGCGACGGCAAGAAAATAGCGAATTTCACTGCTGTGCATCGGGCTGCCTCGTTATGGTGCATGTTCACTGATCGTGCAGAACAGCATTGCTTTTAAAGCAACGCTAACTTGATTATTTGATGATTGTGGCAAAGAGCGATTCTAGCTTAAAACGGAGGGGCAAACACAAAAAGTAAACACAATAAAAACGGACCGACATATGACAGGTGAACAGGCGGTAGCGCAGGCCACGGCGTACTTTGACAGTGGCAAATTCAAACAGGTGCTGGCACGCCGCGTCGCCCTGCGCAGCGAAAGCCAGCGTGACGATCGCGATGAGGTGATCCAGCGCTATCTTGATGAAGAGATGGCGCCAGTGATGCAGGCGCTGGGCTTCACCACGGAACAGCTGGCGAACCCGCAGGCACCGTTACGGCCTTTCCTGTTGGCAACCCGCATAGAAGACCCGGAACTGCCGACCGTGCTCTGCTACGGCCACGGTGATGTGGTGTTTGGTGATGATGAAAACTGGCGCAGCGGCCTGACGCCCTGGGAACTGGTGGAAGAGGGCGACCGCTGGTACGGACGTGGCAGCGCGGATAATAAAGGCCAGCACTCGGTGAATATCGCCGCGCTGGAGCAGGTTGCAGCCGCGCGCGGCGGCACGCTGGGCTTTAACTGTAAATTCCTGTTTGAAATGGGCGAAGAGATCAGCTCCCCAGGCCTGATGGAGCTTTGCCAGCGCCACGGCGAGCAGTTGAAAGCCGATATCTTTATCGCCTCCGATGGCCCGCGCCTGAACGCCGTGCGTCCCACGCTGTTCCTTGGCTCACGGGGAGCGGTGAACTTCCGCCTCAGCATTCAGGCCCGCGACCGTGACTACCACTCAGGCAACTGGGGCGGCCTGCTGACCAACCCCGGCACCCAACTGGCCAGTGCGCTGGCCTGCCTGGTCAATCAGCACGGCCAGTTGCAGGTGTCAGCGCTGAAGCCGCCCGCGATCAGCGCGGCGGTGAAAGCGATCCTCAGCGACATTGAAGTGGGCGATGAAAATGGCCCGCAGATTGACCCGAACTGGGGCGAAGCCGGTCTGACGCCAACAGAGCGCCTCTATGGCTGGAACACTCTTGAGGTACTCTCATTCCTCGCCGGAAATCCGGCACGACCAATGAATGCCATTCCCGGCAAAGCGACCGCCGTCTGCCAGCTGCGTTTTGTGGTGGACACCGACTGGCAAAATATTGCCACGCATCTGCGCAACCATCTGGATGCGCACGGTTTTCCGCAGGTGACGGTGGAGGTGCTGCGCGGTTCCCCGGCGACACGTCTTGACCCGAGCGACCCGCTGGTGGACTGGGCACTGGAGGTGATTGCCAACACCAGTGGCAAAAAACCGGCGCTGCTGCCGAATCTTGGCGGTTCACTGCCGAATGATGTCTTCGCCCACGCGCTGGGATTACCGACGTTGTGGATCCCGCACTCCTATCCGGCCTGCGGCCAGCATGCGGTGGATGAACATATGCTGAAATCCATTGCCCGCGAAGGATTACAAATCATGACCCGGCTGTTCTGGGATTTAGGCGAACAGGGCGGCACGTTGCTGGCCCGTCATCGTGCGCATCGCGCACAGGGGGAAGGCCAGTGAGCACTATCGTACAGCAACAACAGGCGGTCACACCGAACCTGTATAAAACCCTGTTTGCCACCTGCGTCGGTAACGCGCTGGAGTGGTTTGATATCGCGGTATACGGTTTTTTTGCCAACTATATTTCCCACGCCTTTTTCCCGACGGAGGACGCCTCAGTCTCCATGCTGCTGACCTTCGGCAGCTTTGGTGTCGCGTTCCTGATCCGTCCTCTGGGGGCCGTTGTGCTGGGGGCGTATGCGGACAGAGTCGGACGTAAAAAAGCGTTGCTGATGTCGATCACCCTGATGATGTTGGGTGGTCTGATGATTACCGTGATGCCGTCATATGAAAGCATTGGCCTGCTGGCACCGATCATGATCCTGCTGGCGCGTCTGATTCAGGGTTTCTCCGCCGGTGGGGAATTCGGCAGTTCGACGGCTTTCCTGGTGGAGCATTTCCCGGAACGTCGCGCATTTATCGCCAGCTGGCAGTTTGCTACCCAGGGTGCCAGTACCCTGATGGCGTCGGCGTTTGGCCTGGGGCTGACCGCCTGGCTGACAGAGGCGCAGATCCAGGACTGGGGATGGCGCATTCCGTTCGCGTTTGGTCTGCTGATTGGTCCGGTGGGTCTGTATATTCGCCGTCATGTGCATGAGCCAGCCAGCTTTGTTGCCCAGCCCAAATCACATGCCCCGCTGAAGGACCTGATGGGGCGCCAGAAAACATTGCTGCTGCTGGCCATCGGGCTGATGGTGATCTCAACGGGCGTTAACTACATGCTGAACTATGTGCCAACGTATGCAACGAAAACGCTGCATCTGCCAGGTTCAGTGGCCTTTACCGCCACGCTGGTCGCCGGGATTATTCTGACGGTGGTCACGCCGCTGATGGGGCTGTGGGCCGAGAAAGTGGGGCGCGTGCCGCTGATGTGGGGATCGCTTATTCTGCTGGCGCTGACCATTTATCCTGCCTTTAAGATGGTGGCAGATAACACCACGCCGACAACGTTGATCCTGCTGGTTGGCTGGATGGCCTTACTGAAATCGGTCTACTTCTCTACCGTGCCGTCGATGATGGCTGACCTGTTCCCGATGTCGACCCGCGCAAGCGGCATGGCCATCAGCTACAACGTTGCGGTGACGGTGTTTGGTGGTTTTGCCCCGCTGATTTGTACGCTGTTGATTAGCATGACGGGGTCCAGTCTGGCACCGAGCTATTATCTGATGCTGCTGGCGGTGTTCAGTGCGGTGGCATTGTTTAAAAGTCAGTACCGGGTAGGGCGTTAAGCGGAAAAAGGGCCGGATTATCCGGCCCTTTTGCTTTAGCTGGTTTTGACGCGGAAGGTCATTGTGGCGCGCTTCTCAATCATCCAGTAAATCAGATAACCGACAACGGCAGACGCCACGCTGAGGATCACCATCGCCAGATACATCGTGGCGGTACTGGGGGTGGGTAACAGCACATGCAGCACTTTCTGCAGTGCGCCCATAAACAGACGGTGGCAGAGATAGATAGAGTAAGAAGCCAGGCCAATGCCGGTGACGACACGCGTAAAGTGGGTCTGACGTTGCGAGGCGAATTCCATCCCGGTGAGCATAAAGAAACTGAGCGACAGCAGCAGTAACTGGGGATAGCCTTGCAACCACAGCGTCGATACCGCCAGTAATCCAGTAATCACGGCAAGAGATAAAACATTATGGGCATAACGTTGACTGAATCGTTTTTGCAGCATAAAACAGACAATGCCGCTGAGGAAATAAAGCATGATCTCATCGGTATAGAACTGGAAATAGGGCCGCTGTGAATCGCCGAATGATCCGATCGCAATGAAGGCGAAAATAGTGATGAAAATAAACCACATTCCACTGCGGCGATTGAATAACATACCAATCGCAAATACCAGATAGAACAGCATTTCATAACACAATGTCCAGCCTACCGATAATACCGGTGTCAGTGTGTCCAGTTCTTTAATATATACAGAGGGAATAAACAGCAAGGAGAGAATATCATCCAGCGGCGTTAATACCGTCGACGGGAACCAACCCGGATTAATCACCCAGGCCACAATCGTCAGCAGGGTGAACAGATAGTACATTGGCAAAATACGCACGAGACGTTTTTTGACAAACAACCCCATCTTGCCCTTACCAAAGTCCTCCCAGTGCACGCAGGCCATCAGGTAACCGCTGATCATAAAGAACAGGTATACGCCGAGTTTCCCCACGGCGCCGCCGTAACCAAACAGACCGGAAAAATAAGCCGGACTCAATTTGGCAGAAAAACTTTCAGCATGACAAACGACTACCAGCATACAGGCAATGGCCCGTAGATAAGTAATCGACAGGATATTTGTTTTCACCGACAACCCCCTCGGATTTTTAAATTTCCAGGAACCACTCAATAGCAAGGATGTAAAATTTAATCTTCTTAAATAAAATTAAGGCAAAAGAGGGCTAATAACAGCCAATTCTATAATTCTGCTATGGAGGAACGATTCCCTGGTGTTATTACGCAACCGCATATCATTTCGGGCAATGGCGATCTGACAGGCTACGGCGAATAAACTTTACTCCAACAGGGGGATAAATTCCAAAGGTAAACTATTGTCAGGAAGTATTTAGGAATAACTCGCAGGGTGGCGGAAAAAACTCATTAGCCTGGCGTGACTAATTTATCAGTTTATTTGATGTTTTCTCGCCGAAATGGCGATTATTATCTTTCTGATTTATAACGATAACCTTACATAAAGCTATCGGTTACCATTGGAAACATTATCAGAAAGTTGAAATTATTCAGACAAATTTTGTGACAAGTAAGCTTTGCTAATCATTGGCCTTATCCACGCCACACGGCATCACGTACATGCACCGCTTTCGGCAGTAACCCCAGCGCAAAGAAACGGTCAGCAATCGCCTGCTGGGCGCGGATCACCGACAAATCCATGCGGCGGGTTTGATGGCTGCGGCGCTGTAAAGCATGTGACACCGCCTGCGGGGAGAGGCCGAGCTCAGCAGAGAGCAGGGCGGCCGCCTCCGGGCGATGGGCATCAATGTAGCTGCCGGTTTGTACCAGCGCCGCCAGCAGCTGATGCAACAAATCTGCGGAGTGGGCGGCAAAATCACGATGCGCCAGATAGAACTGATGGTTGTTCACCCGCCCGCGTCCATCGGCAATCACGCGCAGCTGACCGCTCAGTTCCGCATCGCTCAGCAGCGGGTCCCACATCATCCAGGCATCAACGGCATGATGATCGCTGGGGGTCAGAGGATATTTGGGCGGTGCGTACAGCACACGGACATCATTCAACGTCATACCTGCTTCATCCAGCATCTGCACCAGCAGGTAATGCACATTAGACCCTTTATTCACCGCAATGCGCTTACCGCGCAGATCGGCAATCGTCTGGATTGGGCTGTCCGGTGTCACCAGCAGGGCGACGCTCTGCGGTGCCGCAGGTTCCCAGGCAACGTACAGCAGCGGGCTGTTGCCCGCCTGGGCAAAAACAGGCGGCACTTCACCCGTGGTACCAAAGTCAATTTCGCGATTATCCAGCGCATGTAACAGCTGTGGCCCGGCGGGAAACTCGCTCCACAGCACGCTGATCCCCCGCTGGGTAAATTCAGCTTCCAGGCTCTGGCGCGCTTTCAGGATGCCGAGATTGCCAAACTTCTGATAGCCGATACGCAGTTCACGATCCTGGTGGCCCTGGCGTGAGGCATCGTGTCTTGCTGTGCTGACCAGGCTACGGCGGGCTTTAATCAGGCCAAGATGGCCTAAGTGAGTGCGCAGGGTATTACGGCTGATCCCCAGTAGCGCAGCGGCCTGAAGCTGATTTTCGCCGCTCAGTTCAAATGCATTACGCACCAGCGCATCCAGTACCCGTTGATACAAGGGGCCGCCATCGCCCTGTAACTGCTGGCGCAGAAACGTATCCAGCGCCTGTTCGCTGACGGGGTGCGGTTCGAGTCTTTCGGTGTTCAGCCTGAGCTGATGCGGCGAGATCAGCGACTCTTTACTCAGCAGTACGGCGTTATGCAGGGTATTTTCCAGCTCGCGCACATTGCCCGGCCAGGCATAATCCATCAACGTGGTGATGCTCTCTTCACTCAGCCGTAGTTGCGGACGCCCCAGACGGCGGGCATACAGCGTCAGAAAGTGGTCGGCCAGCAGGGGAATATCTTCGCGTCGCTGACGCAGCGGGGGCAACGTCACCGCTGCCACATTAAGACGATAAAACAGGTCTTCACGGAAACGGCGCTCGCGAATGGCATGGGCAAGGTCGACATGCGTGGCAGCAATCACCCGAACGTTGACCTTCACCGGGCGGCGTGAACCCACGCGCGTGACCTCCCGCTCCTGCAAAACACGCAGCAGTTTGACCTGCAACGGCAGGCTCAGCTCACCGATCTCATCCAGCAACAGCGTGCCGCCCTCAGCCGCTTCAAACCAGCCCTGATGACGTTCAGTCGCCCCGGTAAATGCCCCTTTCTCATGGCCGAACAGTTCTGACTCCGCCAGGCTCTCGGTCAAGGCCCCGCAGTTCACCGCCACAAAGGGCTGTGACTGACGCAGGCTGTGATGGTGCAGATAGCGCGCCACCACTTCTTTGCCGGTGCCGGTTTCACCAACAATCAGCACCGTGGCGTCGGTGGGTGCCAGCCGATCCAGTACGCTTTGAAACGCAATGGAGGCGGGATCAATCAGTAACGGGCCGGGATGCGACATGCTGTATTCCTGACGAGAGAAGAGAGGAAAAGAGTATCCTGGCGCGCCATCCGGGGCGAGGGGGTAACCGGCATGATTGCTGCAAATGCAACAGACTTCCGTCAGTGACTGCTGCATTTGCAGCAGAGAGGGACGATTTTTATCAACGGCAATGCAATGATAAATAACGATTTTTACACCGATAACAGTTGGCACACTTCCTGCTAATTGTTTTATAACCAAAGCGTAACTTTGTATCGAATAAATTCAGATATAGTTATATAGGAAACAGATAATGAGCGAGTCAGCACAGGACAATATCAACGTATTTTGGTTTCTCCCGACCCACGGAGACGGCCGCTATCTCGGCACCACCGAAGGCGGGCGTCCCGTCGACCTGCCGTATCTGCAACAGGTGGCGCTGGCCGCCGACAACCTCGGCTATTACGGCGTGCTGATCCCGACCGGAAAAAGCTGTGAAGACTCCTGGCTGGTCGCTGCTGCGCTGGCACCGATCACCAAACGACTGCGCTACCTGGTTGCAGTGCGTCCAGGCCTGCAACCACCCAGCCTTGCCGCACGAATGGCCGCCACGCTGGACCGACTGTCCGAGGGGCGCTTGCTGATCAACGTGGTGACCGGGGGGGATCCGGTTGAGAATAAAGGTGACGGCATCTTCCTCAGCCATGCGGACCGCTACCAGGTGACGCGCGAATTCCTTGAAGTCTATTCACGCCTGCTGAAGGGTGAAAAGGTCGATTTCCACGGCGACCATATTCGCGTGGAAGGGGCGGAGATCCTGTTCCCGCCCGTGCAGGAAGATGGTCCGCCGCTCTACTTTGGGGGATCTTCCGATGAGGCGATTGATGTTGCCGCCAGCCAGATCGATACCTACCTCACATGGGGTGAGCCCGTGGCGCAGGTGGCTGAAAAGCTGGCGGTAGTACGGAAACGTGCAGAAGAGCGAGGCCGCCAGTTGAGCTACGGCATCCGTCTGCACGTCATTGTGCGGGAAACGGAAGAAGAGGCCTGGGCTGCCGCTGACCGTCTGATTTCTCATCTGGATGAAGACACCATCGCTGCGGCTCAAAAGATTTTTGCCCGTATGGACTCCACCGGCCAGGCCCGCATGAGTGCGCTGCACAGCGGTTCGCGTGATGACTTAGTGATTGGCCCGAACCTGTGGGCCGGTGTTGGCCTGGTCCGTGGCGGTGCAGGCACGGCGCTGGTGGGCAGTCCGCAGCAGGTGGCGGACCGCATCCGCGAATATCAGGCGCTGGGCATTGAGAACTTTATTCTGTCGGGCTATCCGCATCTGGAAGAAGCCCACCGTTTTGCCGAACTGGTGATGCCGCTGCTGCCACTGGCATCGAATGCGGAAAAACGTCAGCGTACGGTCAATACCGGTCCATTTGGTGAAACGATCGGCGGCGACCGCCGTCCGGCGAAAAACAGCAGCGCCAGCTGAGGAGAGAACGATGAGTCATCAACCAATACAGTTTGCTTACTGGGTGCCTAACGTTTCTGGCGGGCTGGTGATCAGTAACATTCCCCAGCGTACTGGCTGGGATTTTGACTATAACCGCAAGCTGGCACAAATCGCGGAAAAAGCCGGTTTTGACTATGCGCTGACGCAGATACGTTTTACGGCCGGATACGGTGCAGATAATCAGCATGAGTCGGTCAGCTTCTCGCAGGCATTGCTCGGCGCGACTGAAAAACTGAAAGTCATCGCCGCCTTGCTGCCCGGACCGTGGAATCCCACGCTGGCTGCGAAACAAATTGCGACGATCAGTCATCTGTCGAATGCGCGTATTGCCGTGAATGTGGTCAGCGGCTGGTTTCGTGGGGAGTTCAAGGCGATTGGTGAGCCGTGGCTGGATCATGAAGAGCGCTATCTGCGTTCAGAAGAGTTTATTCGCTGCCTGCGTGGTATCTGGCAACAGGATGTCTTCAACTTTTCCGGCGATTTCTATCGCTATCGCGACTATTCGATGAAGCCAAAACCGCTCGATCCATTGCCGGAAATATTCCAGGGGGGGAGTTCACGCGCCGCCCGGGATATGGCGGCACGGGTATCTGACTGGTACTTCACCAACGGCAACACCGTCGAAGGTATCCGCCAGCAGGTAGATGATATCCGCCAGAAAGCGGAAGAGAACCAGCATCAGGTCAAAATCGGTGTTAACGGCTTCGTCATCGCCCGTGATACAGAGCAGGAAGCCCAGCAGGCGCTACAGGCGATCCTCGACCATGCCAACCCGGATGCGGTAAAAGGCTTCCAGCATGAGGTCAAAAATGCGGGTAGCGCTTCACCCGAAGGCGAAGGTAACTGGGCGAAATCGACGCTGGAAGATCTGGTGCAGTATAACGATGGCTTCAAAACCAACCTGATCGGCACGCCGTTGCAGATTGCTCAACGTATCATCGCGCTGAAAGAGGCCGGGGTCAGTCTGATGTTGCTGGGGTTTCTGCATTTTCAGGAGGAGGTCGAATTCTTTGGCCGCGAGGTGATTCCTCTGGTGCGTGAGCTGGAACGTCAACAGCAGCGAGAGCACAGTCATGGCTGAGCGTCATATCGTTATCGTCGGCGGCGGCTTTACCGGAACCGCAGTGGCCATCCATCTGGCAAGGCTCGGTGACGCCGGGCTGACGGTAACGGTGGTGGAGCCGCGTTCACAGCTGGCACGCGGAGTGGCCTATGGTACCCGCGATCCGGCGCACCGCATTAATGTCCCCGCTGACCGCATGCAGCTTTCGGGGGCGGAACAGGGGGATTTTGATCGCTGGTTCCGCGCCTCACCGGCTTACCAGACGGACCCGGACGCACGCTGGCACGATGGCAAGGTTTATCCACAGCGCGGTCAGTTTGGCGCGTATATCGCCGAACAGTTTGCCCGCGCACAGCTGCACTCTCCGGTCAAACTGCACCATCTCTGTGACCGGGGGGTGGCGCTGGAGCAGGGAACGCTGCGTACCGCGTTGGGTAAAAAGCTTCAGGCCGATGATGTGGTACTGGCGATCAGTCATCCACCTCCGGCGCTGCCGCGTGCGGTGGCACTGGCGCTGGAAGGGCATCCGGGGCTGATTGCCGATCCCTGGCGTCATGATGCGCTGACCACGATTGCCCCTGATGAACGGGTCGCCATTATGGGCAGTGGCCTGAGTATGTCGGATGTGGTGGCAACGTTACACCGTCACGGACATCGCGGGCCTATTGTGGCGTTTTCGCGCCGGGGGCTGCTGCCTCGCCCGAACCTCAGTGGCCCGTTTGAACCGCGTCCACTGGACTACCAGCAGCCGCAACACGCCTCGGCGCGCGCGTGGCTGCACCGTATTCGCCAGGAAGTGGCTGCTGCCGCTCTGCAGCAACTGCCATGGCAGCTGGTCCTCGATGATATTCGCGTTAACGGACAGCGCCTGTGGCAGCAACTGTCCCTCAATGAACAACGCCGGTTCCTGCGGCATCTGCGCCCGTGGTGGGATGTGCATCGCTATCGCATTGCGCCACAGGTCAGCGCGGTACTGGAACAGCTGCAGCAGCGCGGCCAGTTAACGGTTCAGGCTGCGCGTCTGGCAGCGGTTACCGCAGCAGGTGCCGACATCACCCTGCGGCTGCAACCGCGCAGCGGTGAAGCGCAGAGCCTGAACGTGGATCGGCTGATTATCACCACCGGACCTGCGCACGGCGGGCTACTGCAAAGCGATGTGTTGCTGCATCAGCTGGCCGCGACGGGCGTAATACAGGCCGATCCGCTGGCGCTGGGGATCCAGGTTAATGCGCGTTCGCAGACGGAACGTGCTGACGGTAGCGCCAATCCACATCTTTATGTTGCCGGCCCGGCGGCGCGCGCCCGCTTCGGTGAACTAATGGGGTTGCCGCAGGTGGCAGAACATGCGGAAAGCGTTGCCCGGCAGCTGCTGGGGCTGGATGCGGAGCGATGTCCCGTCTGACGCGTTAACTCACCGAAAAAAATAACCTAAATAATTCGAGACCCTAAATAATTCGAGCTGAAGGAAGGCGGCAAGCCCGAGAGTCCCCAGGAGCATAGATAACTATGTGACTGGGGTGATCGGGCGCAGCCAACGCACCTGCAGCTTGAAGTATGACGGGTGTCGGCTGTCTGGAATCTGGAGTGTGCTATCTATGTCTCAACAACGTGAAATTCGCCTGAATGCCTTTGATATGAACTGTGTCGGTCACCAGTCGCCGGGCCTGTGGGCGCACCCGCGTGACCGCTCCTGGCAGTACAAAGATTTAAGCTACTGGACCGATCTGGCGCGTCTGCTGGAGCGCGGCAAGTTCGATGGTCTGTTTATTGCGGATGTGCTGGGGGTTTACGACGTGTTGAACGGCGATAACCAGGCCGCGATTCGTAATGCCACCCAGGTGCCGGTCAACGATCCGCTGGCGCTGATCACCCCGATGGCGCTGGTGACCGAACATCTCGGGTTTGGCCTCACTGCCTCGCTGTCGTTTGAACATCCGTATCCGTTTGCCCGCCGTATCTCAACGCTCGATCACCTGACCAAAGGGCGCATTGGCTGGAACATCGTTACCTCCTATCTGGAGAGCGGCGCACGCAACATCGGCCATCAGTCGCAGACCGATCACGATGCCCGCTATGACTATGCCGATGAATATCTTCAGGTGATCTACAAACTGCTGGAAGGGAGCTGGGAAGAGGGAGCAATCCTGCGCGATCGTGAGCGCCGCATCTTCAGCGACCCGAGCAAAATTCATCCAATTAACCATCAGGGCACCTTCTTCCAGGTGCCGGGCATCCACCTGTGTGAGCCTTCGCCGCAGCGCACCCCCGTGCTGTATCAGGCCGGTGCGTCCAGCCGTGGCAAACAGTTTGCTGCCGAACATGCTGAATGCGTGTTTGTCGCCGCACCGTCCAAAGTGCTGCTGAAGAAAACCGTGGCGGATATTCGCCGCCGCGCAGCCGAAGCCGGACGCGACCCGCGCAGCATCCTGATTTTCAACCTGCAAACGGTGATCGTCGATGAGACGGACCAGGCGGCACAGGCCAAATGGCAGGAGTACAAAAGCTACGTCAGTTACGAGGGCGCGCTGGCGCTGATCTCCGGCTGGACGGGCATCGATTTCGGCCAGTATCAGCCCGATCAGGTGCTAAAACACCTGCACACCAATGCGATTCAGTCAGCTGTAGAAACCTTCTCTACCGCCGACCCTGATCGCCAGTGGACGGTGCAGGCGCTGGCGGACTGGGTGGGCATTGGCGGCTTTGGTCCGTTGCTGGTCGGCAGTGCGCAAACTGTGGCCGATGAGCTGCAAAGCTGGGTGGAAGAAACGGATGTTGACGGATTTAACCTCGCGTATGCGGTAACGCATGAAACCTTCAGCGATGTGGTGGAACACCTGATCCCGGAACTGCAAAAACGTGGCGTGTACAAGAAAGAGTACCAGCCCGGCACCCTGCGCGAAAAACTCTTTCACCAGGGCGCTCGTCTGGCCGAACCACATCCGGGCGCGGGCTACCGCCGGGAATCACAGACTGCGGTCGTGGCAGAAGATGAGGTCACTCCATGATTGAAATCGACGGCCTGCGTAAACACTACACGGCGGCAGGGGGCCGCACGGTTGAAGTGCTGAAAGGCATTTCACTGACGGTGCCCGCCGCGTCGATCACGGCAGTGGTTGGCCCGAGCGGTGCCGGGAAGTCGACGCTGGCAAAGTGCATCAGCCTGCTGGAGCGGCCCAGCTCCGGCAGTATCCGGGTCAACGGCGAAGATCTCTCTCGCCTGTCCGGTGTCGCGCTGCGGCGTGAACGGCGTGCCATTGGCACCGTCTTTCAGTCGTCCGCGCTGCTGCAACGCAAAACCGCCTGGGAAAACGTCGCGCTGCCGCTGGAGTGGCTGGGTGTGGTGCCTGGGGAAATCAAACGCCACGTTGGTCAGCTGCTGGACAGCGTGGGGTTGTCGGACAAAGCGGGGTACTACCCGGCTCAGCTCTCCGGCGGTCAGCGTCAACGCGTCGGTATTGCCCGCGCCCTGGCGCTGAAACCCTCCGTATTGCTGGCCGATGAAGCGACCTCCGGGCTGGACCCACAGGCCACCGATGCCATTCTGCTGTTGCTGAAACAACTTCGTCAGCAGTTTGGGTTGTCGATCATCCTGATTACCCACGAGATGGACGTGGTGCGCAGCACCGCCGATGCCGTGGCAGAAATCCGCGACGGTCAACTGGTGCAGCAGGGGCCATTACAGCAGTTGCTCAGCACCCCGGATTCGGCGCTGGCCGCACAGCTGTTCCCGCTGCGTCCGGTTACCGCCAGCGGCGACCTGCTGCTGCGTCTGACCTGCGCGCCGCCGCTGGCCACCGACTGGATCAGCCGGCTCAGCGTGCAGCACAACGTGCAGGTTGATCTGCTGGCGGCGCATGTGGAAGAGGTGGCGGGGCAACTCGCCGGACGGATGCAGATTGCGGTGCGTTTTAACCAGCGCCCGCTGTCACCAGAGGCGCTGATTACTGCTCTGGCACAGCTGGGCATGAAGGCACAAATCATCGAGGCGCGCCCGCGCTTGCAGGAGGCCGGATGAAACCCGTTGACGTTACCAGCCAGGATACCCCCTGGAACCAGATCCATGAACTGATGCTGCCTGCCTACGGTGAAACCTGGCTGATGGTCGGCATTGTGATGCTGTTTGTTGTCACTCTCGGCGGAACGCTGGGCGTGGTGTTGTTTAACACCTCGCGCGCCGGACTATTTCCGCAAGCGGGGCTGAACCGTAGCCTGAGCGGGTTGGTAAATATTGGTCGTTCACTGCCGTTTCTGGTGCTGATGGCGGCGATTATTCCGTTCACCTTCTGGCTGACCGGTACCACCATCGGCATTCCGGCGGCTGTGATCCCAATGATTGTTGCCGGGACGCCGTTTTTCGCCCGCCTGGTGGAGAACGCACTGCGTGAACTGCCGCCGGAAGTGACAGCGGTCGGACTGGTGTCCGGCGGTTCGCGCTGGCAGGTGATCACCGGGGCGCAGCTCAGTGAGGCGCTCCCCGCCATCGTCGCTGCGATCACCCTGAACGTCATCTCGATGATCGAATACTCCGCCATTGCGGGCACCATTGGTGCCGGGGGCATCGGCTATCTGGCCGTGGTGTATGGCTACCAGCGTTTTGATAACCACATCATGATCGCCACCATTGTGGTGCTGATTGTGACCATCCAACTGATTCAGTTTATTGGCGACCGCGTGGTTGCCGCACTTCAACACTCACAGGGTACACACTCATCATGACGCAGCAGAATTTTGAACTGAAAAAGAAGAAAACCTGGCCGTGGCAGGTCGCCATCGTGGCTATTGTGCTGATCGCCGGACTGGGCTGGTACTTCACTGCCCAGCAGCGTCACAGCGTGACTTTCGGCACCACGCTGAAAGTGCATTTTGAACCGGCGATGGCCGGAGAGCAGCGCCTGATCGAATATGTCGCGCAGAATATTGCGCCAGATTATGGCATCAAGCTGGAAGCGGTAGGGTTGCAGGACCCGGTGCAGGCTGACCGTGCGGTGGCGGAAGGCCAGTATGCGGCAACCATCTATCAGCACCAGTGGTGGCTGAAGCAGGTGGTGGATGCCAACAAGTTTGAACTGACCTCGACCCTGCCGGTATTCCAGTGGGCATTCGGCATCTACTCTGACCGTTACAAGACCATTGCTGACCTGCCGCAAGGCGCGGAAATCGTGGTACCGAATGACGGTGCTAATCAGGGGCAGGCGCTGTGGCTGTTACAGCGTATTGGTCTGATTGGTTTGGATCCGGCGGTAGAACCGCGTACGGCGAAATTAAAAGATATTAAAGAGAATCCACATAAGTTTAATTTTAAAGAACTCGATCTGTTAACCATGCCACGGGCATTAAATTCTGTGGATGCGGCGATTGGGTATGTTTCCCAGTTTGATGCAGGAAAAGTTTCGCGCGACAAAGGCATATTATTCCCGCCTGCGCCACAAACCTTTGCCTCACAGTTGGTGATTGGAACGCCTTATTTAAACGATGAAAATATTATCAAGCTGAAAAAAGCGTTTGCCGATCCCCGTGTGCAGCAGTGGTTAAAGGAAACCACCGATCCGCTGGTACAGGGTGTGTTGGTGCCTGTTTCGGAAAAATAAAATGTTCAGCCCGGAATCGTCCGGGCTTTATTAATGATGTGTTATTTGCTGTAACTGAATATACGATGTTCAAAATTGTCAGTAATATCGCGTACGCGGTAAATCTTCCAACGTCCATTTTCTTCTCGCAACCAGGCCTGGAGATGAAGCGATTGATCATCTTCGACTCCCAGCCAAACATCAACCACTTCACTGCTCATCATTGCCTGTGGTTTTCCCACCTTCAGAGCTGGGATCCATGCAGGGTCATAGTCCTGAGTGTAGGTAAAATAGTCAGAATTAACGATTTCCTGCTCAGGAATTTTGGCAATGTTTTCAAGACGATTTAACGTATCTGTGGAGACATACTGATTGAGCCACTGAGGTCGATTTTCAGAGGCTGATGAAGAGAATGATGTGAGGTAGGATTTATAAAAATCGTATGCTTGAGTGTGTGAATCCTGTCTATTTGCAACACAGCACGCTGAGAGAAAAGAAGCAATTAAAATCATCCCAATACGCATCAAGGCATCCTGTAAATTTTAAAAGAAGGTTGAGAATGCCGATAGCCAGGGCCGGGATACATTGTGCGCTGCCTGAAATCTGAGATCCATATTGAGCCATCAAACATTGCCATATGCCCGGCTGGGTTTCCTCCACTATAAGGTTGGATAACCACAATATCACCAGCATTTATCGTTGAACCAGGAGGTAATTCACGAAACCCTGCACGAGATAATGACGTGCCATAATTTTTTGCATTACTTGTTCGATTGAGAGTGAGGCCACCAGCTTCGATTGCGTGCCTGGTAAATTCAGCGCAACGATTTTGGGATTCTGCATTAGCACGGCTTCTTAAATGTTGTAATGCCCGGTCTCTGTTCCATGTCATAGACGTCTCCTTTTAAGTGCTGAGTACGTTAATAACTAGGCCTTATCACGTGCAAGGCAAAAAATGCTATTCTTTATAGTGTAGGGATTTTAAAGGAAATCCGAAAAAATTTAATTTTAAGGAGCTGGGCCTGTTAACTATTCCACGGGCATTAAATTCTGTGGGTGCGGCGATTGGGTATGTTTCCCAGTTTGATGCAGGAAAAGTTTCTCGCGACAAAGGCATATTATTCCCGCCTGCGCCACAAACCTTTTCCTCACAGTTGGTGATTGGTACGCCTTATTTAAACGATGAAAATATTATCAAGCTGAAAAAAGCGTTTGCCGATCCCCGTGTGCAGCAGTGGTTAAAGGAAACCACCGATCCGCTGGTGCAGGGTGTGCTGGTGCCTGTTTCGGAAAAATAAAATGTTCAGCCCGGAATAGTCCGGGCTTTTTTAACATCAAGGCATTCTGTAAAGGGTAAATAAAGGTTGAGCTTGTCGATAGGCGAGGTCGGGATACATTGCGCGCTGCCTGAAATCTGAAATCCAGATTGAACCATCGAACATGGCCATGTGACCGATCAGGTCATCTTCACTATGTGGTTGAATAACAACAATATCACCAGCAATTATTATTGAGTCAGCAGGCAACTCGGCAAACCCTGCACGTGATAATGATGCGCTAAAGTTTTTTGCATTATTGGTTCGGTGCAGAGTGATTCCACCTGCTTCTATTGCCTGTTTGGTAAATTCGGCACAACTATTTTGGGATGCTGGTTTTGCACGACTTCGCAAGTGTTTTAATGCTTTATCTCTGTTCCATTTCATGTCGTTCTCCTTTTAAAATAATCGCGTACTCTAATGAATTTGGCATGCTTCTTGCTAAGCTAATTGTGCTATTTGCATTTATTATGACATTTAAGTGATTTATTTTACGTGCATTATGACTTTGTCGCACATTCAAATAATTTTTCCTTGTTTGTTATTGCAAGGTTTCCTCTCTATAAAAGTAGTGTGGCACCCGAAAATAACGGGTGAACCTGCAAATAAAATAATAGGTATATGGGGATACTATGAGTTCAATTAATATTGACGATGGCATTGCAATATCGCCATCCCATTCAACACCGGTTCGATCCGTCAGTGATGTGGCGCAGCTGATTAACACCCGTACCAGTAAAAATAGTTACGCACGCTGGATAGTCTTTCTGGCTCTGGGCGGCGTGTTTCTCGATGCCTACGATCTGACCACGCTCTCCTACGGCATTGACGATGTGGTGAAAGAGTTTGGCTTAACGCCGGCGATCACCGGGCTCGTGACGTCATCGATCATGATCGGCACCATAGTGGGCAACCTGCTGGGTGGCTGGCTGACCGATAAATATGGCCGCTACTCCGTCTTTATGGCCGATATGCTGTTCTTTGTGGTCTCCGCGATTGCTGCCGGATTAGCGCCGAACGTTTGGGTGCTGATCGGTGCCCGTTTCCTGATGGGCATTGGCGTTGGCATCGATTTGCCCGTGGCGATGGCCTATCTGGCTGAATTCTCGAAGTTTGCGGGCAAAGGCAACAAAGCCGCCCGGCTGGCGGCCTGGTGCCCGATGTGGTACGCCGCTTCGTCCGCCTGTTTCTTTATTATCTTTGCGCTCTACTTCCTGCTGCCTGCCGAACACGCCGACTGGCTGTGGCGCGCCTCGCTGCTGTTTGGTGCGGTGCCTGCGCTCTTGATCATCGCCGTGCGCAGCAAGTTTATGAATGAATCCCCGCTGTGGGCCGCTAATCAGGGTGACCTGGAAGGGGCGGCGCGTATTCTGCGTGACTCCTATGGCATTACGGCGCATGCCGCCGAACCCGATGAAAGAGAGCCCGTGAAGAAGGCCCCCCCGAAGGTGAGTTTCCGTGTGCTGTTTCAGAAACCGTACCGCGAACGCACCATTGTGACGGCGGTCATGAATATCTGTATCTCGTTTGAATACACCGCGATTGCCTTCTTCCTGCCGTCAATTCTTGCGCAGTTCCTGGGGGCAGGCGTGTTTGAAACCATCTCTGCTTCACTGGGGCTGAATGCGCTGTTTGCCTTTACCGGCGGTCTGCTGGGCATGCGTCTGGCATGGAAATTCCCATCACGTCATGTGGCGATTGCCGGTTTTGCCCTGCAATTTATCGCGTTGATCTCGCTGGCGCTGATTGGTCACCCAAGTGCCACGATGGGTGTGGTGTTCGCCATCCTGATGTTGGGTCTGTGGCTGTTTGCTGAAGGTTTCGGCCCTGGCGCGCAGATGATGATCTACCCGGCACTCTCTTATCCAACGCATATCCGAGCCACCGGCGTCGGCTTTGGCCGCTCCCTGTCCGGCGTCGGCAGTGCGCTGGCGCTGTTTATCCTGCCCATTTTGCAGGCCTCTTTTGGCACTAATATGTTCTGGATTGTCTCGCTGGCCGCGATTATCCCGATTATTTTCCTGCTGGTGATCCGTTTTGAACCGACGAAGCAGGACATTGATGACCCATCCGAAAAGGAAGAATCCTATGTCTGAATCTGTTGCTGATTACGCCGCGCTGGCGGCCCGTTTTCGCCCGGTATTTGCCCGCATTGCTGCAGGTGCTGCCGAACGTGAAGTGACGCGTACACTTCCGCTGGAGCCGATACGTTGGTTGAAAGAAGCCGGGTTCGGCACCCTGCGTATCCCGCAGGCGGAGGGCGGTTTTGGCGCCACCTTGCCGCAGCTGTTCCAGCTGCTGACGGAGCTGGCGGAAGCCGACTCTAACCTGCCGCAGGCGCTGCGCGCCCATTTCGCTTTTGTGGAAGATCGCCTGAATCAGCCTGACAGTGAAGAGCGTCAGCGCTGGTTCCGCCGCTTCCATGATGGCGAGCTGGTGGGCAGTGGCTGGACGGAAATCGGCAATCTCAAGTTGGGTGAGGTAATCACCCGCGTCACCCCGTCAGAGAAGGGCTGGTTGATCTCCGGCGAGAAGTTTTACAGCACCGGCACGCTGTATGCCGACTGGATTGATGTTTATGCCCAACGCAACGATAACGGTCGTGATGTGATTGCGCTGGTGAATACCCATCAGCAGGGCGTAGAGCGTGAAGATGACTGGGACGGCTTCGGCCAGCGTCTGAGCGGCAGTGGGACCACCCGTTTTCATCAGGCAGAGGTTGAGCAGGCGCATGTCTATGATTTCACCGAGCGTTTTCGCTATCAGACCGCGTTTTATCAGCATGTTTTACTGTCGACGCTGGCGGGAATTGGCCGAGCCGTGAAACGCGATGCGGCGGCAGGCGTTGCCAGCCGTAAACGCGTCTACAGCCACGGCAATGCCACGCAGGTGAAAAACGATGTACAGGTGTTGCAGGTAGTGGGGCAGATCTCCAGCTGGGTCTATGCGGTTGAAGCGGCAACTCAGCAGGCAACGCATGCGCTGCAAGGTGCTTATGAGGTCCATAACAGCGGGGACGAGGCGCTGATCCAGCAGGCCAATGTGCTGGCGGAACTGGAGTCCGCACAGGCGCAGGTGATTGCCACCGAGCTGATCCCGCGTGCCGCAACCGAGCTGTTTAATGCACTGGGGGCATCAGATACTCGCATCAGTAAAGCGCTGGATCGCCACTGGCGTAATGCGCGTACCGTGTCGTCGCATAATCCGGTGATTTATAAGATCCGTAATGTGGGCGACTGGGAGGTGAACGGCAAGGAACCGACGTTTATCTGGCAGATTGGCGAAGGGGAGTAACACCCAAACCTACCCACTCTTCACTCTTAGCAGCGGGTCGACCTTTTCTGGTCGACCCGCGATTTGGATGGGGTGGAATTCAGGCCGAAATTATTTCTTATCCAGCGACCATGTCGCCGAACTGACATCCACCTTCACTGGCAATAATCCAATCTGGGTAAACTTATCCGCCAGTGCCTGCTGCTGCTTAAACACTTCCGGTGTCATGCGCTCTGCACCGTAGGGCATTCTCGCCAGTGCACGCTGCCAGATGGGCTGAGGCAGGCCGGTCGAGGTTGAAAGGATCTTCGCGGCGTCATCCGGGTGGGCGTTAGCCCAGGTACTCAGGGTTCCCAGCTCATCGACCACCTGTTTCGCCGTCTGCGGATAGGTATCGGCAAACTTGCGGCTGGCGAGATAGAAGGTGTAGTGCGGTACCAGACCTTCGGCATCTTTCACCAGACGCGCTTTGGCGTTGGTTTCCACTTCGGCGTAGTACGGGTCCCAAATCACCCAGGCGTCCACCGCGCCGCGCTGGAATGCGGCGCGGGCATCGGCCGGAGGCAGATAAACCGGGGTAATGTCTTTATAGTTCAGGCCGGCATCTTCGAGGGCGCTGACCAGTAGATAGTTTACGTCAGAGCCTTTGTTCAGCGCCACGCGCTTGCCTTTCAGGTCCGCGACGGTTTTGATCGGTGAGTTCTCCGGTACCACAATCGCTTCTGTTTTCGGGTTTGCCGGGGAGTGGGCGAGATAAACCAGATCGGCCTGGGCTGCCTGAGCAAAGGTCGGCGGGGCATCACCGGTAGCCGCGAGGTCGATGCTGCCGACGTTCAGGCCTTCCAGCATCTGGGGCCCGGCTGGGAATTCAACCCAGCGTACGGCGATACCCTGTTTTTTAAACTGCTCGTCCAGCGTGCCGCGATACTTCAGCAACGCGAAGATATTGGCTTTTTGGTAGCCGATATTGATGGTTTTTGGTGCGGTTTCAGCGGCGGTGGCGGAAAAGGTCGAGCCAATAACGATCCCGGCAATCAGTCCGCTCAGTAATGCTTTATTCATGTTATTTCCCCAGGTAATAAGCGCTATGGGAAAAACATAACAAAATGCATGAAGCGGGCTTAACGAGTAGTTGTGATAACGATATGTGCAGGATAGATAAGGACAGAGGGCGATCGGAAAAAACGATCGCCCCCTACGGTGAATACGCCAGCAATATGGGTTACTGGTATTGCAGATACGCGACGTGGGTTTGCAGATATTCCTCCAGACCATGACGGCCATCGGCCCCACCGATGCCGGACTTACGCCAGCCCGCGTGGAAGCCCTGCATGGCTTCGAAGTGCTCGCGGTTGATATAGGTTTCACCAAACTTAAGCTGCTTCAGGGCCAGCATCGCGGTGTTCAGATTCTGGGTAAAAATGGAGGAGGTGAGACCATATTCACTGTCGTTGGCCAGCGCAATGGCTTCATCCAGCGTGCTGAACTTCATCACCGGCAGCACCGGGCCAAAGGTCTCTTCCTGCATGATATTCATCTTTTGCCCGACATGGGTCAGCAAGGTGGGTTCGAAGAAGAAACCGGTGTTGCCTGAACGCTTGCCGCCTGTCACCACCTTTGCCCCGGCAGCCACCGCATCCGCCACTTTTTGTTCCACGCGTTGCAGTGCTGCCGCCGTGATCAGTGGCCCCATGTCCAGACCTTTTTGGCTGGCCGGGTCGCCCCAGGTGACCTGCTTAAAGGCAGCACTGAGACGTTCAACCACCTCGTCATATACCCCATCCTGCACGTAGAGGCGTTCTGCGCAGTTACACACCTGCCCGGTATTGATCATGCGTGATGCCACAATCGCTTTTACCGCCAGATCGAGATCGGCGTCGTTCATAATGATGGCCGGGGCTTTGCCACCCAACTCCAGCGAGACCCTGGTAATGTTCTTTGCCGCCGCCTGCATGGTGGCGATCCCGGCACCCACGCTGCCGGTCAGGCTGACCAGTCCGACCTTCGGGTTTGCGGCCAGTTCGTGACCGACCACCGGGCCGTAGCCGGTAACCAGGTTAAACACCCCGGCAGGCAGACCAATCTCATCAACAATCTGCGCAAAGATAATCGCGTTGTTCGGGGTCAGTTCACTCGGTTTGACCACGATGGTGTTGCCCGTTAACAGGGCCGGCGCGGCTTTACGGGCAATCAGGAAAAACGGGAAGTTCCACGGCAGAATCCCTGTCGTGACGCCAATCGCTTTCTTAAATACCAGGATGTTCTCCTGCGGGCGATCGCTCTGCACGATCTCACCTTCGTAGCGGCGCGCCCATCCGGCCATGTAGTCCAGATAGTCCGCGGTAAAGAACACTTCCGTTTCGGCGAGCTCCTGGGTTTTTCCCCCTTCGGCAACGATGGTGGCGGTCAGCTCTGCGGCACGCTGGCGCACACCCTGGGCGATTTTTTGCAACCAGTTACCGCGTTCGATAGCGGGCAGCGCTTCCCAGGCGGGCTGAGCCGCCGCTGCCGCATCAATAGCGCGCTGCGCATCTTCTGCGCTGCCTTCAGGAATGCGCGACAGCACGGCTTCTGTTGCCGGATTGATCACTTCTATCCAGCGATCGGCGCGATTTTCGACAAACTCACCATTGATATACATGTGTTGCTGAACTGGGTTCATGGCTGATTCTCCGTGACACACTTTTTATAGGGTTGTTAATTAACAGCGCAAAAACTGTTGCAGGTCTGAGAAGGTGCTACAGCTGGCGGTGAATCACCTTGATGTGGCTGCCATCAATGAGAGCTGGCTGGCAAAAACGGCAAGAACCCCATGCCTGCGCTGGCATTATTTATATTTAGTGATGAATATGAGTGGCTTAGGAAAAAATCACGATTTAGCACGTTGCAGCGAATCAGATGATTGATTTGTGACAGCGGAGGGGAGAAGGTGCTCAATTTTGCCAGGTTTGGTGCCAGAGGGGCAACCAGCCTAAGGTTGAGCACCTGACCTTCTCCGTAGACTCCTTCGTCATCAGGGCAAACAACAACGAAGGATTAAAAAATGAGTGAAGCCATTGTCTCCGGTATTTTGTGGCATCTGGTCGGGGCCGCAAGTGCTGCCTGCTTTTATGCACCGTTCAAAAAAGTGCGCAACTGGTCATGGGAAACCATGTGGTCGGTGGGGGGGATCATGTCGTGGATCGTGCTCCCCTGGGCCGTCAGTGCGATCCTGCTGCCCAACTTCTGGGCCTACTACAGCGCGTTCTCGCTTGAACAGTTGATGCCTGTCTTCCTGTTCGGCGCGATGTGGGGGATTGGTAACATTAACTACGGTCTGACCATGCGTTATCTCGGTATGTCGATGGGCATTGGTATTGCCATCGGCATCACTTTGGTGGTCGGAACGTTAATGACGCCGCTGCTTCAGGGGCGCTTTGTGGAGCTGTTCAGTTCTGCCGGAGGACGATTGACGCTGCTGGGCGTGCTGGTTGCTCTTGCAGGCGTGGCGATCGTCTCCCGTGCCGGGTTGTTAAAAGAACGGGCAATGGGCATCACTGCGGAAGAGTTCAACCTGAAAAAAGGGCTGGTACTGGCGGTGATGTGTGGGATTTTCTCAGCCGGTATGTCCTTTGCCATGGACGCCGCCAAACCGATGCATGAAGCGGCAGCGGCGCTGGGTATCGATCCGCTGTACGTGGCGTTACCGAGCTACGTGGTGATTATGGGCGGCGGGGCGCTGGTTAACCTTGGTTTCTGTTTTATCCGTCTGGCGACCAAATCAAACCTGTCAGTGAAAGCGGACTTCTCTGTGGCGAAATCATTGCTGATTGCCAACGTTTGTCTGTCACTGCTCGGCGGCATCATGTGGTATCTGCAGTTCTTCTTCTATGCCTGGGGCCATGCACGTATTCCGGCGCAGTATGACTTCGTCAGTTGGATGCTGCACATGAGCTTCTACGTCTTGTGTGGTGGTCTGGTGGGTCTGGTTCTGAAAGAGTGGAATAACGTGGGGCGTAAGCCGGTGCGGGTCCTTAGCGTGGGATGCTTCGTGATTATTATTGCGGCCAACATTGTTGGTCTGGGTATGGTTTCCTGATCTGGTAGAGAGCCCCGGGACTCTCTGGCTTGCTGTCAGTTTAAGGTCAAGGTCAAGGGCGTTTCGCTTTCCCACTGCGCGGGCGAAGCGACAAGGGGCGGCCAGTCGCCGCCGCCCCTTGACCCCGGGCTTGCGGCAGGCGCCGCGCCCGCTTTGCGGGTGCCTTCGTCAGTTCCGTTCACCGACGGACCGCTCGTGACGGCACTTCCCTGTGCCGGCCCGAGCTTTCACCGCCATCCTGGCGGTTCATCCTGGTTCACATCACTTCCTCAGCGCAGCTTAATTGCCGCCTCAACATCAAAACCAAAATCTAAAAGATTAAATAAAACCAAAAAGGCTTTTTGTGTCTGGTCTATTTGATTGGTTTTTCTTTTTATTTTGACCCGGCCGTTGACCTTTTGAGCGGCAATTAAGCCTCGCCGAAGGAGGGGGGATTTCCAGGACGAGCCAACAGGACGTTGGCGAGAGGGCGTGCCGGGACAGGGATGTCCCGTCACAACCAGTCCGGCAGGAAAGCCGACCGACTGAGGGAACCCGCGTCAAGCGGGCGATGCGCCTGCCGCAGCCCGGATTCCTAAGGGCGGGGCGACTGCCGCCCTTAGGTCGCTTCGCCCACGAAGTGGGAAAGCGAAACGCCCTTGACCTTAAGACCTTGACCTGGGCTTGACCTGGCCTTGGCTCAAGCCCAAGCCCCTGGCCTTATGCCTCAAAGGTCAACCCTCCCGCATTATTGCAATCAGGCCTTTTCCGGCCGAACGTGCAAAGCGGAAGGACGCACAAATCGCTGGCGCCAGGCGCTGGGGGTCAGCCCGGTATCACGGGTGAACACCACGGAAAAGTAATTACTGTCATCAAAGCCGCAACGTGCGGCCACTTCACCGATCAGACATTCGCTGGTACGCAACAGGTGCTTCGCCTGGCATAGCTGCAACTGACGTAAATAGTGCCCGATAGTCATGCCAGTTTGCTGACGGAAGAGTTGTTTCAGCGCACGCTCTGACAATTGGTGCTGGCCACAAAAGGTGGCAAGGTCAAAGGGGACAGCAATCTGCCCCTGAATCGCGGCCATCAGCAGATCGAGCTGTTCTCCCTCCGGCATCTGCCAGGCCCGATCGGACGCATAACGATGGCGTTGCAACACTAAGGCCAGCTGTAAAAACAGCGCCTCCGTCAGCTGACGTGACAGCACATCACTCTTCCTGCTTTCCTGTTCAAGCTGCTGGATCACGCCACGCGCCAACGCCATGCCGCGTGTGGTTAAACGCCAGGCGGCGGATTCACGCGGGGGAATAAGTTGCTGCCAGTCGAGGCTCAGTTGAAAACGCTCCGGGCAGTAAAGAATATTATCCAGCGCCAGTTCATTGACCGATTCATAGCTGTGGCAGTCATTGGCATTCAGATAGAAAATATCACCGCAGGTGATCAGCCAGGGGCGGTCATTCATCACGTGCAGGCCATTACCGCGCCAGACCAGCACAATCTCATTGAATTCGTGGACGTGAGGCGGGAATGAGGGTTGAGAGGTGCGTTCAGCCACCGCGACAGGCATCTGTTCAGAAGGGAAGTAGTCAGCTTTTGCCAGTCGCAGGGGAGCGGTCACGGGTCACCTCATCAGTCATTTTGTCGCAGTGTACGTGGAGAAAGGCCAAATTCACGCTTGAACAGCGTAGAAAAGTGATTGCTGTCACCAAAACCGCAGTGAAACGCAATATCTGTCACCCGCATTTCACTGTGACGCAGCAGGTGGCGTGCTTCCAGCAATCGCAGCCGATTAAGGTAACGTTGAGGTGTGCTGCCGGTCTGCTGTTTCAACTGGCGGTGGAGCGTGCGCAGCGACAGCGAAAAACGGTCGGCAAGATTTTCCCAGTCCACATCCTCACTGTAGTGATCCGCCAGCCAGTCCAGCAGACCACGCAGGCGACTGTCCTGATCGTCGTTGCTGGCGCTGCCCCCCTGGCGTAACAGCAACAGCAGACGCATAAAATGCATCTCCTGCTCTGCCTGGCAGGCCAGGCTGTCACTGAGCGGTGGCTGCTCTAACTGCTCGATTAACTGCCTGGCCTGGGCCAGCACTTTGTTGCCGATACGCCAGTGCGAGGGGTAGTTTCCGTCCTGCTCCTGCGGTAGCAGATGCTGCAGGCCGGAGAGAAAACGAAAGGATTCCGGCCCGCGATAGAGCACGTTGGTCAGGCACAGATTTTCCGTTTGCTCATACAGATGGCGATCATGACTGCGTACAAAGCAGACGCAGCCGCTGCATAAAGGCTGTGACTGGCCGTTAAAGACATGAATACCTGCACCCTGTTCAACAATGACAATTTCATGAAAATCATCATGATAATGCTCCGGGAACACCCCTTGTGGCGCACGGGGTTCAATGGCGACCGGGAAATGCCCTGTCGGGAAGAAATCAGCGCTGTGTAACACGGTCATGATCGTTTCCTCTTTAACATATCAGCAACAGAGTCTACGCAGCGCGACGGAAACCCACCTTGAATTTTTGACAGCGAAAGCGACTATCCCGGTGATATTTTTAAGAAAGTGGGGGAAAGAGTGAGAAATGAGGGCAGGGTCACATCCCGTGATTCTGCGTGCCATCAATCAAATTGTGATCTGCTTCACGTTCATCTTTGCCAGGCTGCCAGCGGTCAGATCCGGCTGGCAGTAGCGAGAAGGTGGCAAAATCAGGCTCTTTTACACTGGTGACATTGAATCATCAGGAAGCGAACACATGAGCCTTCGTCACTTTGTCGCCATCGATCTTGGCGCGTCCAGCGGCCGCGTTATGCTGGCCCGTCACGACTCAGAAAGCGGTGCGATGACGCTGAATGAAGTCAGCCGCTGCGTAAACCAGCTGGTCACCGTTGATGACCATCAGTGCTGGGATCTTGATGCACTGGAACAGTTTATTACTGACGCACTGGAAAAAATCGACCGCCAGGGCATCGTGCCCGAAAGCATCGGGATTGATACCTGGGCGGTCGACTATGTGCTGCTGGATGCGCAGGGGAACCGGGTGGGTCTACCCGTGGCCTATCGCGATGACCGTACCCAGGGCGTGATGGCACAGGCCTGCCGTGAACTCGGCCATGACCGTATTTATCAGCGCACCGGCATCCAGTTCCTGCCGTTTAACACCCTGTATCAACTGCGTGCACTGTGCCGTGATGCCGCGCCAGAACTGGCGCAGGTGGCACATGCACTGATGATCCCTGACTACCTGCATTACCGCCTGACGGGTGAACTTAACTGGGAATACACCAACGCCACCACCACGCAAATGCTGAACATCACCAGCGGTGAGTGGGACGCGGATCTGCTGCGCTGGAGCGGGGCGAACCCGTCATGGTTTGGCAAACCGTCACAGCCAGGTAAACGCGTCGGGGGCTGGACCAGCCCGTCAGGCAAGGTGATCCCCGTGGTGGCCGTCGCCACCCACGACACCGCCAGTGCCGTACTGGCGACGCCGCTGGCGGGTGACAATGCGGCTTACCTCAGTTCCGGCACCTGGTCATTAATGGGCTTTGAAAGCCGTCTGCCCTTTACCTGTCAGGCTGCCCAGGATGCCAATATCACCAACGAAGGCGGGGCCGAAGGGCGCTTCCGGGTGTTGAAAAACATTATGGGTCTTTGGCTGCTCCAGCGTGTGTGTAGCGAGCTGGCCATCACCGATCTCTGTCAGTTGATTGCGGATGCGGAGCAGCAGCCAGCCTGTCAGTGGCTGATTAACCCGAATGACGATCGCTTTATTAACCCACCCAGCATGGTACGTGAAATTCAGGATGCCTGCGCCGGGCAGCGAATGCCGGTGCCGACCACCCCTTCTGAGCTGGCGCGTTGTATCTTTGACAGCCTGGCCTTCTGCTACCGCCAGGTGTTGCAGGAGCTGGAACAGCTGCGCGGTGCGCGCTTCAGCCAGCTGCATATTGTCGGCGGCGGCTGCCAGAATCCATTTCTTAATCAGCTATGTGCCGATGCCTGTGGCATTCCGGTGTTCGCTGGCCCGGTGGAGGCCTCCACGTTGGGCAATATCGGCTGCCAGCTGATTACCGCCGGTGCGGTGGCCGATGTCACGGCTTTCCGCCAGCAGCTTGGCCAGCATTTCCCTCTTATCCGTTTTGACTCTCACGGGAGTGATGTGTTTCGCCGCAATCTGGCGCGTTTCGTGTCACTCACCTCTTCAGCAAAGGAGCTATGTATATGACCCAGGCCATCGAGCAGGCTTTCGTCCTGGCGAAACAGCGTTTCGCCGATATCGGTGTGGATGTAGAAGCCGCACTGTCACAGCTCGACCAACTTCCCGTTTCCATGCACTGCTGGCAGGGCGACGATGTGCGCGGTTTTGAAAACCCGCAGGGCGCACTGACGGGCGGTATTCAGGCCACGGGCAACTATCCTGGCCGCGCACGTAATGTGGAAGAGTTGCGTTCGGACCTTGACCAGGCGATGGCGCTGATCCCCGGCCCGAAACGTCTCAACCTGCACGCGATCTATCTGGAAAGCGAGCAGGCCGTCAAACGCAATGAAATCAAACCACAGCATTTTGCCGGGTGGGTCGCGTGGGCGCGCGATCGCCAGCTGGGGCTGGATTTTAATCCCAGCTGCTTTTCGCATGAGCTGAGTGCTGATGGCTTTACCCTGGCGCACAACAATGCCGAAATCCGTCAGTTCTGGATTGAGCACTGTCAGGCGAGCCGCAAGGTGTCGGCTTACCTGGGGGAGCAGCTCGGTACGCCCTCAGTGATGAATATTTGGGTGCCGGATGGCATGAAAGATCTGACCGTGGATCGCCTTGCGCCACGTCAGCGCCTGATGGAATCCCTGGATGAAGTGATCGGCGAAAAACTCAACCCGGCTCACCATATTGATGCCGTCGAAAGCAAGCTGTTCGGCATTGGCGCCGAGAGCTACACCGTGGGTTCGAACGAGTTTTGCCTCGGTTATGCCGCCAGCCGCCAGATCGCGCTGACGCTGGATGCCGGTCACTTCCATCCGACCGAAGTGATCTCCGATAAGATCTCTACCGCGATGCTGTATGTTCCACGCCTGCTGCTGCATGTCAGCCGCCCGGTACGCTGGGACAGCGACCACGTGGTGCTGCTGGATGATGAAACCCAGGCGATTGCCAGCGAAATCGTGCGTCAGCGTCTGTTTGATAAGGTGCACATCGGCCTCGACTTCTTTGATGCCTCCATCAACCGTATTGCGGCCTGGGTGATCGGCACGCGCAATGCCAAAAAAGCGCTGCTGCGTGCACTGCTGGAACCGGTCGATATGCTGAAAACGCTGGAAAACGACGGGGATTACACGGCGCGTCTGGCGCTGCTGGAAGAGCAAAAATCCCTGCCCTGGCAGGCCGTGTGGGAAACCTGGTGTCTGCGCCACGATGTCCCGGCCGGTGCCAGCTGGTTAAACGACGTCCGTCATTACGAACAACAGATTCTCAGCCAACGTTAAGGGTATGACATGCAAAAAATTATCAACGCCTGGTTTGTCCAGGGAATGGTCAAAGCGACTACGGATATGTGGCTGAAGGGCTGGGATGAACGTAACGGCGGTAACGTCTCGCTGCGCCTGCTGGACGAAGAAGTTCAGCCGTTTGCGGCAGACTTTGACCGTCAGCCGCGTACGCTGGAACTGAGCCAGCCTGCACCTCAGCTGGCCAATGACTGGTTCCTGGTGACCGGTTCGGGCAAGTTTTTCCGCAATGTGCAGCTCGATCCGGCTGACTGTCTGGTACTGCTGCGCGTCAGCGAAGATGGCCGCGCCTTTACCATCCACTGGGGCCTGACCAACGGTGGTGTTCCTACCTCTGAGCTGGCATCACACTTCCAGTCGCACAGTGTGCGTAAGCAACTGACCAACGGCGCGGATCGTGTGATTATGCACTGCCATGCCACCCACTTTATGGCGTTAAGCTATGTGGTGGATTTGGATTCAGCCAGCTTCACTCGCCTGTTATGGGAAGGCAGCACCGAGTGTCTGGTGGTGTTCCCGGATGGTGTAGGGATTGTGCCGTGGATGGTGCCGGGCACCGATGGGATTGGCCGTGCAACGGCTGAGAAAATGCAGTCACATACGTTGGTGATGTGGCCGTTCCACGGTATTTTTGGTGCGGGACCGACCCTCGACGAAACCTTTGGCCTGATTGATACCGCTGAGAAGTCATCCGAAGTGGTGGTGAAAGTGCTGTCGATGGGCGGTATGAAGCAGAGCATAACGACTGAAGAACTGGTGGCGCTGGGTGAACGTTTCGGTGTGCAACCCTGGCGCGCGGCGCTGGAGGCGAAGCATAACCATGTTGCGTAAAGCGTTTGTGATGCAGGTGCATCCTGATAAGCACCAGGAGTATCAGCAGCGACATAATCCGATCTGGCCGGAGCTGGCGCAGACGCTGAAGGATCACGGCGCGCACCATTACAGTATTTTTCTGGATGCGCCGCGCAATCTGCTGTTTGCGGTGGTGGAGGTGGAGTCAGAAGAACGTTGGAATGCTGTGGCTGAGACGGAGGTGTGCCAGCGCTGGTGGCAATCGATGTGTGAGTTGATGCCGTCGAATGCGGATCATAGTCCAGTGAGTGCAGAGTTAACGTCGGTGTTTTATCTGGCATGAGGGGGCCCCGGTTCTGGGCTAAGCCCAGGGCCAGGTCAATGTCTTAAGGTCAACGTCAACGTCAACGTCAACGTCAACGTCAACGTCAACGTCAAGGGCGTTTCGCTTTCCCGCTATCGCGGGCGAAGCGACCAAAGGGCGGCAGTCGCCCCGCCCTTTGGAATCCGGGCTTGCGGCAGGCGCCGCGCCCGCTTTCAGCGGGTGCCTTCGCAAGCGTTGCTCACCGACGGACCGCTCGTGACGGCACATCCTTGTGCCGGCCCGAGCTTTCACCGCCGTCCTGGCGGTTCATCCTGGTTCACATCACTTCCTCAGCGCAGCTTAATTGCCGCCTCAACATCAAAACAAAAATCTAAGAAATTAAAACACCAACAAAAGCCAAGAATGGTTCGTTGGCGTTTGGTTTATTTTTAGTCCGTCTTTGATTGTTCTTTTGACCTGGCCGTTGACCTTTTGAGCGGCAATTAAGCCTCGCCGAAGGAGGGCGGATTTCCAGGACGAGCCGACAGGACGTCGGCGAGAGGGTGAGCCGGGACAGGGATGTCCCGTCACGCCCGGTCCGGCGGGAAAACCGATCGACTGAGAGAACCCGCTTTAGCGGGCGATGCGCCTGCCGCAAGCCCGGGGTCAAGGGGCGGCGGCGACTGGCCGCCCCTTGTCGCTCAGCCCGCGCAGCGGGAAAGCGAAACGCCCTTGACCTTGACCTGGCCGTAGACCTGATCGTAGACCTGGCCCTGACCAAGCGCCTGGCCCCGCCAGCCCAAAACTCCTCCTACGCTAATGGCCCACCCTGAATCGTCTCACACATCCCACTGATAATGCGTTCCCCGGATTCCTGCCTCAGCCCGGCGTACCACTCCGCGGTTAACGCCGGGTCCTTCGCATGGGTCACATCGCAGCGCTTACGTGCTTTCAGCACCAGATCCTTCACCCGATCGGCTCGCTTATGCTGATAACGCAGCAGGGCATCCTCAATCCCCAGCGAGTTACTGTGCAGCGTCATCGCCAGAACCACCGCATCTTCCATCGCCGCACAGCCGCCCTGGCCGATATCCGGCGTGGTACTGTGTGCCGCATCCCCCAGCAGCGCCACACGGCCTTTAACCAACTGAGCGAAGGGCTCAATGTCGTGGATCTCCACGCGGTTGGTGGTTTCCGGATTCAGCTGCGCAATAAGCTGCTGCACCGGCGCTGCCCAGCCTGCGAAGTAACGGGATAAATCATCGCGCAGACTGATGCGATCTTCCGCTAACCCCTTCGGCAACGGCACGTCGAAGAAGAAGTAAAAGCGATTCCCCGCAATTGGCATCAGCGAAACACGTTTACCTTCACCCACAAAGGTCGTCCACTGGTTGGCCGGGGCCAGGGACTCATCAATCTCGACCAGCCCGTTCCAGTTCACATACCCCGCATATCGGCGCTCGGTGGCGTAACCCAGCACGGACTCGCGCACTACCGAGTGGGTGCCATCACAGGCAATCAGCAGATCCCCCTGTGCTTCACTGCCATCTTCAAAGAAAGCCGTGACGCCGTCACTTTGTTGTTCAACGCGACTCACGCGTTTACCGAACTGCACGTTATCAAAGCCCCAGGTATTCAGTAGCATCGACTGGAGTTCGGAACGCGCCACCGGGTAAGGGCGCTCGCCAGAATCCTGTACCAGCGCATCAAGGCTGAACTGCGTCAGGGTTTCCGCGCTCTGATAATCTTTATACGCCATATAATGCATCGGGCCGCCAATGGCGCGCAGGGCATCTTTCATCCCAAGATAGTTAAGGCATTTCACACCGTTGGGCCAGATGGAAATAGCCGCGCCGACCGGCTTAATCTCTTTCACCGCTTCATACACTTCGCTGTCGATCCCGCAGCGCTTCAGCGCAATCGCTGTACACATCCCACCAATACCGGCACCTATGATAATTGCTTTCATCCGTTCCTCCTCTCGATCTATATGTACAGGAAGCAATTTCCATACCAGCCTCTCAAAGCACACTGCATGCCGCCCTGCGGGCCACCAATGAAAGAATGAAACAAAGGTTGCAGCGATTGGCGGCGCGATAATGATGCAGTGCACGCTTATGGTGCTGTGATAGTGAAACTTTCGTTCGGGTGTGAATAGTTTCGCTGGCAATTTCTGTTATTTTTGCCAAAGTAACCTTCTGCCCCTTAAAAGAGATGCGGTTATGACCATCATTGCCTGCCTGCATGCAGCCAGAAGCAATATCGAGGTGTTTGAGCAGGCGTTAACCACGCTGGATTACGACGAGGTTGAACTGCTGCATCGTGTAGAGAGTGAGTTGTTTGCACAGACGCAGGGCGAACAGGGCGTGACTCCCGAAATTGTGGCCGCTACGCGCCGTGCGATTGAAGAGTTGTGCCAGCAGGGCGATGCGGTCATTGTCACCTGTACCACATTGGGTGTGGCGGTGTGGGAAGCCGAGTTCAGTAAACCCGTACTGCGTGTGGATGCCACGCTGGCCAAAATCGCCTCTCGTTATCACGGCACGATCCTGGTGCTGTGTACCGCTCAGTCGACGCTGGAGTCGACCAGGCAGTTGTTCAGCGCGTTTATCCCCGGCGATCGTCTGTATGTCGAGCTGGTGCCCCGTGCCTGGGCCTGGTTTAACCAGGGCGACATCGACGGTTATCATCAGCAAATTGCCGATTATATTCAGCAACGACCGGAATGCGCACTGGGCTGTATTGTACTGGCGCAGGCGTCGATGAGCGGAGCAGAGAAACGCGTGAACAGCACGCTGGCGGTACTGAGTGGCCCGCAGGTCAGTTTGCAGGCCGCTCTCGATCTCCTACACTAACAGGCGCTGACCGATGGCCTGGCGCTGGTGCCAGGCATATATCGCCACCAGCAGCGTCAGCAGCGCTAGCGTGGAGAGCATGGCTCCAGCGCCCAACCGGTCCAGCAGCAGCCCGCTGAACAGCGGCACCGTCAGGCGCGACAGCGTAAACAGACTGGCCTGCAAACCGTAATCCACCGCCCGATTTTCCGCACGGCTGAATGCCATCATCAGCATAAACATCAGTGCTGACAGTCCGCCAATCGCCGCCGCCATCAGCGTTGAAATTGCCAGCAGATAACGGGCAGGCAGTTGCCCAATCACACCCAGCGCCATCACGGCCAGCGAGAGGCTGGCAAAGGCCAGCCAGCCCGGCAGTGCCGCCGCCGCATTGCGGCGCGTCAGCCAGCGGGCGCTGAGTAAACTCACCACCGCTCCCAGTGCACTGCCACCAACACCGACCCAAAGGATCACCTGTTGCAGCGGTAGCCCGGCATCCAGCAGCAGGGGTTTCAGCCACAGCCAGCCGCAGCCGAGGAAGGGAAAGGCCAGCAGGCAGATCGGCAACCAGCTTTTACCGCCAGGCTGGTGCAGGAACCCCCGTACCGCCACGGCAGGATGGTCACCCCGGGCCGGTTCCGGCAGCAGACGTAATAGCAGTGCGCTGCTCAATGCCGCCGCACTCATCAGCCAGCAGGGAAGCGCCCAGCCATAGTGCTGCCATAGCAGCAGCATAACGCCGCTGCCCCCCACCGCACCGGCAAACAGCGCCGCCGCACGTACGCTGCCCGCCCGGGGTTGCTCGCCGTCATGAAACAGCGCGATGGCCAGCGCATTCACCGGCACATCGCACCAGGCCAACAGCAGGCTGCCCGCGAGCAGCAGCATAAACAGCACGGTTTTATCCTGCTGCAACGATATCTGGCTCAGCAGCGCAAACAGTGCCGCCAGCAACAGCCAAAGGAGGCTGCCCCAGTCTTTATAGCGCTGGCGAAACAGACGGCTGCGCTGCACCGGAAAGGCCAGCCACAGCTTGATCACGGCGGGCAGGGCGGCCAGCTGAAACAGCCCCAGTTCACTGCCGCTCCAGCCCTGCTGGTGCAGGATCAGCGGCAGCCCGAGCATCAGCCAGGTGACGGGCAGCGTCAGGCTGAAATTAAACCAGAAAAACAGCAGCTGTAATCCAGCGCGCCTCATGGTGCGGCGTCCTGAAACGCCACATGCACCATCAGCGGTGCCATCGGGAACGGATACGACTGGCAGCGGATACCGCTGAATCCGGCACCAGCCAGCATCTGCGTCATCTCGCCGTGATGGAACACATGTTTCCCGCGCAGTATCAGCGGCAGGAAGAAGGGCAGCACTTCGCGCGCCTGGTCGGGCTGTGGGCCAATTTCGGCATGGGCGGCGATCAACACGCCACCGGGGCGCAGCCGTGCCCGCAGCTGGCGTAATGTTTCCAGTGGATCAGCGACAAAATGCAGGAACGACGAGCACCAGATAATGTCGAAACGCTCCTCTGCTGTCAGCTCACTGCGCGCGCTAAAGCGGCCATCCAGCCCGGCGGCGCTGAGATTCTTTTGGGCAACGGCGGCGGTTAATGGCAGGTCCTGTACCACGCCGTGCAACTGAGGATAGCGCTGCCCCAGCGCGGCGCTCACCAGACCGGGGCCACCCCCCATATCCAGCAGGGTTGCCGGGCGGGTAAAGTGCGGTAGCGTGGCGGCAATGGCGCAGGCCGTATCCGCCGTCAGCGCACGCTGTTCCTGAGCAATCTGCGTGCTGGCGGCTTCGGCCCAGGCCGCATCCTGCGCCAGTTGTGCGCTGAAGCCGGGCAGCGGTTGAGTGACCCGCGCCGGAAGCTGCTGGCCTAAAGCACGCAGTGAACGCAGACGATAACGCCAGGCATCACCCACATAGCTATCCCCCTGCGGGCAGAGCAACGCGTGTACCGCCTCCGTTACCCGATAACGATCGCCTTCGCGGTTCAGCCACCCGTCACTCCACAGCAGCTCCAGCAGCGGGGCCGTGGGGTCCGGGTGCCAGCTCAGCCGGGCAGCCAGCTGTGCCGCCGTTTGCGGCTGTTGCAAATGATGGAACAGGCGATGGTCGAGGGCCACCGCTAACGCATCGGCCATCACGCTACTGGCAGCCAGCCGGTCCAGGTGTTTGAGTACAGTATTCATAGTTGATAGCTCACTTTGAGGCCCATTTCACGCGCCGGGCTGTAAACACGTACGGTGCCGTTGATGTAGCCCACTGCGTCGTACTCTTTGTCCGTCAGATTATCGACGTACAGCGACACATCGAGGTCGCGCCAGGCATAGCCGATGGTCATATCCAGAACACCGTAGCCTGCCTGCTGATATTGATTAGCGGCATCGAGGAAGCTGCGGCCTACGCCGTGCCATTGCAGCTGGCTGTAAGCGCCGCTCTTGTGGTCGTAACGCAGACCAAGGCTGGCGGTGGCATCCGGGGCGAAGGGGTTATGGTTCCCGGCATAGTTATTCGCGCCGTCCTGATAACGGTCAAAGCGCGTATGGTTAAGGCCCAGCGAGCCCTGCACGCGCAGCTCTGGCAGCAAGGCGTAATCTGCCTCCAGCTCCCAGCCCGTCGAGCGGGCTTTGGCGGCATTGCCGATGTACACCACGCCCGCCTGAACGATCTGCTGCACCTGCATATCGCTGATATCCATCAGATAGATGGAGCTGCTGTAGCGCAGGCGTTTATCGTCGGACAGCCCTTTGATCCCCAGCTCCCAGGATTTCACTTTCTCCGGGTTGTAGGAGGCATACTGCGTGGCCGGGGAGAACAGGTTAAACCCCCCGGCACGGAAACCCTGGCTGTAGCTGGCGTACGTTTGTACGTCCGGCCGCCACTGGTATTGCAGGGCGATTTTCGGTGACAGGCTGTGCCAGCTGGCTTCGCGTTTGTCCACTGTTGAAGGCGTGACGCTGACAGCGCTGCGTTCGGCGCGACCGCCCAGCGTCAGGCTCCACGGCCCGCTCAGCGTCTGTGTCCATTCGCCAAACAACGCCTGCGTGTTACCGCGCTGCGCAATGCGTTGCTCAGTCAGCATCAGCGGCAGTTTCTGCTGATAGCGGAAATGATGATCGTCGGCGTCAAAATAGAGCCCGGCCAGCCAGCGGTGGCGGTCGCCTTCGCCCTGCAAGCGGAACTCCTGCGAACGGGTGGTCAGATGGTAGTCGCGTTGCAGGTGCAGACGGTCGGCAGCGATAAAGTCGGTGTCCTGCTGCACCCGATCCCAGAAGTCGCTCTGCGCACTGATGGAACGAAACTGCCAGCCGTTCTCCAGCAGATGGCGATAGTCGAGGGAGATCACGCTGGCACGGGAATGGTTCCAGGAATCGGTGCCGCTGTTGACCACCCGGTCACGGCTGGCGACCGGGCCCCACTGTGAACCGCCGTCGTGATAGTTCTGATGGCTGTAACGCAGCCGGAGATCGTCGGCATCGGTGGGCGTCCAGCGCAGTTGCAGCCGCTGGTTATCACGCTCACGGTCATCGGCTTTGCCGCCGCGCAGGGCATTATCAATGTCGCCATCCTGGGATTTCCACTCCCCGGCAACGGCCATATACAGCCGATCCTCAACCAGCGGCGTGCTGAAACTCCCGCGCAGCTGCTGACGGTTACGACTGCCATAGATCGCGTCGATCCTGCCGCGTTGCAGGTTGTCCGGGGTGCGGGTCACCACATTGATCACCCCGGCCTCGGCGTTACGGCCATAGAGCGAGGATTGTGGCCCACGCAGGATCTCCACGCGCTCCACGTCCATAAAGGCATTATCAAACCCCTGATTGGTCAGCTGCGGCACACCGTCTTCGGTCAGTAATACGGAGGAGGAGAAGCCGGTCGCACTGCCGCTCAGGCCGCGCATCACGGGCAGGTTGGTACCCGACTGTCCCCAGGGTTGAAACACCAGGCCAGGCGTGCGTGCCGCCAGCTGGCTTATCTCCTCCACCCGTTGTGCCTCCAGATCCTCGCCATACAGTACGGACAGTGAGGCAGGCACCTCGACGGCAGGCAGGGCCGTTTTGGTGGCGGTCACTACCATCTCATCGGCGGCGGTGTGAATAGTGGTATCGGTGGCGGCAGCAGCGATGCCGGGCAGGGCAAGTAACAGCCCCCAGTAACCTGTACTCATGGTGATCCTCATTGTTGTCGATAGCGCAGAAACGCCAACTATGCTATCTATAAATGAGAATGCTTATTATCCTCGTTTGTCTGCGAGGCGGTGATTTTACTCTGGGAAACGGTGAACCTGATGATCCAGCCTTTTCAGGGCACACAAAGCTATCGCGTCAGCGCCGCTGATGCGCAGGTCACGGGTGCCATCCGCGCATTACCGCCAACGGTCGGTGACTGTCGTTCGCATTTCACCACGCTTGCGGATGGCATGACGCTGGTGCGCTCGTTGTATCAACCTCAGCGGCCGCTGATTGAAGAAACCTGCAATCCTCATGCACAGCCGATGCTGGTGCTGACCTTCGGCCTGGCAGGCCATTCGGTTTATCAGGGGCGGGAAGGGCAGGAAACCCGCTTCAGCCAGCACTATCTGACCATGACCAGCTTCAACGGCAGCGTGGGCGAGCGGCACTATCGTGCATGCGAAACGGTCAGTCAGCTGCGTCTGCTGATTGGGGCCAGCGGCGTGAAACACTATTTTGGTGAAGAGGTGTGTGAACGCCTGTTCCGGCAGCCCATACTGGCCCACCACGCCTGGACGCCGTTTAACCCGGCAACGGAAACGCTACTGGCACAGCTGGAAGCCAGCCGTCAGGATCCGCTGATGCAGCAGATCCATGCGCTGAATCTGCTGGCGCTTTACCGGCATTTGCTCCTGTCTGCGGGGAACCGGCCGCTGCACCCCCAGGACGATCGGCGGCTGGAGCAGGCACGGGAATGGATGCTGGCGCATCTGGCCGAGCCGTTCTCCCTCAGCACGCTGGCGATGGCGGTAGGGTTAAGCGATTACAAACTTAAGCAGGGTTTTCATCAGCGTTTTCATACGACGCCGGGACAGATGCTGTTACAGCTGCGCATGGAACAGGCGCACCGCCTGCTGGAGCAGGGGTATCAGGTGGCGCAGGCGGGCTGGCAGGTGGGTTATCGCCATGCGAATAACTTCAGCGTGGCGTTTCATCGCTATTTTGGCCGTCATGCCAGCGCGGTCACGGGAAAAAAACAGTAGAGTCGATACGGAAAATGCTTATGCTGTTAGCACAAGATGTTATGTAACTGTTATTTCAGGAAGAGAAAAATGTTCGATCTGACCCTCGTTATTCTGCTGTTTCTTGCCGCTTTGAGTTATTTCAGCCACAACCTCACTGTCACCATTGCCCTGTTAGTGTTGGTCGCCATTCGCATGACGCCGCTGCAACAGACGTTCCCGTGGATTGAAAAGCAGGGGGTAACGGTCGGGATCATTATTCTGACCATCGGCGTCATGGCACCCATTGCCAGCGGAACGCTGCCTTCCACCACCCTGATGCACTCCTTCCTGAACTGGAAATCACTGCTGGCGATTGCGGTGGGCATTTTTGTTTCCTGGGTTGGCGGGCGCGGCGTGGCATTAATGAGCAGCCAGCCTACCGTGGTCGGGGGGTTGCTGATTGGGACTATTATTGGCGTTTCGTTATTCCGTGGCGTTCCGGTTGGTCCGCTGATTGCCGCAGGCCTGGTCTCGCTGATGATCGGGAAATCCTGAGCAAATATGTTATCCTGCCGCCAGAATTTTATCTGACAGAGAAACAGTGTGAGCACTAAACAAGATAAGCGTAATAAACGCGCCAAACTGAAGCAGAAACAGGCCAATAAAACCCGCGCCCACGGTCGCCAGATGGATGCCATCGGCCGCCAGAACTATGAAGCGACGCCAGAGATGGTTGAACTGTTTGCCACGCTGCCGGAGCTGGATGAAAGCGGCGATATGCCGTTTGTCGTGCCGGTGTATCACTGGTCGCTGGCCGAGTATCAGTTTGATGGCAGCAATGACGAGGGCGATAAGCTCCAGGTTGCGGCATTGTGCGTGATGTACATTCACTGGAAAACCAGCGAGGGTGCAACCACTCTGGTGCAAAACGAACTGGTGGAAGCGGCACTGCGTCTGGTCGAAGAGAACGAGGCCTTTAAGCAGCGTTATCAGCAGGCAGAAGTGGAAGCCGGTATCAAAGAAGCCTAAAAAAAGGGCAGGCGCCCTACGGTGCCTGCCTAGTCATCCTGCCAACCCTACTTCAATTTATCCTTCTAGCCTTCATACTTTGAGCTGCAACGGCGTTGGCTGCGGCTGCGCGCCCCGGTCACATAGTTATCTATGCTCCCGGGGACTTACAGCCTTGCCGCCTTGTTGCAACTCAAATTATTTCGGCTAACTATTCTTCATACTTTCAGCTGCAACGGCGTTGGCTGCGTCTGCGCGCCCGGTCATAGAGTTATCTATGCTCCCGGGGACTTACAGCCTTGCCGCCTTGTTGCAACTCAAATTATTTCGGCTAACTATTCTTCATACTTTGAGCTGCTGTTGCGTCAGACGTCCTGCGTATACGCGGTCAGGCTGCTCATGGAGTCCTGAGCAATCTGCCATAAATCATCTTCCCAGTGTGTCGGGCTAAGCAGTTCCGGGCACCATACGCCGTTGTAGCCACTCTGTTTCACTGCCGCGACCCAGCGGGCGATATCCACTTCGCCTTCACCTGGCTGATAGTTGCGCTGTACGCGTTCGTCCCAGGCTTCACCCGGGTGCAAACGACGACCATCGCAGAAATGCACACCATAAATCAGGTTCACATCCATGGCGGCAACCTCTTCCGGCGTGGTATCGCCACCGGCATACAGATGCCAGAAGTCGACTACCACACCCACGTTGTCAGCGCCCACGGCCTGAATGATTTCCAGGCCCTGTTTCAGGCTGTTGAACGGAGTAAAAGCCACCACTTCGATCTGGAATTTAATCCCGTACTGCGCGCCAATGGCCGCAATATCCCGGATATTCTCTGTCAGAATGCGTGTGCGGTCGGCAACGGAAAGATCATCAATTTCGTTCAGCGCCATCACCTGCACCACCGGGCAACCCAGCGCCTGGGCAGCACGACAGATCTTATCGGCTTCATCCAGCATCTCGCGACGCTCCTGCGGCTGGTGGCGGCCAATGCGCTTCAGGGCATTGATGCAGCTAATCTCAATCTGATACTGCTGCATCAGTTGCTTGTATTTTTCCAGCGTGCCGCCGTGTTCCAGATAACGGAATAAATGTTCCGGCAGCAGCTCCAGGGCATCAAAACCCGTTTCATGCGCGATACGTAACTGTGTGACCGCGTTGCTGTGTAAAACGGAAACGCCATGCAGAGCCTTCTTCATTGGTCATCCTTCATCTTGAGCTGAGCGTATCAGCGAAAGCAGTGCGCTCAGAGCTATCAGTGTAAATGATAAAAAACTATCTTCATTTAACGGGTTGATTCACGCTCTGAGGCGAAATTGTCAGTTGCAGAGGGGGGGAGACTAAGTGAAAAGGAATTTAAATTCCATTTATTGTCACGGTGAAATATAAATTCTTTGAAGTGTGTCAAAATTATCAGAGGGAAAAGTCAGTAAATGATAGATTTGATAGAAATTATCATCTACTGACAGATATCAGGGGCGACGATGAGACTGGCGCAACTGCAATTCGCCGGGATAGAGCTGATTGTGTTCTTCGTCCCAGGGAGTGGTCAGCCGTCGGATGGCATCCGGCACCAGGCGCGAAAACGGCTGGCCGCAGGTGGTCAGGGAAAAGCTGGGCGAAGCGGCCAGTTCAATGCCGTCAAAACCGACAATGCCCACGTGTCGTGCGGGCGTTAATGCGCGCATCGCTTCAATGGCACCGATTGCCAGAATGTCATTCTCACAGAACAGGGCATCAATCGGCGATCCCACTTGCAGCGCCTGCGCAAAGGTCCGGTAACCGCTGTCGCGCTGATAATGCCGCGCATCGAAGAGGGCAATACTGGCAGCATCCACACCCAGTTCGACCAGGCGGTCGCGATAACCGTCATAGCGCAACAGCTGGCTGGAGTCAGTATCTGGCCCCTTCATATAGGCAAAATGCTGGTAGCCTTCGGCATGCAACAGGTCGGCGATTTCACGCCCGGCACGATAACCATCGGTTGTCACCACCTGGATGTAAGGGTCGGCGCTGCTGCGGCCAATCTGCACCAGAGGAACCTGATAAATATCTTTCGCCAGACGGATAATCTCGTCACTCAGCAGGGTGCCCATAAACAACAGACCATCGACCTGAAGCTGATCGGCCAGTGTCAGGATCGCTTCGTCGCGCTGACTGCTGCTGATGTTCAGCAACAGTGCCACGCAGCCATGCGTCTGCAGCTGATGCGTAACTTCATCCAGCAACGGGATCAGGTTTGGGTTGTGCATCTCATCCACCACCACACCGATGATGCCGGAGCGTTTTTTCGACAAACTGCGTGCCAGCAGATTGGGCCGCCAGCCCAGCTCGCTGGCCGCTGACATCACCCGCTCCAGCGTCTTTGGCGAAATTGACGCGCCGTCGGTGAAGGCACGCGAAACGGTCCATTTTGATACCCCGGCGCGCAGGGCGACCTCTTTGGCCGTGACTTTACGTACCGGGAGTTTAGGGGCAGGTTTGCGCGTCATAGTCAGTTCAGCATCCATGAAAAGGGGCTAACAGCCTGCCGTGACGGCGGAAAGATAGCAAGATGTTCGCGAGGAGAATGTCGCGTCAGGCGGGTAGAAAACGGGGTGGTAAGCACCACCCCGGTGAGGATCATCCAGGGTAGATACCGCGATCTTTACGCGCCATCAGGATGCGTTCGCAGGCCACAATATAGGCTGCTGTGCGCAGGCTGCACGTTTTCTCGCGGGATTTATCCCAGACATGGACCATCGCTTCGGTCATGATTTTATCCATGCGCTCATTGATTTCGTCTTCGCTCCAGAAGAAGCTGGCCATATCCTGAACCCACTCAAAGTAACTGACGGTCACGCCGCCTGCGTTACAGACCACGTCCGGCACCACGGTAATGCCACGTTCCGCCAGCACATCATCGGCTTCCGGGAAGGTGGGGCCGTTAGCGCCTTCCAGCACCAGACGGCAGTGCAGTTTTTCCGCGCGCTGACGGGTGATCTGACCTTCCAGCGCTGCCGGGATCAGGATATCCATTTCAACGTCCCAGAAGGCCTCATCATCAATCACCTGCGCACCGCTGAACCCGGCAATCTTCTTGTTGGCCAACTGCCATTCGCTCAGTGCCACCAGGTCAATCCCCGCCGGGTTATACAGGGTGGCGGTATGATCCTGAATAACGATCACGCGGGCGCCTGCCTCATTAAACAGCCGCGCCGCTTCGCTACCCACGTTACCGAAGCCCTGCACGGCGACTTTCGCCCCTTCAATCTCGATACCGCTGCGGCGTGCCACTTCGCGCCCGGTAATAAACACCCCGCGTCCGGTCGCTTTTTCACGGCCCAGAGAACCGCCAAGGTGAATCGGTTTGCCCGTGACCACGCCCGTGATCGTGGTGCCCTGGTTCATGGAATAGGTATCCATCATCCATGCCATCACTTTGGCATTGGTGCCCACGTCTGGCGCAGGAATATCTTTTTGCGGGCCGATAATCAGACCAATTTCGCTGGTATAGCGGCGAGTCAGGCGTTCAAGCTCACCTTCTGACAGGCTAAACGGATCAACACGAATCCCGCCTTTCGCCCCGCCGTACGGCAGGTTGACCGCTGCACATTTGATCGTCATCCAGGCAGAGAGCGCCATCACTTCGTTCAAATCGACGTTAGGATGGTAACGCACACCGCCTTTGCCCGGGCCGCGCGACAGGTTGTGCTGCACGCGGAAGCCTTCAAAGTGGCGAATGCTGCCATCGTCCATTTGCAGGGGAATATCAACAATCAGGGAACGTTTAGGGTGACGCAGGGTATCCACCCAGCGCGACAGGTCACCGAGATAAGGTGCGACACGATCGATCTGTTGTAAGTAAGTTGACCAGGCCGTTTTGCTGCCTTCAGAAACGTAAGAGAGCTTTTCCATAACAAACCTTTTTTGTTTAGCGCCTGTCCGTTTGGCGTATGACATAGCGGGCGGGTGGCGCTTAGTTATAAATACTGTAATACCGTGGATGGCTCAGTGCATCTCACTGAGTTGCCCCTAACTTAACATCAAAAAAAGGTTTCCAAGTTTTTAAAACATTGTGAAATTCTATGTTGATGAGGCATTTTTCAGGGTGTAAATGCATAGTTAGCAGGTCATATCGCATTGGCCTGTTACGCTGCCCGTTGGCAGGCGGTAATTATGCAGATAAAATGCATATCAGAATTTTCTTTATATTTTTCAGAAATTTGAATGCGATCAAACTTTGGGTTTTAACGCGCATGCCTGCGGCAATCGCCGGTCGTATCCCCGATTATGTTGAAAGACAGGAGAAGTCACCATGTTACCAGACGTCGAACATCTCAAACGGAACTTTCCACTGCTTAACACGCTATGCGCCTTACAACCGCTCACCTGGTTCAATCCCGCCACCACATCGCTGACCGAAGGCTATCCCCATGTCGGATTGACACGTGAACAGGTTGCCGATGCCAGCGCACGATTACAGCGTTTTGCCCCCTGGCTGATGGAGGCATTTCCGGAAACGCGAGCGCGGCAGGGGATTATCGAGTCTGATATCTGTGCGCTTCCACGGCTGCAGCCGATGCTGGATGCTCGTTACGGGCAAGTGCTTGCAGGTAAACTGTGGCTGAAAAAAGACAGCCATCTGCCGGTATCGGGGTCGATAAAAGCGCGCGGCGGCATTTATGAAGTGCTGGCCCATGCCGAGCAGTTGGCGCTATCCGCCGGACTCTTGACGCTGGACGAAGATTACCGTCGTCTTGCATCGCCTGACTGTCGTGCACTTTTCCGCCAGCAGCGGATTGCCGTTGGTTCAACCGGCAATCTTGGTCTGTCGATTGGCATCATCAGTGCCAGCCTGGGGTTTGATGTCACCGTGCATATGTCGGCCGACGCGCGTGCCTGGAAGAAGCAGAAACTGCGCGATCATGGCGTGAACGTGGTGGAATACCAGCAGGACTACGGCGTGGCGGTGGCCGAAGGGCGTCGTCAGGCGGCATCCGATCCGCACTGCTTCTTTATTGATGATGAGAACTCGCACAATCTGTTTCTCGGCTATGCGGTGGCCGGAGAACGGCTGAAACAGCAGTTTGCCGCTGAGAATATAACCGTGGATGCCGACCATCCGCTGTTTGTTTATCTGCCCTGTGGCGTGGGGGGCGGCCCCGGTGGCGTGGCCTTCGGCCTGAAGCTGGCTTTTGGCGATCACGTGCATTGTGTTTTTGCCGAACCGACGCATTCTCCCTGCATGCTGCTGGGGGTCCACACCGGGCTGCACGATGCGATCTCGGTGCAGGATCTGGGCATTGATAATCGCACGGCAGCCGATGGCCTGGCCGTGGGGCGCGCTTCCGGTTTTGTCGGGCGTGCCATGGCGCGGCTGCTCAGCGCCTTTTATACGCTGAGCGACGAGGAAATGTACGCTCTGTTGGGGTTATTGCAGCAGCATGAGTCGCTGGCATTAGAACCTTCGGCACTGGCCGGAATGTGCGGGCCGTGGCGCATCAGCGCTGAACCGCAGCACCTGGCAAAGCAGGGCATCAGCGCCTCATCGCTTGCCCGTGCCACACATCTGGTGTGGGCAACAGGCGGCGGTATGGTGCCGGAAAGCGAAATGGCGCACTACCTCGCGCAGGCTCAGAGGGTGCTCACTCCCTGAGCAAAGCGTGGTGATAACGTGACGGGATAACGATAAGAATGTTTCGGCACTTTGCCTGAACCGGCATACGCGGTATTCTAACGCGCTAATTTCATGAAAAAGACGATGAAATATACCCGGCAACGTGAAGTATGACGGGTATAGTTACAATTACTGAGGTCAATATGATTATTAAACCACGCATCCGTGGCTTCATCTGTGTTACTGCCCATCCAGAAGGCTGTAAAGCTAACGTAGAAAAACAGATCGAGTACGTCACCGCTCAGGGCGCGATTGCCTCCGGTCCGAAAAAAGTGCTGGTGATTGGTGCCTCTACCGGTTACGGCCTTGCTGCCCGTATCTCTGCGGCATTTGGTTGCGGCGCTGACACACTGGGTGTGTTCTTCGAGCGTGCAGGCGAAGAGACCAAACCGGCCACCGCTGGCTGGTACAACTCTGCTGCATTTGAAGAGTTCGCGACTGAAAAAGGCCTGTATGCAAAAAGCATCAATGGCGACGCATATTCCGATGCGGTTAAGCAGAAAACCATTGAACTGATCAAAGAAGATCTGGGTCAGGTTGATCTGGTGGTTTACAGCCTGGCTGCGCCACGTCGTACCCATCCGAAAACCGGTGAAGTGTTCAACTCAACCCTGAAACCGATCGGTAAACCGCTGACCACGCGTGGCCTGAACACCGATAAAGAAACGCTGACTGACGTGTCGCTGGAGCCTGCTTCCCAGGAAGAGATCGACGGTACCGTCGCGGTAATGGGCGGCGAAGACTGGCAGATGTGGATTGATGCGCTGCTGGAAGCCGGTGTGCTGGCGGATGGCGCGAAGACCACTGCGTTCACCTACCTGGGCGAGAAAATCACCCACGACATCTACTGGAACGGTTCTATCGGCGAAGCGAAAAAGGATCTGGACAAGCGCGTTCTGACCATTCGTGACACCCTGGCCGCTCACGGTAACGGTGACGCACGTGTTTCTGTACTGAAAGCGGTTGTGACCCAGGCAAGCTCTGCGATTCCTGTGATGCCACTGTATCTGTCACTGCTGTTTAAAGTGATGAAAGAGAAGGGCACCCACGAAGGTTGCATCGAGCAGGTGTACGGTCTGTTTAAAGACAGCCTGTACAACGCCTCACCGATTCTGGATGACGCTGGCCGTCTGCGCGCTGACTACAAAGAGTTGCAGCCAGAAGTGCAGGATGAAGTCGCCCGTCTGTGGCAGACCGTGACCGACGAAACCCTGAACGAGGTTTCTGACTTCGCTGGCTACAAAACCGAGTTTATGCACCTGTTCGGCTTCGGTCTGGACGGCGTAGATTACGCTGCGGATGTTAATCCCGATGTGAAAATCAAAAATCTGGTACAGATGTAATTTCTGTTACGGATATTATTTAAGGGCGGCCACGGGTCGCCCTTTTTTTATCTTCATCACACTGTCATTTGTCCTGCGATATCAGGGTAAAGAGAATAAAAATAAGGATCGAGAGTAATCTGATGGTTGATTGAATAACAATATTAATACAATGAATCTTAATTTGAAGAAGGAAGCTCGAATAATGAAATTATCAAAATCAATGACTCTGGCAGGATCACTGTGTATGGCGATGGCATTAAGCAGTGCAGCAAATATGGCTGTAGCGGCAGAAGCTAAAGCACCCGTGGCCAATGCGGCGGCGGCAGAGAAAGTCTCCTTACTTGGCGGGCACCTGGCATTTAATCTCAAAGGTTATGAGATGCAGCCTGTCCCTGGCGGCGGCCCGGGTAATATGTACGTCAGCAAAGCGGAAAAACGCGTGCTGCTGATCGGTGAAGATGCCATCCCGGTTGTGGCCCGTGGTGCAACCGATGCTGATTTTATTGATGGCATGAAATCCATCAAAGACAAACAGAAGCAGGCTTCGCCGGACTATACGGTGATCAGTGAGAAGACGGAGAAGGTGAAAGGCCTTGAGGTTTATCACATTGAAGCAACCGACAAAATGGACGGCAAGGATGTCCAGCAGGCCACGCTGTTATCGGCCGCTGATAATAAATTTACCGTCATTCAGGTGATCTCCGGTTCTAAAGACAAAGTGGGCCACGCTGCTGCGGTGAATAATATTCTCGCGAAGTAACCACTATCGCGTCATGAACCCTGTCGGGGCGACCTTTTTTCCGGTCGCCCCGTGTTGTTTATGTGCGTTAAGGTCAGGCCGGTACTGATGGCTGACCGGAAAAAAGATCCCCCTACAGACCTGCAGGAAAATCTGCTGGCAATTCACTGGCCGGACAGTTAATCACCGTTTCGTTATTCTCCCCGCAGTCACGAATAAACGTCAGCGTAGCAAACTCATCAATCACTTCTGTTGGGTAAGCCGGGCCTGCATCACGATAGCGCGCCATCTGCGCAATATGATCGTTCTGGAAACAGACGGTATGCTCAGGGTTATTGATCACCCAGCGTGGGAAGAAAATGGTGCCGTGGAAAATCTTATCTGCCAGATTTACGATCAGGCTGACATCGGTTCCGGTTGGCTCAGTCCAGGAAATTTTGTATACCTCTGCGGCCACGCGAACAATATATGCCTGCTGATCTTTCACCCAGCGATTAGCAACAATCCCACTGTGGATACGATAATCCAGCGTTGTGCCATTTTTCACGTAGATTTCATAATTCCAGCCGTTGTCGTAGGTATACACCAGATGTTTACCGACAAATTCACTCAGATCATGCTGATTAAAACGCGCCATCATTGTTCTCCTCAATTAGGTATGCCACTACTGTAACGCTGGATTTTTTCGATGAATAACGCTAATTTTGCGTCAAATTAATGGAAAAATTCGATGAGTTAGCCATGTTGAGCAAAACCAGTCTTGAGCAATGGGCGTTATTAGAGGAAGTGGTGGCGTGCGGCAGCTTTGCGCGCGCTGGCATGCAGGTGAACCGCAGCCAGTCGGCGATCAGCTATCAGCTGGGGCTGATGCAGGAGCGACTGGGGATCACACTGCTCACACCGGTAGGTCGGCGGGCAGAGTTAACGCCGGAAGGACAGATTCTGCTGGCACAGGCGCGACCACTCCTCAGCGCATTCCAGCAGCTGGAGAACCGTGCTGCCTCGTTAAAAGCGGGCAGTCGGGCGCGCATAGACCTGATCGTGGACAGTATTTTCCCACGCGGGCCCTTGTTTAATGTGCTGCGTCAGTTCCAGCAACAGTATCCGGCCACGCAGGTGCACCTGACTGAAGTGTTACGCGGTGAAAGCGCACAGCAACGTGCGCAGCGCCAGGCCGATATTCTGATCCTGACGCGAGAAAGCTGTGGTCAGCGTCAGGCCGAAGGTCTGCTGAATATTGATTTCGTTGCCGTCGCCCAGCGCGATCATCCTCTGTTAGCCCTCCCGGCTCCTCTTACGCGTTCGGTGCTGGCCGGCTATCCGCTGATTGAAATCCTTGACCGCCAGCAGCAGCAGGATGGCCAGCCTGCGGCGGCAGAAAACTGGACATTCACCAGCATTGAGGCGGCGCTGGAAGCGGTGTTGCATCAGGTGGGTTACGGCTGGCTGCCGGAAGTGCAAATCACACCGTGGCTGGAGAGCGGTGAACTGCAACGCCTGCCACTCACCAGCGGGCAACGGCGCACCAGTTCACTTTGTATGATGACCGACGATAGCGTGCAGACGGGTGAGGGGGAGATTGCCACGTTGCTGACGCTATTCCGTGCGCTGAGTCAGGGCACGGGCTGACCGGGTACGCCAGTTACGCGGGCGGGGGACTGCCAGGCTGACAGGCTGCCGGTTTGGCGGTATCGGGACTTGCCTGTCGGTGCCACTGGCGTTAGCGTCAGGTTAAAATATCGCCAAGGTATTAAAAATAAAATTTTATGTGTGCTAAACAGCTAAGTGGTAATCACGCGATATAATTTGCTACTATTCCCTGAGAACGTAACTATATCCTGCCAAAATCAGGACCCTAACTCGGGTGATATAATGACGAAATTTGCACCGGTATTGATTGCCGCATTGCTGGCAACGGGTTGTGCCATGCCTCCTGAACGTGCTCCATCTCATAATCCACCACCGCCACCTGTCGTGTCTGAGCAGAAGTCTCTGTCCAGCTTTGACGCACGCGTCGAACAGTGCCGCAAAGAATTGCAGGTGATGCAGGCTTATAACGTCACGGTATTCGAGCAATACAACCAACGTTTCCTGCGAGCGAATGGTCAACTGGAAAAATATCGTGAAATCCAGGACAAGGTGGGCAGTGAAATTGATGAAATCGCCACACCTAAATATCAGTACAACGTGCGCCGTGTGTGTGAAGAAATTCGCAGTACGCTGATGCAGTTGATCATCAAAGAAGTGTGATTCCCGTCAGGGCCGGTTATTCCGGCCCTGGTGACATATTCTCCCGCGTATAAAGCATAAACTCGACTTTCCCGTCCTGATATTCATCAGGCCTCTTTTGCCATTCCAGTTTTTCCAGCATCAGTGTCAGCGCGCGCTGTGCATGTTCCCGGGTATTTTGATCCAGCGTCAGTACCACCGCCTCTTCCGCCAGCAATTGACGCGTGGTGGGGTAGAGTTCGTGGGTGATAAATACCGATTTTTTCAGCAGACGATGGCGCGCCAGGACGTCAGCGATCTCCCTGTTGCCCAGCCCGGTGTTATAGATGCCGTGCAACTTACGGTTCTGATAGATCTGCTCCTCCAGCAGGCGGCCGACCTGCTGACGCTCGTCGAGCGCCGCCAGCACTTTGTGGACGCGCAGATGCGGAAATTTGCTGGCGATCACTTCGCTAAAACCTTCCACCCGCTGGCGGTGTGCCAGATAGTCAAAACGCCCGCTGATAATGATGATATCGCCAGGCGAATTCAGCATATTGCCCATCAGTAACCCGGCGGTGCGCCCGGCCTGGCGCTGGTTAATGCCCACATGACACAAACGCGGCGCGCCGGGCAGATCGGTGACCAGGGTAATCACCGGAACTTGCTGCTGTTGGCACTGTTCCAGCGCGGCAAAAATGGCCGGATGCTCATGGGCAAAAATGATGATGCCATCGCGCTGTGCGGCAGCCTTGAGGATCTGCGCCGCCAATTTTTCGGGTTCTGCTTCGGCAATCAGCGTGCGGTGCAGTGTGATGTGGCCGTAACCGAGGTGCCCGGCGAGCTGGCTGAAATCCTGAGAAAGCTGGTGGAAAAAAAAGGCATCGCTACTGCTGAGGAGCAGCTCAATTTTCCACGGCTGGCGATGTTCGTCCGGTAGCAGGCGCTTCAGCCCCGCGTCCTTTGCTGCCTGCAATACCCGTCGGGTGGTGGCAGGGGAAACGCCTCCGCGTTCGTTCATGACTCTGTCAACGGTGGCGACGCCCACGCCAGCTTGTTTGGCCACCGCTTCCAGCGTGATCTTCTTCACTCTTTACTCCGCATGATGGCTTTCCATCAAAATGTCGTTTCAGCAAGTATATTCGCGAACGCTATCCTGGCAACGAAACGTTAACATTCAACCGATACAGGCGTCGCAACAATGGCACAGAAAAGACAGTTTGCCCTGCTGGGCACAGGATTCATTGGTCAGGTCCATGCAAAAAACCTGGCGGCACATCCGGATAGTGAGCTGGTAATGGTGGCGGATCAGGACAGCGCTCGTGCGGATGAGATTGCCACCCGCTACGGGGCCCGGGTGGGCAGCGTGCTGGACTCTATCAACAGCGATGCGATAGATAGCGTGCTGATCGCCACTTCCACGCCGTCTCATGCCGAGTTTCTGACGGCCGCCGTGGCCGCAGGCAAGGCGGTGTACTGCGAAAAGCCGATCGATCTGTCGCTGGATAAAGCACGCAGAGTCGTGGATGAGGTGTCACGTTATCAGGCTGCCGTCACTGTCGGATTTAACCGGCGCTTTGATCCCAGCCACAATCAGTTGAAACAGCATTTTCAGCAAGGGTTGTTGGGCAAAGCCGAACTGATTCAGATGGTGTGCCGCGCGTCTGAATTGCCCCCGCTAAGCTATCTGCAAACCTCGGGCGGGCAGATGCGCGACCAGGCGATCCATTTCTTCGATCTGCTGCGCTGGCTCACCGGGGATGAAGTCGACACCATTGGTGCGCTGGGTTCGGCGTTGGCGATGCCGGAGATCGCTCAGTTTGGCGATGTGGATACCTCGGTGCTGATCATGAAGATGCACAGCGGGGCACTGGCACAGCTCGATAACACACGTCGTACTGGCTACGGCTACGAGGAGCGGATTACGCTGTTGGGGGCGAAAGGGATGTCAGAGTCCGGTGCGCAAAGCCCTGCGGGCGCCACGTTATATACCACTGAGGGCATTACCCGTCCTGCGCTGTATGCCGACTGGTTTAACCGGGTGAAAGAGACGTATTACCTGCATCTGGATGCGTTTGTGCGTTCGCTGAACGGTGAGTCAGTGTCTGTGCCGGGGTTACAGGATGGTTTGCAGGCGCAGGCAATTGCTGAGGCCGCGGTGAAATCGCTGGAGACGAGGCGTTTTTGTCAGGTTCAGAGGTTGTAACCTATCGCTTTATCGTCGGGGACGACCCTTTTTTCGGTCGTCCCATGCCGAAGCAGGCACCTGACAGGCCGACCGAAACAAAAGGTCGGCCACGTCGGGTTAACGGCTACTCCTCATTGAACACCTGGCCAATCTGTCGCCGCACTTCATCCATCGCACTTAACGTTGCCAGCGAGGCCGACAACGGACGTACCGGCGACTCGGTTTTCCCCTGACCGACACACCAGGCAAAATGTACCGCCTCGTGGAACAGCTGGTCATAACGGTTGCGCGGTTCGTCGAAATGCAGCACGTTGCCACCCTGGCTGGCCGTCAGTGTAAATGGCCCCGGCGCATAGAATGATCCGGCAATATTCAGTGACGCATCGCGTCCGGCAATCACTGCGCCTCCCGGTGTGTTGCTGAACAGGGTGGTATTCAGCACGGAATGCATGCCGTTGTGATGCGTCAGCAGCATCGATGCCTGGCCGTTAACCCCGCCAGGGACCTGCTGCCCGGCGGCATAAATCGAGGCAGGCGCACCGGCGACCTTGATGCTGAAGCCAATCAGGTAGCTGCCAAGATCCAGCATCGGGCCACCGGCGAGGTCGGCATTAAAAATACGGTGATCGGATGTGAAAAACTCGCCGTGGTCGGCCAGCAGCGTATGCAGGTCCCCCAACACGCCATCTTCCAGCAACTGGCTGATCACATCGTATTTTGGCAGGAAATCACACCACATTGCCTCCATACACAGCAATCCTTTCGCCTGCGCCAGCTCGGCCAGCGCCTGGCCTTGTTGCGCGTTGAGTGCCAGCGGTTTCTCAATGAGTACATGCTTGCCGGCCTGCAATGCCTGCAGCCCGTCCGGGTAGTGATGATTATGCGGCGTGGCGATATACACCGCATCGATATCCGGCTGTGCCAGCAGTTCAGCAGCGCTACCAAAGGCCTGTGGGATACCCATTTTATCGGCAAATGCAGCGGCGCGTTCCTGTGATCGTGACGCGATCGCCACCAGCCGTTGCGAGGTGCCTTCTTTTAGCGCTTTGGCAAAACGTTCAGCAATCCAGCCAGGTCCGATAATGCCCCAGCGCAGGACAGGGACAGCCTTGGGGTCAAGGATACGCGGTTGAGGTAACTGTGACGGAAACATGGAGGCTCCTGATTATTATAGAGAGTAGGGCCACCGCCGGGTCATGCCCGGCGGCAATCCTTTCACTATAAATAGCCAGAATGGCAGGGGAAAACGCTTTGATGATGGAAAGCCATCAAATGAGATTGAAACGTGCGTCCGGCTGATGGGCGGCGGGCAGCGGCGTCAAATCGTTCATTTCGCTGAGGATGCGTTCAATGGTGTTACAGATAGCATCCAGCGGCAGATCGTTAGCCGCCGTGCCGAACGGATCTTCCAGCTCTTCAGCCAGCGATTCCAGCGACAGAAAGGTGTAAGAGATAAACACCGACACCAGCGGTGTCATGTAGTGCAGGTCTGCCACCAGCGCGAACGGCAGCAGGGTACAGAACAGATATACGGTACGGTGCACAATCAGGCTGTAGGCAAAAGGAATCGGTGTGGTACTGATGCGTTCGCAGCCGCTAAGAATATGCGCCAGTTCATTGAGGTTGCCGTCCATACCGTTATACAGCAGGTCGGAAATCGCCCCTTCTTCCCGTCTATCCGCCAGCCAGCGTCCCATACAGAGCAGCAGACGGTTGGCGCGAAACGGGCTGGCCAGCACCTCATCCTGCACACTTTTCGGTGCCAGACGGCGGATATCGTCACTGGCATCGGTGCCGCGTAGCTGATGTTTCAGGCTCCAGCTAAAGGCCATCAGCAAGCCGCCAAACTCGCGTACCGCTGCCGGGTCGCGGCGCAAAGCCCCCTTCGCCTGGCGCAGCAGCGAACGCTGCGCCACCAGCAGCCCGCCCCACAGGGTGCGCGCTTCAACAAAACGGCCATAGCTGGCGCTGTTGCGAAACCCGAGGAAGATAGCAATCGCCACGCCCAGCAGGCTGAAAGGTGCTGTCGTCAGACGAATGCCCAGCGTTTCATACCACTGAAAGCAGATCACCGCGAAGATGGCCATCATCAGATTCAGGCTGAGGCGGAACAGAATTTTTGATAACACCGCACCGTGCCAGGAGAAAAGGCGCGGGAACCAGTGTTGATGGGGGCGAACGATCATAGCGAAGGTATCCGAATAAGGTGCAGGCAAACAACATTTGTATAACCAAAGTGCAGCATCATACGCCTCTGGCCGGGTCAGGAAAATGGGAACCTCTTTCCACACGCGCGACCCACCGTCACGGGGTTTGCCACAAAGCGGCATTACAAAGCCGATATTGGTATTTAATTCCATCGGGGTTTTATGAAAATCTGAGGTCATATTCCATCGAACAGGGAGCAGCACACATGAGCCAGAAAACCCCACAACGGATTAAACTCGGCCTGATGTTACAGGGCGCAGGCGGCTTTATGAATGCCTGGCGGCACCGCAGCGTTCCCGCCGACGCCAGTGTTAACGTCAACTGGTATCACCAGTTAGCACATCAGGCGGAAGAGGCCGGTCTGGATTTTCTGTTCGTTGCCGACGGTCTGCACATTAACGAAAAATCACTGCCGCACTTTCTGAACCGCTTTGAGCCGGTTGCACTGCTGTCGTCACTGGCGGCGGTGACCCGGCGTATCGGGCTGGCGGGAACCATCTCGACCTCTTACAGCGATCCCTTTACCGTGGCACGGCAGCTGGCATCACTCGATCTGTTAAGTAACGGTCGTGCGGGCTGGAATGTGGTGACCTCACCGCTGGCGGGATCGGCGCGTAACTTTGGTAAAGATCACCCTGAACACGGGCAGCGTTATCAGATTGCCCGTGAGTATATCGAGGTGGTGCAGGGCTTGTGGGACTCCTGGGAAGAGGGCGCGTTTATTCGTGACCAGCAGAGCGGCGAGTTCTTTGACGCGCAGAAACTGCATAAACTCAATCATCAGGGCGAACACTTCTCGGTAGAAGGTCCGCTGAATATTCAGCGCTCCTCGCAGGGCCAGCCGGTGATCTTCCAGGCGGGCGCTTCAGAATCAGGTATTCGTCTGGCGGCGGCCTCGGCGGACGCCGTGTTTACCAATGCGCGTTCGCTGGAAGAGGCGCAAACCTATGCGGCCCAGTTGAATCAACAGGTGAAGCAGCAGGGGCGCGAACCGGTGGGGATCTTCCCCGGCATCAGCCCGATTGTCGGTGCCACAGCGCAGGAAGCGGAAGAGAAATACCGCTATCTGCTGTCGTTGTTATCACTGGAGCAGGCGCTGAACTACCTTGGCCGCTTCTTCGACCATCACGACTTCAGCCAGTACGATCCTGACGGCCCGTTCCCTGAGCTGGGTAACCTGGGGGAGAACAGTTTCCGCTCCACCACCGATCAGATCAAACGCCTGGCGGTAGAAGAAAAGCTGACGCTGCGCGAAGTGGCTTTCCGTACCACACTGCCAAAAGGCGAGTTCTTCGGCACTCCGGAACAGGTGGCCGATACCTTTATTCGCTGGGTGGAACAGGGCGGAGCCAGCGGCTTTATTATCTGTGGCCCGGTACTGAATGAAGCGCTGGAGGATGTGGTGCGCTATGTGCTGCCGATCCTCGAAGCGCGGGGTTACTGGCATCAGGATGACAGCAGTACGCTGCGTGAGCGCCTGGATATTCCGGCGCGGCCGAACCGTTACAGCCAGGCCCGCGAGCATCTGCGCGAGGCGGGTTAAGCCGTTTTCAGCTCACGCAGACGCGCCAGCAGCCAGTGGCAGGCCTCGCGCTGGCTGTTTTTCTGCCAGCTGTAGACCTTCACCCTGAACGGAGGGATGCGGAACGGCAGGGGGTGGATCACATAGTCCGCGCTGGCATTCAGCGTCTGCGCGGCGTGGCGCGGTAGCGTCAGCAGCAGCGGGCTTTGGGCAATAATAAACGGCGCGCCCAGCATTGAGGGCATCCTGAGCGCCACCTCGCGCTTCAGACCGATGGCGGCCAGTTCACTATCGATATACCCGGATTCCTCATTCCACGGGGTGATCACCAGATGACGTGCAGCGATATACTGCTGCTGCGTCAGCGGCGGGTCAGCGGGAAAAAACGCCGGATTGGCTATGGTGACATACTCATCCTCCAGCCAGTCCAGCTCATCAATTTCCGGCCATTTTCGGTCGTGATTCTCACTGAATCCCAGCGCAAAATCCACGCGGCCCGACATCAGCTCATGCAGGGCCACTTTCTGCTGGCTGTGAACCAGTTGAAAACGCAGCCCCGGAGCCACGTGCTGTAAGTGACCGATCAGCCGCGGGAACAGGCTGAAGGCGGTAAAATCGGTCACGGCAAAGGTAAAGCTGTGCTGACTGCTGGCCGGGTCAAAGCGCGGGCGTTTCTGTACGCCCTGATTCAGCAGATGCAGGCTGTCGTGTACCGTCACGGCCAGGTCGCTGGCGAACAGGGTAGGCTGCATCTGATGGCCGACGCGGTAGAACAGCTCATCGTCGCAGTAGCGGCGCAGGCGGCCCAGTGCATGGCTTATCGCCGAGTTGCTGAGTGCCAGTTCGCTGGCAGCACGCGTCACCGATTGATGGCGGTACACCGCATCAAACACCAGCAGCAGATTCAGGTCGAGGGAACGAAGATTAAGATGCATGGTATTCACTATTCGCTGAGGATAATGCACTTCATTCAGCAGAGATTAGCGGTTATGCTGGCGACCATCAACTGTCTGCTCCAGGGAATGATTATGAATACCGTTATCCGCCGCGCCGAACGCCAGGACGCCAAACTGATCCTCGCGATGATCGCCGAACTGGCTGAATATGAGAAAGCGCTGCACGAAGTGGTCGCCAGTCAGCAGGATATTGAAACGTCACTGTTTGCTGATGATTCCACCAGTGAAGCGCTGATCTGTGAAGTGGATGGTGTTGCAGCGGGCTACGCGGTGTTCTTTACCAGCTACTCTACGTGGCTGGGGAAAAACGGTATTTACCTGGAGGATCTGTATGTCAGCCCGCGTTTTCGCGGTCAGAAAGCCGGTAAAACGCTGCTGCGCTATATTGCACAACTTGCGGTGGCGCGCGGCTGCGGCCGCCTGGAATGGAGCGTGCTGGACTGGAATCAGCCTGCCATCGATTTTTATAAAAGCATTGGGGCTGCGCCGCAGGATGAGTGGGTGCGCTACCGGATGGAAGGGCAGGTATTGACGGATTTTGCTGAATCCTGAGTTTTTTGCGCTCTGCTTTAAGGTCAAGGTCAACGTCTTAAGGTCAAGGTCTTAAGGTCAAGGGCGTTTCGCTTTCCCGCTGTGCGGGCGAAGCGACAAGGGGCGGCCAGTCGCCGCCGCCCCTTGACCCCGGGCTTGCGGCAGGCGCCGCGCCCGTTTCACGGGTACCTTCGTCAGTTCCGTTCACCGACGGACCGCTCGTGACGGCACTTCCCTGTGCCGGCCCGAGCTTTCACCGCCGTCCTGGCGGTTCATCCTGGTTCACATCACTTCCTCAGCGCAGCTTAATTGCCGCCTCAACATCAAAACCAAAAACCTACAAGATTAAATAAAACCAACAAATACCAAAAATGGCTCTTTGGTATTTGGTTTATTTTTAGTCCGTCTTTGATTGTTCTTTTGACGTGGATGTTGACCTTTTGAGCGGCAATTAAGCTTCGCCGAAGGAGGGCGGATTTCCAGGACGAGCCAACAGGACGTCGGCGAGAGGGTGAGCCGGGACAGGGATGTCCCGTCACGCCCGGTCCGGCAGGAAAGCCGCTTGACTGAGGGAACCCGCGTTAAGCGGGCGATGCGCCTGCCGCAAGCCCGGGTTCCCAGGGCGGCGGCGACTGGCCGCCCTGGGTCGCTCAGCCCGCGCAGCGGGAAAGCGAAACGCCCTTGACGTTGACCTTGACGTTGACCTTGACGTTGACGTTGTTTTTCGGGTCGACCAAAAAAAAGGTCATCCCCTACATTTGTAAGACAAAAGAAATAATGACGCAGGAAACGGTAATCTTATGCAACATTAATGTTGATAATGATTATCATTTGTATATTATGTCGCAAATTATAAACGTTGTTTGCCCTGCCACAGGGCTTTGCTAATTGCTATTCCTGAAGCCGTTGTTGAGCGAATACCCATAATAACATCGCAGGTATTTCGCATGATTAAGTTTTCATCCCACCAGGGATTACTGCACACGTCTCTCGTCGTGGGGACACTGTTCACCGCAGCCGTCTCCACGCCGCTTACCGCGGCTGAGCAGACCGATGAATCGTCCGCAAACACGCTCCCGAAAAACACGCCGCAGGATGATGCGGTGATGACCGTCTTGTCGCCAGAAGTGAAGAAAGTGGCAGGAAGTTCAGTTACCCTTAATGCTGCTGAAATGCAGCAGCGTGGTGGCAATAACTTCGGCACCATCATGCGTTACCAGCCGCTGATCGGCGCGGTAGGCAGCAGCAGTGGTTCTTCCTCAGGCAAAAGCGGCTTCGACCGGGGCGGCTACACCGGCTATAACATCCGTGGTCTGGAAGGTAACCGCGTGGCGCTTGACGTCGATGGCATCCCGCAGCCAGAAGCCACCGGGCGCAGCTACGCCAGCCGTGCCGGGGTGAACACCTTCGGCATCGGCCGTGACTATATTGACCCTTATCTCTACGGTCGCGTCGAGATTGAATCTGGCGCAACGATAACGTCACGTGCGAATACCGCACTGGGCGGTACCGTCTCCTTCCTGCCGAAATCAGCCGATGATTATCTGACGCCGGGCAAACACACTGCGTTTGGCTTCCAGAGCGATTACGACTCCTCCAGCCGCAGCTGGCATAACGGCATCACCGCTGCCGCCGGGGATGAAACCCTGCGTGGTCTGATGGTGTACAGCCGCCGTGATGGTCAGCAGACCCGTAATAATAGCGATGAACTTGACGCTTACCCGGAAAACTGGCACTCCGACGCGTTGCTGACTTCCGGTATCTGGCAGCCGAACGATGAGCACAAGCTGACCGGAACGGTCGATTTTTACAGCAAAGTGAATCACAGCCGCTATGACAGCTGGGCTACTGACGGCAATACCTTACTGGGCGATGCGAACCAGCAAAGCAACACCCGCCGCTGGGGTGTCAGCCTGAAAGATGAGTGGACACCGGGTAACGACTGGGTCGACAGCCTGAGTAATAAAATTTATTACCAGCACACTGAAGCACACGACAATACGCTGATGCCATTAGGCACTGCGGGTGCCATGCAGCGCGTGTACTCTGATTACAACGTGGAAACGTACGGCTACGAAGCCCAACTGGCGAAGGCGCTGGGTCGCCACGATCTGCTGGCCGGGATCAACGGGCGACTTTCAGAAACCGAACGCCCGTTCAGCCAGTCTCCGGCACAGAGCGGCACCAGCATGACCACCAAACCTGAGGGTGACAGCCGTACCCTGGTGCTGGGCGCGTTTGTGCAGGACAGTATCCTGTTTGACCTTGATGGTCATGCGTTCTCTGTGGTGCCGGGCGTGCGTGTGGCGCATCAGGAAACCAAACCGCAGAACCTCGGTAATATGGCCGCGGGCACGGATGTGCTGACGCCTGCCGATGCAGAGAAGCTGTACGGAAAAACCAACAGCGATACGCAGCTGCTGCCGTCCATCAGCTTTAACTATGATATTACCCCGCAACTGATGACCTACGTGCAGTACAAGCGCGGCGCGCAGTTCCCGAACGCCAGCCAGCTGTATGGTTCATGGAACCTCGGTTCCAGCTACGCCGGAAACCGTCAGTATGCCTTGCTGGGCAATACCGATCTGGAAACGGAAACCAGTAACAACGTTGAATGGGGCGTGAAGGGCCAGGCAACGGAAGGCGTAACGCTGCATGGTGCGATGTTCTATAACACCTATAAAAACTTTATTGCGTCGACCCGTTATTCTCGCGCTACGGCACCGGACAAATTCGTCAATGTTCCTGCGAATATAGCCACTATCTATCAGGCAGAAAACCGTGATAAAGCCTATATCTGGGGCGGAGAAGTCAGCACCAAAATCAACTATGGCACCTGGTTTGATCAGGTTAACGGCCTGAGTACCACCTTTGCGTTGGGCTACAGCAAGGGCCAGGCCAAATCCCGCTATGATGGCGACAAGTATGTTGACCTCGACAGCGTGGCCCCGATGAAAGCCGTGGTTGGCGTGGCGTTTGACGATCCGGCGCAGCGCTTTGGTACGGCGATCACCGCGACTTTTGTTAAAGGGAAGCAGGCGCAGAGCACCAACCGCAACAGCTACCTGAACAGCGGAGGTGCGCTGACGGACGCCACCACGGAATATACGCGCGTGCCGGGTTACGGCATGGTGGATATGACGGCCTGGGTGAAAGTGACGAAGAACGTGAAGCTAAGCGGTGGAGTATATAACCTGACCGATCGTAAATATTGGGATTATCTCAGCAGCCGTAATATGACCGGGGAAACTCAGGTGGATATCAACGATCGCTCACTGGCCGTCCAGCCAGGACGTAACTTCCAGTTAGGTGTGAACGTCGATTTCTGATGTAAAGCAAACGCTGAACACCAGCACGGGCGACCAGAAAAAAGGGTCGCCCCGTACAGGATTGCGTAGGGGCTGACCTTCTTTTTCGGTCAGCCCTTTATTTTGCGTGCTGATCAATATGCCCCAAATCCCGCTCCGGGAAACAGACGGCGCGCAGGCGGCGTTTGATCTCGGCGGCATCCGGAAAGCCGTCATCGGTTTTACGGTTCCAGATCACCTGCTGATTTACCGTGATCTCATACACGCCGCCGGTACCGGGGATGAGGGTAACCGCACCGAGATCGGTACTGAAGGTATGCAGCAGTTCCTGCGCCATCCAACTGGCGCGCAGCATCCAGTTGCACTGGGAACAATATTGGATCGTGACAACCGGTAATTGGCTCATGCAAGTAACCTCACCATCGTATTGAGAAGATTATTTTCCAGCCCCGGCCATAAACATCCGGACCGCGCAGGCTGTCATTTCACGTACCCGCTTCTCGCTCATTGGCGGAGCGGTGCGCTGATAAATACGGATTTCAATTTCAGCGGTCAGCAGTGCCAGAAACTGCAAGGCGCGTACCTGCGGATCGCCGAGGCGCAGCGCGCCGTTATCCATCGCTGACGAGAACAACCGCGCCAGTTTTTCCACGCTCTCACGTGGGCCAGATTCATAAAACAGCATGCCCATATCGGAATGCCCGGCTTCTCCCACCACCATACGATAAACCGACAGAGCGGTATTATCCGTGGTCATCACCTGCAACATCTGCTCGCCAAAGCGCTGTAGTTTCTCTTCCAGCGTGACGCTTTTCGCCACCGCATCGTTAAGTACATTGGCGGCGTCCGTCAAATGCTGCGTGGCATAGGTGCGGATCACCGCGCTGAACAGCTCCTCTTTCGAGGGAAAATAGTTATACAGCGTGGCTTTGGAGCCGCCAAGGCGCTTTGACAGCTCATTCATGGATGCGCGCTCGTAACCCATCTCCTGGAAAAGCTGTGCGGCAGCTTCCACGATTGCCTCACGGCGTGCTTCAGTTCGGACTTTCATCGGCTCTCCCGCGAAAAATAAACCCGAGTGTACATTTTATTGACAGAAAAATCCTGCCAGGGCATAACTATACCGTACAGTACGGTTCACTTATAAAAAAGGGTATTCTTATGTTCACTCAACGCCAGGTTTTTACATCGTCTTTATTACTCCTCTCGCTAATACTGGCAGGCTGTGCGGGCACGCAGCCGCCACGTTATGCCGGGTTATCGTCTGCTGAACAGCTGCGGCCTAACAGCGGTGAGGATGCCTATCGTCAGCCGTGGCGCACCGCAGGCCAGGTCGACTGGAAAAAATACACCACAGTGACGGTGGATCCGGTCATCGTCTATCAGGGCGCGGATAATCAGTTTGGCGATCTCAGCCAGGCCGATCGTCAGGAGCTGGCCGATTATCTGTACCAGCGCTGCAACGAGGTGCTGAAAACCCGGTTTTCACCCAGCCAGCATCCCTCGCCACAGGCGCTGCGCATTAAGCTGACGCTTACCGGAGCCGAGACCACCACGCCGGTGCTGGGAACGTTCACCAAGTTCGATCTGGCGGGTGGGCCGTACAATATTGTGCAGGCGGTGCGTGGGCGGGAAGGGCTGATGAACGGTTCAGTCAGTTATGCCGTTGAGATCTATCAGGCCGACAATAACCAGTTATTACAGGCCTGGGTGACGAAACAGTATCCCAATGCAATGAATGTCGGGGCCAGCTTTGGTTCCCTGTCGGCCGCTAAAGTGGGCATTGATAAAGGGGCTGACCAGCTGCTGGCTGTGCTGAAATAGTCTGACGTCAACACCAGGAAATACCCGGAAACAGAAGCGGCCGCAGAGCCGCTTTTTTTCTAAATGCTTTTTAACGCTGAACTTTCCCCGATTTCTTCTTTGTTCTGTCTGTGCGGCTTTGTTATTGCTGTCGTTTACTTCAGGCAAAAAAAGAAGGAAGCCTTAATGGAAATCTACTGGTATCTCACCGCCCCCGACGGGCCGCAGCCCTGGACCGCCTCCGGCAGTCGCAAAATCGACTATGCCTGGTTTCAGGAAGTGGCGCAGGCGGTGGATAATCTGGGGTTTACCGGCGCGCTGCTGGCCACCGGCGCGCACGACCCCTGGATTGTCGGGGCTTCGTTGATCCCGCTGACGCAACGGATGAAGTTCCTGATCGCGATCCAACCTGGGCTGGTTTCCCCCACGCTGCTGGCCAAAATGGCGGTGACGTTCAACCAGTTCTCCCAGGGACGCGTGCTGCTCAATGTGGTGAGCGGCGATAAAAATACCCTGGGTGCGTATGGTCTGCATCTTGAACACGACCAGCGCTACCAGTTAAGCGATGAGTTTCTTACCGTGCTGAAGCCGTTGCTGGCAGAACAGACGGTGGATTTCGAAGGTGAACACCTGCATATCAGCAACGCCCGTCTGGCGCTGGGCAACGGTGGCTACCCACCGCCTGCGCTATGGTTCGGCGGTTCATCGGAGGCAGCGCAGGACGTTGCGGCAAAACATATTGATACCTATCTCTCCTGGGGTGAAACGCCGCCGCAGGCCGCAGAGAAAATTGCCGCCGTGAAACAGAAAGCGCTTCAGCATCAGCGCACGCTGCGCTTTGGCATTCGTCTGTATGTGATCCTGCGGGAAACGGATGAAGCCGCGTGGCAGGCGGTGGAGGAGCTGTACCGTTCAATGGACGATAAAGCGATTGCTGCCTGCCACGCGCTGGCCGCCGGATCGGATTCTGTCGGTCAGGCACGCATGAGCGCACTGCACAATAACGCCCGCCCGGAAAACCCGCGTGAGCTGGAGATTTACCCGAATCTGTGGGCTGGCATCGGTCTGGTCCGTCCGGGGCCGGGTACCGCGATTGTCGGCAGCCCGGAAACCGTTGAACGCGTACTGCGCGACTATCAACAGGCCGGCGTGGAGGTGTTTATCCTGTCCGGTTTCCCGCTGGTGGAGGAAGCACAACGCTTCAGCCAGCTGGTGTTACCGCGTCTGTCGCTGGACGCGCCCACGGTGACGCACGTGGCCAATGATTCCGGTAATACTTTCACCTGGAGCAATCTGTGGGACAGCCCGGTGGGGCAGCAGGAGGATCGTGGATGACGTTACGTATCGGCAGTCACCCGAACAATCTTTCACTGTTTATTCTGCGCTATCGCGGCGTGCTGGAAACGGCGCTGGCAGCGCAGGGCGGCGTGGTCTGGACGGATTATCTGCATGGGGGCGACAGTGCCACTTTTCTGGCAGAACAACGGCTGGATGTCGTCGGCACCGGGTCCACGCCGCCGCTGCTGGCACAGGGCAACGGTCTGGACGTGGCCTATCTGGCGGCCTCACCCGACCGGACGGCAAACTGCGCGCTGCTCGGGATGAAAGACGGGCCGCGTCAGAGCGCCAGCGATCTCAAAGGCGCGCGCATCGCCTGCATGAAAGGATCGTTTACCGACCATTTCCTCGCCCGGCTGCTGTTGCAGAACGGGCTGACACTGGACGATATCCAGCTGGTTGACCTTAACGGCAGTGAGTCTGCCCGTGCGCTGCGCGAGGGACGGGTGGATTTGTGGGCGGCTATCGATCCCTGGCTAACCGCGGCACAGGATGCTAAAAAGGTGCGCTGCCTTGTTCAGGTGGGCGAGGTGATCCGCAACCGTTCCCTGTTCTGGTGCCGTGAACGCTGGCTGCATCAGTCTGCGCAGCAGGCGGAAATCCTGCTGACGGTACTGGCCGAGAATGACCGCTGGATCGCCAGCAACAGTCAGCAGGCCGCGGAGCTGATCCATCGGCATCTTCCCGGCTCACTCAGCGTCACCAGCTGGCTCTCGACTATTCGATCCCGCCCGTGGGGCATTCACCGGGTGACCCCGGAACTGCTGGCTGAGCAGCAACAGCAGGCCGACGATCTGTTGGCCGCCCGATTTATCACCCAGGCGCTGCGGATAAACGTTGCGCTCGACAATGGAGTACAGGCATGAATAAGGGAGTGCTGCGCTGGCTGGTCGCTGCGGCGTTAGGCGTAACAATGACGGCGCAGGCCGCAGACGAGATCACACTGAGAATAGGTTTTTTACGGGCACCGACCGACCTGGCGCTGGCGAAAGAGAATGGCAGCCTGGAAAAAGCGCTGGCTGCGCACAACGTAAAACTGGAATGGGCAGGGCCGTTCTCATCAGCGGCACCCGCCTATGAAGCAATGAATGCCAATGCCATTGATATGACCACCGGCAGCTCCACGGCCTTTGTCACCGCCATTGCCGCCGGGCTGCCGCTGGTGTTCTTTGGTTATCAGGCGATGTCGCCTGATGGAGAAGGCATTGTGGTGCGCAACGATTCCACGCTGAAAACGCTGGCGGACCTGCGCGGTAAAAAAGTGGCGGTGAACAAGGGTGGCACGGGAGAGTATCTGCTGTCACGCGCGTTGCAGACGGCCGGGATCAAAGAGAGCGAAGTACAGAAAGAGTACCTGACGCCGACGGACAGCGGCAGTGCCTTTGTCGGCGGTCATGTGGATGCCTGGGCGGTGTGGGACCCGTTCCTGTCGCTGGCGCGTCAGAGCTACGAAGGGCGTCTGCTGACCAATGGCAAACAGCTGGGATCGGAGAACGCCGTGGGTTACTTTGTCACTGAGCAGTTTAACCGCCAGCATCCGGACGTGGTGAAGATCGTCTGGCAGGTGATGAAAGAGCAGAATGTCTGGGCCAAAGCGCACCCGCATGAAGCCGGGAAAATCTGGGCACAACAGATGGGCCGTCTGGGCGAAGGGCTGGGCGATCGGCTGGGCGAGGTCAATACTGTTCCGCTGTCGTCAGTAGGGGCAGAGCAGCGCCAGCATATTCAGCATGTTGCTGAGTGGTACTTGCAACAGGGGCTGATTAAGGCTATTCCTGATATTCAGGGTCACAGCGTGGAACTGTAACTCACGCGCTATCCTGCCAAACCGGGCCGACCAGCAACGTCGGCCCCACGTTTTATGCACCGTACGGAGCCTGGCTAATGACACGTATGACGGCAAAAGATTTCCCTCCTGAACTGCTCGAATATTTTGACTTCTATGTACACGGTAAAATCACGAAACGTGAGTTTCTGGATATCGCGGCGAAGTTTGTTGTCGGTGGCCTGTCGGCGGCGGCACTCGGCACCTTACTGACGCCGAATTATGCCTATGCGCAGCAGGTTGAGTTTACCGATCCCGATATTCTCGCGGAGTATATTCACTACCCGTCCCCGCAGGGACACGGGAGCGTGAAGGGTTACCTCGTCCGTCCGGCGAAAGTCACGGGGAAGGTGCCTGCAGTGGTGGTGGTGCATGAAAATCGCGGGCTGAACCCGTATATCGAGGATGTGGCGCGGCGGGTGGCGAAAGCCGGCTTTATTGCGCTGGCCCCGGACGGATTGAGTTCGGTTGGCGGCTATCCGGGCAATGATGAGAAAGGGCGCGAGCTGCAACAGCAGATTGACCCGACAAAGCTGATGAACGACTTTTTTGCGGCGATTGAGTTTCTGATGCAGCACGATGGTGCCAGCGGCAAAGTGGGCATAACCGGCTTCTGTTATGGCGGCGGGGTGGCGAATGCGGCGGCCGTGGCCTATCCCGAACTGGGCGCTGCCGTGCCGTTTTATGGTCGCCAGCCGAAAGCGGAAGATGTGGCCAAAATCAAAGCGCCGCTGCTACTGCATTATGCGGAGCTGGATACACGGATTACCGAGGGCTGGCCGGCTTATGAAGCTGCGCTGAAAGAGCATCATAAAGTCTACGAAGGCTATGTGTATAAAGGCGTGAACCACGGTTTTCATAATGATTCGACGCCGCGTTATGACAAAGCGGCGGCAGATCTGGCGTGGGAGAGAACCATCGCCTGGTTTAAACAGTATCTGGTGTAACCGGACTCTGGCGTTTGATCATATCCACCAGCGCCCTCAGGCTGACGGGCATATGGCGATTCGCCGGGAAATAGAGGCATAAACCAGGGACTGGCGGGCACCATGCCTCCAGTACCCTGACCAGCATTCCCTGATTGAGCGCTTCCCGCACATGGCTTTCTGGCACATAGGCGATCCCCAGCCCCTGGAGAGCGGCCCCGGCCATCAGGGCTGAGCTGTTTAGCGTCAGCGTGCCGGGAACATCCAGCGCAACCTGCTGGCCGTGGCGCGAAAATTCCCAGCGATAACGCCTTCCGCCGGGCAGACGCTGGCGAATGCAGCGATGCTGCGCCAGATCATCGGGCACGCCGGGGGCCGGATGCTGCGCCAGATAGGCGGGTGAGGCCACGGCAACAAACCGGATATCCTCACCAAAACGCACGGCGATCATATCGGCGGCCACATCCTCCGCCAGCCGGATCCCGGCATCAAACCCCTGTGCCACAATGTCCACCAGCCTGCCATCCACCACCAGATCCAGCTCCACACCCGGATAACGAGCCTGATACTCCGGGATGACGGTCATCAGTAGCTGCTGAATCGCCTCTTCACCGCCGTTAATCCGCAGCGTTCCCAGTAATTGTCCCTGAGCATCCGCTACCTCCTCAAGCGCCTGCTCCAGCCCGTTGAGGTGGGGTGTAATGCGCCGCAGCAGCTTTTCTCCGGCATCGGTCAATGCCACGCTGCGCGTGGTGCGGTGCAGCAGGCGCACGCCAAGGCGCTCTTCCAGCCCGCGAATAGCATGACTCAGGGTTGAGCGCGTGACGCCTGATAATTCTGCCGCCCGGCGAAAACTGCGTTGCTCTGCCACGGCGATAAAGGCTTTCAGGTCAGAGATCGAGGGGGTTCGTATTGGTGATTTCATTTCACCTCTTCATGCCAATTGTTGAGTCTTATCATGCCAGTCAGCGTGCCATAAGCTGTGCGGGTGAGTAAACAACATTGATGGAGAGCAGCGATGAGCAACAAAACATGGTTTATTACCGGCACCTCGACAGGCCTGGGGCGTCTGATGACAGAACGCCTGCTGCAGCGGGGCGATCGGGTGATTGCCACCCTGCGCAGGCACGGCCCGCTGGACGATCTGTTAGCCCGCTGGGGAGAACAGCTCTCGGTCGTGCTGCTGGATGTCACGGATACCGCCACGATGCGCACGGTGATACAGCAGGCCTTCGACCGCGCCGGGCGTATCGATGTGCTGGTCAGTAACGCAGGCTACGGGCTGTTTGGCGCAGCGGAGGAGGTCAGTGACGCGCAGATCGCACGGCAAATCGCCACCAACCTCACCAGTTCAGTGCAGCTGATCCGCACCGCATTGCCGTTTCTGCGCCAACAGGGAGGAGGGCGGATTGTGCAAATTTCTTCGGAGGGTGGGCAAATCGCCTGGCCTAATTTCAGCCTTTATCACGCCAGTAAATGGGGGATTGAAGGGTTTATTGAGTCCGTCGCGCAGGAGGTTGCGCCGTTCGGTATCGATTTCCTGCTAGCCGAACCGGGGCCGACCGATACACCGTTTGTCACCGGGATTGATATCGCTGAACCGATGGCGTGCTACGACAACACACCCGCAGGAGCCGTGCGGCGGGGGATTGCCGATGGCAGCATTGCGATTAATGGTGATGCGAAAAAAACCGTGGAGGCGATTATTGCCGCAGCGGATCTCGATAACCCGCCGTTTCGTCTGGCGCTGGGCAGCAAGGCGTATCACTCTATTCGGGAAGCGCTGACCTCGCGTTTGCAGGTGCTTGACGCAACGAAAGACATCGCATTCAGCGTTGATAAACAGGGCTGACCATGCAGAGCGAGCCGTCCGGCTCGCTCTGTCGGGGGGGTTAGTGGGTGGCGGATTTTTGCATGGAGGCGGTGGTGACGGCGCGCTTATTCTGTGCCGCCTTCACGCGCATATATTTCACCGCAATGGCAATCACCGCCGTCAGCAGAGCATCGGTAAACATGGTCAGCAGGGCCAGTGACGGTTTGTTCATCGCGCCCAGCAGGACCACAATTGGCCCGCCGTGCGCAACCTGATTGGTGATGCCCAACTGGAACGCCATCACCGCTGCCGCCATACTGCCGATCACGTTAGCCGGGATCACGCTAAGCGGGTCGCGTGCCGCAAACGGAATGGCCCCTTCAGAAATACCCACCAGACCCATCGCAAACGAGGCTTTACCTGCTTCATTCTCTTCACCGGCAAACAGCGACAGCTTACGGGACAGGAACGTGGCCAGACCCATCCCCAGCGGGGCTACCGGAATGGCGCAGGTAATTGCGCCCATATACTCCGCATGGCCTGCCGTCAGCATGCTCAGGCAGAACAGGAAGGCGACTTTATTCACCGGCCCGCCCATATCAAACCCGGCCATGCCGCCGATCACAATACCCAGCAGCACCAGGCTACTGCCATTCAGCGACACCAGCAGATGATTCATTCCGGTCATGGCGCTGGAAATCGGTGCGCCAATCACAAAAATAAATAGCCCGGCAATAAACAGCGTACCCGTCAGGGGCACGATGAGGATCGGTACGAGCGGTTGTACCATTTTGGGGTAACGGCGTGTAGCCAGCCAGCGCACCACATAGCCCACAATCAGCCCGGCGAGGATCGCACCGATAAACCCGGTTCCCGCTTCTGCGCCGTAGAAACTGCCGGTATTGGCAATCCAGCCGCCGATAAAGCCGGGAGCCAGCGCGGAGCGGTCGCCGATAGCGTAAGCGATATAGGCGGAAAGGATCGGGATCATCAGTTTGAAGGCCACCACGCCGACATCCAGCACCGACTGCCAGATACTGCCTTCAGGAATACTCATGCCGGAAGGGCCGGGCTGGCCGCCAATAGCCAGCGACAGGGCGATCATCAGCCCACCGGTGACCACAAAGGGGATCATATGCGACACGCCGTTCATCAGAAAACGGTAGATATCGCTGCGTCCTGAAGGCTGCGCAGCCGCGCTGCTGCTGCTGGAAGATTTATCAGCCTGATACAACGGGGCTTCCAGCCCCTGGCGGATCACCTGCTGCGCAGCTTTAATCGGGGCTTTGACCGGGGTTTGAATCAGCTTCTTCCCGGCAAAACGCGCCATCTCCACCTGTTTATCACTGCACACCAGAATGGCGTCGGCCTCGGCAATTTGCTGAGCCGTCGGGCTGTTACGCACGCCGATGGAGCCGTTGGTTTCGACAATAATCTGGTAACCCAGTTCACGTGCTCCCTGTTCCAGCGCTTCCGCCGCCAGGTAAGTGTGCGCGATCCCGGTCGGGCAGCCGGTAACGCCGATCAGCAAGCCTTTGGTTGCGGTAACCGTGGACGCAGACGTCTGCGTGGGGGCGGTCAGCAGCGCCATGACGGCCGCCGGGCTGTCGGCGGCCAGCAGACGTTCACTGAAACCGTCCTCAATAAACTTCCCGGAGAATGCCGCCAGCACTTCGATATGGTGGTCGGCACCCTGCTCAGGCGAGGCGATCATAAAGAACAGGCGGCTGGGCTGGCCGTCTTCAGCACCATAGTCGATGCCCTGACGGCTGATGCCGATAGCGACGGCGGGATGTTTCACCGCGGCACTTTTTGCATGAGGAATGGCAATCCCATCTTCAAACCCGGTGTTCGCAATGGCTTCGCGCGCCTGCACATCGGCAATAAACTGCGCTTTATCCGTAATATTGCCGGCACGGAACAGCAGTTCAGCCATCTCGCTGAACACCTGCTCTTTGCGGGTGGCGTGTAAATCAAGGCAGATTAATGTTTCATTTATAAGTGTGTTAATCATTATGCAGCCTCTCGGTCGGTCAGTAGGGGGTACAGCAATAAGATCGGGTGACTTACGGCAGGGTGCGTATCCAGTTCATGGTGGCCGGGTAGTCGGGGGCATTAAACGCCAGCGATCCCATGACCACGGTATCCGCTCCGCTGCGACGCAGTTCCGGCACGGTATGTTCACGGATGGCACCATCGGCCGCGAGGAAGATGTGTTGCTGCGCAGGGGAATCCTGGATCAGACGGCGTGCCTGTTGCAGCCGGTCGTAAGCCTCATCGGCCAGTCCCTGACCTTTGACTCCCATGCGCGTGCCGAGCAGGGTGACAAACGCCAGGCGGGAGAGATACGGCGTTAAATCGCTGACCGGGGTATGCAGTTGCAACACCATCCCGGCGGCACAGCCGTGGTGCTCAATCCGCGCCAGCGCCTGTTCGATGGGCTGATTTTCCCCCTGAATCGAGATGATATCGGCACCGGCCTCGGCAAACTGGTCGATCTGCTCCAGCAGGATCGCGTCGGATACCATCAGGTGAACATGCAGCGGTTTGGTGGTGACCTTGCGCAGCGCCGCCACCAGGTCCGGGAAAAACAGCATTGAGGGGGTAAAGTGGCCGTCAGCAACGTCAACATGGTAGATATCCGCCAGTTCATCGACGCGAGTGATGTCATCGGCCAGATGGGCGAGGTCGGCTGACCATACCGACATTTCAGCCAGGAGGCGGTCAGTAGGCAGCTGTTGCAGGCAGTGGGTACGTGGGGTTGTGGTCATCATCATGTCCTTGTTCACAGAGTCGATTAATTCGGGCCAACAGGCTGACCCGCCTTATCTTCATCATTGATTTTTTGCTGTCGCTTAAAAACACAGCGCCACGGATAAATTCATTTCCGGTTTTCGTTAAAACCGGAAATGAATATGAATACGATCACAGTCAGGCAACATGTCTTGCCCTAAAATAGGAAAAAACAGCAAAACAGGTAAGATGATGGCCGCACTGGGTGAGCATTTTCAGCGACTCTATATGCTTTACGCCGCGCATGATGTTGCGCATTTGCAGGTGGATGAAGTGGCACATGCCCTGAGCAGTACGCCGCGTAATGCGCGCATTCTGTTAAGTCGGATGCGGGAATCAGGGTGGATAGACTGGCAGCCCCAGCGCGGTCGGGGAAAACGCTCTTCGTTACGCTTTTTGATCACCCCGCAGGCGCTGCAACAGCACAATCTCAGCGACTTACTGGAGCACAGCCAGTTCGATAAAGCGCTGAAAATGGTCGGCGGCAGCAGTCCGAAGATCAAAGATCTGATCCGCGATAATTTCGGCACCTTTATCACCAACGATGAAGTGCAGCTTAAAATCCCGTATTACCGGGCGATTGACGGGCTGAATCCGCTGCTGCCGCAGCGTCGCACCGAGCGCCACCTGATCCGCCAGTGCTTTAGCGGCCTGACGCGTTACGATCCCTTTCAGCGTGCGGTGGTGCCGGACCTGGCGCACTACTGGTTGCACAACGACAGCTTTACTCAGTGGCAGTTTTTTCTGCGTAAAAACCTGCACTTTTCAGACGGCAGTAAAATCAATGCGGATGAGGTACGCCGCTGCCTTGAACATGCCCGCCATTCGGCGCAATTTCGCGCTCTGTTTAGCGATATCAGCGAGATTTCACTCGATGGTGAATTAAAACTAAGCTTTCTGCTACAGCGGCCACTGGAAAACTTCCCCGGTCTGCTTTCGGTACTGGCCGCGCGGCTATTCAAAACGCGTAATGGTCAGTGGTTGTGCAGCGGCCCGTTTTGCATCAGCGAGCATAGCGATACCGTTCTCTGTCTGCGGCGCAACAGTCACTACCACCAGAGCAGGCCGATGATCGACGAGGTGAATGTCTATCGCTTCGATACGCAGGAGCTGAACATGAGCTTTATCACGCTGCTGCATACGCATCAGGCCGAGTCGATCAATAAGCCCACCGAACGCAAGCTGGAGCAGGGCGGCTGTTTCCTTCTGATTGACAGTGAAGGTCACTGCGCGGATATGCACTGGCGGCGTTTTCTCAATGAGGTGCTGCAACCGCTGGATATTCTGCGCCGCAGCCAGCTGACGCCAAACTACTCAACGGCGCTGGCTTATGCCACCGGGATGCTGCCGGACTGGAACCACCGTATTATCGATTACGGCCAGCCGAACCCCTCCTTTGGCAATAATCGCCCGCTGGTGCTGGCCACTTTTGAACAACCGGAGCTGAGTGAGCTGGCGCGTGGCATTGTCGCTATCCTTCAGCAGCATGGCATCAGCTGCCAGATCAAACAGGTCAGCTGGCTGGAGTTTATGAGCGGGAAAGTGGAAGGGGCCGATCTGTGGCTGAGCAACTTTATGATCGACTTCGACGATATTTATTCGGCCCTGAGCTGGATGATCCCGGACCCGGTGTTAAAACATCTGCCGCAGGAGATGACGCAGAGCCTGCATCTGCTGATCCAGCAATACAGCCAGCACGAGAACGAGCGCTTTATGCCCGCCATCGCCCGCTGGTTTATGCGCATCACCCAGCAGCGCTGGCTGTTGCCGCTGTTCCATCACTGGCTGGATTACGAATCGGACTCTGCCTTTACCTGGCGCGATCTCAGTACGTTAGGCTGGCCAGACTTCAGCCAGCTGTGGATTGAGTAATCTGAGGGTTATGCGTGTATCTGCTGCTGAAGGATGGCGGTCAGTTCGGCGAAATAGGCTGCTTTATCGCGGGATTTGGCTGTGATTTCATCACATGAAACGTGCAGATCGGCAGCCACCGCCTGCGCCAGTGCCAGCGGGTGGATCTCATCCTCCGCGCAGCCTACCACTCGACGTGAAACCGGCAGGGCACGCAGTGCTTCGCTGTCGAAACCCGGATCGCACAACACCAGACGCCGCAGTAACTGCGGGTCCACTTCCTTGCTGAACAGCGCCTCCAGCGCGCTGGCATTATCAGGGGACAGGGCAGCCAGGGTGGTGAACAGGCCGCACTGACGGAAGGCCTCAAGGCCGGTGTGCACCGGGAAATAGTGCAAATAATCGGCCACGAGGGCAAACGGCACCATATTGGCGGGGCTGCGCCGCTGATGCCAGGCCGGGCGCACCAGCGTCAGGCTGCTCACGCGCTGCGGCTGCTGTGCGGCCAACCGGGCAACGATGGCCGCCCCCATTGAAATACCGGCAAAATGCGCCTGTTCAATCTCCAGGTGATCGAGCAACGCGCTCAGATCGCTGGCGAACGGGATAATGCCCAGTTGCGCTTCATCCCCCTGCGCAGAACCGCCATGACTGCGGCATTCGAGAGTGATCAGGCGGCAGTCTTCGGCTGTATAACTTTGACGTGTCTGCTGGTGGTCCCCGGTCAGACCGTGCTGGAACACCAGCACCGGGCCCGCCGCACGATTATCGCTGTAAGTTAGCGCCAGCCCCTGATGCGTAAAGGTACTAAGCATGAACCCCTCCCGTCTGCGGTATCAGGCGCGCCAGCAGAGCACTGACGCCAGCGGCATCGTCCGCTGGCAGGCCGTGCGTGACCACACAGCCGTCAAACCCGGCGGTATGCAGCGCGTTGATATACCAGGGATAATCGAGTACCCCGTGCCCGGCGGTAACAAACTCACCGCGGGCATCACGGTCTTTAGCATGGGCAATGGCAATGGCCGGGGCGAGCAGATCCAGGGCCTCACCCATCACGCGCTGCTGCTGGGCCGCATCTGCCTGTTCAAACAGGTTTGCCGGGTCAAAAATAATTTTCAGGCGCGGGTGCTGAAGTTCATCGATCAGCTGACGCGCCCGGGCAGCGGAATTCACAATATTGGCCAGCTCCGGCTCAATACCGAGGTTGACCTGGTACTGGTCGGCTATCGCCAGCGCCTGTTCCATCGAGCGTAACAGTGTGCGCCAGGCGGCGGGGCTGTTGTTCTCCGGGTGCGCGCGCCACTGGTCATCGGCGTCCAGCGTGCCGCTGCACAGTGTTAACAGCGGGCAGTGCAGACGGGCGGCCGATGCCGCAATGGTCTCCAGTGATGCCATCCCCCGTGCAATCACCGCCGCGTCGGGATGCGTCAGATTAAAGGTCGCTGAGATGGCTTCCATTTTTATCTGATGTTTAACGCGTGCTGCGTTGATCTCGTTGAGGATGTTTTCCGGGACGGCCGTGGGCAGGGAGGGCAGCCCGGCGCTGGCGTAGTTAAACTGGGTGGCCTGAAAGCCACACTGTTTTATCAGGGCGAAGTTTTCATCCACGCTGGCGGTGGCGAACGTTTTCGAGAATATGCCGCTATACATCAGACAGACCCCCGCGCGCTGGTGACCGATACACTGCGACCTTCGCGTACCGACTGCTGGATAGCGGCCAGCACCTGAACCACATGCAGACCTTCCTCCACGCTGGTACCGGTCACCGGTTGTTCAGTCAGGATAGCGTGGGCAAAGGCCTCCAGCTGGCGGCGATAAAAATGACCATCGGCGGCTAACGGGCGCTGCCAGCATGCCGTTTTTTCATGGAAAATATCGACATCGCTGGATTTGAACAGCCACGGGTTATAGGTTTTTGCCAGCACGCTGCCGTTTTCGCCATAAAGCTGGAAACCTTCATGCCAGTCCATGCGTACACCAACGCTCAGATCAAGCTGGCCCAGCGCGCCGTTGGCAAAACCGATATCAATAAACCAGCAGTGGACCCCGCCGCGATGCAGGAAACGCGCTTCTACATCGGTGATGGTGCCATTAATGTAAAATGCGGTATCCACCAGATGGCTGCCGTGTGCCAGCAGGTAGTATTGTTGCAGGTCCGCTTTCGGATCGACGCTGGGTTTGCGTTTTGCCGCGCTGGTAATCATTTTTGGCTGCACTGCATCGGTGACAGTGTAACGGTGGCTGTTATCGCCATACCAGCCTTTATACGCCACCGCCTGGCCCATCTCCTGCTGAACGAAATCACGCGCCGCCTGAATGCCGCCATCGAAGCGTTTCATATGGCCGACCTGCAATAATTTGCCGCTGGTCTGCGCAATCTGTACCAGCTCTTCGCTCTCTTCTACCGTGATCCCGAGGGGTTTTTCACACAATACGTGTTTGCCTGCTTTTAACGCTTTAATCGCCAGGGGCACGTGGAACGCATCGGCGGTGGCGATAATAATCGCATCGACCTTTTCATCATCCAGCATCTGCTGATAATCGGCATACGCCACTTCCGGCGCCCACATCGCGGCCATGCGCTGGCGCAGGTCATCGGCGCTGTCGCAAATGGCATACAACCGGGCGTTACTGGCTTTGATACAGGATTCAAAATGACCCGCCTGCGAGATCGGCCCGCAGCCCAGTACACCGACGTTAATTTTACCCGAAGTTTCCATCACGCTCTCCTTTACCCCTACAGGGATAGTTGAGCTACGGCGGCAGCCGCAGCCTGATGGAGTGATTATCGTCAGGGAAAGAAAACCGGAAAACTGAACATCAACGCGGGGATTTTTTCCGGTTTTAGCCAAAACCGGTCATTTATCGCGGGGGAGGTCACAGTTTACTGCTGTAAGAGGCAGTAAAAGCGGAAACTGCGTGTTTAAAGGGAGGGGGCAGCGGGGGCGGCAAACGCGTGCTGGCGCGGATAGCGCAGTGCCTCAATCATGCGCGAAAAAGCCGCTGTATGCTGCTTACGGCTGGGATAATAGAGATAATAGCCCGCAAAGGGTTCGCTCCAGTCGAGCAGCACACGCTCAAGTGTGCCGCTGGCAAGGTGATCGGCGACGGTATCTTCCGGTAAGCAGGCCAGTCCCAGGCCGGAGAGGGCGGCATCAATGCGTGGCACCAGCGAATTCACAATCAGCTGCCCTTCAACCCGCACGCGTATTTCCCGCTGATCCTTCTTAAATTCCCACGCATATAACCCGCCCATGGTCGGCAGGCGCATATTAATACAGTTGTGCTGCTGCAAATCCTGCGGTATTTGCGGGCGACCATAGCGGGCGAAATAATCCGGTGAACCGACCACCGCCATACTCCAGTCAGGCCCGATACGCACTGCGATCATATCTTTCGCCACCTGCTCACCTAAACGCACTCCGGCATCGTAGCGGCCGCTGACAATATCCGTCAGGGTATTATCGACGGTGATTTCCACATTCACATCGGGGTACTGGTGCAGAAACGGTTGCAGGGCAGGCCAGATGGTGGATTGCGCCGCGTGCTCTCCGGCCGTCAGTCGAATATTACCGGCGGGTTTGTCGCGCATTTCTGTAATGGCGATCAGCTCAGACTCTATTTCTGTCAAACGCGGGCCAATGGAATTAATCAAGCGCTCACCGGCTTCGGTGGGGGCCACACTGCGAGTGGTGCGCGTGAGCAAGCGCAGGGCAAGTCGCTCTTCCAGCGCCCGAATTGAGTGGCTGAGCGCCGACTGAGAGACCCCGAGTTTCGCGGCCGCTTTGGTGAAACTGCGTTCGCGCGCCACCACCATCAGGGAAATAAGATCGTTGAAATTATCTTTTAACACGCGATTCCTCGGCACATCTCAGGGGGAAGGCAGGCAGTGTAGCGCCTGACGGCATTCACGGGTAGGGGGCTTGTGTTCAGGTCGGGCGGGGCTGACCGGAGAAGGTCAGCCATCAAAGTCAGCCATTAGCGCTGATACTGCGCCTCACTCACATGCTCCAGCCAGTCGACCGCTTTACCGTCCTGCGCCTCAGCAATCGCAATATGCGTCATGGTGGTATCCGCTCCTGCACCGTGCCAGTGCTTCACACCCGGGTGGATCCAGACGATATCCCCGGTGGTAATCGCCTGTGCTTCCTTATCCCACTCCTGCACCCAGCCCTGGCCTGCGGTGACAATCAGCGTTTGCCCCAGCGGGTGAGTGTGCCACGCCGTGCGCGCCCCGGCGGAAAACGTCACGGTCGCACCGCCCACGCGGGCCGGTTCAGTGGCACTGAATGGCGCATTAATCTCGACCTTACCGGTGAAATAGTCAGCCGGGCCAGCTGCTGCAGGTTTACTGCCGTGTTTAATAATCTCGATCATCATTTTTCCTCTACATTGATATCTGTCCATCATAGGGGATTATCGCCATACGATTGATAACGTCTGGTGTATAGAAGTGATGAAAAAAATTCATAAATACGTGTTCTGGAAATTCGCACGGCATTTTTTGGACCTGTTTACGCGCCTGAGCTGTTTTTTTGAGACGGTTGAAGGTGATCTGCGTCACATTTATCGGCAAAAAACAGCGTTCGTTCAGAGACGCATCAGCAGAGGCGAAAACCGATATTTTCTGTTTTTCATCAGTCTGTTAAGTCAAATTAAAGCAGCTTTTCACTTTTGGTGTAAGGAATATGTAAGGAAGAATGTCTAATTATGCCTATTGTTACCGTAAATGATAATGATAATAATCGCATTCGCATTCCCACTGGTGCCCTTTGGCACATTTAACCTGCATCAATGCGGGTTTTCCTCCAGGTAAAAAGGATCGTGAGATGAAAGTCAGGGCGCTATGTTCGCTGATGCCGTTATTAATGGCAGGGCCACTTTATGCTGAAGAAACAGCCGATAGCGGGGGAGATATGGTGGTCAGCGCCAGCCGTACCGCCAGTGAGAAGAAAGATTCCCCGCAGGTCATCACCATCATTACCCAACAGCAGATTGAACAGCAGCGGCAGATCACCTCTGATACCTCACAGATTTTAAGCAACCTGTTACCGTCGTTTTCCCCCAGCCGTCAGAAAATGAGCGGCAGCGGCGAAACCCTGCGCGGCCGCATCCCGCTGGTGATGATTGATGGTATTCCCCAGTCGAACCCGCTGCGTCCTACCGGGCGCGAAATGCACACCATTGATGCCTCAATGATCGAACGCATTGAGGTGATCCACGGTGCCAACGCCAGCAACGGCATCGGCGCCGCGGGTGGGGTGATTAACCTGATCACCAAACGGCCGGAGCCGGGTACCTTTAATCAGCATTTTGGCGTGGAGGCCTCGTCTCCGACTTCGCAGCTCAAAGGCGACACCATGGGGTACAAAACCACCTATGGCGTTGACGGGCGCGAAGATTATCTCGATTACCTGTTCTCGGTAAGCTATGAAGATCAGGGGCTGTATCTGGATGGCAATAACCGCCCGGTGGGAGTGGATAACACCCAGGGCGATCTGATGAACTCCCGCGCTTATGATCTGTTAGGCAAAGTCGGTTACTGGCTGGATGACGATCAGCGCATTCAGCTCAGCGCCAGCTACTACCAGCTCAAAGGCAAAAATGATTATCTCAGCGTCACCGGCGACCGCGAACGCGGCATCCCGACCACCTCGATCAAGGGCACGCCGGAAGGCGAAGCGCCACATAATGAGGTCTGGAGCACGGCGATAACCTACGACAACTACAATCTGGCCGGTATGAAACTGTCGGCGCTGGCGTATTACCAGCAGTATGAAGCCCTGTTCGGATCAACGCTGTCCGGCTCCTTCCAGGATGCCAACATTGCCCCGGTGGGCACCCTGTACGATCAGTCGCGCGCGGTCACCACCAAGTACGGCACCAAAATGGCGCTGACCAAAGACGATATCTGGGACGACTACCTGAAAGTCACCCTGGGCTTCGATACGCTGTTCGACCAGTCGAAGCAGGATCTGTGGGGCACGCATCGCACCTATGTACCGGAAATTAAATACACCGATCTGTCGCCGTTTGTGCAGCTTGAAGTCGCCCCCGTGGACTCACTCAAACTGTCCGGTGGCGTGCGCTATGAATATGCACGCCTGGATATCGACAGCTACCAGACCATCGCCAGCGCCAACAGTGTGACGGTCGGCGGCGGGAAACCGAGTTTCGATAAAACGCTGTATAACGTTGGCGCGGTATGGACGCCCGTTGAGCCACTCAGCCTGTTTGCCAACTACTCTCAGGGCTTTGCCATGCCGGATGTCGGCCGTGTGCTGCGCGGCATTAACCAGCCGGGGATGAGTGCAGGGACCTTCCTGAACCTGCAACCGATTGTGACCGAGAATACCGAATACGGTTTCCGTATCGATCAGCAGCCGTTTGATTTTGAACTGAGCTACTACCAGTCCCGCTCAAAGCTGGGTAGCCGTGTTGACCGCGTGGGGGATGTCTACGTAACGCGCCGTGAGAAAACCGAAATCGACGGCTTCGAAGGCACCCTGGGTTATGCGGTCAATGATGATCACCGCCTGAAACTCAGCTATTCGCATATGCGCGGCCGCTATGACAGTGATGAAAACGGTAGCCTGGATGCCAAACTCGATGGTCTGAATGTTTCACCGGACCGCATTATTGCCAGCTGGTCGGCGAACTGGACGCCGCAGTGGAGCTCCTTTATTCAGGCCAACTGGGCGTTAAGCCGCGAGTTTGATGAAGAGGATAAAGACTTCAGCGGTTACGCGCTGGTGGATGCCGCCGTAGGCTATAAACTGCCGCGTGGACGGGTCAACCTGGCAATCTCTAACCTGTTTGATAAGCAGTACATCACCTATTATTCGCAGAGTGCCCTGGTGGAGCCGGACCGCTACTTCTCCGGCCGTGGCCGTACGGTGACGCTGGGATACAACGTTGATTTCTGATGTCACCCATAATGACCGCCGCAGGGTGCTGCGACTAGGCCTTGGCATATTGGCCGCCAGTGCGCTGTTGCCGCTCAGGGCGCAGGGCACCGCATCCTTGCGCGTGATCACCCTGTTTCAGGGGGCGACCGATGCCCTCGTGGCGCTGGGGATTACCCCCTGCGCCGTGGTGGATTCCTGGAGTGAAAAGCCCACCTACCGCTATCTGCGCACGGCATTAAACGGTGTGCCGCACGTCGGGCTGGAAACCCAGCCCAGCCTTGAAGATATCGTGCTGCTGCGGCCAGATGTGATTATTGCCTCGCGCTTTCGCCACCAGGCGATCGCGCCGCTGCTGAAGCAGATCGCGCCGCTGGTGATGCTCGATAACGTCTACGAATTTAAGCAGACCGTTGAGGCGGTGGGCCGGGCGGTCAATCGTCAGCAGATAGCTGCCGCGTTGCTACTCCGCTGGCAACAGCGCGTTAATCGCCTGCGTCAGTTACTGGAACAGCACTATGCAGCACGCTGGCCGCTGACGGTCTCCGTGCTGGATATCCGTGCGGACCATCTGCGTAGCTATCTGCCGCAGAGTTTTCCCGGCATGATCCTCAGCGAACTCGGCTTTCACTGGAATGAGGCCGCACGCCAGGCAACAGGTGTGTCGATCAAACTCAGCGGCCGCGAAAGCCTGCCGGTGGTCAATGCCGATCTGTTTTTTGTCATGCTGCACGCGGAAAAGTCCGTGGTGCGGGATAACTACCGTGCGCTGGTCAGTCATCCACTCTGGAAACAGATGCAGGCGCCGCAACACCACCAGGTGTGGCAGGTGGACAGCGTGACCTGGGTACTCTCCGGCGGGATTATCGCCGCGAATGCGGTGCTGGAAGATATCGAACGCCTGCTGATTGTGGGGCAGCCAACATGACGCCAGCGATAAAACTGTGCATCCTGGCGCTGCTGCTCCTGATGGCCGTGTTGCTCAGCCTGATGGCCGGGGCCAACTGGATATCACTGCCGCAGGTGCTGGCGGCGCTGACCCGGCACGATAGTATGAACCTCCAGCATATTCTGGTGACCACCTCCCGATTGCCGCGTACGCTGATGGCGCTGGCCGTGGGGGCCAGTCTGGCCGTTGCGGGCGCGCTGATGCAGGCGCTGACGCGCAACCCACTGGCGTCACCTGGCCTGTTCGGCATCAATGCCGGAGCCACCTTCTGTATTATCCTGTGCAGCGCCGTATTCTCACTGGCTTCCCTCAACGCGTTGGTCTGGTGCGCCTTTGCCGGCGCTGCCGTGGCGGGAACGCTGGTGTGGCTGATCGGTACGGCCGGGCGTGGACGTCTTAATCCGCTGCGCATTGTGCTGGCCGGGGCATCGATCACCGCGTTGTTTACCGCTTTTAGCCAGGCGATGCTGGTGATCGACCAGCAGGGGCTGGATACGCTGCTGTTCTGGCTGGCCGGATCGCTCAGTGAGCGTGAACTGGCTGCTGCATGGCCGATCCTGACGCTCAGCGCTGTTGGGCTGGCGGTGACGCTCCTGTTTGCCGGGCAGGTGAACGTGCTGAATGCCGGGGACGATATAGCCACCGCGCTGGGCCAGCGTGCCGGGCCTGTTCGCCTGCTGCTGGCGGGGCTGATTGTGCTGCTGGCAGGGAGCGCCGTGGCGCTGGCCGGCAGCATTGGTTTTATCGGCCTGGTGGTGCCGCATATGGTACGCAAAGGCCTCTCCATCGATCATCGCTGGCTGTTGCCAGGCTGCGCGCTGGGAGGCGGATTACTGTTGCTGTTGGCCGATATCCTGGCCCGCGTGGTGATCCTGCCCCAGGAGGTGCCGGTGGGGGTGATGACCGCGCTGTTTGGTGCGCCTTTCTTTATCTGGCTGGCGCGGCGTGGAGGGCGCTATGGATAAAATTATCGCGCTACGCTGGGGCGCTTTTTCACGCCAGATCAATCTGAACACCGTGTCACGACTGTTGCTGGCGTTGGGTATTCTGCTGCTGGTGATGCTGCTGTCGCTGACGCAGGGAAAAGTGACAATGTCACCCACAACCGTGTTGCGCTTGCTGTTTAGCGATGACTCCGGCGGGCTGACATTTATTGTGCAGCAGCTCCGCCTGCCGCGCATCGTACTGGCGGGGCTGGTGGGTGGGGCACTGGCGGTATCGGGTCTGATCCTGCAAAACATTATTCGCAATCCGTTAGCCTCGCCCGATCTCCTGGGGATCACCAGCGGTGCCGGGACGGCCGCCGTGATCTACCTGGCCTTCTTCAGTATGACGCTGGGCGACAGTCTGTTGCCGCTGGCGGTTATTGCGGGTGCCGGGCTGGCCACCGCCAGCGTCTGGCTGCTGGCCTGGAAGCAGGGGGCATCACCGCTGCGACTGGTGCTGATCGGCGTGGGTGTGTCGGCGCTGCTCGGGGCGGTGACCACGCTGATCCTGGTGTTCAGCCCGCTGACCACCACGCTATCGGCCTACGTCTGGCTGACCGGCAGCGTATACGGTGCCACCTGGTCGCAGGCCGTTGCCCTGGCGCAGTGGCTGCTGGCGATCCTGCCCTTATTGATCTGGCTGGCCCGTCAGGTAATGGTGCAACAGCTGGATGAGGGGCTGGCAGGCGGCATTGGCGTGCGCGTGCAGTGGCAGCGCGGCGGGCTGTTACTGGTGAGCGTGGCGCTGGCGGGCGTGGCGATTGCCTGGGGCGGGGCGATGGCGTTTGTCGGGCTGATTGCCCCGCATATCGGCAAGCGTCTGGTTGCCGCCGGATTTGCCGGGCAGGCGCTGATGAGTGCGATGGTCGGTGCCATGGTGCTGATACTGGCCGATCTGATCGGCCGCGTGCTGTTTCTGCCCGCCGATCTGCCTGCCGGGATTTTTGTCGCGGTACTCGGCACACCGTTCTTTTTAACTCTGCTGATCACCCAACGTCACTAAGGAAGCTGAACTATGACGGCCATTGCCGCCCGCGATCTGACCCTGAGTTACCATAATCAGACCATTATTGACGGTCTGGATATTGACCTGCCGCAGGGGAAAATCACGGTGCTGATCGGCAGCAACGGCAGCGGAAAAAGCACGTTGCTGCGATCATTCGCGCGCCTTCTGAAGCCGCAGTCCGGATCGGTCCGCGTCAACGGTCAGGATATTCAGCAGCAGTCGACCGTTGCGGTGGCCCGTGAGCTGGCGATCCTGCCGCAGAACCCGGTAGCCCCGGAAGGCATTAACGTGCGCCAGCTGGTGAGCCTGGGGCGTTACCCCTGGCAGAACTGGTTGCAGCAGTGGTCAGCCCGGGATGAAGCCGAGGTTAATGCCGCTCTGCACGCTACCCATGTTGCGGGGCTGGCCGATCGCCCGGTTGAGGCGCTGTCGGGTGGGCAGCGCCAGCGGGTGTGGATTGCCATGACGCTGGCTCAGGGCACCGATATTTTGCTGCTGGATGAGCCGACGACCTTTCTTGATGTTGCCCACCAGATTGAGGTGCTGGATCTGCTGCGTGACCTGAATCGCCAGCAGAATAAAACGATTGTGATGGTACTCCACGACCTCAATCTGGCCTGTCGTTATGCAGACCATCTGGTCGCTGTGCATCAGCGCGGCGTGGTGGCGGCAGGGGCGCCGCAGGCGATCCTCAGTGAAGCGTTGGTAAAAAACGTGTTTGACCTGAACTGCCGCATTATCGATGATCCATTCTACGGTACACCGCTGGTGATCCCGCTCAGTAAAGAACATGGCTAGCGGGGTAAAGGCCGGTTATTCCGCTTTAGCGAGTAAGGCAATTCTGAGCTGTTGAAGCAGGATTTCAGGCTGCCCGGATGCCAGCTTTTCGCTCATCCCTTCAATATGCAGATGCGCATAGCCGTGAACCGTGCACCAGGCAAGATCGGTTCTGATGGCGAGAAGAGATTCGCTCAGCGGCACATTGTGTTCTGCCAGATAGGATGCCTGCAGGGCAGAGCGCAGTAATTCTAACGCCTGAGTGCTTTCATCAAGGAGTTTCTGTGAAGCGCCCTCACTGGCTTTCATCCGGGTCATGACGCGAAAAAGCCCGGGGTGATTGACGGCAAATCGAATATAGCCCACCCCGGCATTCAACAGAGCATCATCCGCCCGATGCTGTGCAGGTTCGCGCATGTGCCGGGTTAAGCGGTGATAGCCTTCTGCTGCCAGTTCATGAAGCAGGCCCGTCATATTGCCAAAATGGTGAGCAGGTGCGGCATGTGACACGTCTGCTTTTCGTGCACATGCGCGCAGAGAGAGCATCTCAACGCCTTCCTTTTCAACAATCTCCAGTGCGGCATTCATCAGGGTGGTGCGTAAATCACCGTGGTGGTATGCCTTCTTCGCCTTCGATAACGTCATCATTACCCCCTGGTCAGTAGGATGCCATTTAATCAGAATATCTTGACAGTGACAAGATAGAGTGTAAATTTCATCTTGTCGCCGACAAGATTAAGGCTTTATCTCAGCCGTTTTATTCCATCCTTTGATAGGATCTATCTGATGAACACTCTTTTTTTTATTAACTTACATAAAGCTCTGGTCATACCCGTGATTATTTTTCTGATGTGGTTTTACCAGAATGATTCAATGACCGCGTATATTTATCTGGCATTGCACGGAACCTATTCAGTCTTATGGCTGGTGAAGGAAGCGACGTTTCCCGATCAGCGTTTTGCCAGGCAGATCCCTCCTGCATGGGCAGGATGGTTATTCATTTTTGTCCCTCTGGCGGCTTATTATGCCACGCCGTATCTGCTCATCAGCCGTCATGTTATCGCGCCACCGTGGCTGGTTTGCCTGGTGTTGGCACTCTACATTACGGGTATTTATTTACACTATGTCAGTGATGCACAGAAGTTTTATACGTTAAAATTAAAGAAAGGGTTAATTACAGAGGGGTTATTCGCCTACAGCCGGAATCCAAACTATCTGGGTGAGATTTTTATTTATCTGTCGTTCTCATTACTGGCAATGCACGGGTTACCTTTTATCGTCCTGGCAGGATGGTGCATTTTCTTTATCAGGAATATGCGACTCAAGGATCGTTCATTATCACGTTATCCAGAATTTGAACAATACCGCCAACGCAGCCGTTTACTCTAAGTCAGCCCTCCAGAAAGGTTACTTTGTGTTCTGGCACGCCTGCACGCAGCGTTGCAATGCGCCGCTACAGCCACTGTTTTTATCCCGATCGCAGCGGCTGTTCTGCACATAGCAGCTTTGCTGGCAGGCGCTGTTGTCACGGGCGGCAATAGCGTGGGTGCCGGGAGTGAGCAGGGCAACCAGTAACGCAATAAAGAGTGGCATGATGTGACTCCGTTGGGGTTTTACTCTCAGCGTAATCCACGTATGCCATTACGGAAAGAGGGCTATGCATAAAGGCAGATACCACGCATGTTTGCTCGTCGGAACCATAACAAAATGGGCCAATCTGTGCGTGATGGTCTGCACACTGACTCAGGTCAACGGCAGGTGTTGCTGACATCATTGGCAACCGGGCTAAGGCCAGCTTGGTGCTCGCGGTGGTTTTTAAACCACGACGGCGATCTCCTGTGGGATTGACATCTTTCCGGTGGGTCGGTGTTAAGAAAACGCCTGATATAGTGGTAGGATGGGACTGGCGGCTATCAGCGAGAAGCGAACACAAGGATGGATAGAAACAGTTATGTTGGATAATGATTTTTGATATTTCTCAGGCGCAGCGCTGAGCTATTTTTCCAAAACATTTTTTTCGCCATTTTATGTATATTCTTTTTATCTTTAGAGGTTGTAATGCTGAAAGTCATTGCCGAAGATTTTATAAAACCTGATGGGGTTGAAAAAGTTATGCCTTTGTACCGTGAGCTAATATCGGCCACAAAAAAGGAACCTCTTTGCATCGCTTATGATCTGTATATCGATGAAAAGGATCCGGGGCATTTCATTTTTATAGAGGAATGGCCGGATCGTGCAGCGCTTGAATTGCACTGTGCAAGTGAGCATTTCAGACGGATTGTGCCATTAATTGACCAACATAAGCGCAAAGATGCTCAATACATTCTGATGAATTGCCACGTAACCCACATATTTTATAAAGTCTATACTATCAATGTGTTATGCCGAATTAGTAACACATCTTTTCAACTATTGTCCTGTGCCGCCCCTCTCTTTTTGATGTGAGATTATGTCTACTCCCGGCACAAAGCTGCCCACCATTATGTCATCAGCAATGATTCTGCCTGCAACCAGTGCTCAAAATCGTGCAATGCAGATTCATTGACTGCGGTTTCAACCGATTTGACTAAACAAAATGTCTTTCTCAGTTGTTCTGATTGCGGCCAGGGCGCAACAAGCGACCCGCTGTTAAGCTCTTTTTCGATATAGATGCGAGGCACCATGGCGACCCCTTGTCCTGCTAATACAGCCGCTATCGCCATTTCATGAAGGTCATAGCGGACACCCTGAGCCGGGTTATCAAGGACGATCCCGCTTTGCCCGGCATAATGAGGCCACGCTTCCGGATTCTGCCGTCGGTGAATCCGGGGCAGAGTATTCAACTGACTAAAGATATCCTCGTCTGTTAACAGGTCGGGATGGCACGCCGGCACCAGTTTCTCCTCAAAGAGAACGTTCATACGCATGCCTGCCCATGCCGGATGCTCAAAATGAATGGCTGCGTCAAAGCCACTCCCGGTGAGAATGAAGGGATCGGTTCTGGCCGCGATATTCAAGGTGATGTCCGGGTATAAAGACTGGAAGCCACTGAGGCGGGGGATAAGCCAGCGGCTGCAAAACGTCGGCAGGACGGCAATTTCCAGCGTTCTGCTGCCTTCGGGCATTCCCATAACGTACTGAGTATCGCGTTCGAGCCGTTCCAGTATTTGCCGCACGTGATGGGCATAGCGAGCCCCCACTGGATTGAGCTTTACCCGGGTTCCCGTACGGTCAAACAGTCTGCAATCGAGCAGAGACTCCAGGCGGGCAATCTGACGGCTGATGGCGCCTTCCGTTAATGACAATTCCTCTGCGGCCCGCGCAAAATTACCGTGCCTGGCGGCGGCCTCAAATGCCTGAAGTGAAGCACTGCTGGGAATTTTTCTGCGCATGAATATGACCTTCTCCAAAAAGGGTGATGAACTGTCAGTGATATAATGTCACTAATGGTTGAGTAAATATCGATTTATTACCGAACTGGCGGCTTGTAGGATGAGTAAAAGTCACTAAGCAGGCTAATGAGCACCTGTTATTTATTCATGCCGAGGTCACTATGAGCAATCCGTCATTACCATGCCGTCAGATTGGGGATTTTTGGGTGACAGCCCTCAGCGATGGCACGATGTCAGCGAGCCTGGAGTTACTGTCAGGTATTGAGACCGCAGAAGCGGCGGCTATTCAGCATAACGCCCGGATCGCTGAACCCGGCAATATCCATATCAACGGGTACCTTATTCAGGGCAGGGGACGGACCCTCCTGGTCGATGCTGGTGCGGGAGGTCTGAACAACGTCGGCGGGCAGCTTAAAGAGACGCTTGCTACTGCTGGCGTCAGCCCCGATGACGTGGATACCGTATTACTGACGCACGGTCATCCTGACCATATTGGGGGTCTGTTGGATGCTGAAGGGCAACCGGTATTTAATCAGGCAGAACTTCATCTCCATCCGCTTGAAGCGAGATACTGGCAGGATGATGAAAAACGAAAAATGGCGAATGAACGTGGGCAGCGCAATTTTGATCTGGCCCGCCGAACGTTAGACGCCTATGCCCGTAAAGTGCGCCTGATTGGTAAGGGCGAGGTGGCTGAGGGCATTCTTCCGGAATGGTTGCCGGGTCACACGCCAGGGCATACGGGTTTTCGCATCACTTCAGGCGATGAATGCTTATTGATTTGGGGAGACATCGTCCATTTCCCCCATATCCAGTCAGCACGCCCCGACGTTTCAATTGTCTTTGACTGTGACCCCCTTCAGGCCAGAGAAACACGGGAAAAAATCATGGCTCAGGCGGTAAGAGAAAATCTGCTTATCGCCGGAATGCACTTAGACAGTACGGGATTTGCCAGGGTGTTTAAGGCGGGTGAGGGATACCGTATTGCCTGACCGGAAAATGAATGGGGGGTCACTCTCATCGTGTCTCCCCTCTATTCATGCCAGCAGCGACTGCCAAAATTAAGGCGACAGTCGCTAAGCCACAGGCCAGCCAGAGTGTATCTGTCAGGGCCAACCTGTCGACGATCTGGCCCCCGCTCCACGACCCCAGCGCAATTCCTGTATTGAAAACCCCGACATAAAGCGCAGCGGCGATCTCCACGGCACGGGGTGCGGCTTTCATCATCCAGGTCATTAGTCCCACCGAAAGCCCACCGTAAGCCAGCCCCCAGAAGATGAGGACACTGCTACCCCCTGTGACCGATTGCCCGGCGACAATGAACAGTAACGGCGTTAACACCAGCCCTGTCGCAATCGCAGTCAGGGTGAATGCCGTATAGCGCGCTGCGGTGATACCTGCCAGAAAATTACCGCCAATACCGGCGATACCGTAGGCCAACAAGATGGCACCTATCCACTGGGTATCAAATCCTGACACTGAGATCAGTAGTGGGCGTACAAAGGTAAAGGCCACGAAATGGCTTGTTACGAGTAATAACGTCAGGAACAGACCGGTTTGTATTTTGCGGTTGCCAAGCAGGGCGATGAAATGGCTAAGGTTAGCCGAACCCGTAACGGGCAACGCCGGAATGACCGCAAGATGGAATGCCAGCACCAGTGCGCTGAAAATGGCCATGATGCCAAATGCCCAGCGCCAGCCGATGATATCGCCAATAAATGCCCCCAGGGGCACGCCCAATACTGATGCAGCAGCAACACCGCCGAAGATAATGGAGGTGGCCAGGCCAATCGCCTTCTCCGGGACCAGACGCGAGGCAAGCCCGCCGGCGATTGCCCATATTCCCCCCATGCAGAAGCCAACCAGCATCCGGGCTGCGAGCATGACGATCAGGTCAGGGGCCAGCGCGGAGGCAAGGTTTGCCACAACCAGCAATGCCAGCAGGCCACACAGTATCCATCGGCGATCTATTCCACCCGATGCAATGACGACGAATGGCGCGAACAAAGCGGCCAGCAGTGCTGGCAGGGAAATCATCAGACCTGCGCTTCCTGTCGTAATGCTGAGTGTGCCGGCAATGGATGTCAGCAACCCCACCGGCAGCATTTCTGTTGTGACAACAGAGAACGTCGCCAGACCGACCGCGATCACTGCCGTCCAGGTGTGGCGAACAGAGTCCATGGTAGAAAATGTATTCATCATTCAGATCCTAAAGAATGCACCGAACTCAGGCGCGATTATCCTGCTTGTGCAGGGTTAAATGACTTAACAGTGCCATGAGCAGTACAAGGACTCCGGCACCTACGGCGACGTAGAATCCAGCGGGTGATCCACTGTTATCAACCACCTGACCCGCGAGGGCGGCGCCCAGCGCAACGCCCACATTCAGCCCGGCCAGCAGCCAGGTCATGCCTTCTGTTAACTGACTTTCAGAAACCTGACGTTCAACGAGCGACATGGCCACGATCAGGGTTGGGGCGAAAAAGAGGCCCGCCACCAGGACGGCGGCCGCCAGCGCGGTAAGATGGGTGACCAGTATCAGTGGGACAGTGGTTGTTGCAGTGGCCAGCCCGCCCAGCCACAACAGCCGATGGAGGGGGGTTTTCAGCTTGAGTGAGCCATACAGCAACCCGGACACACACGAACCCACGGCATAGGCTGATAACACCAGGCTGGCCGCCGCCGGGTGCCCCAGCGCTTCGGCCCAGGCGACACTCACGATATCAATCGTGCCGACGATAACGCCCATCGCCACCATCAGCAGCGCCAACAGCCGCACGCTGGTCATCCGGATGACCGAACCTGAGCCCGTTTTGCAGCAGGAGACCGCCATGATCGGAGGTTCCGTTCCGCGCTGTATCACCAGTGCAAACACGCCTGAAAACAGCAACAGTGCCGTGAGCAGCAGACCCGCCTGGGGAAACAGCGCGATGGAAAGGCCAATCGAGAGGGGCGGGCCAACAATAAACGTCAGCTCATCGAGCACCGTTTCAAGCGAATAGGCTGTCTGCAAACGCGGCTGGCCCCGGTACAGCGCCGTCCAGCGTGCCCGTACCATGGCCGATATACTGGGCATAAACCCCGCCAGAAATGCACCAAAAAACAGAGCCCAGCTGGCTACACTCCACAAGGAACAGGCGATGAGGAGAACAAAACCCGCGACACTGATAGCCGTAGCCGCAGGCAAAACGCGGTGCTGCCCATAGCGATCCACGTATCTTGAGATCTGCGGTGACAGCAGGGCGTAGGTCAGAACAAAGGTCGCGGAAATGGCTCCCGCCAGCGCATAGCCTCCGTACTGCTGCGAAAATAGCGTGATAATTCCGATGCCGGCCATCGGCAACGGGATGCGCGCTAACAGGCCCGCAACGGCAAAATGTGCCGTGCCAGAGGCAGTAAAAAGGTCTCGATACAGATTAGCCATCATCATCTCCGGTAGCATTTGCTTGCCACAACGAGGTGACACAGCGACAATACATACAACGCGTATGAATCCAATCCTATATTCATACGGGGTGTTTGTAAATAATCATTCATGTCGTATGTAAGGAGTAAATTATGGTTCGCCGCACCCGTGCTGAGATGGAAGAGACAAGAGCCACATTGTTAGCCACTGCCCGAAGGGTTTTTTGTGAATATGGCTACGCTGATACCTCAATGGATGATCTGACTGCGCAGGCAGGGTTGACCCGTGGCGCGCTTTATCATCACTTTGGTGACAAGAAAGGATTGCTGGTGGCAGTGGTGGAGCAGATTGATGATGAGATGGATCAGCGTCTGCACGCGATTTCCACTCATGCCAATGATCCGTGGGAGGGCTTTTGCAACCGCTGTCGGGCTTACCTTGAGATGGCGCTGGAACCTGAATTTCAGCGCATTGTGCTGCGTGATGCCAAAGCGGTGCTGGGCGGTTCTTCACCTGAATCGCAGCGTCATTGCGTGGAATCCATGCGCGGCCTGATTCGCAATCTGATTCAGCAAGGTGTCGTAGACGACGTCGACCCTGAGGGACTGGCTTCGCTGATTTACGGTAGCCTGGCAGAAGCGGCATTCTGGATTGCCGAGGGTGATGAGAGCAATACGCGGCTGACACAAGGCATTACCGCGCTGAACCTGCTACTTCGTGGATTGCGACGGGCGGGCTGAGAGCATGCTGGCACGCGCGGGTAGGGGGGATGCTACGGGAAAACTTTGCTGACGCTAAGCAAGCATGGCGCACAGGGTTCAGGAATAACGCTGTAGCGCCACAGTAGGGCATCGAGAAAATCAGGAACTTTTCTTAATATCACCTTTACCATTTATTGCTTAGCTGGCGAAACGATAAGATCATTGACGATGACGTTCAGGGGCGGGACGAATACCCGCCATCAATGTTTATCAATGATTCGCTTCTGGCCAGTCGGTGTAGCCCTTCGCGCCACCGCCGTAATAGGCTTCTTTCGGCGCGATGGTCAGTTCGGCACCATAACGCAGGCGCTTCACCAGGTCCGGGTTGGAAATAAACAGGCGGCCGAAGGCGACGGCATCAATGATCCCGGCATGACGACGACTGATGGCCATCTCCAGGTCATAGTTGTTGTTACCGATGAACGGGCCGTCGAACTGGGCGCTCAGCGCATCCATATCCACATCAACAGGTACTTCACGCGAGGTTGCCGTTGCCCCCTCAACAAAGTGCAGATACGCCAGATTAAAGCGATTCAGCTGCTGGATCAGATAGCCATACATCGCCATCACGTTACTGTCCGGTGGCGTGTTACCCGCATCAGGGGTCACCGGTGACAGGCGGATGCCAACGCGCTCATTGCCCCAGATGTTGACGATAGCTTTCGTCACTTCCAGCGTCAGACGGGCACGGTTTTCAATTGAGCCGCCCCAGGCATCGGTACGGTGGTTAGTGGAATCGCGCAGGAACTGATCGAGCAGGTAACTGTTGGCAGAGTGCACTTCAACACCGTCAAACCCGGCGCGCAGGGCGTTTTCTGCCGCATGCTTGTACTGCTCGATAATGCCGGGAATTTCGTCTGTTTCGAGCGCGCGCGGCGTGGAAACCGGAACAAAGCCGTTAACGGTGTAGGTCTGACCTTCAGCTTTGATGGCCGACGGGGCCACCGGACGTTGCCCATCAGGCTGTAGCTCAACGCTGGAGAAACGGCCCACATGCCAGAGCTGGCAGACAATTTTTCCGCCTTCAGCATGAACGGCATCGGTGACTTTCTTCCAGCCTGCAACCTGTTCTTCACTCCAGATCCCAGGCGTAGCCGCATAGCCACGGCCCTGAGCAGAGATGTTGGTCGCTTCTGAAATAATCAGGCCAGCGCTGGCACGCTGCGCATAGTAAGTCGCATGCAGTTCATCAGGAATACCCTCTTCGCCATAACGGCTGCGGGTTACCGGCGCCATGACAATACGATTCGACAGCTGAAGTTTCCCCATGGCAACGGGTGAAAATAAATCGGTACGGGTGGTGTTATCAGTCATAAATACTCCAAGTAGTTGACCAGTCGTCTAGTTAATTGGTAAAAAAAATGCGGCTATCTGAGCAGCCGCTTGGTCGCATTCATTGCTTTGTCGAATGACGTATCCGGGTCGTGAATTTTTGCCATTAGTGAAGCACCCAGCCAGAGCTGGTAGAGCTCTTCAGCGAGATCTTCTGCATCATCATCACCAGATAATGAGCCATCCTGCTGGCCCTGAAGAATGCATGCCGAAATTCTCGCCACGATGTCGAGGGTTCCTCTCGCCAGTACACTTCGCATGCTGTCATATTGGTCGCACACTTCTGCGCCAAGCTTAACGACAAGGCACTTACTTTCCGGCAGGTCGGCACCCTGTGTCGTTTTCCAGAAGGAAAAATAACGCAGCAGCCGCTCGCGGGCGAGTTCGGCACCACGCAGTTGTTCATCCACCTGAATAAGGTAGTTGCTGAAATAGTGCTCTAACAGCGCCTGAGCAAACTCTTCCTTGGACTGGAAGTAGTAATAAAACGATCCTTTGGGGATCCCGGCGGCTTTAACAATTTCAGCCAGGCCGACGGCGCTGTAGCCTTTGTGAGTAATCAGCGTTCTGGCCACATCAATGATGTGCTGACGCACGTTAGTCGCTTGTTTTTTCATAGTACGGTTACTGTAAATTAAAAACTGACCAGTCGTCTAGTTTTGTGAGTAGCATTTTGTGCGATCATCTTTTGTTAGCCGGCAGCAGCCCGGTGGCATACTGTCCGGTTGTTTTGAGGCTCCGCAGCGTCGCGCCGTCTTTAGCTTCAATTGACATCCCTTCCAGCAATGTGTTGAGAACGGTCGCCAGCGCGGCGGTATTGGTGTCTGCCGGCAGCTGCTTTTCCCGTACAGCCCTGGTGAGTCGCTTATCGAAGAGATCTTTGCCTTCCTGCCTGAGCACGCTGACCGCCTTAACAACATCGGCGGACTCCTGCGAAACATTGATGGCCGCAAGCACCACCATGCAACCACACGGCGCGGAGGGTGACAGCAGAATATCGGCCGATTCACTGAAGAAATTATCAATGGCCTGGTGAATATTCTCTACCTCTTCAAGCCGTTCCCAGGTCGCTTTCCAGTAAACCTTTTCGTAATAGCTCACGGCTTCCATAAACAGTTTCGCTTTGTTACCGAAGGCGGAGTAGAGGCTGGGCGGATTGATCTCCATCGCTTCGCATAGCTCGGCGACCGATGCTGGCTCAAATCCTTTTCGCCAGAAGATATCCAGTGCGCGGAGCAGGGCTTTATCACGATCAAAACTTCTCGGTCTGCCCTTGGGCTTTCCGCTGGCTGTGTTTACACCTGGCGTTTTCATTTCTGGGTTCTCAATCTATTGCTTGACACTTTGCATAGTGATCACTATACAATAATAACATTACTTAGTGGGCACTACAAAAAGAGGGCCGGCACGTGAACGTCACCGTGCTGATTCTGGTGCTCCTTTATCTGCTGCAGCGATGCATCAGGCAAAAGACGGGTATCTGAACGGATACCCGGTTTATCACTACGGAGAAAGAAGATGAGCGAAATAACTTACGTGCAGGATTACAACGCCATTGTGGCTGTACTTAATCAGTACAACGAAGGCGGTAAACAGGCTAAGAGCGAGATCATGAAGCCCGCCTTTAGTGAACAGGCCACCATTTTTGGCGCTGATGGTGACGGTAACCTCACCGGTGGCCCCATTCAGGGGTTGTTCGACGTTATTGACCGCGATTTCCGTCCCTCTCCTGAGGCGAAGGCCGCTATCGTACGCGTGGATATCGTCGGAACCGCAGCCAGCGCACGCATTGATACCGATGACATTTCAGGCTTTCGCTTCACCGACTTTTTCAATCTCCTGAAGGTGAATGGCAGCTGGACCGTGGTCAGCAAGATTTACCACACCCACGTCGCACCCTGATATCGATTCCATCAAGCATCACTGATGCAGCCTGCAAGCACTACCGGACTCGTCGGTAGCCATGTGCTGAAGCTGGCACTGGCCAGCTCAGCCTTACGTACGGTGAGCCTGACTCCGCTGACGGGAAAAGAGGAAACGGTGATCGTGTGGCAGGCCAGTTTTGAAGCCCGCTCGCGCGATGAAACGCAAAAGATGGAAGACGTCGTTATGCATCTCATCATGTCAGGGCATAACAGCCTGGCCGATTATCTACAGCAACAGTGAATCCTGAGGAGACCGTCTGAAAATGAACGATTACATCCAGCCTGTTGAACTGGCAAAGGCATATCGTCTGATTAATCATGGCCCGACAACGCTGGTTTCGGCGCAGCATGACGGAACGGAAAATGTCATGGCTGCGTCATGGGTTTGTGCGCTGGATTATGGGCCTGCGCGATTGACCGTTGTCCTTGATAAGGCGACCTTCACCCGCGCGCTGATTGAGCAGAGCGGGCACTTTATGATTCAGGTACCGATCGCATCACAGGCTCCGCTGGTACATCATCTGGGCTCACAATCCCTGTTCAGCGATAAGGACAAACTGGCCCGTTCAGGCGTGACGCTTTTTCACCTTCCTGACGTAGATGCGCCACTGGTTGCAGGGTGCGCCGCCTGGCTTTACTGCGAGCTTATCCCCGAAGAGCATAACCAGCAGGCCTATGATTTGTTTATTGGCGAAATCAAGGCTGCGTGGGCTGACACGCGCATTTTCAGGGACGGACACTGGCAGTTTGAGCACGCCTCTTCAGACTGGCGAAGCCTGCACTACATCGCCGGCGGACATTTCTACACCACCGGCGAGGTGCTTGAGGTGCCGGATGTACCCTCAGATACCCCAGGCGCCCCTCAGGGCTGAAAATGCATGTGATATCCGTCACAACTTACCTCTCTTCTGGCCACGCGGTTCATGCATGGCCAAAGAATACGTTTTTCGATGCGGGTGATGTTCCGCCTAAAGTAGAGTATTCGTTGAGTGAGGAAGGTCGTGAGCTCAATTATTTGTTTTCCACTCTGTCCCAGTCAATTAATAACTGTTTCATAATCATTAAATATTTTCATCAACAGGACCCTTGGTATTTCCTTTGCAGAGATTCTGAAACGAGTGCTCAGGCGCGAGGCAATCACAGCGGATGTAAGTTTGTTACCGTTATAGGCGATGGTCATCTGCTTGCCGATGTTCTGTCGGGTCAGGATCGATAATTTCTTCCCACATTCATCGGTGAATTTCATGATTATATTCTCATTATCCACTTCATCCGTCTCAACATATTGAATGGACTCTACACATCCAGAGTCGAAGGAAGTATTTTCCCCTGAGACCGAAAAATCAAAATCTCCTTTTGCTGCAACCGATGTCAATGGGATGAGTGCTACGATTAACAACGCCCCAGATTTGATATACATTCTCATCTCCTTGTTTTGGTAAAGATTATACATGAATCCTTATGAAACACAGCCTGGAGGCTTCCCATAAATTAGCCTATCGCAATGTAAGCAACACCCGCTCCTGACACGGTGAACGGTCTCGGAAACATTAAGGTCCGCGGTGAGCGAGAAGCAAAGGTTCTGGTTGCTACTTAGAGTAGGATAAGATGTCGAGGTTAGCCGTGGTGATATCTGAAGAAGGGCTATTGAAGGGCGTTAAACATTTGCCGTCTGGCCGCTATCGCAGGCCGCAAGATCATGCTTTGGCACAGAGCAGTGCCAACTGAGCACCCAATACGCCAAGGATAGGTTGAAATATAACATCTCCAAAGCGCCTTGACGGGCAATACACTAGAGCGTCAATGACTAACAAAAATCTATGGATATAAACCTTCTTGGCTTTATGCCAGCGTTACTCCCTGTTGCACTGTCCCCCGGAGCAAGCTTCACTCTTGTTATGAGTGGTGCCCTGGCAGGCGGTCAAAGAGGATTGTTCAGGACTCTTGCCGGAACGGCTTTGGGCATTTACACCCATGCAGTTCTAATAGGCCTTGGGATAACCGCTGTGCTCATCTCGTCTCCAGAAACTTTTGCTGTGTTGAACGTTTTTGGTACCGCCTATCTGCTTTGGTTAGGGGTGATGCTCATTCGCAACGGCATAAGGGCAAATCCAGGAGGGTTTGCTGATGCAAAGCATTCTGTGACGTTAAGAGAGGCCTGGATAGCCAATGTTTTGAATCCTAAAGCCATTATTTTCTATCTGACTGTCGTTTCGCAGTTCGCAGGGATACAGGGAGGCGTTTGCAACTATCTGACACTGGCGTCAGTACATGTCGTGGTTATGTGCATTTGGCTTTACGCCGTCAGTCAAACACTGATCTTTTCAGTTAAAAAAGCCAACCCAACAATGCTCAAAAAATACGTCAACATTGCCGGCGGAATGTTGCTTATTGTTTTTTCTCTGCACAGCCTGATCCCGTAATTCATCACTTATAGCGACAACGGCCGCTCCTGTCACCTGGATGCCGAGGGTAAGGCTTGAAGGGCAGCGGAGAGCGAGGAGCGGAAGTTATGCCTGAGCGCTAACGGTTCACTCTTCATATCAGTCAGCGCGATCAGAAAAACTACGCGTGGGCGATTGCCCGGCCTGATATCTACAACTACAGTCAAAAGTAAACATAACAAGCGTTCATAATGCCCGGCCACGAGTCCTTTGAGAGTACAAGTTCTGCTTTTAGCAGAAAACAGCGGAGGTGAATGAGATGGTTGATGAAAACATGCGAATTACGGACAGTCATGAGCTTGAGAAACTTTACGGTGCGGTCGCAAAATCTTCTTTAACGAAGGTGACAGACCATATTCATCCTGCCTACCGACCCTTTATCTACCGCTCATTCTGAACTCGATAGCTCTGCCATCATCAAACTGCATGAGTGCAATCGCACCGGGACTGTTAAATAATGAACTGGTCATGATATATCACTCAATTTCTGATGCATGTAATCAATGAGCGCTCGTGTTTTAGCGGGCAAGTAACGTCGATCTGAATAAAGTGCAAACAATTGCAATGGGGCTGCCGATTGTTCACACGCAATCTCAATTAACCGTCCATCGTTAATGTAGGGCTGGCAGGCTTGTTTCGATAGAATGGCAAAACCGACACCTGATACCGCCGCTCGTCCTGCCATCTCTCCACTGTTTACCCGATAATGCGCTTTAACCTTGATTGTCTCGAATCCCCCCTTTTTATTGACAAACTGCCAGGGTGCACCCTTCAGTGCACTTACTGTTGTAATACAGGGTAATTCTTCAAATTGCTGGATCTGGGTAGGGGTGCCATAACGCTGAATGACGGAGGGGGCTGCGACAATGGTGCAAGGGATAGTCACCAGATGACGGGCTATGTAGTCACTGTCATCCATCTGACCACGGGTAATAATGATCGCTAAATCCAGATCATCTCGCAGGGATTCGAAACCTGACAAATTTGTGACGCAGCTGATCTCCAGGTCCGGATACTGGCAGGCAAAATCGGCAATAACAGAACCCAGTAATGCAGGACCGACTTCATTGGGGATACAGAGACGTAGTGGACCCTTGAATTGCATCTGCCTCAAGGTTAATTCTGTCTCAGTTTGCTCCAGGGCCTCCAGTAATGGTTTTGCCCGGATATAGAGTAAGTGCCCCGCCTGGGTGAGTTTCATATGTCGGGTACTGCGTTCAATGAGCTGAAGATTCAGTTTTTCTTCTAACTGAGAAATACAACGACTCACATTTGATGTCGGCATTTCAAGGACTTTCGCTGCCCTAACAAAACTTTCTCTTTCAACCACAGTAATGAACACTTTCAGGGTATTAAAATCAAGAGCTGAACGCATTAACTATCCCACATATGATAACAATCAATGCCATTTTTACCATCTAATGAACAACAATGATAGCAGTTAAACTCGGATATCTTTCAACTACAGGTTGCTTGCTATGCCACAGGTCACACAGATGTTTAATCATAAAGCCCTTATGCGGATAGCCTTTGTAATGGCTTTTATCCAGTTCACGAATGCGCTGGAATATATGATGTTCAATCCTGTTTTTGCTTTTATGGCGGCAGATTTCGCCGTTCCCGTATCATTCTCCGGCTATGTATCCGGTATGTACACATCGGGTGCTGTCATTTCGGGAGTAATCGCCTTTTACTGGATTGATCGTTTCAATAAGAAACATTTTTTAATCGCCAATATGGCACTCTTAGGCCTACTGACGCTTTTTGCGACATTTACCTCCAGTTTTAGTCTTCTGCTTACGCTACGATTCTGTGCAGGATTGGTTGGCGGTACGACAATGGGGGTGGGTATCAGTATCTTGATAAATAACGCGCCGACTAACGTGCGCGGGAAAATGTTGGCGACGGTAATTGCGTCATTTTCGATGGTAAGCATTGTAGGAATGCCCACTATATTATTCTTGTGTACGCATTATGGTTGGCATGTCGCTTTGTGGTTAATAAGCATTCTGTGTTTGTTGGCGTTGCCATTGATTGTATCCATCATCCCCCACGAACCCGTCTCTTTAGACAGGCTCCACGCGCAACCTATCGATGTGGATACTTTGCTGTTCGCCTCCAGTAATGCGCTTGTACAGTTTAGTCCAATGCTGGTTATTCCAGTTATGGTGCCCTTACTGACACAGCAGTTGGGCGCTTCGCAAGACCTTTTGCCCTGGTTGTTCTTCGGCGGGGGGGTTACAGGTTACTTGTCCACAAAAATGACAGGCGTGTTAACCTTGCGTTTTTCTGCTTTGATTCTGGCGACAGGGTCAACGATAGTCTTTATATTGAGTCTGTTATTACCATTCATGGGCTATCAGCATGCGGCGTTGTTTATTACTTTATTTCTCGGTGCATCATACAGCCGTCTGGTTTCATCTTCGGCAGTGTCTATTCAGTATCCTGATGACAGGCAACGCGCTGGATTTTCTTCATTACAGACATCGATAATGTATCTGATTACCACCGTCGCATTTTTCCTGTCTGCTTTTCTATTACCCGATTACGGCATCGCACCCCAAAATCTGAATACGTTGTTGGCGGTATGTGCAATTTCCGCATCAGGGTTCCCAATCATCGTGATCATTCTGCAAAAGAAACTGGCTAAACGTAATATCCGGCCAGATCATCTCATCACTGATTAGCATAACGTCCGCTCCTGGCACTGAGCTGCCCGTGATGACAAAGGGCAGCGTTGAGCGAAAAATGGACAGTAAAAGTGCCTTGTAAACATCAGGTAACTATTTATTTTTATCTGGACGAAAAACGACGCTACTAGCCTATTTTTTTAACGGTCCTTGTACCTCGAACCTGATTTATGCCATGCGTATCAATTCCAGTAAACCAGATAAGTCAGTGCGGCAGCTGAACAGAAAGCATAGGGGCTTAAAAGCAAAACATCCGAATAAGGCGTTTCAAATATCCGGGTAACTGGCCATGCCAGTACAACCAGCCACATGAAGAGGGTAGAGAACACGATAAAAAAGCTCCCCTTTAAGGAAGCATCAGGATAAAATCGCTTTGCAATCATGGCTAATGGCATGCCGATTATTAATGAACCTATCGTGGTCCCAATAATACTTGTCATGACGATGAACAAATAAGTTAAAATGAGACCCGATGCGGATGTGCTGCTATTTCCCCAGGAAAGATAGATTAAAACCAGCAATGAACCCACTATACTACTAAATATTGCTGATATCGTAGATTCCCTAACCCAGTTGTCGTCAATAATTTTCGGCATAATTTTCTCTACGTCTGAGTGGCTATATTTCATGCGGCGTACCCGCTTGAATTTTTCGGCGCGAGGTTTGATCAAAAAACAGGCTTCAGGCACGACATCCTCTGCATAGTCGAAGGACATTAAGGCGGCCGTCAGTTTTTTTGTGGGCAGGCCAGTGAGTGTCTCGCATCGTTAAGGCTGAATCGCCTTACCCTGCTCATCAAGCAGATCCGTCAGGAGTGCCGTACCATCACTCCCCACCCGGAATGCTCCGTAACGTGCCTGCGCAAAACGCTCGCCATGGCCTTCCTGAAAGAACCAGGCATTGGTGCCGACGGTCAGCGAGCCGTCATGCTGATGGTATTTCACCCGAAGCTGATTCGGCTGCAAAGGCTCACCCTGATCAAAGCGGGCCTGAGTCGCATGACGCTGAGCATCAAGGTCAACAATCAGGGTTCCGCTGGTCGGCAGGCATGGCGCTGACAGGGTCGCACCGCAGGACTCAGCCTGTTGATATAACGTCAGCTCCAGAGGGCGGGTAAGGGCATAATTGAGCGCCATGTAATCACCCTGCATCAGGGAGCGCGGGTCAACCGGGGCAAGGGGTAAAATCATGATCACGCCTTGCTTCAGCAACTGCTCTTTTTGCCAGATGCTGACATTGACGGCCACCAGCGCCAGCGCTACCAGAGCGCCAACCAGCCATCGGCTCTGTTTATGCATTCTCACTTGCACCTCCGATCTGTGCGGGTAATACTTTTTTGACTCCCCACGCCAGCCCCAGTAAAACCAGACCGCTGACCAGCAGCAGCAGGGATTTCTGCAGCAGAATGACCTCCAGGAAGTAATACCAGCCAATAACATACAGCACCATGAAACCGCCACTTACCACCAGTAACCCCAGACTTCCCTGATAACGCGCCATCAGAATTAACCACAGTCCCAGCCCAATACCCGGTGCATAGAGGGCGGCAGCCCCGCAGATAAGCGCAGCGGGCAGTGTGATGATCGAAAATAGCAGCCGGCTGCTTTTTTTCTGAAAGAGCGCACTCAACACTAAACCTGCCGCGATCCCTGTGCCTGTTGCAGACTGAAGCGTGGAAAATTGCGATTCTTCCCAGAAGAAATCCGTGAGATAGGCCGCGTTTATCCCGAGGAAACTCAGCAATATCAGCCCCCCCGGGATGCCATACAGCAGCGGATGTAACGCCTCAGCATACGTTCCTGCCTGTAACCTCAACTGATGACTGACAGTCCACAGCCACAAAAATACGACCGCCGCCACCAGTACGGACACAGCAAGGTGTCCCCCCGTCGGGGACAGGTAAAGCCGGGCCAGAGAATGGCCCGCCAGCACCAGAAAAAAGGTCAGGGCAGTGATGGCCATAAACCGATAAGTGCGGTTGGGCATAGCCACCGCCATCGCGGCCAGGATCGGCAATGCAGTGAGTGAACTCAGCATAATAAAGCTGACATCATTGCTCTGAATTTGCAGCAGAACGCCGGATATCAGCCCGCACGTTGCCGCAATCGCCCATGCCAGTCCGAGGTGATTATGACCGTCACGCTGACTGCTTAACAGGACATGCGCAATGGCGGCGAGCAGCAGCGAAGGAATAATAAGGGTGGCAGCATTCGGGTCTTCGAGCAGATCAGCGACATAGAGCATCAGTATCATCAGTAACAGAATGATGACCGCTGCGACCCAGCCTCCGACGCTTAGCGCCAGCCTCAGATACCAGGGCAGGTCGGACGCGTGACCGTGTTGCTGAATTTCTTCAACCTGCAAGGCGCTCAGCAAACCCTGCTGACGCAACGTGTCTGTCAGTAAGGTCAGCCTGGCCGGAACCCGATCGATCGGCCCTTTATCAACCAGTTTGCGTTGCCACTTCAGCAGGATCGAACCATTTACCACCACCCAGAATGCCATCAGGGCGCCGGTCAAAAACAGATCACCCGTATCGTAGGCTGAAAGAAATAACTGCATGATTAGCGCACAGCCAACAACGGTCAGGCTGGCGATGCCCAGCGTCAGTATGCAGAGATCCTGATAGCGGTAACGGTACAGGTAATAACCTGCCAGCAGGGCGATCACCCAGCCGCCCGTGATATAAGGAAGGGGAATATCGCCGCCCCAGTCAGAGAGGTTCCCGGCCACGATGCCGGTCAGCAGCAGCAGTAAAAATCCCGCCATGACTCGCGAGAACCAGCGGCTTGCCAGCCAGCTCTCGGGGTGATGCGTTATCGCCCGCCAGGCCAGCGCTTCCCTGACAATCAGGCAGGCTGCCAGCACCGCCAGATACCCGTGGAGCATAACCGACGGGAGCCTGGTGAAACTGTCAGACACGGCGAGATCCAGCAGTGACGTCGGCAGCGTGTTGTAATAGAGCTGGAACGCCAGGTTAGCGACCAGCCAGCTGCAAAACCACAGGCTGTTTTGCCGGGCAATCAGCGCCAGCGGCAGAAGAACGCATAACCAGGCCCGGAATAGCTCCCAGCTGTCAGCACCGGTCTGATAAATCTGTCCATACAGTGCAAACAGGGCGCCGAAGCTTAACCCTGTCGCCAGCAATGCGCTGCGTGCCAGCGTGCTGTACCAGCGCCACCAGACCACCGCCGCCAGCGCGACGATCAACAGCTCGGCCAGGGCAAATTTCGCCATTTTCGGCAGCCAGGCCCAGTTCCAGGCAACAAAGAACACCGCTCCGGCAACCAGCGACAATAATCCCAGACAGGAAAGAACCGGAATAAGAAACTGACGCCACTGAGCATCTGACGGTCTGATTCCACAAAAAGTATAGATACGCTGGCAGGTCTCCGGGGTCAGGCTTCCTCCTCTCACCAGGCGTGCGATCTGTCGGCAAAGATACTCTGCCGTCCGTGACGGCATGCCGGTGATGCCAACGGGTGCAAGCTCCCTCATACTTTCCCTGCCTCTGTTTACGGTATGAATTTGATGAGTGTGTCATTAAACCGCTGTGGTGCTCAATGGGTTCTGTTCAGGCAGGCTTTAGCACCACCACCGCATATCGGCATATCTCATCAGTCTCATTTTTGAAAACACAATCAGCCGGATCGCCTACCTCCAGACAATCCCCCGTGGACATTTTAAATGTATGCGTGCCTTCTTCAAACGTCAGCCTGCCTTCGAGCACCCATATGAGCTGATGCCGGGAAAGGTAGGCAATGGCCGGCATGGGCACCGCAGTATGGGCCGGAAGATCGATGCTGACCAGGTCGACAGGAATATGACCCGGTGATACGTGGCGGCGAACATAACCGGTTTCGGGATCCTGCCAGACAGGCTGATTTTCAAACGTGACCAGCGTACCCGGACGTACTTCTGTCAGGGCAATGAGATGCGACATTGACATATCGAATGCGCCTGAAAGTCGTGCCAGCAGCGTCGCTGTGGGGCTGCTTTCTCCGCGTTCTATTTTATGGATCATGGCGCGCGAGACGCCGGAACTCTCAGCCAGCTCCGTGAGCGACCATCCTCTGATTTCTCTTTCCTGCCGCACTTTCTGACCGATGCGTGCATTAAGGCTGTCTTCTTTATTGGACATTTCATCTGACATAGTGGATAACTACAATAGTGTACGATTCATCTACTTTAGTGAATGACAAGAGGGGTGTCTACCATGCTTATTCGTTCTGCCCGAGAAAGTGACGCTGAAATGATCGCGGAAATTTATAACGACGCGGTACTGAACACCACCGCGATCTGGAATGAAAAAACCGTCGATCCGCTAAACCGGATTAAGTGGCTTAATGACCGGCATGATGCCGGTTTTCCTGTCGTCGTGGTGGTGGATGAAACCGATATCGTGCAGGGATATGCTTCATATGGTGACTGGCGTCCCTGGGACGGTTACAGACATACCGTTGAGCACTCTGTCTATGTTCATAAAAGTGCCCGTGGAAAGGGGGCAGGCACAGTGCTGATGCAGGAACTCGTCAGACTGGCGACAGAGCAGGGTAAGCATGTCATGGTGGCAGGGATTGAGTCTGAAAACACGGCATCCATCGCGCTACACAAAAAACTGGGCTTCTCCGAAGCAGGCCGTGTTTCTGAGGTCGGGAGCAAATTTGGCAGATGGCTGGACCTGACCTTTTTGCAATTGCGTCTGGATGCGCGCGAAGCCCCCTGAAGGGCATGTGTCATGAGTATCATCCGTCGTTTTAAGGTTTCTGGATTGACGGGTTGCCAGAACCGCATTCAAGAGGCATATCAGGATGATGTTCAATATATTCCCTGTGTCTCATAAGCCAGGCTTTCAGGCGTTCGCACGGAGTCAGATTGCGGTTATAAAGCGTTGCTGCTCTCATGTCCGTAAATGAGGCAAAATAAGCATTCACCGTTGCACAGACAGAGGAAAGACCATGCCACCCTGGAAAGCCATTACACCGCGCGCGTCGGGACTCATTATGGTGTTTTCATCAGCCATTCTGTGGAGCACGGCAGGTATTTTCGTGAGACAACTCGATATGAACACCTGGGCTATGGTCGCCTGGCGCTCCCTGTTTGCTTTCCTGTCACTTGGCCTGTTACTGGCGGTGTGCGGTAACCTGCGCCACTTTTCATTCCGGCGCGATTTAGGGTTACCAGGCTTGATAACCGCTGCGGTTATGGCTTCATCAATGTTTTGTTACGTGGCGGCGTTGAAACTGACCAGCGTGGCCGGTGTGATGACGGTCTATGCCACCATTCCTTTCTTTGCTATGGGGTTTGGCTGGCTCATGCTCCGGGAAAAAATCACAAAACGTGCGCTACTGGCTGCGGTGGTGAGCCTGTCGGGTGTCATCCTGATGGCCACCTCTGCGGTGGGGCCGGGCGACATCCAGGGTAATCTGTTGGCTCTGACGATGACGGCGGGCTTTGCTGCAAGCATAGTGATGTCAGGCAAGTGGCCAGAGATGAACCTGCCAGCCGTAACTGCCCTGGCCTGCGCACTTTGTGGCGCATTCTGTTTTATCATGATGCCTCGCGGTCTTCCCCTTCCTGGTCTGAAGGATATGGGATGGCTGCTGGTTTTTGCGCTTGCCACTCAAAGTTTGAGTTATCTGCTGTTTATGGTTGGAAGCCGGTATGTCGCCTCGGCAGAGGCGAGCTTGATTGCCCAGGTCGACATCGTGCTGGGCCCCTTCTGGGTCTGGCTATTTGTCAGCGAACTGCCAACCCGATACACGTTACTGGGCGGGAGCATAACCTTCATTGCTGTCACTCTTTATCTTGCGAGTGAATATTATCTTAAAAGAAAAATTCAAAAGTCTGGCTGAGGGATAATTTAACAGGTAATACGGCGGCTATACGATCAAATCTGACAAGATGCTGCATGATCAACCTCGTGATTGTTAATCAATAGCATAGCGATGGACGGTGCCGTAGCTAAGCGACTGGGCGGTGCCAGAGGATTGATAAGAATATAATGTTTTTTGCCCGTATGAAATTGAAACTCTCGGGGGTTGTGACAAAAGCTTATTTGCTATCGCTCCGGTATGTAAGTCGTGTCCGCCCATGGCACTTGGCTGCCCATCAATGCAGAGGGCATATGTGACAGGTTTAATTGATATGCCTTTTGAGTTGAGAAAAAGCCCCGGCGAAGACAGTCGTCGTGGGCTTTTCGAATTTACAGACCCAACGCTGACAGACCCGGATGGTCATCCGGGCGACGTCCCAGAGGCCAGTGGAACTTGCGTTCACTTTCCTTAATCGGCATGTCATTGATACAGGCGAAGCGACGGAGCATCAGGCCATCTGCTTCAAATTCCCAGTTTTCATTCCCGTAAGAACGGAACCAGTTACCTGAATCATCACGCCATTCATAAGCGTACCGGACAGCGATTCGGTTGCTATCAAATGCCCACAACTCTTTAATGAGACGATACTCAAGTTCTTTTTTCCACTTACGAGTGAGGAATGCTTTGGCTTCTTCACGATTATTTGCGAACTCGGTTCGATTACGCCATTGGGTTTCCAGTGAGTACGCCAGCGATACTTTTTCGGCATCGCGACTGTTCCAGCCATCTTCGGCGAGCCGAACTTTCTCCGTCGCGGATTCGCATGTGAACGGAGGAAGTGGCGGGCGAGTGTGTGTATCGGACATGATAAAGCCTCCCGTAAATATGGATAGATCAGTAGAAACCGTTTTAGGTACTCAGGAACTAAGGAGAGACCTGTTCCAGCAAATGTTTCGCAACGTCCCTTGCACTGTCGGCGGCGCTGCAATCGCCCATCACATAGGACATAGTGATAGCGCCCTCTATAAGAATCAGCAACTGCCTGGCCAGAACGGCGGGTTGCTCAATGTTTAATTGCTCAGTGAGTTCGAGCGTGTAATCCAGTAGTTTTTGTTTATGCAGTTTTGCTATCTGACGAACGGGGTGGTGATGATCACCCACTTCTCCGGCGGTATTGATAAATGCACAGCCACGAAAACCTTCCGACTCAAACCAGCCCCTGAGCACACCGAACATCATCAAAATGCGTTCCTGAGGAGTATCACCTTTATCCGATTCCGTTCTGAACCAGTGCATCCAGCGTTCATCTCGTTCTTTCAACGCGGCTGCTGCCACGTCATCCTTGGTCGCGAAATGGCGGTAAATACTTTTTCTTGCTACGCCTGAGGTCTTGACCAGGAGGTCCATCCCTGTGGCATGAATCCCGTTCCGATAGATCAAATGCTCGGCGGTAGTGAGAATTTTTTCTCGGGTATCTGTTGGCTTCTTATTCATGAGATGAGAGTAGAACGATCGTTCTACCTAGTCAACAACTTTCTCCATCCCATTTCCCGCCAATCCCATTAGAATGCGTCAATACGTCAGATAAGAACCCAACATGTCTATTGGTGAAGTGGTGAGGGCCGCCCGTGGCATCAGGCAAATACCACCTGAACTTTAGCCGCCCGGGATTTATCGGCGGCCATCTCCAGCGCCTCGACAATTTGCTGCTGTGGGAACTCGGCAGAGAGCAGGGGCAGGGGATTGATACGGCCGCTCTCCAGCCATTGCACCGCCAGGCGGAACTCATCGATAAAGCGGAACGATCCTGCCAGCATAATCTCCTTCACCAGCAGCGGGCCGAGCGGGAAGTCCAGCGAGGCTGCCCCCATGCCCAACTGCACAATGCGCCCTTTAGGGCGCGTGAAACCGACGGTGGAAGCAATCGCCGCCGGGGCGCCAGAGGCCTCGAAGCACAGATCGAAATAGCCGCCATCCTCCTGCCAGCCTGCCGTCAAGGCGGTATCCGTCGGGTCAATGGCGCGCGTTGCGCCCATCTCCAGTGCCAGCTCGCGGCAGCGGGCGCTCATATCGGTGGCAACAATTTCTCCGGCGCCAGCGGCAAAAGCCGCCGCAATCACCAGGCAGCCGATGGGGCCAGAGCCGGTCACCAGCACTTTTTTTCCCACCAGATCGCCGGCCTGATGAATGGCATGCAGCGCGACTGCCAGCGGTTCGGCAAAAGCCACCACTTTAGGATCCACATGGTCGGAGAAAGGGATGCACTGTGCGGGGCTGACCGCCACATAGCTGGCAAAGCCGCCGTTCACATGCGGGAAGAACTGCGCGCTGCCCATAAATTTCATCGTGCGGCACAGGTTCTGCTTACCCTCCAGGCACAGCACGCAGCGATTGCAGGGCTGCGACGGATTGATCGCCACACATTGCCCGGCGTGCAGGCCACTGTCTAAGGGGGCCTGTTCAATGCGGCCGACAAACTCATGCCCCATGATCAGCGGCTGTTTGAGGACCGACATGCCTGCGCGGCCGTGTTGGTAATAGTGGATATCGGAACCACAAATGCCGCCGCGTTCAACCTTCACCAGCACCTGATGATCGTCCCACGTCAGTGAACGGGTTTCATTACTGACTTGATGCGCCGCGCTGACGACGCTGGCCAGGATCGCTTTACTGTTCTGCATGATTTTCCCTCAGTGTGTTGACCGGTTTAGTGGATGGTGTGTCGTCATCCGGCAACGCAATCACGTCGATTTTGCCGACCAGGAACAGGTACGCCAGGAAGCCCATCAGCGCCACGGCGGCGATGTACCACATGGCGTACTGGAAGTTATGGGTGCGTTCGAGGATCACTCCGATCACAATCGGGCTGATAATCCCCGACAGGTTGCCAAAGATATTGAGGAAACCGCCGAGCGTGCCAATCAGATGGCGCGGGATAACATCACTGCACACCACCCAACCGAGGTTAGAGAAGGCGTTGGCGAAGAACGCCACTGACAAAATGGCAATAGCAATCGTCGGGCTGTCCTGGAAGAAGTTGACCAGTGCGATGGAGGTGGTCACCAGTAAACCGGACATGACCGGCAGCTTGCGGGCAAAGGTGCGCGAGTAGCCTTTTTTCAGCAGCATATCGCTTAAGGTGCCGCCGCACAGTACACCTGCCATCGCCATCAGATAGGGGAACATCGCGCCGATCCCGGCCTTAGCAATTGACAGTCCCAGCCCTTTCTCCAGATAAACGATAAACCAGGTGAGGAAGAAGTAGAGGGTGGATGAGGCGGCGAACTGTGCGATAAACAGTCCCCATACTGTGCGCTGGCGCAGGATATGCTTCACGCTGGCCCAGTTCACCTTGCCGCTGCTGCCCTGCTGATTCTGTGAACCATAGCCGCCGCCATCGCGAATGTAATCCAGCTCAGCCTGATTCACCGTTTTGCTGTGCTGCGGGTCGCGATAGGCAATCAGCCAGTAGATGCCGAACACAATGCCGATAGCGCCGGAGAGATAAAATGACATTTCCCAGCCGTATTCCGCGACAATAAAGGAGAGCAGGGGCGTCAGCAGCGCCAGGCCAATATATTGCGCACTGGAGTAGAACGCGGTGGCACGGGCGCGTTCATGGTCCGGGAACCAGGTGGCAATGATCTTGGTATTGGAAGGGAACGACGGCGCTTCCGCTACGCCGATCAGCGCCCGGCAAACCAGCAGCATGGCGAATGAGGCGCTGGCGGTGGCAAACAGATGATGCGAAGCAAACCCCATCACGAAGGTGAACAGGCTCCACAGCACAATAGCGCTACCGTAGAGAATGCGCGATCCGACGCGGTCAAGAATATAACCCACCGGGATCTGGCTCATGGCGTAGAACCAGGTAAACATTGAAAACAGCAGACCAAGCTGAGTGGGTGTCAGGGCGAACTCGCCCTGAATATGGGAACCGGCCACCGACAAATTGGCGCGGTCCATGTAGTTTATTGCCGTGACCACAAACAGCATCAGCAGGATCGACAGGCGTGAACGGGTGGGTTTGACAGTCATTCAGCCCCCTTCGCGGCAGGCAGGGCAGCGCCTGATGACGGGGAGAGGCTACTGAACGTGGTCAGTGCCGCCAGCAGCACGGCGACGACCAGCGAACCGCCCATAAAGATGTAGGAGGCCGCCGGGCTTCCGGTCAGGCCATTGAGGTAGCCGACGATCCAGGCACCCACGAAGGAGCCGAGTGCGCCAAAACAGACCACAAAGGACATCGCTCCGGCGACCACGTTACGTGGGATCATCTCAGGAATCGCCGCAAAGAATGGACCGTACGGGGTGTACATCGCCCCCCCGGCAATCACCAGCAGTCCCCAGGAGAGCCAGAAGTGGGTGGCACCCAGCGTGAATGAGGCGATAAAGCACACGGCACCCAGGCCGAGAAACACCAGCACAATCGCTTTACGTTGCTGATATTTATCCGAGAACCACGAGGCAGTGAGCATCAGCGGTACGGCCAGCAGGTAAGGGGCTGCGGAGAGCCAGCCCGTGGCGACAATGCCCATGCCGGAGGCGGTTTTCAACATTGACGGCAGCCACATAATGAAGCCGTACATGCCGATGTTCCAGAAGAAGTGAATAAACGCCAGTGCCAGCACCTTCGGTGAACGGAAGGCTTCACGGTAGTTTTTCACCGGCTTGATTGCCTGTTGCTCAGCCGCCAGCGCCTGTTCGATGGCGCGTTTTTCCGCATCATTCAGCCATTTTGCATCGCGCGGACGGTCGGCGTATACCAGCCACCAGATCCCGGCCCATAGAATGGCGGGTACGCCTTCGATAATAAACATCCCACGCCAGCCAAAGGCGTTAACCAGATAGCCGGAGAGAATGGACATCCACAGCACCGTGATCGGGTTACCGAGGAATAAGAAAGTGTTGGCTTTTGAGCGCTCTTCGCGGGTAAACCAGTGACTGAGAAAAATCAGCATGGCGGGCATGACCACGCTTTCGGCCACGCCCAGCAGGAAGCGGATTACTGCCAGCGCTAACACGCTGTGCACCATCCCAGTGGCGGTAGCAAGTGCCCCCCAGAGGATCAGGCTCCAGAAGATCAGCCGTTTGGCGGAGTGTTTTTCCGCATAAATGCCACCGGGCACCTGGAAGAAAAAGTAGCCGAGAAAAAACAGTGCGCCGAGCAGGGAAGAGATACCCGGCGTGATATTCAGATCCTCCGCCAGACCCGCCGCCGCACCGAAGCCGTAATTGGCACGGTCGAGATAGGCGAGGCTGTAGGTAATAAACGCAATGGGGATCAGTTTCCCCCAGCGACGGGTGGGTAATGCCCCTGCAATTGCCTGATTCATATTGCTGACCTCTGTTGTAAGGATGGGTTGAGTCTTAACGCTCAACTCCGGGTAAGGTGCCGCTACAGTGTGGCGAGCCAGCCGCCATCGACGTAAATCATCTGGCCGTTAACGTAGTTGGACGCGGAAGAGGAGAGGTACACGGCGGTGCCGATCAACTCTTCCGGCAGGCCCCAGCGGCCAGATGGATTACTGCTGCGCACCCACTGGTCAAACTCTTTGTTCTCCACCAGCGCCTGATTCATATCGGTGAGGATGTAGCCCGGGCCAATGCCATTGGTCTGGATGTTGTATTGCGCCCACTCCGCCGCCATTGATTTTGTCAGCAGCTTGATGCCGCCCTTGGCCGCGGTGTAAGGGGCGACGGTGGCGCGGGCCGCTTCGCTGGTGAGCGATCCGATATTGATAATCTTGCCGCCCTGGTTGCGCGCCACCATTCGCGTGGCCGCTGCGCGTGAGACAATAAAGGCGCTGGTGAGATTGATATCCAGCACGCGCTGCCAGTCGCTGAGTGCCAGTTCCAGCATCGGTTTACGAAACTGAATCCCGGCGTTATTGATCACGATATCCACCGCGACCTGCTCCTGGTCGAGCTGACTGAACATCGCTTCGACGGCGGTTTCATCGGCCACATTAAACAGAAAACCTCTGGCCTGAGCACCCTGAGACGCCAGCGTGTCGAGGGCGTTTTGCAGATGCTCTTGCTGTGTGCCATTAACGATCACTGATGCCCCGGCCGCCGCGAGTCCCTGGGCATACGCCAGCCCAAGGCCGCGGGTTGATCCAGTGATCAGTGCTGTTTTACCGTGAAGAGAGAAGAGGGAAGACATAATGGCTCCGGATAACGTTATATGTAACATGACTAACAAGTTGTGGGATAAGATCTACGTGATGGCGCGGAAATCGGCAATAAACTGATAATAAAAATGTCGGCCATGTCACAACATCGGCGTAACTTTTTAGCCTAAAACAACCTAAATTCATTAAAAACAGCGGCTTAATTATTTATCACCAACGCCTTGCCAATTATGGTGGGACAATGTTAAAACTAGATCCAGCTTGTAGGACAGGTTATGAAGAGAGGAAGCCGGTGACTCTGGAAAGCGTGCAAAAGCACAATGTCGTGAATTTGATTTACGAACAGATGAAGCAAAATATTCAGGATGGCGTGTGGGAACCGGGCTGCAAATTGCCATCAGAGGCAGAGCTGACCGCCACCTTTAACGTTAGCCGCGTCAGCGTGCGCAGTGCCGTGCAGAAGTTACGCGACCTCGGCGTGGTCATCACCCATCAGGGGAAGGGCACCTATGTCACGCGGGACGTGGCGCGCTACGGGGCATTCAGCGACAATCAGCCGATCCTGCATCTGTCACAGGAAGAGTTTGATGATATGCGGGTTTTCCGCCAAACCGTCGAGTTTCGCTGTATGGATCTGGCGGTGGTGAATGCCAACGATGAAGATATTCAGCGACTGGAACAGGCGCTGAATCGGATGCTGGTGAGTAAAGACGACTACAAAAAATACTCGCAGGCTGACTACGATTTTCACCTGGCCATTGTAAAAGCGTCCCATAACAAGGTGTTTATCCATGTGATGGAGTCGCTAAAAAACATCTACATCCACTACCTGGAAGAGCTGAACCGGGTGCTGGGCATTACACTGGAGAGCGTGGAAGCGCACATTAAAGTGTTTATGGCGCTGAAAAACCGCGATGCGGCCACCGCCAGCGATACGCTGAACAGTGCGATGGCGCATAACGTCAACGCCATCGAGGGAGTGAAATCCGGCGAGAAATAAGCGCCCGCATAAAGCCTCTTAGCCGGGGCTTTTTTAAATCTTACACTTGTAGGACATCATACATCATTGCGGTGATTTGGAGACATTTATGGAAACGTTGAAAATAACCAATATCAGAACCCTGCTGACCGCACCGGGCGGCATCGATCTGGTCGTGGTCAAAGTTGAAACCAACCAGCCTGGCCTGTACGGACTGGGCTGCGCCACCTTTACCCAGCGCATATTCGCCGTGGAAGCCGCTATCGAAAACTACATGCGTCCATTCTTGCTGGGCAAAGATCCGCTGCGTATTGAAGATATCTGGCAGTCGGCGGCGGTCAGCGGCTACTGGCGTAGTGGTCCGGTGATGAACAACGCGCTGTCCGGGATTGATATGGCGCTGTGGGACATTAAAGGCAAAGTCGCGGGTCTGCCGGTGTATCAACTGCTCGGCGGAAAATGTCGTGATGCCATTCCGCTCTACCGTCATTGCGACGGGGCTGACGAGGTGGAAGTGGAAGACAACATACGGGCGCGGATGGAAGAGGGCTACCAATATGTGCGTTGCCAGATGGGAATGTACGGCGGCGCAGGTACCGACGATCTGCGGCTGATTGCCGGGAAGCTGGCCAAAGCACGGAATATTCAGCCGAAGGTGTCACCACGCAGCCAGACGCCGGGGATCTACTTCGACCCCGATGCCTACGCGCGCGCGGTGCCGCGTCTGTTTGACCATTTGCGCAATAAGCTGGGTTTCGGCGTTGAATTTATTCATGATGTGCACGAGCGTATCGCGCCGATTGCCTCTGTGCAGATGGCGAAAAGCCTTGAGCCATATCAGCTGTTCTTCCTGGAAGATCCGGTGGCACCGGAAAATCTCGACTGGCTGAAAATGATCCGGGCACAGAGCAGTACGCCGATTTCGATGGGTGAACTCTTCACAAATATCAATGAGTGGAAGCCGCTGATCCAGCAGCAACTGATCGACTTTATTCGCTGTCACGTCAGCACCATTGGCGGCATTACCCCGGCGAAAAAGCTGGCGACCTACGCCGAGCTGCACGGCGTGCGCACCGCATGGCACGGCCCTGGCGATATTTCTCCGGTTGGCGTGGCGGCCAATATGCACCTGGATATGAGCGTGACCAATCTGGGAATTCAGGAATATACCCCGATGAATGATGCGTTGACGGAGGTGTTCCCGGGATGCCCGGAAATCGATCGCGGTTACGCTTATCTCAGCGACCGTCCGGGGCTGGGCATTGATATTGATGAAGAAAAAGCGAAACGATATCCGGTGAGCGGTGGCCTGCCGGACTGGACCAATGCGCGTCTGCCGGACGGTAGCGCTGCACGCCCCTGATCCCACCTCAACGGGGCGGCGGCGAGGCTGCCGTCCTGTCATCCTTTGTTACCCTTGCCGTTAAGACTTTTCCCTCCTTGTGCCGATAACTCCCCCGCATGGCAGCGGAGGTAACATCGCCGTTCTGCCGCATCACCTGTGACGGATTACGTAGATCAATAAACTATCGTCAGCACTTAAGTAGGCAACAATGAGTCAATCTTCTTTCTGGAACACGGCCGCCCGGCTGAAAAGAAGCGGCAGTCAGCCGCGCGCGGGTGTCTTTGATTCCAGCCAACCCCCGGTGAGTATGAATGCGCTGGGGTTGAGCCGTAACAGCGCGGGTCTGCTGTTAAGTTTTGTTCCCCCTTTTGCGGAATTCAGCCGTGTCAGTCAGGCGTGGCAGAGCCTTAACGGTACGCGCCGCAGCGTGGTGACCCTCTCTTCCAACGGTGCATTGTGCAGCGGTCGCGGGCAGAGCACCTATTGTGATGGCGCAAGCCAGCAGGGGAGCTGGCTCTGGCTGCCGGAATCTCTGATCGCCCGGCATGAAGTGCATGAAGTCGACCTGCATGTGCAGGATACGCAGACCGCCCAGCAGCGCGTGAGCGCGATCCAGCACGAGCTGGAGCGGGTTGTGGTGAATATGCCGCTCTCGGCCGATCGTACCTTTGCGCTCATTTTCTGTGATGGCTTATCCGCTTCCGAAGGGTTCCTGATGCAGGCCTGGTACGCGTCAGGGCGTTTCCCGTGCCTGGCGATTGGCGGCTCTGCGGGCGGAACGCTGGATTTCGACGGCACCTGGATTGGCAATGGCGGGCGGATATTGCAGGGCAAGGCGGTGATCGTCTTTTGCCAGATGGCGGAAGGAAAGTCGTTTGCGCCGTTTAAAAGCCAGAACTTTGAGCCCACTCAGCAGAGCTGGCTGGTGGCCGAAGCCGATCCCGTGGCACGCACCCTCTCGTCGCTGTTTGATGCCCAGGGCCGTCAGCATAATGTGATTGAAGCCCTGTGCGCACGTTTGCAGTGCGCTCCCGCTGATTTACAGGCCCGTCTTCAGGGGCTGACGTTTGCCGTAAAAGTGGAGGAGGAGTTCTTTATTCGCTCCATCGCTAAAATCTTGCCGGACCGCATTCAGTTCTTCTGCGATCTGGAGTTTGGTGACCGTCTGCATCTGTTGAAAGAGACCGATTTTGCCAGCGCCACGCGCACCGACTGGGAGACGTTCACCGCACAATACGGCCAGCCCGCAGCCATGCTGCTGAACGACTGCGTTCTGCGCCGCGTCGGTAATCAGGCCCGCCTGCCGCAGTCGCACTTCTTCAGCGGGATCCCGTCTGCCGGGTTCTCCAGTTTCGGTGAAATCCTCGGTGTTCCGATTAACCAGACGCTGTCGGCACTGGCGTTCTTTAACCGTCCGTCCGATGCGATGCGTAACTTCCCGGTGCAGTATGCCGCGTACGCCAGCCATTATGCCCAGCGCGCGCTGCGTCGCTGGGAAGCGCTGAATACGTTGCAAACGCGCATTGTGAACCAGGTGGTGGAGTATCAGCAAAAGCTGGACCCGTTGATGAAATCGCTACCGTTGCTGGAAAATGCCACCCGCAGTCAGAGCGATGCGCTGAAGGCGGCGGAAAATAATATCCGCTCCATCAGTGATGCCGCGCTGCACAGCCAGCAGGCCCAGCACCAGCTCAGCGCCGGGCTGGATGAGCTGGAAACCATCTCTTCCGGCATTACCACGATTAACAGCGGCATCAGCAATATTGCCTTCCAGACCAATATTCTGGCGCTGAATGCCGCAGTGGAAGCCGCACGCGCCGGGGAAGCTGGGCGCGGTTTTGCCGTGGTGGCAAGCGAAGTGCGCCGTCTGGCACAGTCATCGAAAGATCAGGCTGATGCCACCTCACACAGCATCAGCGATGCCGTCAGTACCATTTTGCACATCAGAAAGGTCGCGGTGGATACGGTAGAAAGTGCCAGGCAGATGGCGCAGGAGAGTATCGACGCGGCTAACGCCATTGCGGAGATGAGCAGCCAGACGGCCAATGAGCGTAAAAGCATCAGCGAAAATCTGGACAAACTGAGCGAGATGACCTCCGGTATTGATGCCATGCAGGAAGCCGTGGCCCAACTGAAGGTGTTGCAGAAACTGGTGGTAACGAAAGCGTGACAGTGTCACCTTAATAACGACAAAAAGCCCCGAAAGGGGCTTTTTTATGGGCTTAATTCAGTGGTGCGTGACTTATTTAGTCAGTTCGGCGGTCATATGCACGCCGTTGTTGAAGTTGGCCTCGATGATTTTGTAGCTGCTGCCTGTCTGCTGTGCCTGAGCGGCAATCTGCGCTTCAGCGGCCGACAGGGTAGAGCCAGTGGCGGTCACGCTCTGTGCAAAGCTACCGAAAGAGATCAGTGAAAGAGCGGCAACTGCTACGAAAGTTTTGATGGATTTCATGGTTAATTCCTCAGAGTATTTTATGTAAGTTGAGACGTTCTGTCTCGATGTGATAAATACTACGCCTGCTAATAATAAACTAAAATCGGAATTTATTGTCGATAACTGTCAAATAATTTGAATAACAAAATGTACTAAGTCTGTAACAATTAACGCCATGTCGCGCCGGATTTCTCTGGCATAATCAAGTTGATACCCGGGCTTCACCGGGATAACAATAAAACGAATAAAGCTGTCTGCCAGTCCTGCGCTGGCTGGAGCACTTGCAGGTAGGGATAGTTAATGACGTCGAATCACCTCCAACTGGACAGCAATGAATCGTTGCTGCGCCATCCTTCGTTCGTGCGCTTCTGGCTGGCACGAACCTTCTCCTCATTCGGTTTCCAGATGTTCTCGGTGGCGGTGAGCTGGCAAATCTATGCCATCACTAACAGTGCAATGGCGCTGGGGATGATCGGTCTGATGCAGTTTCTGCCCTCGGTGCTGCTGGCATTACCGGCCGGGCATCTGGCGGATCAGTACGACCGTCGCCGGATTGTGCTGTTCGGGCAGGTGCTGGAGTGGGGCGCGCTGCTGGCGCTGATCCTGCTGACGTTCTATCAGTGGTCGGATAAAAACGCGCTGTGGGGGCTGGTGTTCCTGATCTCTGTGGCAAAAGCCATTGAAGGCCCGGCGATGCAGTCAATGCTGCCTTCGCTGGTGCCGCCTGCGATGCTGGCACGCGCCACGGCGGCGGCGGCCGTTAGCGGGCAAAGTGCGGTGATTATTGGTCCTACGCTGGGCGGGCTGCTGTATGTTGCCGGGCCGGATGTGGTGTACAGCGTGGCCGCTGCGTTCTATCTGCTGTCGATTGTGATGATTGCTTACATCCGCTTTATTCGTGCGCCGCAGCCGCGCCTGCCCGCCAATATCAAGACGCTGTTTGCCGGGGTGAAGTTTATCCGTGAGCGGCGCGATGTGCTGGGGGTGATTTCCCTCGATCTTTTTGCCGTGCTGCTGGGTGGTGCGACCGCGCTGCTGCCGATTTTCGCCAAAGATATTCTGCATACCGGCCCCTGGGGACTGGGAATGCTGCGCGGTGCGCCGTCAGTGGGTGCGCTGCTGGTCGGTATCTGGCTCAGCCGTAACAAGCTGGAGAAAAACGTCGGCATGATCATGTTTGGTTCGGTGGCTGGATTTGGCGTCGCCACGCTGATTTTTGCACTCTCCAGCCAGCTATGGCTCTCGCTGCTGGCACTGGCCGCGCTGGGTGGGTTTGATATGGTCAGCATGGTGATCCGTGGGGCGCTGGTGCAGCTGGATACCCCTGATGATATGCGTGGCCGCGTCAATGCGGTGAACAGTATCTTTATTAACACCTCAAACCAGCTTGGCGAGTTTGAGTCCGGGATGCTGGCCGCGCTGATGGGGGCAGTTCCCGCTGCGGTGCTGGGCGGTGTCGGCACGCTGGTGGTGGTGGGGCTTTGGATGACGCTGTTCCCGCATTTAAGACGCAGGCAGAAGCTGGAAAGCGATCCTGATGCCGGTCACGGCTAAACTTTTGGAATATTGCGTGTTAAACGCCGGCATCAGATTGAAATAAAAAGTTAATTAATTGACAGCTTATGCCAATTTCTCATAACGTGATTTCCAGCCCAATACCAATAAAGAGAATACGGAACATGACCACGCGTTACGCTGACAGAATGGAGGGCGTGAAGCCTTCGGCAATCAGGCAACTGCTCCAGTTCGGTGCAGATCCGTCGATTATTTCATTCGGCGGCGGTTACCCGGATTCGAGCCTGTTCCCGGCAAAGGCATTGCAGGATATTTTTGCTGAACTGCTGTCAGGGCCTGGCGAAGTATCTCTGCAATACACCCATTCCACCGGGATGCCCAGGCTGCGTCAGCAGATCGCGCAGCGTATGGCAGCAGACGGCATCGTTTGTGAAGAAGACAATGTTCTGATCCTGCAGGGAAGCCAGCAGGGGCTGGATCTGGCGGCCAGACTGCTGATCAACCCTGGCGACCTGGTGGCTACCGAAGCACCCACCTTCCTAGGGGCGCTGATCGCCTTTAATACCTGCCAGCCAGATTATCTGGCCATCCCGATGGATGAGCAGGGGCTGATGACCGAGGTGCTGGAAGAAAAACTCAAGGCCGGGCAGCGGATTAAGCTGCTGTATACCGTGCCGGACTTCCATAACCCAACCGGGATCACCCTGTCACTGGCACGCCGTCAGCATCTGATCCAGCTGGCGAATCAGTATGACTTTATTATCCTCGAAGATTCGCCGTACCGCGAAGTGCGTTACCAGGGCGACAAAGTCGCCACGCTGAAAAGCATGGATACGGAAGGACGGGTGATCTACTTCGGTAGCTTCTCGAAGATCCTCGCACCGGGTCTGCGCCTGGGCTGGTCGGTGGCTTCTGCTGAGATCACTGAAAAGCTGGGGCTGCTGAAGCTGGCCGCCGATACGCAGTGCAGCACGCTGAATATGGCGGCGGTGTCGATGTATCTGGAAAGACACAATATTGATGACCATATCCAGACCATCAAAGCGCAGTATTTGCGTAAAAAGGAAACCATGCTCTCGGTGGTCAGAAGCGAATTCCCGCAGGGGATCAGCTGGACCGATCCTGACGGTGGCCTGTTTACCTGGATGGAGTTCCCGGACGGGTTTGATACGGCGAAATTTATGCTGGAACACGCGGTGCCGGAAGCCAAAGTGGTCTGGGTGCCGGGCGCAACGTTCTTCCCGACCGTGCAGCGTGACAATTTTGCCCGCTTCAGCTATTCCACCCACAGTGATGAGAAGATCATCAAAGGTATGACGGCGCTGGCCGATCTGCTGAAGAAACACCTCTAATCTGCTGTTGAATGCGGAGCTGAACAGGGTTTGGCTCCGCATTATCTGTGATCTGCTTCATAAATCCCGTCTAATTTAGCGGTCTGCAACCGGTGCCACTTGCTCTGTTATGAGAATACTCGTTAGCATAAGTAATCGATTACAAAATGGTTAATAGATAAAGTAATCGATTACACAAAGAAAAGAGACTGACATTCCGATTACTGACCACTAAGGAACCGTTATGAAGCTGGTAAAAGCAGTGACTTCTACGTTATTCATTGGCGCACTGACGCTGGGCGCGATTCATCCTGTGCTGGCCGATGACGCCGCAGCCAAAAAGCATCTCGCGCTGCAAATGTACACGTTGAGAAACGTGGGTACGCTGGAGCAGCAATTTGCGGTGGCGCAGACATCAGGGTTCAGCGCGGTGGAGCTGGTGGGGACGCAGGGCGTCAGCGCCGATGAGATGAAAACGCTGCTGGAGAAATATCAGCTTAAGGTCACATCTGACCATGTTCAGCTCGCCGATTTGCGCAGCAACGCCGCTGAAATCATCGCGTTTAATAAAGCGGTGGGCAATAAGGTGCTGGTGGTGCCGTACCTGCAAATCCCGGATCGCCCGGACTCTGCCGCAGGCTGGAAAAAGCTGGCGCACGAGCTGGATGCGCTCGGCAGTCAGGTGAGAAAGCAGGGCATGGTGCTGGCTTACCATAACCATGACTTCGAAATGAAAAAGTATGGTGGTAAGACCGCGCTGGAAATTCTATTTGATAACAGCACACCAGCAAACCTGCAAATTGAACTCGATGTGGCATGGGTATCACGCGGCGGTCAGGATCCAGTGCGTCTGCTGAAGAAATATCAGGGGCGTATTTACGCCATTCATGCCAAGGATAATGCCGGTATCGGCATTCGTAACGACGAGATGAATTTTGCCCCGGCGGGGGAAGGTCTGCTGGCGTGGAACGAGGTACTGCCCGCAGCGGTGAAAGCCGATACGCGCTGGTTTATTGTAGAGCATGATTTGCCGAAGGATCCGCAGTCGATTATCCGTCAGGCGAATCAGTATCTGGTGGGGGCGCTGTCTCCGCTGGAGAAGTAGTTTTTATTATTTATAGCTACCGTCTTAAGGTCAACGTCAACGTCTTAAGGTCAAGTTCCAGGTCAAGGGCGTTTCGCTTTCCCGCTGCGCGGGCTGAGCGACCCAGGGTGGTCAATCGCCACCCCCCTGGGGACCCGGGCTTGCGGCAGGCGCATCGCCCGCTTACAGCGGGTTCCCTCAGTCAATCGACTTTCCGGCCGGAGCGGGTGTGACGTGACATCCCTGTCCCGGCACTCCCTCTCGCCAACGTCCTGTTGGCTCGTCCTGGAAATCCGCTCTCCTTCGGCGAGGCTTAATTGCCGACTCAACGTCAAAACCCAGGTCAAAATCTAAAAATTAAAAAAGACAAAAAACTAAATAAGACCAAAAAGGGTTTTTGTATTTGGTCTGTTGTCTTTTTTTTGATTTTGACCTGGCTGTTGATGTTTGAGCGGCAATTAAGCAGCGCTGAGGAAGCGATGTGAACCAGGATTCACCGCCAGGACGGCGGTGAAAGGTCGTGCCGGGACAGGGATGTACCGCCACGAGCGGTCCGTGGGTGAGCAACGCTTGCGAAGGCACCCGCTACGCGGGCGATGCGCCTGCCGCAAGCCCGGATCCCTAAGGGCGGGGCGACTGCCGCCCTTAGGTCGCTTCGCCCACGAAGTGGGAAAGCGAAACGCCGTTGACCTTGACCTTAAGACGTTGACCTGGCCTTTCGGGCTGACCGAAACAGAAGGCCAGCCCCTGCAACGGCAGACAGGCAGACAGGCAGACAGGCAGACAGGCAGACAGGCAGACGCATTCCCGCTTACGATCCCCGCGCCACATACCGCCACTGCAACGTGGTCTTCTGCGCCGGGCTTAGCGGGTCATTAATCTTCTTCAGCAGCAAACTCACCGCCTCACGGCCAATGTCCTGTGAGGGCAGCTCAATCGTCGACAACGGCGGCGAGGTCATATGCCCCAGCTCCGTGCCATCAAATCCCATTACCGCCACATCCTGCGGCACCCGCAGACCGGCTTCATCCAGCGCACGGATAGCCCCGGCGGCCAGCGTATCGGAGACGGCGAACACCGCATCAGGACGCGGTGACTGTTGCAGCAGGCGAGTCATGGCCTCTTTCCCTGCCTGATAGCTTAACTCACTGGCGTATTCCACGGCGGGAGGCGCGAGATGCTGTTCTTCCAGCACCGCGCGGTAGCCCTGTTCACGCTGTTTAGCGTATTTATACGTAAGATCGTGATTAATCATCGCCAGATGCTGACGTTCGCGGCGGATAAACTCTCCGGCGACAAAGCGGGATGCCTGATGATCATCAATGCCCACGCTCGATACCGCAGATGCCTCGTCGTACTCCGCACACTGCACCCACGGTGAATCACCAATCAGGGTGGTCAGCTCAGGCAGGGCGGAAAGGGCATCCATCGTGATCACGCCGTCAACCATCTTGCCGGAAAGCAGTCTCAGGCTGGACTGGGAGCGGGCGATATCGGAGCCGGAGTTGCACAACAAAATGCGGTAGCCGTTGCGCTCCGCTTCGGCTTCAATGCCCTTTACCACGTCGGCACAGAACGGGTTGGCAATATTCGACACCATCACCAGCAGCATATTACTGCGTGCAGTACGCAGTTGTCTGGCGAGCAGATTCGGCTGATAGTTACTCTCTTTGATTGCGTTGAGCACGCGCTCCCGATTCTGCGGTTTCACCGAGCCGAGGTTGTTCATCACGCGTGATACCGTGGCGACAGACACCCCGGCGAGGCGGGCAATTTTTTGGATCGACATCCTGATAAGCCTTCCTGCTGACCATGTTGACCATGTTGACTATTGAAAAAACAGGGTAACACACTTCGGGAAAGGGCTGAATTCAACGGATGAACGGCCACGGGAAACCGTGACCGGGAGAGCGTCAGTCCTGGACGGTGATCCAGCGCTGCTGTTGATGGCTTTGAACCATCGCGTCAATAATGAACATGATATTCGCGCCATCGTGGAAGGTGGCAAAGTTGCCGACATCGGTGCCCGGCTGCTTGCCCGCCTGAATGTAACGGTAGAAGTTAAGCATCATGTTTTTAAAGGCATCTGGCCAGCCTTCGATATGCCCACCGGGGAAATGCGCCGTCGCGGCGACATCCGTGTTCAGCAAAGAGGGGTCGTCCGACAGACGCTGATTCGGCCCGTCGCGCTGGCCAAGCCATAACGTTTGCGGGGCTTCCTGATCCCAGCCCAGGGAGAGTTTGCTGGCGTTGATCTCAAACGCCAGGCGATTTTTACGTCCGGCGCTGACCTGCGATACCGTCATGCTGCCTTTGCTGCCGTCGTCGAAACGCAGCAGGACAGAAGCAAAATCTTCGGTTTCCACCGCCACCTTCTGATAGTCTTCCGCTGCCTTGCCCGAGGTGAAGGTGCTGCCGCCGCTAAGGCTGGCTTTCCGGCTTGGATGAACGATGGCGAAATCCGCCATAACGGCGCTGATTTTACGCCCGGTGACAAATTGCAGGGTATCGCACCAGTGCGAACCAATATCCGCCACGGTGCGCGACACGCCGCCTTTATCCGGCAGAATGCGCCAGTTAAAGTCCGTGTCATGCAGCATCCAGTCCTGTAAATAGCTGCCGTGAACCGCAAAAATACGCCCAGCCTGCTGATGACGGATCATACTGGCCGCCTGCTGCACCATCGCGAACTGTCGATAGACAAAACTCACCGCATGCACCACGCCCGCCTGTTCTGCCAGCGTCACCAGTTCGTGTGCTTCGGCGGCCGTCATACAGAGTGGCTTCTCGGAGAAGACGTGTTTTCCCGCCAGCAGAATCTGCCGGTTGATTGCCGCATGCAGATGGTTTGGCGTGCAGTTGTGCACCACCGACAGCCCCGGATGCTGGAGCAGTTCGGCCACATCGCCATAGGCAAAAGGCACGTTGTACTGCTGTGCTTTCTCCTGCGCTACCACCAGTGAACTGTCGCACAGTGCGACCACCTCAACGAAACCAAGGCGACGGATCGCCTCAATATGCGCCGGGCCAATGAAGCCCGACCCGACAATGCCCACTTTAATCATGTGAGTTGACTCCTGTGATGCCCAGCATCGAACGAATGGCGGTATCGGACTCGCCGGTAGCGGCGAAATCATCAAACGCGCGGTCGGCGACCGGAATAATATTCTGAGCAATAAACTGGGCCCCTTCGCGGGCGCCCGTGGCGGCGTCTTTCAGGCAGCACTCCCACTCCAGCACCGCCCAGCCGTCATAGCCGTACTGCGCCAGTTTGCTGAAAATGGCCTTGAAATCGATCTGCCCGTCGCCAGGTGAACGGAAGCGCCCGGCGCGCTCAATCCATGTCTGGTAGCCGCCATAAACGCCGCTGCGCCCTGATGGGGTAAACTCCGCATCCTTGACGTGAAAAGCTTTAATTCTGCTGTGATAAATATCGATAAAGGCCAGATAATCCATCTGTTGCAGCAGCATATGGCTGGGATCAAACAGGATATTGCAGCGCGGATGGTGGTCCACTGCGGCGAGGAAACGCTCAAAACTGATGCCATCGTGCAGATCTTCTGACGGATGCAGCTCGTAGCAGACGTCCACTCCGTGATGGTCGAAAACGTCGAGGATCGGCTTCCAGCGCACGGCCAGCTCGCTGAACGCGGTATCAATCAGTGCGGCTTTACGCGGTGGCCACGGATAGAAATAGGGCCAGGCCAGCGCCCCGGAAAAGGTGGCGTGCGCCGTCAGCCCCAGGCGGGCAGACGCCTGCGCCGCCTGCATCAGTACCCCAGTGGCCCACTGCTGGCGGGCGCGGGGATCATGACGAACCGCCTCCGGGGCAAAATCGTTAAACGCTTCGTCATAGGCGGGGTGCACGGCAATCAGCTGACCTTCCAGATGGGTGGACAGCTCGCTGATCGTCAGCCCGTATGCCGCCAGGCGTTCACGAATATCATCGCAATAGCTCTGGCTGTTCGCCGCTTTTTCCACATCGAAAATGTGCGGGTGATTACAGGGGATCTGCAACGCCTTGAAACCTAAATCCGCCGCCCACTGTGCGAGGTTATCCAGCGTATTAAAGGGCGCATCCTGGCCGATAAACTGTGACAGGAACAAACCCGGGCCTTTTAATGTCTTCATTGCATTCTCCTGAAGGGTAAAAATTAACGCTGTTCTTTGTAGCGGAACGAGAACAGGAAGATCACGGCGATCACCAGCGCGGCAACGGCCGGGATTAACCAGAACGTCGTCCAGTCACTCAGTGCATGCGGGCTCCCCGCCGTGAACAGATGGTTGTACAGCGCGCCGGAGATTTGCGAACCCAGCAGCATGCCGATGCCGTAGGTGAACATCACAATCAGGCTCTGCGCCTGGCCTTTCACCTGGGTGCCGGCCACGCGGTCGGTGTAGATAAAACCGATGACAAAGAAGAAGTCGTAGCAGACCCCGTGCAGCAGGATCCCGGCGTACAACAGCCAGCGCGCTTCATCGCTCACGCCATAAGCAAACAGCATGTAGCGCACGAACCACGCCACCATGCCGATCAGCAGCATGTATTTCACCCCCAGCCGGCGGAACAGCAGCGGGATAATCAGCATAAAGACGATTTCCGACATCTGACCGAAGGACATCGCGCTGCTGACATCCTGGATACCGACATCGGCAAGGAAGGTGGCGGTAAAGGCGTAATAGGTGCCCAGCGGGATAGAGATCAGCGTGGCGCAGAGAGCGAAAATCAGGAAGTGACTCTGCTTCAGCAGGCTGAAGGCATCCGCACAGAACAGGTCCCGTACCCGGAACGGCAGGCCTTTGGCCGGAGCAGGGGTGTGCGGCAGCGTCAGGCTGTAGGCAGCCAGCAGCACCGAACAGGCGGCAGCCAGCTGGAAGATCATCACGCTGGCGGAAATCCCACTGACGCCAATGCAGATCCCGGCAACAATCCAGCCGATGGTGCCGAACACACGCACCACAGGGAAACTTTTCTCACTGTTGCTCAGACTGTGAAACGCAATATTGTTGGTGAGTGCCAGCGTCGGCATGTAGCACAGCGTATAAGCGAACAGCAGCACAATCAGCAGCGAACCGTTTTGTGCTTCCAGCGCGCCGGGCACAAACCACAGGATCACAGCACCCGCCAGATGCAGCAGCGCCATCACTTTCTGCGAGGGGAAGAAACGGTCAACGATCATCCCCAGGACAAACGGCGAGAGGATCGAGGCAATCGGCCCGGCGGAGAAGGCATCGCCAATGATCGTCCCAAGGTTATGTTGGGTCATCACCAGGCCCAGCGTCACCGACCAGGTGCCCCAGATAAAGAACTGTAAAAACATCATTAATGCCAGGCGTGGCACCAGTAAAACCTGTTTACTGCCCGCAACGCCTGCATGCTCAACGGAAGAAACCATCGTCAGACCCCTTCATAAAGTAATCGATTACAATTAATCTCACGCACAATGTAATCGATTACTTTTATACTTTCCTGTGGCATTGCTGCGAAGTGCGAGGCGAGTCACAATCAATCAGCTAAGATTGAGGCTGGTTCATGATCTGGAGATCGCAATGAGTAAGGTATTTATTATTGGTGCGGCAGGCAATGTGGGCCGCCGTCTGGTCAGCCAGCTGGCACAGCGCGGGCATCAGCCGGTGGCACTTCACCGCCATCCCGAACAGGGTGAAGAACTGCAAAAGCTCGGTGCCCAAAGCGCGCCGGGGGACCTGACACGGCTGACCGTGGCCGGGCTCAGCGAGTTACTGCGCGGCTGCGACAGCGTGATATTTACCGCCGGTGCGGGGGGGAAAGGAGGGAAGGAAACCACGCAGGCCATTGATGGTAAAGGACTGGAGCTGGCCGTGGCGGCGGCGCAGCAGGCGGGCGTTTCACGTTTTCTGCTGGTGTCCGCTTTTCCTGAAGCCGGGCGCGCTAAGACAATTTCAGAGACCTTTGAATATTACATGGCAGTGAAGAAACAGGCCGATGTCCATCTGGCCGCCAGCGACCTTGACTGGGTGATCCTGCGCCCTGGCACGCTGACTGACGAGGCCGGAACGGGCCGCGTGAATGCCGGGCTGGCGATCCCTTACGGGAATATATCGCGCGATAACGTCGCCGCCGCGCTGGTGGCGCTGGTTGAACAGCCGCAGGTGTCGCACAAGCTTATCGAACTGACCGACGGCGATACGCCGGTGGATCCGGCTATCGGACGTCTGGCCGGGGAAGCATAAAATGAAGTTATTGCTGGCAGGAGCAACGGGACTGGTAGGCGGACAGGTTTTACGCCTGGCACTGCAAGATGAACGCGTCACATCGGTAGTGGCTCCGGTACGGCGGGCGCTGCCTGCACATCCTAAACTGCTGGCCCCGGTGGTCAATTTTGACAGCCTGCCGTGGAACGAACCCTGGTGGCAGGCCGATGCAATGGTCTGCACGTTAGGTACCACCATGAAAAAGGCACAAACGCGTGAGGCATTTAAGCGGGTTGATTACCATTACCCGCTGGCGATTGCGCGTCAGGCAAAAGCGCAGGGTGTTCAGACCTGTGTACTGAACTCGGCTACCGGTGCTTCTATCGCGTCGCGCTTTTTTTACAATCGGGTCAAAGGGGAGCTGGAGCGCGATCTTGCGCAGCTCGGGTTTGATTCACTGACGCTGGTGCGCCCGGGCCTGATTGGCGGAGAGCGTGAGGAAGCGCGGACGATGGAGGCACTGATGATGAGCTTCCTGCGGGTGGCGGGGCCGCTGCTGCCAAAACGGATGCGCCTGAATCCAGCACAGAATATTGCGCGTGCGCTGCTGGACGCGGCGCTGACACCACGGAAAGGCGTGCATATTGTCCCGGCGGCGGCATTATCGGACTGAGGGCAGGGTGAGAAAAAATGGAAATGGAAATATGAATTTAGTCACTGGAAAAAACAAAATCCTCGCTTTTAAAATTCTTTTCTCACTGACTGGCTGCCTGGTTGTCGTTGTCGTCCATCAACTGGGGTATCAGTGGTATATGGAACATTATCGGCCGCGAAGCCGAGGTGTGACTTTGGGATTTGTTAAGTTTTATATGCAATATGCTGTTATGCCGTTTATTTTCGTCTCATCTTTCTTGAAAGTTACGTTTTCACTTGCCGTTATGACTTTTATTTTTATATTGATGTTTTATGCCTGGTACGAAACTAACCCTCTCCGGGTATTATTGATGTTCATTTCAGGGTTGGCTGGCTATGGTTTTATCCTGCTATGTGTTTTGTTTGAAAAGAAAAAACTATTCAGGTGGTTTCTTAAAGATAAGTAATCAGTAAAACGTTTGAAACCGGTCAGCGTCATTATCATGATATTTCCAGAGGAGAGATGGGCTGGATGGCACCCCCGGAGTTCCTTCCGTGGCGCCATCAAAAAAATCTGCCCATCAGTCACTCATCCAGCTCTCGCCGGTGATCGTCCCCCCGCAGTGTCATCAGCGCAGCGATGCTGATCACCGCAGTCGCCATCACATAAAATGCCGGGATGTCGTTGTTGCCGGTCTGCTTGATCAAGCCGCTGATAATCAACCCGGCGCAACCGGAGAAGATTGCATTGGAGAGCGAATAGGCCAGCCCCAGTCCGGTATAGCGCACCCGAGTTGGGAACATCTCAGACAACATCGCAGGCCCCGGCCCGGCCAGCAGTCCCACCAGCCCTCCGGCAAACAGCACCACCAGGCACTTCACCCACAAGCCGATATCGGGCATCTGCAATACCTTCAGCAAAGGCCAGGCGAAAATCAGTAACATCACGCTGGCAAACACCATCACGTTACGACGACCGAGGCGATCGCTGAGTATCCCGGCGGGTAAAATCGTCAGGGCAAAGCCGATATTGGAGAGCACGGCAATCACCAGCGCCTGATTCAGCCCGGTATGCAACACTGACTGTAAATAGGTTGGCATCACCACCAGATAGGTGTAGCCCGCCGCTGACCACACCATTACCCGGCCAATACCCAGCAGGATCACCCGGAACACCAGCCCGCCGTCTGGCGCGCGGTGCTCAATGCTGGCCTTGCTGAAGGTGGGCGTTTCTTCCAGCTGCATCCGCAGCCAGAGCGCCACCAGCCCCAGCGGCAGCGCCGTCAGGAAGGGAATGCGCCAGCCCCAGCTGTGCAGCGCCTCACTGCTCAGGGTGGCCGTCAGCACCGCCACCATCGCCGCCCCGGCCAGCAGGCCAAAGGCCACGGTCAACGACTGCCATGCACCGTATAACCCTCTTTTCCCTTTTGGCGCAAACTCGGTCATCAGTGACACGGCGCCGCCGTACTCACCCCCGGCAAACAGGCCCTGAAGAATGCGCAATAGAGTAATAATCAGTGGAGCAGCCAGACCGACAGAGGCATAAACAGGCACCAGGCCTATCGCCGCTGTCGCCAGCGTCATCAGTATCAGCACCGCGATCAGCGTGGGTTTCCGGCCAATTCTGTCGCCGATGCGACCAAAAACAATCGCCCCCAGCGGCCGGAAGAAAAAGGCAATAGCGAAGGAGGCCCAGGTGAGGATGATCCCGGTCAGTTCAGATTCGCCCTGTAAGGTAAAAAAGTTACGGGCAATCACCGTGGCGAGAAAGCCATACACGGCAAACTCATACCACTCGATAAAGTTGCCGACGGCACCGGCAATCAGCGCCTTTCTGCGGACAGATTCAGACTGTGTCATGGTTCTCAGCACCTTATGATGAATAAAACAGCGTACTGCAAGGGTAGACAGGCAAACCGTTACCGACAATGCATTGTTTTAACGGGAAGTGATGACCGGGTGTCAGTATCGGGATGCACACTTCTGATGCAGTCTGCCAGAAAATGATGCCCCATAAACGAACGTGAGCGTTCACGCGTTATTAATAACCTCTTGTTTTGCAGTGAAAACCCTCCTGGCATAACTCTTGCTTTATCTTTTCCAAGCAGCAGCGTTATACCGATCACTGAACACAATAGCAGGCTAGGGTTCCGGTCCACGACGTGGATGACTGGTCCGAGAGCTGGCGACCTCGGTTGGGGTTACACGGCGGGATAAAAGCCCGGGAGACAGCAACACCACTGGTGTAGCGCTGCCCCGTATTATCCGCCAACACCGAGGTTACAATGAAATTTTCCCACATCCTCAGCATTTGCCTTCTCAGCGTCACCGCGCTGGTTAGCGTTCCTACCCAGGCCGCCCCTAAGAAAGAGTTCAATGTCTGCTGGACCATTTACGCAGGCTGGATGCCATGGGGCCAGATTGCCTCTTCCGGCATCATCGATAAGTGGGCGGTGAAATACGGCATTAAAATCCACGTCACTCAGCTCAACGACTATATCGAATCCATCAATCAGTACACCGCCGGACAGTTTGACGGCTGCACGATGACCAATATGGATGCGCTGACCATTCCCGCCGCCGGTGGCGTGGACTCCACCGCGCTGATCCTGGGCAGCTATTCCGAAGGCAACGACGGTGTGGTGCTGAAGGGGAAAGGCAAAACGCTGAACGACCTGAAAGGCATGAAGGTCTATCTGCCTGAGCTGTCGGTATCGCATTACCTGCTGGTACGCGGCCTGGAAAAAGCCGGATTGCAGGAAAAAGACGTTACGGTGGTTAACACCTCGGATGCCGATATTGTCTCTGCTTTCGCCACCAAGGGCGTGCAGGCCGCTGTCGCCTGGAACCCGCAGCTGTCGGTGATCAAAAACACCCCCAACACCAGCGAAGTGTTTGAGTCTTCACAGGTGCCCGGCGAGCTGATCGACATGATGGTGGTGAACAGCGCAGTACTGAAAGATAACCCGGCACTGGGTAAAGCACTGACGGGTGCCTGGTATGAAATGATGGCGCAGATGAAAGCGGGCGATAAAGACGCGCTGAGCGCGATGGCCGTCGCCTCCGGTACCGATCTCAGCGGCTATCAGGCCCAGCTCAAAACCACCCATCTGTTTTACACCCCGGCCGACAACCTGAAGTTTGTCACCGATGCCGAACTGGCGAAAACCATGCAGCGTGTGGCGAACTTCTCCTTTGAAAAAGGCCTGCTCGGCGATGGCGCGCAGAGTGCGGATTTCATCGGCATGAGCTTCCCCGGCAACGTGACCCTGGGCGACAACAGCAATATCAAACTGCGCTTCGACGACAGCTATCTGAAGATGGCGGCTGCCGGTACGCTGTGAACATCACTCTGAGGAGGCCAAACGATGCGGCAAATTAATCGACACCCTGAAAAGGGCCTGCACCTGATGCTGATTCTGCTGCCCTTTGTACTGGTGATCGCCGCGTACTTTATCGGTTCAACTGTGCGACTGGAGGCCAACCCCCACGACAAGCTGTTACCGGGACTGGGGCAGATGGCCGATGCGGTGTGGCGCATGGCGTTTACCCCGGACAAACGCAGTGGCGAATACCTGTTGTGGATGGACACCGCCGTCAGTCTCGGCAGGCTGCTGATCGGGCTGGGCATCGCCTCACTGCTGGGGCTGTGCTTCGGTATTGCGTCCGGGGTTTTCCCGATGTGGCGATCGCCGCTGTCGTCGTTTATGACGGTGTTCTCAATGGTCCCGCCGCTGGCCATCCTCCCGGTGCTGTTTATCGTCTTCGGCCTCGATGAACTGTCGAAAATTATGCTGATCGTCATTGGGATTACACCCATGCTCGCGCGTGACCTTGAGCAGCGGGCGCGGGAAATTCCGGTGGAGATCCTGATTAAGGCGCAGACCCTCGGGGCCAACAGCTGGACAGTGGTGCTGCGGGTGGTCTTACCGCAGCTGTTAACCCGGCTGCTGACCTCACTGCGCCTGCTGCTGGGATCGGCCTGGCTGTTCCTGATCTCCGCAGAAGCCATCTCATCCACCGCCGGGCTGGGCTACCGCATCTTCCTGGTGCGCAGGTACATGGCAATGGACGTCATTCTGCCGTACGTCATCTGGATCACGCTGCTGGCGTGGCTGATGGACCTCGGGCTGCGCCACCTTAACCGGCTGTGCTTCCCCTGGGCACAGGGAGAAAAATCATGAGTTTTATCGATATCAACCATATCTGGCAGGAGTACGGCAACCACGTGGTGCTGGAGAACCTCAACCTGAGCATTAACGAAGGGGAGTTCTGCACCATGGTCGGGGCCTCTGGCTGCGGGAAATCGACGTTTCTGCGCCTGCTACTGGGCCAGGAGAAACCGAGTCGAGGCACCATCCTGCTGGAAGGCCAGCCGCTGACGCCAGAGCCGGACGCCAGCCGTGGCGTCGTGTTTCAGCGCTACTCCGTGTTCCCCCATCTGAATGTGCTGGATAACGTCGCCATCGGGCTGGAACTGCCGCAGGCAGCGTTTCTCGGGCGTCTGTTTGGACGGCGTAAAAAAGCGGCACGTGAACAGGCCGCTGAGATGCTGGAGCGGGTTGGACTGGGGCATGCACTGGAGAAGTATCCGGCCCAGCTCTCCGGCGGCATGCAACAGCGGCTGGCGATCGCCCAGGCCTTTATTATGCGCCCGCGCATTCTGTTGCTGGATGAACCGTTCGGCGCGCTCGATCCCGGCATTCGCAAGGATATGCACAGTCTGCTGCTCTCGCTGTGGCAGGAAACTCAGCTGACGGTGTTTATGGTCACCCACGACCTGTCAGAAGGCTTCAACCTCGGCACCCGCCTGCTGGTGTTCGACAAAGTCCGCATCGACCCCCATGAGCCCAACGCATGGGGAGCGCGCGTGACCTACGATTTGCCGCTGAATGAAACTCGCCTGCGGCAGCGTCAGCAGCCGGGTGTGGTGATCCCGTACCCGGCACTGGCAGCACAATCATTTAACCCGGAGATTTCACATGACACATCCCTATGAAGAAACGTTACCCGGCGGCGGTCATACCTCGTTTGTGGTGAAACAGGGGCAGAGCCTGCGTTTGACGGACATCGAGGGGGGCGCCAATGTCAGCCTGATGCTGTTTAACGCCCATGAGAAAAGCGAGCGGCTGAACCTGCCGGACACGTTGAAAGGGCAACACACCGCGCGGCTGGGCGCAGGGCACTGCCTCTACTCCGATATGGGCCGCGTGCTGGCGGCCATCGTCACTGACACCTGTGGCTGGCACGACAGCTTCGGTGGCGTGTTGAACGCGGAGGAAGTGGCGGAAAAATACGGTCAGGGGCGCTATCAGGAACGGCGCAATGGTTTCCATCGCAACGGGATGGATAACCTGCTGATCGAGATGGGTAAATGGAATCTCAACCTCGAAGATCTGCACATGGTGCTCAATCTGTTCAGCAAAGTGACGGTAGATGAGCAGGGCGCATTCACCTTCCATCCGCAGCACTCCGCCCCCGGCAGCGTGGTAGAGCTGTATGCGCCGATGGATATCCTGGTGGTGCTGACTGCGCTGCCGCACCCGATGGACCCAAACCAGGAATACACGCCACGTCCGGTACGGCTTGCGCTGATGCCTGCCAGCGATCCGGCAGGGCTGACGCTGTGCAAAACCTCGCGCCCGGAAAATCTGCGCGCCTTCCAGAATATTGAGCGCTTTGTCGTATAAGGAGCCACCCGATGACGTTAACCACCAGTGACAAAAACCCTGCCGATGCGGTCTATCGCCACACGATCCCGGCGGGAGAGCCGTTCCTGTTTGAGGTAAAAAAAGGCCAGACGGTGCGCCTGCACGATCTGGAAGGTAACCAGGCGGTGGATACGCTGTTTTACCGCGCCGCCAGCCCGCGTGAGCGCTATGACGCCCAGCGCACGTTACGCCGTCAAAACAATGCCTATCTGACCTGCGGCAGCGTGCTTTATTCCAACCTCGGCAACCCGCTGCTGACCCTTGTTGCCGACACCTGTGGCCGCCACGATACGCTTGGCGGAGCCTGTGCGCAGGAAAGTAACACCGTGCGCTATCACGCCGATACGCGCTATATGCACAGCTGCCGCGATAACTTCCTCTGCGCCTGCCTGCACGACGGGCGGCTGAACAAGCGCGATATCACTGCCAACATTAACTTCTTTATGAATGTACCGGTGACGCCTGAGGGCGGCCTGACGTTTGAAGACGGGATCTCTGCCGCCGGGAAATACGTGGAGCTGCGCGCCGAATGCGACGTGATTGTCCTGATCTCCAACTGCCCGCAGCTGAATAACCCCTGTAACGGCTGGAACCCCACCGCCGCCGAAGTACTGGTGTGGAACTGATTGCTGACACGCAGCTGAGATAACGCATTTTCCCCTGAGGACGACCTCAGGCGGCCAGGATTCTGGCGGGACGGCCCGCCCTGATGTGAGTCTGCCTCTATGTTTACAAAACTGCTGATTGCTAATCGTGGCGCGATTGCGTGCCGTATTTTGCGTACGCTGCGTGCGATGGACGTTACTGGCGTGGCGGTCTTCTCCGAAGCGGATGCCACCAGCCTGCATATTCGCGATGCCGATGAGGCCATCAGCCTGGGCGATGGTCCGGCGGCGCAAACCTATCTGGTAGTGGAAAAAATCATTGCCGCAGCAAAGGAAAGTGGCGCGCAGGCGATCCATCCCGGCTACGGTTTTCTTTCGGAAAACGCGGCCTTTGCCGAGGCCTGTGACGCGGCAGGCATTGCCTTTGTTGGCCCCACGACACAACAACTCAGGCTGTTCGGCTTAAAACATACGGCACGCGCACTGGCGAAACAGCAGCAAATCCCGCTGCTGGAAGGCACCGATCTGCTGGCGGATGTTGACGCCGCGCTGACGGCCGCGCAGCAGGTGGGTTACCCGGTGATGCTAAAAAGCACTGCTGGCGGAGGCGGCATCGGTATGCGCGTTTGTCACGATGCTGACGGGTTGAGTCAGGCATTTGATGCGGTGAAGCGTCTTGGTCAGAACAACTTCAGCGATTCCGGCGTGTTTATCGAAAAATACATCGCACGTGCGCGCCATCTGGAAGTGCAGATTTTCGGTGACGGAGAGGGCGAAGTGATTGCCCTCGGCGTGCGCGACTGCTCCGTGCAGCGCCGCAACCAGAAAGTGATTGAAGAAACCCCGGCACCGAACCTGCCTGACGGCATGGCGGAAGCGCTGTGCAGCGCCGCCATCAAACTGGCAAAAGCGGTGAACTACCGCAGCGCAGGCACGGTGGAGTTTGTCTACGACAGCGCTTTACAACAGTTCTGGTTCCTGGAGGTGAATACCCGGTTACAGGTGGAGCACGGCGTGACCGAACAGGTTTGGGGCGTGGATCTGGTGCACTGGATGATTGCGCTGGCCGCAGGCACGCTGCCGCCGCTGAAGGAACTTTCCGTGACATTGTCACCTTCAGGTCATGCCATTCAGGCCCGTGTCTATGCGGAAGATCCGGGCCGCCAGTTCCAGCCTTCACCTGGGCTGCTCACCGACGTCAGTTTCCCGCCTGCCGACGGCGAAGCACTGCGTATTGATACCTGGGTGGAGTCCGGCTGCGACGTTCCGGCGTTCTTCGATCCGCTGCTGGCGAAAATCATCACCTGCTGCGCCACCCGCGAACAGGCCATCGCCGCGCTGGACAGCGCACTGAACGATACGCGTCTGTACGGCGTGGAGGTCAACCGTCAGTACCTGCAACAGATCCTGCACGCCGCGCCATTTGCCAGCGGAGAACCCTGGACGCGCTTTCTGGATGCCTTGCACTATCAGGCCACCACCGTTGAGGTGATGAGCGCCGGAACCCAGACTACGGTGCAGGATTTCCCCGGTCGCCTGGGGTACTGGGCGGTTGGTGTGCCGCCGTCCGGGCCGATGGATGATCGTGCATTGCGCTTCGGCAATCGCCTGCTGAACAACGCCGCCGATGCGGCTGCGCTCGAGATCACCCTGAGCGGCCCGACGCTGCGCTTTAACACCGCCAGCGTGGCGGTGGTGTGTGGTGCAACGCTGCCGATTACGCTGGATGGCAAGGCGCTGCCGATGAACCAGAGTTTCCTGATCCCGGCGGGTGCTACCTTAACGCTGGGCGCCATCGACGGAGCCGGAGTACGCAGCTACCTCTGCCTGCGCGGCGGCATCGCGGTGCCGGATTATCTGGGCAGCAAAAGTACCTTTACCCTTGGCCAGTTTGGTGGCCACGCGGGCCGGGCTTTGCGCACCGGGGACGTGCTGCACCTTGCCGAACTCAGCGATAGCTCGGCAGGTGTAACGCTGCCTGCGGCACTGACCCCGGCGCTGCCCGCCATCCGTACGCTGCGAGTGATCTACGGACCCCATGCGGCACCGGAATATTTCACCCCTGGCTATATCGACACCTTCTTTGCCACCGACTGGGAAGTACACTTTAACTCCAGCCGCACCGGGGTGCGCCTGATTGGCCCGAAACCGGAGTGGGTGCGTGACAGCGGCGGCGAGGCCGGGCTGCATCCCTCCAATATTCACGACAACCCGTATGCGGTGGGCGCGGTCGACTTTACCGGGGATATGCCGGTTATTCTCGGCCCGGATGGCCCAAGCCTCGGCGGTTTTGTCTGCCCGGTCACCATCATCGAGGCCGACCTGTGGCAGGTGGGCCAGCTTAAAGCGGGCGACCGTCTGCGCTTTGTTCCGGTAAATATCACCACAGCGCGCCAGCTGAACGCTGCACGTCATACCGAACTGCAACAGCTCGCCCCGGTGGAAGCGGTCTGGCAGGCCTCAGCGCTGCTCTCCCCGGTGGTGCTGGATATCGGCGAGGGCGATCGTCGCCTGGTAGCCCGGCTCTCCGGGGATACTCATCTGCTGCTGGAGATTGGTGCCCCGGAGCTGGACCTGGTGCTGCGTTTTCGCGGTCATGCGCTGATGCAGGCGCTGGAGGCGCTTACCCATCCGGCGATGATCGACCTGACGCCCGGTATCCGCTCACTGCAAATCCACTATCAGCCGGACGTACTGCCGCAGGAGGAACTGCTGACGATAGTTCGGGACTTGTGGCAGTCGGTAAGCAGTCAGGAGGATTTGCGCGTACCTTCCCGCGTGGTCTGGCTGCCGCTCTCCTGGGATGATCCGGCCTGTCAGCTGGCGATTGATAAATACATGACCACGGTACGCCGTGACGCGCCCTGGTGCCCGAGCAATCTGGAGTTCATCCGCCGCATTAACGATCTGCCGGACATCGATGCCGTATTCAACACGGTGTTTGCCGCCAACTACCTTGTGATGGGGCTGGGGGATGTGTACCTCGGTGCACCGGTGGCTACGCCGCTCGATCCGCGTCATCGCCTGGTCACCACCAAATACAACCCGGCACGCACCTGGACGGCGGAGAACTCGGTGGGTATCGGCGGGGCCTATCTGTGCGTATACGGTATGGAAGGGCCGGGGGGCTATCAGTTTGTTGGGCGAACGTTGCAGATGTGGAACCGCTACCGCGAGGTCGCCGACTTTGGTGGCAAACCCTGGCTGCTGCGCTTCTTTGATCAGATTAAGTTTTACCCGGTGTCATCGGAAGAGCTGCTGCGCATCCGCCGTGATTTCCCGCTGGGTCGCTACCCGCTGCGTATTGAGCAGACCGAGCTGGCGCTGGCCGATTATCAGCAGTTCCTGGCGGAGCAGGCGACGGGCATCAGCGATTTCCGTCAGCATCAGCATTCGGCGTTTAATGCCGAGCGCGAGCGCTGGATCGCCAGCGGTCAGGCGCATTTTGACAGCCAGGAAGTGGTGGTGGAGGTGACCGAGGACGCAGTACTGCCTGAGGGAAAACTCGCTGTAGAGAGCGCGATCGCTGGCAATCTGTGGCAGGTGAAGTGCGCAGTGGGTGACAGTGTCACGCAAGGTGATGTGCTGGTGATTATCGAAGCGATGAAAATGGAGATCCCGCTGCTGGCGCCAGTCAGTGGGGTGATTGAGTCCATCCGCGTGGAACCGGGGTCATCGGTGCGGGCAGGGCAATGTGTGGTGGTGATGGGCGTTTAATATCCTGGGCTGTGGCGCTGGCCGACCTAAACAAATGGCGACCTAAACAGTGGCCGACCGGAAAAAAGGTCGGCCACTACAACAAATCCCGAAATGAGCACAATCCCGTAGAGGTCGACCCTCTTTTCCGGTCGACCTTTTTTACCTGAGTAGACGAACCCTCGCCTCACACTCAATAAATATAGTTAGCTGCATAACCATTATTAAACCCCATCGATTAAAAACAAATTTAAATACTATTAAATAGCGTTGCGACATTTTATAAATAGCATTTGCTTATAAAGCATAATGCAAAAATAAATAACTCAGTATACTGCCGCTATCTGCCAAAAACGGCAGCAAATAACTTATTTCAGGACACTCTTATGCACACATGCCTGGCGTATGCCAAAAATAAATTACACCGTACTCTGTTTACCACTGCGGGCGTTTTCCTGTTAGCGGGCGCGGCGCTGGCACCGTTCTCCCTGGCGCAGGCCGCGGACAAAACCACGGTCAAAGTCGGCATCATCAGCGGTGAAGATGAAGACGTCTGGCGTGAAGTGATCAAACAGGCTGCCAGCAAAGGATTGACGGTGAAAACCGTGGTCTTCAATGACTACAACCAGCCCAATGAAGCGCTACAAAACGGCGAAGTCGATGCCAATGCTTTCCAGCATCAGCCCTTCCTCGATAACCAGATCAAGGTCAATCATTACGATGTGGTACGCGTGGGTGACACCGCCGTCTGGCCGATTGGTCTTTATTCTAAAAAGGTCAAATCATTGAGCGAACTGAAAGACGGGGCAGTCATTGGTGTGCCAAATGATCCGGCGAACGAAGCGCGTGGTCTGAATCTTTTACAGCGTGAAGGGGTCATAAAATTAAAACCGGGGGCCGGGATTTTTGCCACCATTGCCGATATCACTGAGAACCCGCACCATATTAAAATTAAAGAACTCGATTCCGGTATTATTGGCCGTTCCGTGCCTGATCTGGATGCTGCCGTAGTCAATACTGACTGGGCATTAAAAAGCGGCCTGACAAAAGAAGATCGTATTGCTCAGGAAAACGTTAAAGGTAACCCGTACAATAATTTTATTGCCGTAAAAAAAGAGAACGTGAATGCACCGTGGGTGAAAACACTGGTGGCGTCGTATCAGAATGATGACGTTAAAAAAGTCTTTGATCATGTCTATAAAGGCACGGGCATTACCGCCTGGTAAGGACAATATCATGACGTTATTTGCAGGCACTGAGGTGCCTTTCAACGCCGTCATGCGGGATGTTGCTGAGGCGGAGCAGGAGAGAGTGCACGCCAGCCGTGACAACCTGAGCGTGGTGCGCCTGCAAGGCGTATCACGCCAGTTTGGGGAAACCCATGCGCTGCGCGACGTCTCTCTGATGGTGAACAAAGGCGAAATTCTCGGCATTATTGGCCGCAGTGGTGCAGGAAAGTCCACGCTGATCCGCTGCCTGAATGGCCTGGAACGCCCCGATGCGGGCGTGATTGAAATTGAAGGCCGGGCGATTAATAATTTAAATGAGAAACAGCTCCAGTCGGTACGTAGCCGGGTGGGTATGGTGTTTCAGCACTTCAATCTTTTGTCGGCCAAAACCGCTGCGCAAAACGTCGCGTTACCTCTCAAAATCGCCGGAATGGACAAAGCCCAACGCACACGGCGGGTGGCGGAGTTGTTGAAACTGGTGGGTCTGGAAGACAAAGCCGATCACTATCCCGCCGCGTTATCGGGTGGGCAAAAGCAGCGTGTCGGGATTGCGCGCGCGCTGGCGGCCAACCCGGCATTACTGCTGTGTGATGAAGCCACCTCCGCGCTGGACCCGGAGACAACGCGATCCATTCTGGCATTGCTGAAATCGCTGAATCAGCAACTGGGCATCACCATTTTGCTCATTACCCACGAGATGGAAGTGATCAAGTCGGTGGCGCACCGGGTAGCGGTAATTGATGGTGGCGAAATTATTGAACAAGGCCCGGTGTGGCAGGTGTTTGCCCATCCGCAGTCTGAACTCACCCGCACGTTATTACGCGGATTACTGCCGCAGTTACCGGAGAATCTCAGCGCCAGCCTGAATAGTGAGCCGGATGGCGATGCCATCTTCAGCGTGCACTTTGCCGGAGAGAAAGCCGAAGGGGAGTTGATCACCCGTTTTGCGGCGGAATTTCCTGGAAAGTTTCGTTTATTGCAGGGTGGCGTTGACCACATTCAGCACTATGCGGTGGTACGTTTCTTTATCTCCGTTCCCGCGCAGAATCGTGCGGATCAACAACAGGTTATTGCCTGGCTGCGTCAGCAGCAGGCTCAGGTGGAGATAATGGGCTATGTCGCCAGTAATGATTGACCTACTGATTAATGCTGTTGGCGAAACGGTGCTGATGACCGCCGTTTCCGGGCTATTCTCGCTGATCGCGGGTCTGCCGTTGGGGTTAATTCTGGTGATGACCAGCCCCGGCGGTATTGCCCAGCACCGGGGCATCAATCGCTCACTTGGCCTGATCGTCAACAGTTTCCGCTCTCTGCCGTTTATCATCTTACTGGTGGCGTTGATCCCCTTCACCCGCTTTTTAGTCGGCACGTCGCTGGGAACCTGGGCGGCCATCGTACCGCTTTCGATCACCGCGACGCCGTACTTTGCGCGTGTGGCGGAAGTGTCACTGCGAGATGTTGATCGCGGGCTGATTGATGCGGTGCGGGCGATGGGTGCCAGCAAACTGCGGATTGTCTGGGATGTGTTGATCCCGGAAGCGTTACCCGGTCTGCTGTCCGGCTTTGTGGTGACGCTGGTGGCGCTAGTCGGTGCCTCGGCCATGGCCGGAGCCATCGGTGCGGGCGGGCTGGGCGATCTGGCTATCCGCTACGGCTATCAGCGCTTTGAAACCTCCGTGATGATGGCGGTAATTGTCGTGCTGATTGTACTGGTCTGCGGGATCCAGTGGTGCGGTGATAAGATCGTGCAAAAAATCGACAGAAGACATTAAGTCAAAACGGACAGGCCCGATAAGCGTATCAGGACCTGTCCGTGGGCCTTGTGATCTTATTTCCAGATCTCGTGGGCCAGACGCAGGAAGTTCTCCCCCAGTACCGCTTTCACGCTTTTCTCGCTGTGACCGCGTGCCAGTAACTCCGCAGTGACGTCAAACAATGCCTCCGGGGCGACATAACCATGTCCACCCTGGTACTCTTCCGCTGGCCAGTATTCAGCATGATTAGCGAGTATCTCTTCCACACTGAAGCTGCCTACCGGAAAGGCGTAGTCTAGTGCAATGCCGACGTGACGAGGCCCGGCCAGATTCAACAGATAGTCGATATGGTCGGCGAAACGGGCAGCATCCGGCTGGTCACAGCCTAAAAAGCCGCCGATGCCGTTAACGCCAATCAGGCCGCCGGTTTTGACGCAGGCAAGGATCTGTTCATCGGTGATATTGCGACCGTGTGGCGTGAGCTGGCGAGGATTGGAATGTGAGAAAATCACTGGCTGCTGCGAATATTCCATTGCTTCCATGCTGGTGCGATAACTGCAATGCGAAACGTCGACAAACATCCCGAGCCGGTTCATTTCATCAATCACTTCGCGGCCAAAAGCAGTCAGCCCGATATCCTCATCGTGACAGCCGCCTCCGGCCAGATTATTGCGGTTATAGGCGAATAACATCTGGCGAACACCCAGCCGATGATAAAATTCCACCATCTCTACGCGGCCATTCAGGGCGTTCATGCCCTCGATATCAAAGGTAATCCCCAGCCGACCTTCGCGACGGGCGCGGAGAATATCTTCAGGGCGCTCGACCAGCAGATAATCATCGCTGTGATCGAGGATCCAGTGCCTGAAAACCGCCAGATTTTCAACCGTCTGCGTCCAGGGCAAAACATCAAATCCGACATCCACCGAAAGATAGTGGACGCCTGCATTGCGCCATCGCTGAAGATTATTTAAATCAGCAGCCGGGTCCGGCATAAAACCGGAGTGACCATCCCAGACCAGCGCCTCATTAAACAGCGTGCGGGCACGCTGAACGATCGCTTCATTTTTCATAGCACAGCATCCTTTAATGTCGTCGTAAAACAGTCATCTTCCGTCTCATCCAGCCAACCCGGATGTGCCGAAGGTTCAGCGCGCAACAGCTGCCCGGTATAACTATCGAAAGGGGGATTCAGCACCTGCTCCCGGTCGCCCTGACGCACAATGTTACCGCGATACATCACGGCAACCTGATGGGCGATGGCGCGAACAATCGCCATATCATGGGTGATAAACAGCAGCGTCAGGCCCTGGTCCTGCTGCAAGCGACGAAACAGAGCGAGGATCTCTTGTGCCACCAGGGGATCCAGCGCAGAAGTCGGTTCATCACAGATTAAGATGTCCGGTTGACAGGCAAGGGCACGGGCAATGGCGACGCGCTGTTTCTGCCCCCCTGAAAGCTGCGCCGGAAAGCGACTGGCGAATGCCGGATCAAGCTCAACCTGGCGCAGGAGCTGATCGATACGGGCAGTGCGTGCCGCACCGCGTAAACCCTGCGTTCGTGCCAGCGGACGTCCGATCAGATCGCGTACCCGCTGGCGCGGATTCAGCGAGGTATCGGGATGCTGATAAAGATACTGAATTTTCTGCAATTGTTGCACAGTGCGTCGGCGACAGTTGAAATCAAGAGGCGATCCCGCAAAGGAGAGAATCCCCGTCGAGGGCTGCTGCAACCCCGCCAGCGTGCGGGCCAGCGTCGATTTTCCCGACCCGGATTCGCCGACCAGCGCCAGCGTACGCCCACGCTGTAAGCTGAGCGAGAGATCGTTGATCACCGGTGCGCCTTCGCCGTATCCCACCGTTAACGCGCTGACCTGTAACAATGCTGGCGTTGTACTCACGGGGGCGGGCGGTGAGGGATGTGTCGCTGCTAACAACGCCCGGGTGTAGGGATGCACCGCCGCAGAGACCAGTTGGGCTGGTGTACCGGCCTCAATCATTTTCCCGTCACGTAACACCAGCAGATGGTCGGCGATCTGATTGACCACGGCGATATCATGCGAAATATACAACGCTGCCGTATGCGTCTGGCGCACCGCGTGGCGGATCGCCTTGAGAACGTCCCGCTGAGTGGTCACATCCAGCGCGGTGGTGGGTTCATCGAACACCACAATGTCAGGATCGGGGCAGAGTGCCATCACCGTCATGGCGCGCTGTAGCTGACCGCCGGAAACCTGATGCGGATAGCGTCTGGCAAACTGTGCGGGCTGCGGTAAATCGAGCAGCGTCAGCAGTTGCAGCATGCGCTGACGGGCCTGGTCAGCGGTCAGTAATCCGTGATAACAGGCGGCTTCGACAATTTGTTCACCCAGCGTCAGCGCCGGATTAAACGCCGCGCTGGCCGACTGTGCCACATAGCCAATATGCTTGCCGCGCAGGCGCGCCAGTCGCACCGTATCGCGCGCATCCAGACGCTGCTGCTCGTAAGTCAGGGTGCCAGCAACCGGGGTTAACTCCCCGCGGTAGTACCCCATAATCGCCAGACCGAGCGTCGATTTACCGGCACCGGATTCGCCAATTAACCCCAGCACTTCGCCGCGCGCCAGGCTGAACGAGATGTTGTCAATCACGGTACGGCCCTGATGGGTGACCTGCAGACCTTCAAGTTTAAGCAACGGTGCGTGCATCATTGTCCACCTGCCTGGCGTTGCCAGTAACGACTCAGCGCATCGACTACCAGATTGGTGGAAATCACCAACAGGGCAATGGCGATGGCCGGATAGAATGCGGCGCTGACGCCAAACAGTATGCCGTCACGATTTTCACGCACAATGCTGCCCCAGTCGGCGGCTGGCGGCTGAACCCCCAGCCCAAGGAAGGAGAGCGTGGAAACAAACAGCACGCAGTAGCCAAAACGCACGCCGAACTCGGTGAGCAGTGGCACCCAGGCATTGGGTAACATTTCATGAAAGATGCGCCAGCGGTGAGACTCGCCAGCCAGTAACGTCGCTTCCATATACTCCATCGCTGAAATCTGTTTCGCCAGCGCATACCCCAGACGATAGACGCGGGTGGCTTCAATCGCCGCCAGTACCACAATCAGCGTGAGGTTCTCCTGGGGTAATACGGCCAGCGCCACCAGTGAAAGGATCAGCGACGGCAGAGACATAAACAGATCGTTGATGCGCGAAATTACCTGCTCCATGCGTCCACCGAGACTGACCGCGAGAAAACTGATTAAGGTGCCTGCTATCATCGCCAGCAGAGCAATGGCGAAGGCAAACAGCAGCGTTAAGCGCGTGCCGTACAGCAGACGGGAAAAGAGATCGCGCCCAAGATTATCGGTACCCAGCCAGTGCTGAGCGCTCATCGGTTGCCACAGATCGCCAGTAATCGCCGACCCGTCATACGGTGCCAGCCAGGGGGCAATCAGTGCCGCCGTCAGTAACAGGGCGAGCACAAAGATCGCTATCACCGTGCCCGGCAGTGAGCCTGGCGTCTTCATCGTGGATACCTCAGGCGGGGATTGGTGAAAAGGACAATGCCATCCACCAGTAAGTTGATCACAATATAAAGGCTGGCAAAGACCAGGCCACAGGCCTGTACCACCGGGATATCGCGTACCGTTACCGCATCGACCATATATTGGCCCATGCCGGGATAGACGAAGATCACCTCAACAATCATGGCACCGACAATCAGTGCGGCCAGATTGATAGCAATCACCGTCACCACCGGCGCAATGGCATTGGGGGCGGCATGCTTCAGCAGAATGCGCAGAGGAGCAAGCCCCTTGAGCCGAGCCGTCTCCATCCACGGTGTATCGGTTAACTGCAACAGCGCGCTGCGCGTCGACCTTAACAGATGAGCCAGCACCGACAGCGCCAGCGTGCACATTGGCAGGATCATGGCGGAAAAGCGCTGAGAAAAGGTCATATCATCGTAAAGCGTTGAAGGGAATGTGGTCAGCCCGGCCTGCACTACCACGGCTTCAATCAGCAGGTAGCCAATAAAGAACTCTGGTAGTGACAACGTCACTAAACTCAGCCACTGCAGCACCCGATCGGGTAAGCGATGCAGGTATCTCACTGCCAGAAGTCCACCACCCAGTGCTACTGGCACTGCCAGCAGCATCGCGCCGCCGGCCAGTGACAATGAGTTGATTAGACGGGGCCAGAGCAAGGTGCCGACCGGCTGATGACTGCCCCAGGAAATGCCCAAATCTCCCTGCAACAGCTGTGTTACCCAGCTGAAATAGCGTATTACCATCGGCTGATCCAGCCCAAGGCTTTGACGAATGGCCGCCATGGCTTCCGGGGAGGCATTTTGCCCGGCAGAGGCCGCCGCAAAGTCGCCGGGTAAGGCATTGATAGACAGAAATATTAGTACGGACACACTCCACAGTAGCAGCAGGGCAATGAGCACCCGCTGGCCAAGCGCCTGTGCCAGTGGATGGCTGAACCCCGGGATCCGGATGCCGTGCAAGCGGTCAAACAGCATACGTTTCCCTTAACTCGTCAGCCACACGCGTGAAATCACATGGCCATTGGAGAGATCGTTGCCAACATCCTCCACATAACCTTGCAGACGGTTGCTACTGGCGTTCAGATAGTTATTAAACACCGGCAGCAGGGTGCCGCCCTCATCGCGGACAATCAGCGCGATATCGTGATAGAGCGCGCGACGTTTAGCTTCATCCTCTTCGCCACGCGCCAGTTTCAGCAGGCTGGCAAATTGCGGGTTGGCAAAATGGGTTTCATTACTGGCTGACGTCGGGCCCAGCTCCAGCGAATAAATTAAATCCTGAGTAAGTCGTGTGCCCCAGGAAGAGACGCAAAACGGCTTGCTGCGCCAGACATTGTTCCAGTAACCGTCGTCGGGCTGGCGGCGAATATCCAGCTTAATCCCGGCTTTCTGTGCGCTTAACTGAAATAGCGTGGCGGCATCGACAGCACCCGGGAAGACGCCTTCAGCGGTATCGAGAACAATCGGGCCGCTATAACCGGACTTTTTAAAATGAAACGCCGCTTTATCAGGATCATAAGTGCGCTGCGGGATCTCTGACGGGAACAGCGGATAGGCTGCATTGACCGGGAAATCATTGCCGAGTGAACCGTAGCCGCCCAGCACACGCTGTAAAATTTGCTCGCGGTCGATGGCATATTTCAGCGCCAGGCGCAGGTCATTATTGCTGAACGGCGCCTGGTCAACCATCATCGGCAGGGTGTAATGTCCGCGCCCTGGCGTGTTATACAGCGTGACGGGGCCGCGTTGCAGCAGCGCAACAATTTTCGGGTTCAGGCTGCTGATAAAATGGACCTTACCGGTGGAAAGGGCCGCAACACGTGCCGAAGCATCATTAATGGCAATCACTTCCGCACTGTCGACATGACCACGTTCGGCATCCCAGTCGTGTGGGTTTTTCTCCAGCTGCGCATACACGCCCGGCTCAAACTTCACCAGACGGTAAGGACCGGTGCCAATACCGGCGTTCGGATTGTCAAAGCCGCCGTCCGGCTGAATTTGTAAATTCCACAATGACAGCACCAGCGGGAAATCGACGTTACTCTCGCTCAGGACGATCTCAATTTTATCGCCCTGTGCGGTGACGCTTTTAATCGCGGAGAGATAGGCAATAACGCCAGAGCGGAATTTGGCATCGCGGTGACGTTCAATCGTCTTTACCACATCGTCTGCCGTTAACGACTGGCCGTTATGGAACAGCACGCCCTTGCGCAGGGTAAACAGCCAGCGCGTTGATTTATCGCTGGCCTCCCAGGATTCTGCCAGTCCGGGCAGCGCTTTGCCCGTTTTGGCATCGGTGCGAATGAGCGTATCGCCCCAGGCACAGCCCACCACCATCATATAAGCACTGATCCAGCTTGCCGGATCCAGTTGATCCGTGGTGGCGGCCCCGTCGATGCCCAGTTTGAGGTGTCCGCCTTTTTTGACCGTAGTCTCTGCCGCACGGGCCGTGAGCGTCAGCGATAAGCCACTGGCCACGACGCTGGCGGCCAGCGATGCTTTAATAAAATCCCGTCGATTAAATGAGTGCGTCATAAGATAACCTTAAGAAGGGGCCGAAACCCGCTGATGATGATGTTGGCATTAACATTCACTGCGCGCTTTCCAGCGCTCGCGTGCCAGATAACCTTTTACGCCGATATCCAGAACCGGGCGCGGCGGCAGCCAGTTGGCAAGACCCACTGAGGCCATGTCGCTGAGCAGCGGATGGTCCTGCTGCAAGGCGTATTCCGCCAGCAGGTGCCCAAAGGCACTCTGTTTGGAGATCCCCGCACCGTTACACCCTGCCGACGCATAAATATGGGGCGCGACCTTGCCCCAGACCGGGGCGCCATTCCCCGTAATCCCAATCATTCCCGACCAGCTCCAGTTCATCGCAACATCACTGAGTTGCGGATAGAGTCGATTGAACAACGCTTGATGACGGCGAGCATGCAGGCCGGTTTCACGCGCACTGGTGGTCAGGCCTGGGGTGAAATTGACGTGTTCACGGATCAGGAAACGGTGATCGTGGGTGTAACGTAAGGTGGCACCCGCCAGCGCATTCATCGGCGTCAGGCCCCAGGGCTGAATATCCCCCAGGCGCTGGCGCTGCGCGGTAGTGAGGGGTTCTGTCAGGGTGGCGAAGGTTGCCATGGCGAAGACGTTACTTTTGCCCGGCAACAAGCCGCGAATCGCCCCGTTCATGCCCAGCATCAACTGCGATGCCTGAATGTCACCGTGCGGCGTTTGCACGCGAATACCGCTGTGGGTATCGATGTTCAGCGCCGGGGTGTTGGGGTAGATCGTGACGTTGTCAGGCAACGATGTCGCCAGGCCCCGCACCAGCGCGGCGGGGTTGACGAGAATGCAGTTAGGCGTGTAAACCGCGCGGCGATAAAAATCGGTGCCCAGCAGTGAAGCAAGCTCAGCTTTTTCCATCACCTTATGGGGTTCATCAAGCCGGTTCAGTTCGGCGCAGTAGGCATCAATCAGCCTGTCAAACTGGGGAGTAACGGCGCAGTGATATTTGCCCGTATTGCTCCAGTGACAGTCAATGTTATGGGTCTGGACGGTTTTTTTTAGCTGGCTGACGCCAAACTGCAGCAGGCGGCGATAGGTCTGCGCGTGCGCCAGCTCTTCCGTTGAACTGCCGACATTGTGCGGTAAATCGATCATAAAGCCGGAGTTGCGTGCAGACGCATTATCCGCAATATCAACGGCATCAATCACCACCACCTGCTGATGCGGGCGCAGCTCGGCAATACGTCGGGCGAAAGCCAGCCCGGCGTAGCCGGCACCGATCACCAGCCAGTCTGCCTGAATGGAACGGTTCAGCGCGGGCAGGCGCGGAAGGGGGGGCAACTGCGCCGCCCAGCCGTTGATGTTCTGATCAAAAGGAAGTGAACGGATATCCATACTGTGTGTTGTTCATCGGTGGCGTCGTCAGGTTGAAGACGGACACGGCCGACGTTATCATCAGCCGTGAAAAAATAAGGAAGAGGCGAAGCATAGGAGAAACGAGGCGGGAGACTAAACAATTTTAAATCATTAGCTTATGCGGAATTCATCATCTGTTGCTACCGACGTTTTTTAGGGTCGGCCAGTGCCGTTGACATGACTGTCGGGAAAAAGGTGGATCGAAGAAGGTCGACCTATGAGGGCGTTCCTGTCATTTTTTGTGGCTGACAGTTTGGCTTCCGGTCTGAGGCCAGTTTGAGCACGCCGGATCGGCAAAATCCGCATCCCTGCGGGCCTCGGCACGCGGCGTCCCTGCCGCGTGACGTCCGGCTTACCTAAAACTGGCCCCATCCCCAAAGAACGGTTGCTCGCTGTAAGTTTTAAAACCGCCACGGCATGACGATGTCAGCGGATTGATTTGGGATTGAGGTTGTATTGAGCTGGGCCATCGTCACGGCTCAGGTAAGCATCACTGGCTGGTGTAAAAATAAGCTCGTCAATTACGGGGAATGCGGGTCATGTTTTGTGGGGAAACCTCAGAGGTCAACCTTTGTGCGCTGTGCATTATGCTGCTCCGCGCTTGTGAGCTAGATTAAAGGATGAGCTTATACCTTTCTACATTTTGAAAGTATAATCACTATTAATATCTATTTTTACGAGTTCATTTTCGAATAACGCAGCAAGTTTATTCATTTTCATATTTAGTTTGTCCGTCGAAATAGAGTCAGGATTTTGATCTCCCGACAATACAACTTTGGTTAAATCAGAAATGTAATCATTATGTTCATTTAAATATTCTTTTCTTGCTTTCATTATTTCATCAAAAAGACGATTGAGATGTTCACTGGTTAATATGTTATATCGTTCAAGTCTTATCTTGGTGTTGTTAATTTTAGCGTAATAAGATAATTGCGTTGATGCTGATTTTTCCTCCTCTAATTTAAGTGTCGCTAACAATTCTGCTGTTTTTTGGCTATCTCTATGTTTTTTAGATCTAAAATGGAGGTCTGCTCGTATTAGTACATCGTTGAATATTTCTTCATTTATTTCCTATAACAAACTGTCGAATTTTAGAGCAAAAACATGGGCGGAATCCAAAGTATTGAGAAGTGTTTTTTCTTTGAACCATTTTTTTGCTTTGAAAGCCGCATAGACTGCGGACAATGCCATAACTAAATTACATATAGTGCTCATCCAATCAGACAGATTCCCACTTTCCCAAGTTGGCAGAACACTGTTCTTGACAAGGAAGAACGCCAAAATCCAAAAAGGAAAGAGTACTAATACAATAATTATGACCAGAATAATTTTAAACATGATGTGTTTTCCACTTACCATTTACTTATTGCAATGCCAGTAGGCAGGATAATGACTTCGGGCTGATCTTCTGCTTTTGTCAACTGGCCTGCCAATGCGGTCATCATCGCACACTCTCCGCCAGCCACTGCTCCAGCTCCGTCAGCTCCACCTCTTGCTGAGGGAACGCCTCCCTCAGCCGTGCCACCTTAGCGGCCAGCGCCTCCGGGCGATATTCGGTGCCGGGCAGCAGTTCCGCCAGTTTCTCCAGCGGCGCCAGGTTCAGGCTGTCGCTGAAAATCTGGCAGCGGCTGACCTTGCCGCGCTCAACATCGACGTGGATTTCCACGCCACCCCAGCTAAAACGGGTATCCAGCAGGTGCTGGAACTGCGGTGCCTGGCCAAAATTCCACTGCCAGCTGCTCTGTTTGGCAAACTGCGCCTCAAAACCTGGCAGGTCGGGCAGGGAGGTCGGGGAGATATGTTCGGGCTGGCATTCTTCGCCAAAATGGTCGAAAAACGCCGCCGTTACTGCGCTGCAAATCGCTTCAAAGGTAATCCCCGGCACCAGCTCTTCCAGATTCGCCACGCGCGAGCGCACGGAAGTAATGCCTTTGGCCTGCAATTTCTTGATGTCAGGGTTGAGGTAATCGGCCAGGCGCGAGAGGTCCGCATCGCGCAGAATAGTACCGTGATGAAAACCGCGATCGTGGGTTTCATGGTAGGCAGAACCGGAGATTTTACGCACGCCGTCGGCGGTATTCACCACCAGATCGTTTCGTCCTGAGGCTTCAGCCTGAATACCCAACGACGCCAGCGCCCGCAGAATAATCCCGGTGGACACGCTTTTATCGTATTCCGGCTTCCCGGCCATAAAAGTAAAGCAGCAGTTACCGAGATCATGAAACACCGCGCCACCGCCGCTGCTGCGTCGCGCCAGGCGGATGCCGTCTTCTTCCATACGCCGCGTATTGCACTCTTTCCACGGATTCTGCGAACGGCCAATCACCACCGTTTCGGCATTGCGCCACAAAAACAGCACCCGCTGCGTCGCTGGCATCTGGCGGAAAATAGACTCTTCCACGGCCAGGTTAAACCACGGGTCCCAGGAATCCGATAACAGTAAACGCAGTGTGGACATGCTTGACTCCATTGAAGTTTTGGCGGCGCAGGGATAATACCATCATCGGGGAAAACGTCCAGATTGCCGCCTGATGCCCGTCATCAGCACGGGTTGATCGGAAAAGATGATCGACCCCTACATTAGATCGCGATGCCGTGGAGGTTTTAAACTCACAGCGAGTAACGGTTCTGCGGGGATGGGGCCAGCTTGAGGTAAGCCGGACGTCACGCGACAGGACGTCGCGTGCCGAGGCCCGCATGGATGCGTTTTTTGCCGATCCGGCGTGCTCAAACTGGCCCCGGACCTGACGCCGAACGTTCAGCCAGGGAATATAACCGGGGATCCCACCGTGATCGCCCATAGAGTTCGGCAATTTTATATTGCCAATAATTAACACCGTTATAAATTAACCGCGCCCATTATTATTTTTAAATAAAACCGCTATAGCTAAATATCAGCAATCCAACGTCATATTTGTCATAAGTACGACGCTTTACTTCATATTATCGCTCTGATTATATTAATGAAATCTGAAAAATCTCTTTGCTGATGGCCTGCGCCATCTGGCATTTATTTGCCTGTTAATTAAGGGACATCATGAGCCAATCAGCGAGTACTACCGGCCAGAATAAAACAGCGGCAGTGATCCTCAGTCACGAACAGGCGATCCAGGCCGCACAGGCGGTTGCCGATCTCGCCCGGATAGATGTGGTGGCCCGCGACCGGGACCGCATCTATCCGCTGGAAGCGTTGGCGCTGTTCAGCCGCAGCGGACTGGGCAGTATTTCTGTGCCCCGCGCTTTTGGTGGCGGCGGACTGTCGTACCGCACGCTGGCAGAGGTGTTCCGCATTATCTCGGCCGTGGACCCCTCGCTGGGGCAGATCCCGCAAAACCATTTCGCCCTCATCCAGTTGCTGCTTGATGAAGGCACGCCCGCCCAACAGCAGACTATTTTCAGCGCCGTGGTGCAGGGGCAGCGCCTCGGCAACGGCGGCCCGGAAAAAAATACCCGGCATACCCGTGAAGTGACGGCTCGCCTGGTCCAGGGGCCGGATGGCCTGCGTCTGACCGGCAGCAAGTTCTACTCCACCGGCGCACTGTTCGCCGACATTATCGTTACCACCGCATTGAATGATGACGGGCAGGCGGTGATGGCCTTTATGCCGCGCAAATCGGTCGGTCTGGAGATTGTCGATGACTGGTCCGGCATGGGTCAGCGCACCACCGCCAGCGGAACAATCCATCTCGATGCGGTGCGGGTGGATGCCGCACTGGTGATCCCGATGCCAGCGGGCGACAAACCGTCACTGCGTGGCCCGGTCTCGCAGCTGTTACAGGCGGCCATCGATGCCGGAATTGGCCGGGGGGCCTTTGATGAGGGCTGCGAATTTATTCGCCGCCATTCGCGCCCGTGGGTGGATGCCGGGGTAGAGCGAAACGCTGACGATCCCCATTTACAGGCCGATGTGGGCCGGGTGTTTATTGAACTGGTCGCGGCGGAATCCCTGCTGCGCCGCGCGGCCAGCACGCTGGATAACATCGACCCCGCCCAACTGGATGCCCGGACCGCCGCGCTGGCTTCTATTGCGGTAGCCGAAGCCAAAGTACTGACCACCGAGATTGCGCTTAAGGCCAGCGAAAAGCTGCTGGAGTGGGGCGGCAGTCGCGCCACGCTCAGCGAGCATGGCCTTGACCGCCACTGGCGCAATGCACGCACCCATACCCTGCACGATCCGCTCCGCTGGAAGTTTCACGCCATCGGTAATTACTACCTCAACGGTCAGCTTCCGGTGCGTCATGCCTGGATTTAAGGAGCCCTTTATGCCTCTCAGCCAGGTGAAACCAAAACAGCAGGCCAGCCGTATCACCAGCGCCGCGCAGGCGATAGACGTTGCGCAGCAGCTGGCGCAGGATTTCCGCAGCGGTGCCGCACGCCGTGACCGCGAGCGTGAACTGCCTGTCGCGCCTCTGCGGGCGCTGTTTTCCTCCGGGCTGGGGGCGATCACCGTGCCCGGGGAATTGGGTGGAGCAGATGTGTCCACCGCCGTGCTGGCGCAGGTGATCGCCATGATCAGCGAAGCAGATGCCGCGATTGGTCAGGTGCCGCAGAACCACTTTTATGCGCTGGAAGTGCTGCGCCTGAACGGCAACGCCGCGCAGCAACAGCGTTTTTATCAGGAAGTGCTCGATGGCGTGCATCTTGGCAATGCACTGGCCGAGTTCAGTTCTGCCGCCGCCCACCAGCGCAGCACCTCGGTATTGCCGCAGGGTGACGGCTGGCAGCTTAACGGCCAGAAGTTTTACGCTACGGGGGCACTGTTTGCCGACCGCATTCCCACCGCCGCGCGCGGGGAAGACGGTAAAGAGCAACTGGTGTTTGTGCCGCGCCATCAGCCCGGCATCACCGTGACCGACGACTGGTCGGGCTTTGGTCAGCGCACTACTGGCAGCGGGTCGGTGCAGTTTGCCACGGTGGCGGTGGATGCTGAGGATATTATCCCGTTCCAGAGCGCCTTTGATCGGCCCACCCGCCTTGGGCCGTTCGCACAAATCCTCCATGCGGCGATTGAACAGGGCATTGCCCGCGCCGCCTTTAACGACATGCTGAACTTTATCAATACCCGTGCGCGTCCGTGGCCGGATGCCGGGGTCGATCATGCCGGGCAGGACCCGCTGACCATTGACCGGGTTGGACAACTGGCCCCGCGTTTACAGGCCGGAGACGCACTGCTGGCCGACGCTGGCGATGCGGTAGATGCCGCACGCCATCAGGTTAGTGAGCGCACGGTGGCCGAGGCCTCGATTGCGGTAGCGACAGTAAAAGCCTGGACCACTGAACGAGCGCTGGAAGCGTCCAACCTGTTGTTTGAGCTCTCCGGCACGCGCTCGGCGCTGCGCGAGCACAATCTGGATCGCCACTGGCGCAACGCCCGCACCCATACATTGCACGATCCGGTGCGCTGGAAATATCCGGCCATTGGCAACTACGTGCTGAACGATGTGCTACCGCCACGCCGGGGAACCCTATGAGCCAACCGAAAAAAATCCTGCTTAACGCCTTCAATATGAACTGCGTAGGGCATATTCATCACGGCATGTGGACTCATCCGCTTGACCGCTCCACCGAATTTAACGATCTGCGCTACTGGCTGGATCTGGCGCGCACTCTGGAGCGCGGGCTGTTCGACGGGCTGTTCATCGCCGATATTCTCGGTGTGTACGACGTTTACCAGCAGGGGATTGGCCTGACGGCCAGCGAATCCATCCAGCTTCCGGTCAACGATCCGCTGATGCTGGTCTCCGGCATGGCCAGCGTGACCGAACATCTCGGTTTTGGTCTCACCGCCAACCTGAGCTATGAAGCGCCGTATCCATTTGCCCGCCGTTTCTCCACCCTCGACCACCTGACCGGGGGGCGGGTGGGCTGGAATATCGTCACCGGTTACCTCGACAGCGCTGCGCGGGCGATGGGGCAGATTCAGCTGCTCGGGCACGATCAGCGCTACGATCAGGCTGACGAGTTTCTTGATGTCAGCTATCAGCTGTGGGAAGGGAGCTGGCAGGACGATGCCGTGGTGGCGGATCGTCAGCGGCGGTTATATGCCGATGCGGCCAAAATCTACCCGGTGCGTCATCACGGCGAGTATTACCAGGTGGAAGGCTATCACCTCAGTTCGCCTTCCCCACAGCGCACGCCGCTGCTGTTCCAGGCAGGAAGCTCCGATCGCGGCATTCGCTTTGCCGCCCGCCACGCGGAGTGCAGCTTTGTTAATGGCAGCACTCCGGCCGCCATGCGCAGCCAGGTCGATCGGTTGCGTCAGGCCGCGGTCGGGGCCGGGCGCGAAGCCGACGATCTGAAAGTGTTTATGGGGGTATCGGTGATCGTGGCACCCAGCGAGAAAGAGGCGCAGGAAAAACATCAGGAGTATCTGCGCTATGCCAGCCCGGAAGCGGGGATCGCCCATTTCTCCAGTTCGATCGGTCTTGATCTCGCGGCCTTTTCGTTAGACGAACCGATCCACAGCGGATCGGGGCGCGCCATTGAGTCGGTAAGTAAAACCTTTAGCGGCTGGACGCGTCGTCGCCTGCTGGAGCAGCACGCCCTGGGCGGGCGTTACCCGCTGATTGTCGGCAATCCGTCACAGGTAGCCGACGCACTGATCCGCTGGATGGATGAGGCGGGCATCGACGGTTTTAACCTGACGCGCATCGTCAATCCACAGAGTTATATCGATTTTATTGATCTGGTGGTGCCGGAATTACAGCAGCGAGGCCGCTATAAGACCGCGTATCAGCCAGGCACATTGCGTCACAAACTGTTCAGCCACGATCGTCTGCCCGCTCGCCACCCGGCGGCGCGCTGGCGTCGTGATGCCTGAACCCTCCGGGAACATAAGGATAAAAAAATGAAATTACTGAACACCCTGGTGCTGACGGCACTGTTAAGCACTACCGCGAGCGCCCATGCCGCCGACTACAGCGGGCCGCTGAAAGTCGGCACCACCGCTGCGTTTGCACCGCCGCTGGAAACCGCCGTTGAAGAGGCGAAAAAGCAGGGGCTGACGGTGGATCTGATCGAGTTCAGCGACTGGACGGCGCCCAACGTCAGCCTGGAAAACGGCGACATTGATGTGAACCTGTTCCAGCATCAGCCGTTCCTGGATAACGCCAATCAGCAGGGCGGTTTCCACCTGGTGAAATACGCCCCGGCGATCATCAATAATGTCGGCCTTTACTCTAAAAAACATACCGCTATCAGCCAGATCCCCGATGGTGGCACCGTGGCGATTGCGAATGACCCGATTAACGGCGGGCGCGGCCTGCTACTGCTGCAAAAATCCGGGCTGATTACCCTCAAACCGGGCGCGGGACTGAAGTCGACCGTTGATGACATCGTCAAGAACCCGAAGCATCTGAAGATTATTGAAGTGGAAGCCGTGCAGCTCTCGCGTTCACTGGAAGAAGTGGACCTGGCACAGGGCTATCCGCACTATCTGCGCGCCTCCGGGGTGATTGATCCGAATAATGCCCTGCTGTTCGACGGGCTGGAAAACCCGGAGTATGTGATCCAGTTTGTTATCCGCGACGGCCACCAGGATGACCCGCGTCTGAAAAAGTTTGTTGATATCTATCAGCATTCCCCGGCGGTACGCGCCAGCCTGGATAAATTCTACGGCAAGCTCTATCAGCCAGGCTGGAAGCAATAATCATGGTCAGCCTGACCTGGCCGGACAGTGCCGAGCAGAGCGCCGCCGTTTCCCATTCGTCGGGGGCGGCGCATGTGGCCATCGACGGCCTGTTTAAGCGCTATGCCGGGCAGCAAACCGATGCCCTGCATAACATCAATCTGCATATTCCGCGTGGCACCATTTTCGGCATTATTGGCCGCAGCGGTGCCGGGAAATCCTCACTGATCCGCTGCCTTAACCGGCTGGAAAACCCGACGGCAGGCAGCGTGGTGGTGGATGGGGTGGATATCGGCCGTCTGAGCGACAGCGAACTGGTCAACTGGCGGCGGGGTACAGGGATGATCTTTCAGCATTTCAACCTGCTGTCGGCGAAAACGGTGCGCGAGAACATTGAGCTGCCGTTAAAAGTCGCCGGGGTTGACGCGCGGGTGCGCCAGCAAAAAGTGGATGCGCTGCTCAAACTGGTCGGGCTGGAGGATCGCCAGCATGCCTGGCCCGCCCAACTTTCCGGCGGGCAGAAGCAGCGCGTGGGGATTGCCCGTGCGCTGGTGCATGAACCCCAGTTGCTGCTGTGCGACGAGGCCACCTCGGCGCTCGACCCGGAAACCACCGCCTCGATTCTGGCGCTGCTGCGCGAGATTAACCAGCAGCAGGGCATCACTATTGTGCTGATAACCCATGAGATGAACGTGATCCACGATCTCTGTCATCAGGTGGCAGTGCTGGAGCAGGGCCAGGTGATTGAGCAAGGCCCGGTCTGGCAGGTTTACGGCGATCCGCAGCAACCGACAACGCAGATATTGCTCAGCCCGCAACAGTATGCGCTGCCTGCCGCGCTGGCCGATCGTCTGCGTCCGCAACTCAGCAGTGCGAATGACCGGGCGCTGCTGCGCCTGACCTGGACCGGAGAGGGCGCGCTGCCGCAGCTGGCGGCGATTATCGCCCTCGTGGGCAGTGAAACGCAGTTGATACAGAGTGCGCTGGAGTGGGTGCAGGATCGGCAGATTGGTCAGATGATCTTACTGAAACCGGCCGGGCCTGCGCCGTTTGACGCCAGCTCACTTGAATCGTTAGCCGACCGTGTGGAGGTACTGGGCTATGTCACTGCAGATTGATCGTTTATGGCAGGGATTGCTGGATACGTTAATGATGGTCGGGGTGTCTTCACTGGCGGCGCTGCTACTGGGCCTGCCGCTGGCGGTGGTGCTGGTGATCACCGACCGCAATAACCTGTTTGCCAACCCGCTGCTCAACCGCCTGCTGGGCTGGGTGGTGAATCTGTTCCGTTCGGTGCCGTTTCTGATCCTGATGGTCGCCTTGATCCCTTTTACCCGCATGGTGGTTGGCACCTCGTATGGCGTGTGGGCTGCCGTGGTGCCGCTGACGCTGGCGGCCACGCCATTTTTTGCCCGCATCGCGGAGGTTAGCCTGCGTGAAGTGGATAAAGGGCTGGTGGAAGCGGCACAGGCGATGGGTTTTCATCGGCGGCATATTATCTGGCACGTGCTGCTGCCGGAGGCGCGTCCGGGGATTGTCAGCGGATTTACCATTACGCTGGTCACGATGATCAATGCCTCAGCGATGGCCGGGGCGATTGGCGCCGGCGGGTTAGGGGATCTGGCGTATCGTTACGGTTACCAACGCTTTGACTCGCAGGTGATGCTGACGGTGATTGTGGTGCTGGTGGCGCTGGTGACGGTATTACAGCTGTGCGGCGACCGGTTATCGCGGCGATTGAATCACCGTTGATCCATTATTTGTCGTGGTCGATCATCTGTTTCGGTCAGCCCGTTGGGTGCAAATCTGCAGCACGGGTCGATCGGAAAAGATGATCGACCCCTACATCATCTTTAGTTCAGTTTTTCTTAATAACCAAAGATGCCGGATTCTTAGTCGAAATCGGCATTATTCCTCTCAGATGACTGTGCTACTTTGGCATTAATTCATCTGACAGGAATACTACAAAAATGGCTAAGAATAATAAGACAAAAACCTTCTCACTGATTAAAGCCTCACTGGCCGCGCTGGTCGCTTCGGCGATATTCATGGCCTTGCCGGCACAGGCAGAAAATAATGATGCCGATGTGCCGTCATTAAAAGGGAAACGTATAGGCATTACCGTGGCGGGCACCGATCACTACTGGGATCTGAAGGCCTATCAGGGTCAGATTGATGAAGTGAAACGCCTGGGAGGCACGCCAATTGCGCTGGATGGCGGGCGTAAAGAGGCGCAGCAAATCTCTCAGATTCAAACGCTTATCGCACAAAAGCCGGATGCCATTATTGAAACCCTCGGCACCGCGTCGGTCCTTGAACCCTGGCTGAAAAAAATCCGCGCCGCGGGTATTCCGCTGTTTACTGTGGACACCGCCAGCCCCTCCAGTATTAACGTCACCACCTCAGATAACTTTTATATTGGTGAACAGCTGGCGCTGAAACTGGTTAACGATCTGCGCGGCGAAGGAAATATCCTGGTATTTAACGGCTTTTATGGCGTGCCGGTGGTGGCAATGCGTTACGACCAGTTAAAAGCGGTACTGAAATGGTATCCGAAAATTAAAATCATTGAACCGGAATTGCGCGATGTGATCCCGAATACCGTGCAGGATGCTTATTCACAAATCAGCCAGCTGTTAAATAAATATCCAAAAGGCTCGGTACAGGCGATCTGGGCCGCCTGGGATGTACCACAGATTGGTGCCACGCAGGCAGTGGATGCCGCCGGGCGCAGTGAGATTAAAACCTATGCCGTCGACGGCAGCCCGGATGTGGTGTCGCTGGTGAAAGACCCAAAATCCAGCGCAGCGGCTGTGGTGGCCCAGCAGCCTTACCTGATTGGTAAAACCGCCGTACAAAACGCCGCACGTTATCTGGCGGGGGATCGCAACCTGCCGCCAGCAACCTATGTGCCTTCGCTGGTAGTGACCAAAGAGAACGCCGCCGAGGTGCAGAAAACGCTGGGTCAGAGCGATGCCAAATAAACCGCCGCTGTTAGCGCTGCATCAGATTGATAAAGCCTTTGACGGCGTACCGGCCCTGCGCGGGGTGTCTCTCAGCCTCGCGCCGGGGGAGATTCACGGCCTCATTGGCCATAACGGGGCGGGAAAATCGACGCTCATCAAGATCCTCGGCGGACTGCAACCCGCCGATGGCGGAGAGATCCGCTTCGACGGTCAGCCGGTGCGCATTGATTCGCCGGGCAGGGCGCAGGCGCTGGGCATTGAGATTGTGCATCAGGAGCGCCTGCTGGCCCCCAGCCTGACGGTGGCGGAAACGCTGCTGCTGGGCGAGGAGCCGATTTATCCCGGCGTGCGGCTGCTGAATCGTCGTCGCCTGCGCCATATTGCGCGCCGGGCGATCCGCCAGCATTTCGCGTTGGAGATCAATCCGGACAGCCTGATTGCCGACCTCAGCGTGGCAGAACAACAAATTGTGCAGATCACCCGTGCGCTGCGGCATTCGCCGCGCGTACTGGTGTTTGACGAACCCACGGCGGCGCTGGCCCGTCATGAAGTGGACGCACTGTTTCGCGCTATCCGCACGCTGCGCGGCCAGGGGCTGGCGGTGCTGTACGTTTCACACTACCTCGATGAAATCACCGAGTTGTGCCAGCAGGTCAGCGTATTACGTGACGGGCAAAACGTGGCACAGCATCAGGTCAGCGAGGTCACCGGCCCGAAGCTGATCCACGATATGCTCGGCGATGCGCTGCAAACCCAGTCCCGGCCGACGTCAACGCGTCGTGAACAGACGCTACTGCGCGTGGACAATCTGTCGGCTCCGGGGCGTTTCAGTGATGTCAGCTTCAGTGCGCAACGCGGCGAGATTATCGGCGTCACCGGGCTGCTGGGGTCCGGCGGTAAAGCGCTGGTGCGCTCACTGTTTGGGCTGGAGAGTGGCCTGAGCGGCAGCATCACCTTGAACGATCGGCCCCTGTTGCCACGTTCACCCCATCAGGCGGTGCAGCAGGGCATTGCGTTTGTACCGGAAGATCGCCGTGCCAACGGCATCGCACCTGATTTAAGCGTGCGGGAGAATATTGCGCTGACTTCACTGAAAAGCCTGGTCCGGCGGCTGTTTATCGATCGCGGGCGCGAGAGGGCGCTGGTCGCGGGCAATATTCAGCAACTCGGTATCCGCACGCCGGGTGCGGAGGCACCGCTGCGGTCGCTCTCCGGGGGCAACCAGCAGAAGGTGGTGCTGGCGAAATGGCTGAATACCGATGCACAGCTCTACCTGCTTGATGAACCGACGGTCGGGGTCGATATTGGCGCAAAAACCGAGATCTATCAGGCGCTGCAACAGCTGGTTGCGCAGGGGGCACTGGTGATCGTCTTCTCAACGGACCTGCTGGAGCTGCAGTCCTTGTGTGACCGTATTCTGGTACTTGCACGCGGGCAACTGGTCAAAACGCTGGACACTGCTTCCGCCGACCATCATGACATCCTCGCCTGGGCTTCGGGTGCAGCGCAGGACCTGACGAAAGGAGCTGCCGCATGACAGAACTCACGTCACAAGACGCCGTGCTGACCCCGCCTGCCTCTGCGGCACCGGCATCCGGGCAGGCCGCTCAGTGGCTGCAGGGCGGTGCACTGCTGATCATTATTGCGGTGCTGGCCGTGTTTGCCGTGTTGTCACCGATTTTTCTCACCGTCGGTAATCTGGGTAACGTGCTGCAACAGGCCGCCGTGACCGGAACGCTGGCCTTTGGTCTGACGCTGGTGCTGACCGGCGGCGGCAGCCACTCACTCACTGGCGGCATTGACCTGTCGGTGGCGGCCAATATGGGGCTGAGTGCGGCGGTGTTTGCCACGCAGCTGGCGGCAGGCCATTCCCTGGCAGTGGCGCTGGGCCTGGCGCTGTTAAGCGGTGCCGCTCTTGGGGCGCTGAATGCACTGGCGGTAGTGTGGCTGCGTATTCTGCCGCTGCTGGCAACGCTGACCACCATGAATATCGCCATCGGGCTTGAGATGGTGCTGACGCAGAACTCCACCATTCCGGTCAGTGGGCCGCTGTTTGATGCTCTGCTGGCCGCCGGGCCGCTGACGTTGCCCTGGCTGGCCTGGGCCTTTGCCCTGCTGGCGCTGCTGGCAATTCTGTTGACACACAGCACCCGCTTCGGGCTGCGCTTACAGGCAGTGGGCAGCCATCCCCTGGCGGCGCGAGCAAATGGCCTGGTCGTGTGGCGCTATATCGCTGCCAGCTATGTGCTTTGTGGCGTAGCGTCGGCATTAGCCGCTTTCGGTTCAGTGACCGTGCTCAGCGGCAGTTCGCCGGGGGCGGGCGATAACCTGCTGATGGTGATTGCCGCTGTGCTGCTGGGCGTGGTGTTTTCACGGCGTCTGGTGCCGACCGTGGCCGGAACCCTGGTCAGCGTGCTGTTCCTCAGCCTGATTGCCAACGGTTTCCAGTTAATTAATGTGTCCAGCTACTGGATTAACGGTGTGGAAGGGGTGCTGATCCTCTCGGTGGTCTCACTGACCGCACTGCTGCGCCAGCGCCAGCAAAGGAGAAAAATCCGTGTCTGAGTTAACTGTACGTCCTGTGGCGGCAAGGGCAGGCGGCAACCTGCTCAGCCTGTTGATGCTGCTGGCCTTTGCCCTGTTACTGCTGCTGTTCAGCCTGACGGCACCCGGTTTCTTCACCCTGAGCAATATCGAAAGCGTGCTGCTGAATAACGTTGCACCGCTGGCGATTGTCGCCCTGGCGATGACGGTGGTGGCTTCGATGGGCGCGGTCGATCTCTCTGTCGGTACCGCGATCGATTTTTCCTGCCTGGTACTGGTGACGCTGGTGCTGCATCAGGTCGGGCTGCCGCTGGCGATTGGCGCGGCGTTGCTGGCGGCACTTTGCGTGGGATTGTTTAACGCATTTCTGATTGCGGTACTCGGAGTGGAACCCTTTCTGGCCACGCTGGGTACGCTGTTTATCGGTCAGAGCGTGCAGCAGTTGGCATCGAACGGCGGTCAGCCGATCTACCTGCTGAGCCAGGTGCTGCCACCGGGCTTCTCGGCGATCAGCCACGGCAGCTGGCTGGGTATTCCGCTGCCGCTGTGGGTCGTTGCGCTGCTGGCGACAGGTTTACATCTGCTGTTGCAGCGCAGCCGTCATGGCCGGGCGCTGAACGTCTTCGGCAGCCAGAGTAGCGTGGCGCACTATTCGGGTATCCATACCAAACGGCTGATCACGCTGGCCTTTGTGATCAGCGCCGTCACCGCTGGTCTGGTGGGACTGATGCTGGCATCGAATGTGAAAGCCTGGGTGTCGTTGTCGGGCAATGCCTATCTGTTGAATGCCATCGGCGCGGCCTTTATTGGCAGCACCTTCTCCCGCTCGCGGCGGCCCAGCGTGCCGGGCACCTTGCTTGGCGTTGTCCTGCTCAGCTTTGTCGCCAACGGGTTACTGTTGATCGGCTGGAACTTTTACTGGCAGCAGGTGGCGACCGGGGTGCTGATCTTCGTGGTGCTGGCCGCCGGAGCGCTGAACCGTCGCCAGCGCGGAGGGGTATGATGAGTGCTCCGAAGCCGCCGCTGATCCTGTTTGGTTTTATGATGAATGTGGTCGGGCATATCTCTGCCGGGCTGTGGCGTCATCCAGAGGATCAGGCATCACGCTACACCGATATCCGCTACTGGGTGGAGATCGCGCAGCTGCTGGACGAGGCGGGGTTCGATGCGCTGTTTCTTGCGGATGCGCTGGGGCAGCTGGATGTTTATCAGCAGCAGCCCCATGCGGCGCTGCGCGGTGCCGCCCAGATGCCGGTTAACGATCCGCTGCTGCTGGTCTCCGCGCTGGCGGCCGCCACCCGGCATCTGGGTTTTGGCGTGACCGTTTCCACCACCTACGAACATCCTTATCTGCTGGCGCGGAAATTCACCACCCTGGACCATCTCAGCAACGGGCGGGTGGCGTGGAATATTGTCACCTCAATGTTGGACTCCGCCGCGCGCAATCTCGGCCTGACGCAGCAGATCCCTCATGACGAGCGCTACGATCGTGCGCAGGAGTTTGTCGATGTTGCCTGCAAACTGTGGGAAGGCTCGTGGGAGGAGGATGCCGTCGTCCGTGACAAGCAGGCCGGGGTTTACAGCCATCCGCATAAAGTTCACCCCATTCGTCACCAGGGCCGTTACTACCAGGTGCCGGATGCGCATCTCAGCGAACCCAGCCCGCAGCGTACCCCGGTGCTGTTTCAGGCGGGTACCTCCGCACGCGGTAGCCTGTTTGCCGCCGCCAACGCCGAGGTGATCTTTATGGCCGGGCTGACGCCGGAGGCCATTCGTCATGATATTGCCACCATTCGCCAGCTGGCGGTGGAGCAGGGGCGGCATCCCGATGCCCTGCGCTTTATTGCCGCCGTCACCGTGGTGACCGGGCCGGATGACACACAGGCCCAGGCACGCTATGCCGATTTTCAGCGTTACATCAGTAAAGAAGCGGCGCTGGCGCTGTTCTCCGCCTGGACGGGGGTGGACTGGGCCGACTACGATCCTGATCGCCCGCTGGAATATATCGAAACTGACGCCTGCCGCTCGGCGCTCGCCAGCCTGACGCGTATTGACGGTGGCCGACAGTGGACACTGCGTGAAGCGGCACACTACATCGGGATTGGGGGGCTGCATCCCACGCTGGTGGGCGGCCCGCAGTCGGTGGCCGACCAGTTGGAACAGTTTGCCGCGGCATCGGGCGTGGACGGTTTTAACATCGGCTATGCCATCAGTCCCGGCAGCTTTGAGGATTTTGCCCGCTATGTGATACCGGAGCTGAAAGCCCGCGGACGCGTTGCACCCCGACCTGCGCAGCCGCTGACCCTGCGCGAAAGGCTGTTTGGTGCGGGACAGCGTTACAGGCGATAAATCGTAAAAAAAAGACGTCTGTGTTAGCGGTACGCGTATTTCTTCTCAGAAAACTTTTGGTTAAGTTGTCCTTCGCACATTTTATGTTCAACGTAAACGGGCTAAGGACAGCATATGGCAAAGGGCTATTTTCTTCGCGTCGGCGATAAAACCAGCTGCGGTGGGGAAATACTGAGCGGTCACTCGACCGTCTTTCTGCGTGGCGCGGAGCTTCCGCGGGAGGGCAGTCTGGTCTCCTGCGGTAAGAACCCCGGTATGACGTACAGCATCATCAGCGGGCCGGGCAAAATCAGGGTGGGCGGGATGCCGCTGGCCGGTACGCTCGACAGCGTCAGTTCCTGCCCCTGCGGGGCGACATTTATTTCCTCCATTCCTGACGGTTACGGCAAAGAACCCGCCAGCGTAACGCAACGAAAACCCGTTGCGCCGATTGATATCCCCCTGTTTGCTCCCTCTCAGGCAGACGTACCGCAACAACACGCCCAGTCCGCGAAGACAAGGAGGCGCGAAATCACGCTGACGATCGGGGTGTTTTTTGATGGGACGGGGAATAATGCGGATAACAGTGCTGACCGTCAGAATGCCTGTGCAGGCGAGCATTATGGCATGAGTGACGGGGATGCCGAATCTACGTTATCTCAGTGCGTAAGGCTGAAACGGAGTCATAGCGGTATTGCCGCAGGAAGTTATCTTGGTTATTACACCAATGTGTATTGGCTGAATACGCTGTATAACCAGAAAATTACCACCGATACCGGACATGGACAGAGTGCCATTTATATCGAAGGAATTGGTACAGAAAGCGGAAAGGGTGACAGCTCTTACGGGATGGGAACCGGTAGAGGTAACACTGGCGTAGCCAGTAAAACCGATAAGGCGGTGGCGTTGCTGGTAACGGGTATCGAGGATTATCTTTTCAGATTCCCTGAAGCCAAAGATTGTATTATCAAAGAATTACAGTTTGATATTTTCGGTTTTAGCCGGGGGGCAGCGGCGGCGCGGCATTTTGCCAACCGGGTGTTCGAGCAGGATGATGCCATTGTGGCAGCGATTAAAGCCGGAGTGGGTGAAGTTAAACTCACTGGTAAACCCGGCGGTAAAACCCGTTTTCTGGGGATATTTGATACCGTGGCGGGGATCGGTACGCCGGTTAACGGTTTTAACCCGCACAGCGCGGATACCGGAGAGGTGAATATCGCGCTGCGTCCCGGCGTGGCGGAGAAGGTCTTCCATATCACCGCACAGCACGAGTGCCGTTTTAACTTTGCGCTGAACAGCGTAAAGCCCGCGTGGCCGGAGCTGGTGTTGCCCGGGGCGCACTCGGATATTGGCGGCGGGTATAATCCCGACGAGTACGAAGCCTGCTTCCTTACGCGCCCGCAGTTTGAAACGGTTCAGGCTTGTGTTTCTGATAAGGAGACCGCAACGTATCGTCATGCCAGGGCACAGTTGGGGATCATGACGCGTTATCCGGCCATAGCGCCGCTGCTTGAGGGTAACGTGATTAAACTCAGAGCCTGGCATGACGACCGAATGCCCGCCGACCGCTATGGTATGCTGCAAAAACGCAGCGGTGCCGCGCTAATTCTTGAGCGCCCGACGCGCAATGACTGGTCAAAGGTGGCGCTACGGGTGATGATCGACGCCGCGCAGGATGCGGGGGTGGTGTTTGAACCCATACTACCTAAAGATGACAACCTTTCATTACCGACCGAACTAAAAGAGTTGTATAAAAAAGCGATTATGATGGGCCGCGCTGTCCGCAATGGTCAATTGGTCAGCGAGTATACCACCGGGCAAATTACTGCGCTGGCGGGAAAATACCTTCACTGCTCGGCCAACTGGAACAGCGTGATACGGGACACTCAGGGAAGGATCACCGGGGCGGTGAAGCCCGCGAAACTGGTGACTTTTACTAACCGGCCGGATGAACGCTGGCAACGGACGATTTACGATATGGACGGGAACAGAATATGGAAATAAAACGTATTGCCGGGCTGCTTTCGCTATTGATCCTGACGGCCTGCCAGGGAGCAGGACAACTCAACAAAGCGACTCAAAACACGGAACCAAAAGAGTGGAAATTTAACTTTTTTACACCCAAAGCGTTGCCTGCCCTGGTGACCTTTGTCGTGGTCCAGGATGCGGTTGGCACCGTTTATCAATTTAATACGCTCAACAACACCCCGGATCTGGATAAGGTCATCGGTGAGTGGAACGACATTTCGCGGGCACCTGGCGGACACTGGAATCACGTTGAAAAACCGCCCAAGCATATTATTTTTTGCTGGGACTCTGTGATTGATAAAAAGGTCTATGAAACCCATCTGACTTTCCCCTGGGAAGTAGTAGATAAAATGCACAGGCCGAGCGTATATAAAAACTATCTTGGCAAAACGGCGTATTACGACAATATCCAGATTGGGCTGGCGCCGGAGGGGAAGGTGGCTATCTGGCTAAGGGGGGTAGGATTTGAGCCTAATTATCGTGTCACCCCGTCTGTCCTGAAAACGCTCTCCGGGGAAAAATTAGAGATTTGCAAAGGGATAACACGTTTTTCAAACGGTTATGAATACGGAGAAAATACAAAAGAATTTATTAAGGACAAAGTGTATCCGTATGGTGTCTGGTAATTTTTAGCGCAAGGACGGGAACTAAATATGGAAATAAAACGTATCGCAGGGCTGCTTTCGCTATTGATCCTGACGGCCTGCCAGGGGGCAGGAGAACCCAACAAGGCGACTCAAAACACGGAGCCAAAAGAGTGGAAATTCAACTTTTTCACGCCCAAAGCGTTGCCTGCCCTGGTGACCTTTGTCGTAGTCCAGGATGCCGCCGGTACGGTTTACCAGTTTAATACGCTTAACAGCACCCCAGATATGGATGATGTTATCGATGAGTGGAACGACAGTTCGCGGGCACCAGGTGGACACTGGAATCACGTTGAAAAACCGCCTAAGCATATTATTTTTTGCTGGGATTCAGTGATTGATAAAAAGGTCTATGAAACCCATCTGACTTTCCCCTGGGACATAGTGGATAAAATGCGCAAACCCAGCGTACACAAGGACTATCTTGGTAAGGCTGCGTATTACGACAGTGTACAGATTGGGCTGGCCCCAGAAGGGAAGGTGGCCGTCTGGGTGAATGGTATCGGTTTCGAGCATAACTACCGTATAACGCCGTCAGTGCTGAAGACGTTATCCGGGGATAAATTAGATATTTGCAAAGGAATAACTAAAAGCGATTTTTCTTATGGTTACGACGAAGACATAAAAGATTTTATCAAAGGAAAAAAATACCCTTACGGCAACTGGTAGTCGCTGATTCAGGCCAGGGAGGTGACCCCGTTGGCCTGCATCTCTATTTCCCACTCGCCGGAAGCATAATCTGCATACAGGTTCCGCCAAGCCGACTGCGCAGGCAGCGTGCGGTGCCTCCGTGTGCCCGGGCAATGGCATAAACCACCGCCAGCCCCAGGCCTGACGCCAGACGGGAAGCCATTCATTTTTGTGGGGATACCTCAGCGCTGATGCGGGCTTTTTTCTGCATTAACTCCACGCATGGCGCGGTGGGTTAACGCCGTTCAGATAGTAGTTCCCGACATGGAAATACTTCCAGCGCACTGGATCGTGCAGCGTGTGCGTGCGGGCATTGCGCCAGTGGCGGTCAAGCTGATATTCCGCCAGCGTGGAGCGCGTGCCGGCCAGTTCAAACAGCTTGTTACCCGCAAGAATGGCGATCTCGGTGGACAGCACTTTGGCTTCGGCTGTGGCGACGGTAGCGGCGGCCACCGTTTCTTCACTGGGTGTGGTGACAGCAACGTCGATCAGCTCTCCGGCGCGCCACAGCAGCGCTTCGGCGGCATGCAGACGGATTTGCAGGTCGCCGATGGCAGCAATGGTAAAGGGATCATCGCTGGCGCGTTCCTGGCCGCTGTCGATCCACGGGCGTGATTTCTCGCGCACAAAGGCCAGTGTATCGGCCAGCGTACCGCGTGCAATCCCCGTATCCACCGCCGCCTGAATAATTTGAGAAATCGGGCCAGCGGCAGTTGGGCGTTCAAATGCCTGCCAGACGGGAATCAGTCGTTCCTGCGGTGCATGAACATTGTCCAGCAGCACGGTGCCGGACGCAGTAGTGCGCTGGCCAAAGCTCGACCAGTTGTTGATCACTGTCAGGCCCGCAGCATCGCGATCCAGTACCACCAGATTGGCGCGACCTTCTTCATCTACCGCCACGGTATGCACCAGATGCGCCAGCAACGCGCCCGTGGCGTAGAACTTCTCGCCATTCACCACCAGTTCACCGTTATGCGGACGCACTGTTGTTTTGAAATCGGCCACCGTGGCGGTGCCTTTTTCGGAGAACGCGTTGCCCCAGCGTAGTCCCGATAACACGCCTGCCAGCAGCGTCTGCTTCTGGCTTTCCGTTCCGTCCTCCAGCAGATGGGCAACACCCGCCAGGTGATTTTGCGGGATCTGCCCCAGCGCCGAGTCCGCAGCGGAGATAATGGCAATCACCTTCGCGACCGTGGCATAGGAAACACCTGCGCCGCCGTATTCCCGTGGAATATTGATGCCCCACAGGCCGCTTTGGGAGAACGCGTCCAGCTCGGCCACCGGTAAAATACCGTCACGGTCGCGGCGGGCAGCCCCCGGTGCAAACTGCTGCGCCAGCCGTTCCGCGACAGCAATCGCTTCAGCATCACTGGTAATGATATGCGCAGGCTGTGACGGTCGCGGCAGCGGATCGAAGTGTTCCGGGGAGTTAACATAAAATTCAGTGGCTTCGGCCAGGGATTCGATAGCAGACACAGGCACTCCTTAATGACGGTGACAGGGCGCATTGGCGCGGATAACACCATCCTGTCACACTGTGTTCACGTCGGTTATAAGGATTCATCGCATCGATTGTTACCGCGCTGATAAGGCGCGGGTTGGGAAACGGGAATAGCGACCGCAGTTATGAACTTATCAAATATTTAATTATAGAGATAAATCTGTCTTCTCCGCGTAAACCCATTGACTTTATTAATGCCCTGTCTATTTTATCACTCACAAGGAAGTAGAGCATTTCCATGTTGTTTATATATAAAGCATTATACAGGGAAGGTGATAATTCTCTTAATCTTCTCGCGCTCTGTGCGGCCATCTGAACTTTTCCATAAAAAGAAGCCGCGGTAACTATGACAAGTGAGTATTTTTTTATTTTAATGCTAATGTCATATTTAAACCCTGCGGAGTTAATGATTAGCATTGACAGACTGCTGGCCATTGCTGTCTTGGTTAGTTTTCCGCTGGAATACCATGCGAGCGCTTTTGTTAGTTTTATATCAAGTAATTTTACCTTGTCACTCCCTATGTTTTTAAGTTCTTCGCCGATATACATTTCCATCATATCTGCAATAATATCTTTTCTTTTGTATATTTCAAAAGCTGACTTGATAAGCCTGGCATCTTATTTTTTTAGTTCAGAGCATACATTGGCATATTTATCGAAAAGGCATGAGCTATACCATGAAGCCCTTTCTACTCCACGTTTAACATCCTCTAAGGTCACATGACTACTGCGATTTACTCCCTTAACTGCTTTCTCAAGCGCTAATGCAGCATCTCTTTCTGATGTGCTCCGGGATTGTAATGTTGATGATATACTCATTGCTGGTTTTCCTTTACCATGATAAAAATGCTTTAACACTAACTGTATCACGAGGGATTTTTTTTTGAGAAAATGGATTTTGAAGGTTATATTATTTTTCGTTATTTTTGCTATTGTTTCTATAGTTGCATTTGAATTATCATTTAGGTTTTCGACTGCCGATTTTTTTATTCACCTATTAGATGAAGTGGGGTTTTTAGGGTTTAAAACATCTTTTGATTCGTTGGTTATTCTTCTGGTTGTTTTTTCATTTTTTATTTCCATTTTTATTTTTTCTATTTTAACGGCCCGCAAAAAAGGAAATAAATAAAAATGAAAATATTGTTATATTTCTTAAAGGATACGGCATCTGATTTTATCGTGAATATGGTGGTTATTTTCTTGTTTGTTTTTTATTATTTTGTTGTGCCGGATTATTGGTTTTTAAGTAGTCTTTTAACCATCGTTGCAGTCGGTACTGTCAGGATTTTTTTCTCTAAAAAAAACTGATCAACCGCGTCAGCCAATCTCTTCCAGTATAACCACGCAGTTCTCATGCAATGTTCTGACCCGGCGTTCAAGGGTCTTGAGTGAATGCGTTTCGACCTCGTCGAACATGATGATGATTTCGTTTTTACGGTGCGCCCGACAGTGGCGTGCGCGGCCTGCTTTTGCCAGCCAGCGGTTGATCATCGCTTTTTTCTCCTCCTCCTGGCGGGAAAGCGAGCTGCCGATGGCAGCATGAATTACCATCAGCAGTTCCTGATAAAACTCGGTGATATCTTTCATTTTATCAACATTCATCATAACGAAACGTCAGGCTCCATTAACGGCAGCCAGCGCGGAGCTGGCTGCAACTGAAGGTTACAGCGGATTGGCCGGGGCAGGCGTGTTGTCGTAGCCGCTCGTGATTACGGCAATATGCCCATTAAGCGAATGAGTCATACGTTTTCTCCTGCATGCAGGTGATAACCGGCAGCGTTAAGTGATTTCTTCAGGCTGTTAAAGCCGATGATGGCGTACTCCAGCGGCGGGGCAAGGGCGGGGTCCTGCTCGGCTTCGACCACGAACCATCCCTGATAGCCGATGCGTGCCAGCTCGGCAATCAGCGCGTCAAAATTAATGCAGCCGTCGCCGGGAACGGTGTAAACCCCTTTCAGCACCGCATCCAGGAAGGAGTCACGGTTCCAGTCCAGCGAGGCGCGAACATCGGCGCGAATATCTTTGGTGTGCACATGGTTAATGCGCTGGCCGTGTTTTTTCAGGATGCTGAGCGGGTCAACCCCAGCAAACACCAGATGCCCGGAGTCAAACAGCAGCCCGACCTCCGGCCCGGTGGCGGCCATCAGCAAATCAATATCGCGCTCATCTTCAATCGCGGTACCCATATGGTGATGGAAGGCCAGCGGAACGCCGAAATCTTCACAGTAGCGGGCAAACAGGGTCAGTCGCGCACCATATTCCTTGATCTCGTCATCGCTCAGCCTGCGGCGTTGACTCAGCGGGATATGCTGCTGGTTCTGAATGGTGCCAGCGGTTTCACCGTACACCAGGCAGGCGGCACCGCAGGTTTTAAACAGCTCAAGTTGCGGGGTGACCTTCTGAATCTCGCTGGCGAGGTCGTTATCCAGCAGGGTGCCGGAATACCAGCCCGACACCAGTTGCAGCTGGTGTTCCGCCAGCTGTGGCAGCAGTTCAGCGCTGGTGCGCGGGAATTTTCCGCCGGTTTCCACGCCGGAGAATCCGGCCTGGTGGCTCTCCGCAAGGCAGACGGAGAGCGGGGTGTCTCCGCCTAACTGCGGCAGATCGTCGTTGGACCAGGCAATCGGGGCAATACCAAGTTGAGCGTGCAGCTTCATGTTGTCGCTTCCTGAATCAGTTAAATACCAATACGCTGTTTTTTACGTCCGGCTTCGTGTTCACGGCGCGCTTCGTTAACGCTTTCCCGTGCGCTGACTTCGGGCACGCCGACATCCCACCAGGCATCGCCCGGCGTCCACTGGTGCGGATGCGTGTCAATGCAGATCACCGTGGTGCGGTCATTGGATTTCGCCCAGTCCACGGCATCGGAGAGTTCGTCCAGGCTGCTGACTTTACGCGCCAGTGCGCCCATTGCCTGCGCATGAGCAACGAAATCAACGTGGAAGGGTTCGGTCACCCGGCAGTCTTTCAGCAGGTTATTAAAGGAGGCGCCGCCTTTGGCATTTTGCAGGCGGTTGATCACCGCATAGCCGCCGTTATCGCAGACCAGCAGGATCATTTTGTGGCCGGAGAGCACGCTGGAATAGACGTCGGAATTCATCATCATGTAGGTGCCGTCACCGATCAGCACAAACACATCACGTGGCTGCTCCATCATGGCGACGCCCCAACCTGCGGAGATCTCGTAACCCATACAGGAGAAACCAAACTCACAGTCAAAGGTACCGGGATTTTTCACTTTCCAGCCTTTCACCAACTCACCCGGCAGGCCACCCGCCGCACTGATCACGTAATCTTCTGCGGCCGCACGCTCATTCACCACGCCCACTACCTGCGCATAGCTCGGGACGCCTTCCTTCACCGTGCGCTGCTGGCGTTCGGCAATCAGCTGATTCCAGGCTGCAAAGGCAGTCTGACCGCTTTCCAGCCAGCCCGCGTCGGCGCGGTAGTTGCCCAGTGCGGCATGCAGTTCGCGCAGACCTTCACGCGCATCCGCCACCAGCGGCAGAGAAAGGTGCTTATTGGCATCGAAGCGGGCGGCATTCAGCGCGATAAAGCGAGCATCATCGGCAAATACCGTCCAGGAACCGGTCACGAAGTCCATCAGGCGAGTACCGATGGCAATCACCACGTCAGCTTTTGCCGCCAGCGCGTTGGCCGAGGTGGAGCCAAGAATCCCCACCGGGCCGATATTCAGCGGGTGATCATGACTGAAGGTGCCTTTTCCGGCGATGGTTTCCACTACCGGGATCCCCCGCGCCAGTGCGAAGGCTTCCAGTTCGGCTTCCGCACGGGAATAGCGCACACCGCCGCCGGAGATAATCAGCGGGCGTTTTGCCTGCGAGAGCAGCTCTACGGCCTGTTGCAGCCGCTGCTGATCCGGGCGTGGACGCGGGATCACATGCACCCGGCGGGCGAAGAACGCGTCAGGATAATCATACGCTATCTCCTGCACGTCCTGGCACAGGCCGATAAATGCCGGGCCGCAGTCGCCGGGGTCGAGCATGGTGGCGACCGCCTGCGGCAGGGAGGAGAGGATCTGTTCAGGCCAGGTGATGCGATCCCAGTAGCGGGTCACCGCTTTAAACGCATCATTGACGGTCTGCGTCGGGTCGTTGAAGTGTTCAATCTGCTGCATCACCGGGTCGGGATGACGACGGGCGAAAGCATCACCGCAGATCATCAAAAACGGCAGGCGACTGACGTGCGCCACTCCGGCGGCGGTCAGCAGGTTGGTTGTGCCGGGGCCAATTGAGGCGGTCACCACCATGATCTGCTGGCGCAGACGGGCTTTGGCAAACCCCGCAGCGGCAAAGGCCATGGATTGTTCATTCTGGCCGCGCCACGTCGGCAGCACATCCTGCACGCTTTCCAGCGCTTCACCCAGACAGGTGACGTTGCCGTGGCCAAAGATGCCGAATACCCCGGGAAACAGCGGGACTTCCTCGCCATCAACTTCAATAAACTGGTTGCTGAGGTAACGAACCACAGCCTGCGCGGTGGTACAACGCGTCGTCGACATAATTTCTACCTGCTGTAGGGCCTGGAAAACAGGCTGGTTTTGGAATTTACGTTGCTATAATTATATTTAAGCAATTTTTTTTGCAAAAAAAGATCGTGCTGATCCCGGCCGGAAGGAGCACGAAGGCCGCCTTCCGCAGAGAGGGTCAGTTTATTTCAACGCCGACCGCTGAGTACGTTCGGTTAGTGTTTCAATACGGGGTTGCTCTTCTTCCGGGTGCAGGGCGGCGGCCAGCGCCAGCGCGATGCATTGCACCAGGCACACCGGGGCGGCCAGCGAGCGCGAGAAGCTGTATTCCTCTTCAGGAATGGTAAACAGCACGTTCGCATTTCGTGCCAGCGGTGACAGCACGCTGTCGGTGATGGCGATGGTCGGCACGTCTTTCTGCTCGGCGATCTCGCTGATCTTCACCACTTCCTGGGCGTAATGACGGAAGGAGACGGCCACCAGCACATCGCGATGCGTCATGTTCATCGCCATATGCGGCGCCAGCCCACCCGGCGTATCCAGCAGGATCACCTTACGGTTCAGCATGGTCAGGAGATAACGCAGCAGGATCGCCACCGGTTCGGAGCGCAGCTGCCCGGCAATAAAGATGGTTTCTGCCCGACTGAGCAGCTGTGCACTGCGGTCCAGATCGCTGGCGGCAATCCCTTCCAGCATCCCCTGTAATGTGGCGATATCGCGCACCACCAGGTTCTGCAAGAAGCCAAGGCTGCCTTGCTGATCGTTCTTTTGCAGGTCGTTTTCCAGCGCGACGATACGCTCGTTGTAGCCAGGTGCGGTGGTTGCCAGCCGCGTCTGGAACACCGACTGCATCTGTTTGAACCCGCTGTAACCAAACTGCTGAGCAAAACGCACCAGCGTGGAAGGGTGCAGTTCGCACTTTGCCGCGATGGCGTTGATGGACTCCAGCGCCACGGCGTTAGGGTTTTGGGTAATAAAGCGGGCAACCTGCTGAAAACGATCGGACAGCTGCGGGTAGCGCTCAGTAATGTCATTCACCACCTGCTCGTAATTACGATGAGGAGGAGGAGAATCCTTGCGGGAGGTTTCTTTGCGACTCGCCATAACGTCATGCCCTTACATTCACATCTGCTTATCCTGCCATCAGGCTAACGCAACTAAAATTGCAATTCAATTTCCGTTGCAATGCCAATAGCGAAAAGCGTGATCTGTTTCAGATAATCAACATTTGGATTTTTCATTCCATCGGCTCTTTTAGGGTGAGTAAAACGTTTTATATCCAAATTAAGTTGTTATTTTTCAATGAAATAAAAACCAATCCACCGATGCGCGGCAACAGGAATTGTGCAGAATAAAGTCTTTGCAATTTTTATTGCGAGGTTGTAGTAATTGCAACACCTTCAGCAAACAGGAAGCGCAAGATGTACGAAAACTATGGGCAGTTTATTAATGGCGTCTGGCGTCAGGGCCAGGGAGCTGAAACCATCGTGGTGACCGATCCCGGCCGTAATGAAAAGCTCGGGGAGATCCGGGGGGCTTCACAACAGGACACACTGGATGCCATCGCCAGTGCTCAGGCTGCACTGCCGCTGTGGCAACAACTTTCCGCCTGGGACCGTGCCAGCGCACTGCACCGGGTGGCAACTGAGATGGAACAGGTGCGTGAACAGGCCGCGCTGATTATCTCTCTGGAAAGCGGTAAGCCGCTGGCGCAGGCCAGCCGTGAATGGACGTTGGCGATTGATCAGTTCACCTGGTACGCCGAGGAGGCGCGCCGCGTGTATGGTCGCATAGTGGAAAGTCGTGTGTCGGGTGGGCGCTGTGAAGTGTCCCATCAGGGCGTTGGCGTGGTGGCGGCCTTTACCGCGTGGAACTTCCCGGTGGTACTGATTGCGCGCAAGGTTGCGCCTGCACTTGCGGCGGGTTGCAGCGTGGTGCTGCGCCCCTCCAGCGAAGTGCCGGGCTGTGCCAGCCTGATCATGACCTGCCTGCAAAAGGCGGCGATGCCGGCAGGCGTGGTGAATATGGTGGTGGGTGTCACCGCCAATACTTACCAGCCACTGATTGATTCCCCGGTTGTGCGCAAAGTGACGCTGACCGGATCGACCGCTATTGGTCAGCAGATGATCCGCGACTCTGCGGCCACCATTAAGCGCCTGAGCATGGAGCTGGGCGGCAACGCGCCGATGATCGTCTTTGACGATGCTGATATCGAAAAAGCACTGGATATGGCGGTGCCGACCAAGTTTGCCAACTGTGGCCAGGTCTGCGTAACGCCGGATCGTTTCTATGTCCATCACTCGGTAGCGGAGGCCTTTATTGAGGGCTTTGCCAGGCGTGCCGTCGCGATCAAGGTTGGCTACGGTCAGGATCAGGGCAGTGAGATGGGGCCGCTGATTAACCAGCGCCGCCTGAACGCGATTGAAAAAATCGTTGAGGATGCGCGGCAGAAGGGGGCTCGCGTGGTCACGGGCGGCCACCGTTTAACGGATGCTCCGGGATTCTATTTTGCCCCAACGGTGCTGGCCGATGTGTCGGACGATGCGCTGGCGCTGGCAGAAGAGAACTTTGGCCCGATTGCCGCCATCACCACTTTCAGCGATGAAGCCGAGGTGCTGGAGCGGGTGAATCGCAGCGATTATGCGCTCTCCGCTTATGCCTTTACCCGCGATGCGGCACGCATTCGCCGCGTGTCTGAGCAGTTACAGGCGGGCATGGTCGGCATTAACAGCTTTGCACTGGCCTCCGCCGATGTGCCCTTCGGTGGCATCAAAGCCAGCGGAATGGGCAGTGAAGGGGGCAGCGAAGGGATTTACGAATATATGACTGTCAAACTGACGCAGGTGGTCCTGTAAGGAAACCGCAATGATTGCCAACAACGTAAAACGCTTATGGTCAGAGGGGCACACGGTGCTCAACGGCTGGCTGTCGGTCGCCAGTCCGTTTACCGCTGAAATCATGGCGGCGCAGGGTTATGACTCTGTGACGATTGATATCCAGCACGGGCTGGTGGGCTATGAAACCGCCACCACTATGTTGCAGGCGATGCGCGCCAGCGGCGTTACGCCGATGGTCCGCGTTCCCTGGCTGTCGCCCGGTGACATTATGAAAGCGCTGGATGCCGGGGCTTACGGCATTATTTGCCCGATGATCAATAACGCGGAGGAGGCGCGGCAGCTGGTCTCCTGCGTGCGTTACCCACCGCTGGGTGCGCGCAGCTTTGGCCCAACGCGTGTGACCTTTTCCGCCGGGCAGGACTACGGCCAGCATGCGGATAACGAAGTGCTGTGCTTTGCGATGATCGAAACGGCTGACGCAGTGAAAAACATCGAGGCGATCGTGAATACGCCGGGGCTGGATGGCATCTATATTGGCCCTGCTGATTTAACCCTGGGGCTGACCGGTCGCAAGTACCGCACCGGGTTTGATCGCGAAGAAGAGGAGATCGTCAGCACCCTGAAACAGATCCTCGACTGCGCGCACCGCGCCGGGATTCGGGCCGGGTTGCACAACGGCAGCCCGGAATATGCTGCACGGGCGGCGCAGTGGGGATTTGACCTCGTCACGGTATCGAATGATGTGCAACTGCTGCGTTCAGCGGCTACCGCCAGTGTCGGGCAGTTTCGCCAGCTAACAGGGGCGGCAAGCGCCACAATGGACCAGCCTGAAGGAGGATATTGAGATGCCCCATGTCCTGATTGCCGGAAAGATCCACGAAGCAGGACTCACCATCCTGAAAAATACCCCCGGGTTTACCTGGGATCTGGTGGAGGAAGTGAGCACGGCCAGCTACGCACCGTTTATCGCCCAAGCCGATGCGCTGCTGTTACGCACCCAGCCGCTGACCGCCAAAGAAATTGCACAGGGCGTCAACTTGCAGGTGGTGTCACGTCACGGTGTGGGTTATGACGCGGTCGATGTGACCGCACTGAACCAGCGCGGTATTCCGTTGACTATCGTGGGCGATGTTAACTCGCTGTCGGTGGCGGAACACACCCTGGCTCTGCTGCTGGCGGTGGCGAAACAGGTGCGCGTGTATGATGCTGGCATCCGCAGTGGGAACTGGAACTGCCGCAACAGCTTCTCTGCCATTGAGTTATCCGGCCGCACGCTGCTGGTATTGGGCTTTGGTCGTATTGGTCGCGAAGTGGCGCGGCTGGCGGGCTGTTTTAATATGCACGTGGTGGCATGGGACCCGTTTGTTGCCGCAGAAACCTTTAGTGCGCTCAATGTTCAGCGCGCGGAAGAGCTGACCGACGGTTTGAAAATGGCCGATGCCCTGACGGTACATCTGCCTTTGAGCGACAGTAAGCCGCTGCTGGGACGCACCGAGCTGGCACTGCTGAAACCGAATGCCATTGTGATCAACACGGCACGCGGCGGAATTATCGATGAACGAGCGCTGGTTGAGGCGTTAAAAAATGAAACGCTGGCGGGGGCAGGGCTGGATGTATTTAGTCAGGAACCCCCCGCGCCGGATTCTCCCCTGCTGCTGGGAAGCGATCGTCTGATCCTCAGCCCTCATTCGGCGGGATTAACGCAGGAAGCGGCCATGCGCATGTCGGTATCGGCGGTGAATAATATTATTCATTACTTTAATGGCACGCTGGAAGAAAATCTGATTGTGAATCACCGAAAAATTAATAAAGCAGATGCGATTTAACCGTAAATAATAAAGAGAATAAACAACGTTACCCTACAGGAATATCACATGCTAAAAATAGCCGTATTAGGTGCGGGCCGCATTGGGAAAATCCATGCCGCCAATATTGCTGCTAACCCGCAGGCAACGCTGATTGCGATTGCCGATCCTTATTTAGACAATGCTGTTCAACTGGCGAAATTAACAGGCGCGCGCGCGGTGAAAGATCCGTTGGCGTTAATTAATGATAACGATATCGATGCGGTGGTTATTGCAACACCGACTGATACGCACGTTGATTTAATGCTGGCAGCCGCACGCAATGGCAAGGCCGTGTTATGTGAAAAACCAGTGGATCTGGACCTCTCCCGCGCACAGCGCGCCTGCGATGAACTTGCCCAGCTTAAAGTGCCTGTAATGGTGGCATTTAACCGCCGTTTCGATGCCAGTGCACAGCAAATCCGTCAGGCAATTGCCCGTGGCGAAGTGGGTGAGTTGCAGCAGGTGATCATTACCAGCCGCGATCCTGGTTTTGCTCCTGTCGACTATCTGCGCCACTCCGGCGGTATTTTCCGTGACATGGTGATCCACGATTTTGATATGGCACGCTGGCTGCTCGGAGAAGAGCCTGTGAGTGTCTATGCCACAGGCAGCCGTCTGCTGAATCCGGCGCTGGCGGAGTTTAATGATTTCGACACCTGCATGGTGCAGATGACTACCGCCTCAGGCAAGCAGTGCCATATCAACTGTAGCCGCCAGGCGGTGTACGGCCACGATCAGCGGCTGGAGGTGTACGGTTCAGCCGGTATGTTGCTGAACGACAATATGCGTGCCACCAGCGTACGGCGTTATACGGGCGAGGTGACCGAAGCCCGGGTGCCGCTGGTGAATTTCTTCCTTGAACGTTACGCAGATGCCTACCGCCATGAAATGGACACCTTTATTCAGGTAGTGCAGGGCAATCAGGCGATCCCGGTGACGCCGTATGACGGTGTGCGGGCGCTGAAACTTGCCGAGTGTGCGCAGCGTTCTGCTGAAACCGGGCTGCCGGTCAGCGTTGATTAATGTTCCCTCAGGAGAATGAACCGATGAAAAAAATTGGCATTGGCATTATTGGTACCGGGTTTATGGGGTTGTCACACGCGCTGGCCTACCGCGCCGCCGCCGCGATTTTACCGGATGAAGTGACGCCAGAACTGATTGCGGTGGCCGATATTGATAAGGAAGCGGCTGAAAATGCCGCCAGACGGTTTGGTTTCCGACGTGCGACAGATGACTGGCAGTCGCTGATTAACGACCCGGATATTGACGTGATATCGATTACCACGCCAAACCGTTTCCATCTGGAGCAGGCGCTGGCCGCGATAAAAGCGGGTAAACATGTGCATTGTGAAAAGCCTATCGCCCCAAACAGCGACGATGCGCGCATCATGACGCAGGCAGCCGAAGCGCAGGGGGTGGTGACGCAGGTCGGTTTTAACTATTTGAAAAACCCAATGATTAAGCTGGCGCGCACCATGATTGATAGTGGTGAACTGGGGGATATCGTCAGCTTCCGGGGGCTCCATGCGGAAGACTTTATGGCGTCACCGTTAACGCCGTGGTCATGGCGTCTTGATCCGGCAGGCGGTGCCGGTGCAGTGGCTGACCTCGGCAGCCATATTGTGGCGATGGCGCGCTATCTGCTTGGCCCGGTGGTGGCTGTGCAAGCTGACCTGGAAACGGTGATTAAACAGCGGCCGATTCTGAATGGTGCACAAGGGCTGCGGCAGGTGGAAGTAGACGATATTGCACGGCTCACCGTGGAATTCGCTCGTGGATGTAAAGGCAGCATTGAAGCCAGCTGGGTCGCCACCGGACGCAATATGCAGCTGGGATTTGAGATTTATGGCACCCGAGGGGCGCTGCATTTTACCCAAGAACGCTTCAATGAGCTGCATTTTTACAGCACCAACAGCGAAGGTAAACATCGTGGCTTCCAGAAAATTGAGGCCGGGCCTCAACATGCTCCTTATGGTGCGTTTTGCCCCGCACCGGGTCATCAGTTGGGCTTTAACGATCTCAAGACCATCGAAATCGCAGAGTTTTTGCGTGCAGTCGCGGGGCAAGCCGTCAGTGGCCCGGATTTCCGCGATGCCTGGGAAATTCAGAAGATCATTGATACCGCGGTGCGATCTTCCCGCGAACAGCGCTGGATTACGCTGTAACGTAATGTGCAATCGGCATGAATAATAAATTCCCCAGCCTGTATTTCGATAATGATGAGCCGTATACCGATGGCAGGGATGACCCGTAAATAAGCCAATTTACTTTGGCTTATTATAAAATCCTGACCCTACAAGTATGGAAAATAATATGAAAAAAGCACTCATTGCCTTTATCGCATTGTTAACTGTTGTCCCTCCCGCTTTTTCCGAAACACGCGTTGGCGTAAGCATGGCGCAAATGGATGATGTTTTTCTCTCACGCCTGCGTGGTTATATCAGCGAGCGGGCGAAAACACATCCCGAACTCAGTGTGCAGTATGAAGATGCTCAGGGTGCGGTAGATAAACAGCTTACCCAGGTGCAGAGTTTTATTAACCAGAAGGTTAGCGTGATTATCGTGAACCCGGTGGATACCCAGGGCACAAAAAACATCTCTGAAGCGGCGCGCGCGGCAAAAATCCCACTCATTTATCTGAACCGTAAACCGGGTGATTCGACACTGGGCAACGGGATCAGCTATACCGGTAGTGATGAAATTGAGGCAGGACGCCTGCAAATGCAGTATCTGGCGGAAAAGGTGAAGGATAAAAAGGAGGTGAATGTTGCCATTATGAAAGGACTGCTCAGTAATGATGCCACGCGTTTTCGCACACAGGGCGCCAAAGAGGTGATTGCTCAGCATCCGAACATGCATGTGGTGGTGGAAGATACCGCCAAATGGATGCGCGAGGATGGCATGAATCTGATGAACAACTGGATACTCTCCGGACGTAAAATCGATATCCTTTCTTCTAATGCAGATGAAATGGCGATTGGCGCCGCGATGGCGCTGAAAAGCAATGGCATCAAAATCGGTAAGGACATTCTGGTGGGGGGAACCGATGGCGGCCCTAACGGTTTGCAGTCGATTAAAAGCGGGCTGCTTTCAGTAACGGTTTTCCAGGATGCTAAAGCCCAGGCGTATCAGGCGGTAGATATGGCGGCCAGTGTTGCCAGGGGAGAGAAGGTGCAGGATGAAGTGATGATCCCGTTCCGGCTGGTTACACCGGAGAATTACCAGACATTTATGCAGTAATCGCCTTGTCTGTATGATCAGCCCCGGCATCGTGCCGGGGCTTTTTTTATCAGAAGGCGTACGACAGGTTGACCGAGTAGCTACGCGGTTCGCCGTAAACCACATAATCGCTGCCCCATGAGTAATAAGAGCGGTCAAAGAGGTTATCGACGTTGGCCTGTACCGCCAATTGTTTGGTGAACTGGTAGCGGGCAAACAGGTTGGCCAGTGGATAGCTGCCCTGGTAGACGCGCTGCACTTCACCATCCGGGCCGGTGGCGTCCTGGAAGGTGCGGTTCTGCCAGTTAAGCCCGCCGCCGATGGTCAGGTCCTGCAACATCGGTAAACGGTAGCGGGAGAAGAGTTTAAATGAGGTCTGCGGCATATTGCTGTTAAAGCGGCCGGAGGTATCTCGCGCCACATAGCGCGTTGCCCCGAAGGTCATTTGCAGGTTGTCGGTGACGGCACCGTTCAGCTCAAACTCCGCGCCTTTACTGACCGCGCCTTTAGCCGCAACATACGCCTGCTCGCTGGAGCCATTCACAAACGTGCCGCTGAGTTCCTGACCCACGTTCTCCTGCTCAATACGGAATACCGCAAAGGTGGCGGTCAGACGCCCATCAAACCAGTCAGACTTCAGGCCGGTTTCATAGTTTTTCCCGGTCACTGGCGACAGATAAGCACCATCAGTACTGCGGTAGGTCTGTGGCTGGAAGATCGAGGTGTAGCTGGCGTAAGCCGACCAGGTGTCATCGATGTCATACACCAGGCCACCGTATGGCGTGATGTTATTTTTGTTCATGTTGCCACTGCTGCCAACGGTGCTCCACTGGGTGTAACGTGCGCCGAGGATCAGCGACAGTGGGTCGGCCAGCGAGAAGCGCGCGGCGGTGTAGGCCGATTTCTGGCGGATCACGTCATCGGCATTCAGATACCAGTCACCCCATTCGGGCTCCTGAACGTTGCCGTTCCAGTTATTATCAAAACTGCCCATCTGCGCATAATCCAGCGCACCGTCCACGCTGTAGGTCTGGTTATGCTGGCGGCTGTAGCTGACGCCTGCCATCAACTCATGGTTACGCCCCAGCAGTTCAAACGGACCGCTGGCATAGGTATCAATGGATTCCTGCGTGCGCTTACCGCGATCCAGACTGCCATAGCCGCTGACCCCGGTCCCGGTCACTGCATCGGGGAACTCCATCACATACAGCAGCTTGTCAGCAAAAGTCTGCTCAGCGTGCGTGGCATTGACGCGGAAGGTCCAGCCATTATCAAAGTCATGTTTGACGTTGGCAAAAACCTTACGCGAGTCGAGGCTGTAACGCGTCCAGTCGGCTGACGGATTGAGGTTGCGGCTGTAATGGGTGCGCGAACCGTTGCTGTACCAGGTCGGCAATCCACCCCAGGTCGGGTTGCCGGTGTTGCTCTCCTGATAGTCGTAGCCGAGCGACACCGTGGTGTTGTCGGTCACATCGGCATCCAGCACGCCGTAGAGGAACTTTTTGCTTTTATGGTAGCGATCCAGCCAGCCGTCCTGATCCTGATAACCGGCGATAACGCGGCCACGCACGGTGCCTTCTTCATTCAGCGGGGCAGAGAGGTCGGCCACGTAACGCTGGGTGTTCCAGCGGCCATAGCTGGCGCTCAGATTGCCGGTCACGGTCTTGCTGTCGGCATGTTTGCGTACCATATTGACCGACGCCGACGGGCTGCCCGCACCGCTCATCAGCCCGGTTGCACCGCGCACGACTTCGATGCGGTCATAGATGGCGGTGTCTTCTCCGGCATCGCCGTAGTTCCAGTTATCTGCCGCTGACGTAGGGATATCATCGAAGGTGTAATTGGTGATCTGGAAACCGCGAGAGAAGTAGGAGGAGCGTTCGCTATCGACCAGCTGGGTGGCGATCCCGGTGGTGTTATCCAGCACCTCGCCCACGGTTTGCAGATTCTGATCCAGCATCCGCTGCTCGGTGACGACGCTTAATGACTGCGGGACATCGCGCGGGGTCATCAGCATTTTGGTGCCGGCGCGGGTGGTTTTGACCGTGTAATCCTGCTTCTCGCTGGCGGCGGTGTCATCTGCCGTGGCATCCACCACCATTTCCTGCGGGGAGGCGGCTTCCTGCGCCATGGCCGGGTTAACCAGCGCATGGATCATCAGCGCCAGCAGTGAAACGGACAACGTCGTTTTTTGGCCCGGCACGCGCAGAGGCGAGCCCTTTCCCCTGGTGTGGGATGAGAAGGTGCGGGAAGACATGGTTTTTCCTTGTGCGAAATAGGGAATAACAAAAAGCGTGGCCATTTTTTTATCGGTCAGTCACGGGCCAGATGGCCCCGAGACAGGGTGGCGTAGCTAAAGTTCAATACTAATGATTATGATAATCATTTTCTTTTATAGAATCATTGTTATTTTTTTGACACCACCTGAAACACGGTGTGTGTTTGTCGTTAGATCAGTGGTTTGACAGTGGTGTTGACCCGATCCCATCGCAATATGGCCTGAAGGGGGATCGCTGACTGTCCTGATATCATCGATAATTTTTTTCGGGCCAGGTTAAGCACCGACACTGCCAACAGGCATAACATTAAGGTAAATAACGATGAAAATTACTCAGGTACGCAATGCGACTCAACGGATTGTTTATGCAGGAAAGACGTTTCTAATCGATCCCATGCTATCCAAAAAAGAGGCATGGCCGGGGTTTCCAGGTACTGTCCGCTCAGAAATCCGTAATCCGATGGTTGAGCTGCCCTTCGATGTGCCAGTATTGCTGGACGTTGACGCCATCATTGTCACGCATACGCATCAGGATCATTGGGACGAAGCGGCCGTGGCGCTCATTCCAAAAGAGAAGCTGATTTTTGTGCAAAATGACAGTGATGAACAGCTTCTGCGATCGCAAGGGTTCAGTAACCTGGTGGTGCTGGCTGAAACCAGTCAGTTTGGCGACATATCGCTCATCAAGACCCGCTGCCAGCATGGGTCTGATGAAGCTTATGCCAACCCTCAATTAGCAGAGCGGCTGGGAGAGTCCAGTGGGATTGTGTTTCAGCACCCGGATGAGAAATCACTTTATCTGGTGGGTGACTCCATCTGGATCGATGCCGTTGAGGATAATATGCGTAAATATCTGCCCGGCGTGGTGATAATGAACACGGGCTGGGCGCATGTTCTGGGATATGGTTCGATTATCTTCGGTAAAGAAGATGTCCTGAAAGCCCATCTTGTGCTGCCAGAAGCCCAGATTGTTGCTACCCATATGGAAGCCATCAATCATTGCCTGGTGACTCGCCAGGCGTTGCTGGAGTATGCACGGATTAATCATCTGGAGGATTTTGTCAGCGCACCTGCAGACGGAGAGTCAGTCACGTTCTAATATCCTCAAATCAGTCCGGGAGTGTTGTATGTCTGTGGCATCGGTTGCGATTGTTGTTACTGAAGGGTTCAGCACCTTTCACGTGTCAGTTCCACTGATTCTGTTTGGGGATGCCACGACAGATGACACGCTGTTTACACGCCTTATCTGTGCCGAGACGCCGGGACTCATCTGGTCAAAAGAAGCAACCGCAATCCAGGCGGACCACGGGTTTGATGCGCTGGCGCAGGTGGATATTGTTATCGTGCCTTTCTGGAACCAGGTTGAGCAACGCCCGCCGCAGCCGTTGCTTGATGCCCTGGTCAAGGCGAGAGCAGGGGGCAGCCAGATTGTGGGATTATGTCTGGGGACGTTTGTACTGGCTTATGCCGGGCTGCTTGATGGGCGCCAGGCCGCGACACACTGGGAATATGAAGCGATTTTCCGCACATTATTCCCGAACGTTCATTTGAATGTGAATGCGCTTTATGTGGAAGACGACGGCCTGATCACTTCTGCAGGGACCGCTGCCGCGTTGGACTGTTGCCTGCACGTTATTCGGCAGCGTTTGGGAAGCCAGATCGCGAATCAGATCGCAAGGAGAATGGTGACGCCTCCGCATCGTGACGGTGGCCAGGCTCAGTTCATTGAACAGTCAATCCCGCACAATACGACAGATAACAGAATGAATATGCTACTCGACTATATGCAAAGGAACCTTCAGTTACCCCACGATCTTGATTCTTTGGCTAACAGGGCGTCAATGAGCCGCAGGACGTTAACCCGGCATTTTAATAAAGCCACCGGTATGTCCGTGGTCGAATGGCTAACCGTGGCGCGACTCTATCGTAGCCAGGAACTCCTTGAAACGCTGGCGATGCCTGTAGAACAGGTGGCCGGGCAGGTAGGATTTCAGTCCGCTGTGACCTTTCGACAATTGTTTCGCGAAAAATTCGGCGTCAGCCCGAGTGAGTGGCGTAAAACATTTCGTCTCACGGAATAAAACAGGACGTTAAAAGGGGCGATTTTCCGCCCATTTTAACGTCAGTACGAAGAAAATTCGACTTTCTTGGTACTGGGGAACCTCTGACTTATGCGCGACCAGGTTATCAAGCCCCCTTAACGAGAAGACGCCGCCGATCGCCCTGGTGACGTTCTGAGATGCTGCGTTGGCAGGGCGGTGGTGTATTTCACCTGGCTTAAGGCGAAGCTGGAACGAATACTGGATACGCTCTCTATCTGCGTCAGGCAATCCATCATCAGCAACTGATATTTTTGCAGATTTTCCACCACCACCCGCAGCAGAAAATCCGACTCCCCGGTCATCAGATAGCACTCCATGACCTCCGGGCGTTCGCTGATGGCATCGGTGAAATGCCGCAGTGACACTTTATCCTGCTGCTTCAGCGAGACATGCACAAAGACGTTCACCGCCAGGCCAAGGCTCAGCGGATCGGCCAGCATCACCGCGCCTCTTAATACGCCTTTTTCCTTCATTTCCGTGACTCTGCGCCAGCAGGGGGAGGTGGACAGGCCCACGCGTTCCGCCAGCTCAGCGTTGCTGATATCCGCATTTTGCTGCAACAGATCCAGTATGCGCAGACTGGTTTCATCCAGTTCAATCGTGTCTTGGGGCATATTTTACCTGCAAATTGTGTTTTTGACGGAAACCGTTTCTTTTTTCAGCGTTATGGCGGGTAATTAGAACAGCTTTTCCTGTAACGGGAAAATAAAATCATCACATCGATGCACAGTGAGTGATGATGATGAGTAACGTGAAAACAGCCGTACAGAATGCCGGGCAGCATTCAATGAAAACCACGGTTTTGTGGCTGCTGGTGATGGTGGTTTTATGGGGGCTTAGCTGGCCTGCCACCAAGATGGCGCTTAACGATGTGCCGCCGTTATGGCTTGCGGCGATCCGTTTCGGCAGCGCCGGAGCCTGTCTGTTTCTGTTTGTCGCGGTTAAAAAAGAGCTGAAACTGCCGGCCAAAAGCGATATGCCCGTGATCCTTAGCATCGGCATTTTCCAGATGGTGGTCTTCACCGGATTAGGGATGATCGCCATGCAATACACTGATACCAGCCATGCAGTACTGCTGGCGTATACCACGCCGCTGTGGGGGATCCTCTCTTCCTGGCTGCTGTTGCGCCATACGCCATCTTTCATTCAGATCATTGCGCTGTTAACCGGGCTGGTGGGTATCGGGCTGATCTGCTCTCCGCTGGAAATGAACTGGTCCGCACCTGGCGCCGTGATGGGCTGTGCGTTTCTGATTACCGGTGCCATCTCGTGGTCACTGGTGATTATCCATGTGAAGCACCATAAGTGGACGGCAACGCCGCTATCACTGGCCCCCTGGCAAATGCTGATTGCCACCATTCCACTGATTTTCTTTGCCCGTTTACTTGATGGCCCCGTTGAGGCGATCCATTTCAGCTCCGGCCTTCTCTGGCTGCTGTTCTTTATTGGCCCGGTTGCCACCTCAGTCTGCTTTGTCATCTCGTCTGAACACGGGCGGCGCATCAGCGTGTTTGCCATGTCCAGCTTTACGCTGGGCGTACCATTGATTGGCGCGCTGGCATCGGTGGTCTTTCTGGGTACCTCGCTATCAGGGCTGTTTATGACAGGTCTGGCTCTGGTGTTCGCCGGGGTGAGTATGACCGCCTTTTCCGCCGGGAAAACCCGACCGCACTCCTGAATGCGATCGCACCAGAACTTCTGATATTCCAGGCAAAACCATGACTGACGTTGCCACAGATAACTGATAGGGTCCCCATTTCGTTATGGGGCCTGTCAGGTTATGCGCGCAGCACCCAAACAGAGGAAAGATTCACGTTATAACCGGATGCCCACCACAAGGAGGATGTATGGCTCAGGATATGTTTATCAAAATCAATGGTATTGAGGGCGAATCACTTGATTATTCTCATAAAGGGGAAATCGAGGTTTTAAGATGGAACTGGTCAGTCGCCCAGCCCGCGAATATGCACTCGGGAAGTGGCGGAGGTGCAGGTAAATCAACCGTACACGATTTATATTTCAAACATTACATTGATAAATCCTCGACCACTCTCATTCAATATTGCCTGGCGGGAAAACATATCCCGGAGGCTATTCTGACCGTCAGAAAAGCCGGTGGTTCTCCATTAGACTTCTTAAAAATAACATTGCAAGAACTGATTATTACTTGTATCGAGCCGATTGGCATGGTCCACATGCCAATACCAATAGAGAAAGTAGGTCTCAGTTTTTCAAGAGTGAAATTCGAATACGTACCACAGAGTGCAGAAGGAAATAAACTGGGTGTGGTAGCGATGGGTTATGACATTAAAGCTAACGCGATTATTTAGTACATTTATAAAGGAGTATAAAATGTATATCGATGAAGATGGTTATATTTATGATGATCGCATTGAGCGGAAAATATTTAAAACGATTGAGCGGGGAAGCCTCGATAGCGTTAATGGTATTGTGGTGCATCAAACTGCCAGTCCGACAGCTCAAAGCACCTTTAACAGTTATGGCAACAAATCGGCCAACGGTGCACATTTTTTGATCGACAAGGATGGCAAGGTTTATCAAACGGCTTCGTTATTCAAAATGACCTGGCATGTTGGTCTGGTGCAGTCAAAATGTTTTTTACAAAAAGTATGCCAACCGACTGAAGTGCGCTTATTGGCATTACATACCCAAAGATTTTGGGAAAGAGAGATTTCTCAAGAAATATCCAATATAGAGAGAGGGAAGAACTTCCCTGACCGGTTCCCAAATAATACTGACAGTATAGGCATTGAAATCGTTGGAATGGCTGTTGGGCCTGAGAATAAAAAAGTTTTCGAATCTGTCACTGATGAACAAAATCGATCCCTTAAATGGCTGGTGTCAGAGCTGACTCGTCAATTTCAAGTGCCCATGACTGAGGTTCACCGACATCCTGATATTGGAAGGAAAAACACAACCGAAGCGAGCACAGCAAAATGGGAATAAAAATAACATTGATTTTTGTTTTATTATCTTCTTCGCTGGTTATTCAGGCCAGGCAAGTAGAACATATTGAGGTGATTGAGAGTGGTCATTATGATGGACTTGCTGAAGATAAAGATGGGTATGCTAAGTGGTGTCAGCTTTTCAATCCCACGACAGAACAACTCATTAATTACTTTTCTAAGGCTGAAGAGGCCGATTATAGCGGTGAATGGCTTCATGAGTATTACACCCCTTGCATAGCATCTGGCACCGTAACTTTCAAAGATGGATCATATGGGACATGGGGGTTGCACTCCAGTGGTCTTGGTGGCGTTACTTTTAAAGATAAAGAAAATTACGGAAAAGAAAAATCGTTTCTTTATCTTGATAATGCATGGGAAGACTAATGCTACTGGATATGAGCACAGCCAAATGGGAATAATAAAAGTCATTTTTTTATTTTTATTACTTGTTCCTGTATTTACTCAGGCAAGAGAAGTAAGCCAGATTAACATCGTTAAGACAGGTGCTTACGATAGCGAGGCAGATATGAGTACGAAAAGGAAGGATGTAAGACATTTAACCCAACCAAGGAGCAGCTTATCCATTACTTCACTAAAGCCGAAGAATCAGATGCTAGTGGTGAGTGGATGAACGAATATTATTCACCTTGTGTGGCATCCGGTACGATCACGTTTAAAGATAGTTCTTCTGGTGAGTGGATAATACATTCCAGCGGGCTTAGGTGGGTTGATTTCACCGAGGGGAAAAGAAAGTATTTCTACTACATCGACAATTCATGGGAAGAAGAATGAAAATCGTAAGTATCCTGTCTCGATGCCTCGCTATTTAAGAACCCTCCGCAAGCACAAGTTATGCGCGGAGCGGCCCAGCTTGAGGTAAACCGGACGTCACGCGGCATGAATGCCGGAAGTCGAGGCCCGCAGGGAGGCGGATTTTGCCGATCCACAGAGTGCAGAAGGAAATAAACTGGGTGTGGTAGCGATGGGTTATGACATTAAAGCTAGCGCGATTATTTAGTGCATTTATAAAGGAGTGTAAAATGTATATAGATGAAGATGGTTATATTTATGATGATCGCATTGAGCGGAAAATATTTAAAACGATTGAGCGGGGAAGCCTCGATAGCGTTAATGGTATTGTGGTGCATCAAACTGCCAGTCCGACAGCGCAAAGTACCTTTAACAGTTATGGCAACAAATCGGCTAACGGAGCGCATTTTTTGATCGACAAGGATGGCAAGGTTTATCAAACGGCTTCATTATTCAAAATGACCTGGCATGTTGGTCTGGTGCAGTCCAAATGTGTTCTACAGAAAGTATGCCAACCAACAGAAACACGTCTGCTCGCATTGCATACTAAAGCTTATTGGAAAGATGGAATTTCGCAGGAAATATCCAATATAGAAAGAGAGAAAAGTTTCCCTGCGCGATTCCCAAACAATACTGACAGCATTGGCATTGAAATGGTTGGCCTTGCTATTGGCCCTGATAATAAGGAGGTTTTTGAGGCGGTTACCGATGAGCAAAACCAATCACTTAAATGGCTGGTGTCAGAGTTGACTCGTCAATTTCAAGTGCCCATGACTGAGGTTCACCGACACCCCGATATTGGAAGAAAAAACACAACCGAAGCGAGTACAGCAAAATGGGAATAAAAATAACATTGATCTTTATTTTATTATCTTCTTCATTGGCTGTTCATGCGAGGCAGGTGGAGCATGTAGAGGTTATTGAGAGCGGCCATTATGATGGACTTGCTGAAGATAAAGATGGGTATGCTAAGTGGTGTAAACTTTTCAACCCCACTAAAGAGCAGTTAATTAATTACTTTGCTAAGGCTGAAGAAGCTGATTATATCGGCGAGTGGCTTCATGAACATTATTCTCCTTGTGTAGCATCAGGTACTGTGACTTTCAAAGATGGGTCCTATGGGACCTGGGGGTTGCACTCCAGTGGTCTTGGTGGCGTCACTTTTCAAGATAAAAATAATTTTGGGAAGAGAAAGTCGTTTCTTTATCTGGATAACGCATGGGAGGACGAATGAAAATTGTAAACATCCTGTCTCAATATCTCGGGATATAAGAACCCACCGCAAGTACATTTTCTGAGGGGATGGGGCCAGTTTGAGGTAAGCCGGACGTCACGCGACAGGACGTCGCGTGCCGAGGCCCGCAGGGATGCGTGTTTTGCCGATCCGGCGTGGTCAAACTGGCCCCGGACCTTACACTAAATAGCCAGCGACTAAAGACTGGAGATATCGCAGACATAAAAACATTACTACCCGGTACTAAAAGTAATCAGCCTTAGCAGAATACCCGGGGTGTTGGCAATCAGCGGTGGAAGAAGAGGTTGAAACCCCGGCGTGCCATTGCGCGGCACGCCGGGGTTTTTATGTCATCAGGAGAGGGTCATCAACGGTGTCAGTGGCTTAATAACGCCCTGGGACTGATGTTTATCCAGCTGATAGTCGTCGCTGTTAACCACCAGCACCGGGGTAGTGAGGTCGTAACCCGCCGCTTCGATTTCGGCCTTATCAAATGTCAGCAGCGGCGTCCCGGCCGTGACCCTGTCACCTTCTTTCACCAGCGGGTGGAAGTGCTTGCCCTGCAGGTTAACGGTGTTCAGGCCCACGTGGATCAGTAGCTCGGCACCGTTATCACAGAGAAGCCCGATAGCATGATGAGAATCAATCAACGTGGCCACCACGGCATCACATGGTGCCACCACCTGGCCTTCACTCGGGCTGATGGCAATGCCGTCACCCAGCATTTTTCCGGCAAACGTTTCATCGTTAACACTTTCCAGCGCGATGGCCGTACCCGACAGCGGGCTGAACAGCGCCAGGCTCTGTGCCGGAGCCGCAGTAGCGGTAGTTGCAGTCGCAGCAGGAGCCTGCTGACTTTTTTCACTCAGGATTTCTTCATCAATCGGATCTTCAAAGCCGACAAACTGAACCATGACAATCGTCAGGATAATGGCCGTGGCGCTGCCCGCCAGTTCACCAATAAACGACATCGGGGCATCGGGGCTGATGGCATTGACGAGGGTAAACAGACCCGGCAAGGCGGCATACGCGTAGTAGAGTGAGCCAAACATACTGGCCACGACGGCACCAATGGCGCCACCAATACAGCCGCAGATAAACGGTTTTTTGAAACGCAGCGTCACACCGTAGATAGCCGGTTCGGTGATACCGAAAATCGCAGTGACACCGGCTGATAAGGAGGTCGCTTTCAGCGCCCGGTTACGCGTTTTCAGGAACACACCGAACACGGCGGCCATCTGACCGATCACCGCAATCGTCTGGTAGGCCTGGAAGGAGTCATAACCCTGTGTATCGAAGTTCGCCATTATCACCGGCGTAATGCCCCAGTGAACGCCGAAGATCACAATAATCTGCCAGACACCGCCAATAACGGCAGCCGCAACGGCAGGGGCAAAAGCAAACAGGGCGTTATAACCACTGGCAATGCCCATCGCCGCCCAGGTGGTGATCGGGCCAATCACAATCAGCGTCAGGGGCACAATCACCACGAAGCAGATCAGCGGTGTGAACAGGGCGCTGATCACCTCCGGCAGGATTTTCTCAACGCGTTTTTCAAGCCAGGAGAGCGCCCAGACAAGGAACAGCGGCGGTAATACCGATGAGGTATACACGGTTTTGGCCAGCGGGATAAACAGGAAACTGATGGTTTCGCCCCCGGCAATCCGGCCTGCCATGGATGTCCATTCCGGGTTAATCAGGGCGCAACAGCAGAGCACGGCGATAAACGGATTACATTTGAAGTGTCTGGCCGCGGTAATCGCGATAAACACCGGCAGGAAGGCAAACGGTGTCCACGACATAAAGTTGAAGATGGCAAAGGTGCCGGAGGTTTTAATATCCGCATCAATCAGGCCGACGACAATTAAGATCCCCTGAAGAATACCGGCGGCAGCAAGAATATAAACGATGGGCGCGAACACCGCCGACATGGTACCGATGACGGCATCCAGCACACGCGTTTTCTGTTTAGCGGTGCCGCCGGCGTGCTGCTCGCCAATCAGTGACGAGAGGGCATTGAACACATCGGCCACGTGGGTGCCGATCACCACCTGAAACTGTCCACCGCTCTCAACCACGGCGATGACGCCCGGCAGGCTCTGGACTTTCGCCTTAGCGCCGTCCGGCGTTTCATTTAGTACCAGACGCAAACGTGTCGCACAGCGCGAGAAGGTATTGATATTATTTTCACCGCCAACCTCGTGAAGAATATCAGTTGCTAACTTATTGTAATCCCTGATAACTGCCATATTGTCAGACCTTTTTATTATGGGTAGCTGGTTATGTAACAGAGGGTGAAACTGATTTGATGCTATCAGTGAAACCGATTTCTGCAACCGGTTTCATATCAGAGCGTGAGCTGTTTCACAGGGTTTCATTTCGGGCTACAGGGCAGTGGATGTGAGAGCTAAACCACGGCGAAAACGCTGAAGGGGGGCTTATGCATCATCACGAATCCAGAGGTTAAATCGCGTACAGGTCGCTTGTAGCAGTGGCTGGCGGGGTGTCAGGGGCGGCAAAAAATAGTGCCATTTTATAAGAATTTTTACCTGCCCGAGGTCAACAACAAGGCCTATATTCGCAGCATTGGAGCAGCGGTTCTTCCAGGGGATGGAAAAGAACAATAAAACGTTAACTTTTTGCCTTCCATTATGCGTAATGGTAATGAGGTTTTTATGTTGTTAAAACGCAGCGGTACTATCGCCATTGTTTTGCTGGTGACTCTTTCAGTAACGGCCTGTGGCATGTCTCATCGCGGCAGAAACACCGCTATTGGTGCGGGTGTGGGGGCGGTGGGTGGTGCGGTCCTGACCGGAGGCAGCACCTGGGGAACCCTGGGCGGTGCAGCCATCGGTGGTGTAATTGGGCATCAGGTCAGCCGTTAAGCTGACCTGCGCTAACCCGATAAGAAAGCGTACGATTAAGGCCTGCGATACAGGGCAATGCTGCGACCTTCCAGCTCGACATTTTTCTCTTTGGTAATCACCTGGCCGGGTGTGGCTCTGTCCGATGTGCAGAGTTCCAGTACCCAGCCACCTTCGCCAAACTGCGGGATCAGGAAGGGCACATTGCCCTCAAATGGGTTAAACAACATCAGCACGTCATGCCAGATGCCCTCCTCCTCCGTCAGGTCTGCCCGGCCAATATAGACGCCGAGCGTTGAACCTTCATCCCACTGTTCCGGCTGCTGAAAACCACCGCCTGCATTAAACCACTTGATATCCATATTATCGCGCCAGCTTTCACGCCGCAGTAAAGGCTGAGCGGTGCGCAGGGCGATCAGCTGGCGGGTAAATTCACGCAGCATTTCGCCGCTTTCCGGTACATCGTCCCAGTTAATCCAGGAGATGTCGTTGTCCTGGCAGTAGCCGTTATTGTTGCCGCGCTGACTGCGACCAAATTCATCACCCGCCAGCAGCATCGGTGTCCCGTGGGAGAACAGCAGGGTGGCGAGAAAGTTACGCTTCTGACGTTCACGTATCGCGTTGATCCCTTCATCTTCCGTTGGTCCTTCGACACCGTAATGCCAGGAGCGATTGTCATTATGACCATCGTTGTTGTCCTCGCCGTTGGCGTCGTTATGTTTGTTGTTGTACGACACCAGGTCATTCAGCGTAAAACCGTCGTGGGCGGTGATGAAGTTAACGCTCTCCCAGGGACGACGCCCGCGCTGATCGTAGAGGTCGCCTGAGCCCAGCAGACGAGCCGCGAACTCGGTTGAGACATTGTCTCCCTTCCAGTATTCCCGCACCGTGTCCCGGTATTTATCGTTCCATTCCGCCCAGCCGGGTGGAAAAGCGCCAACCTGATAGCCGCCCGGGCCAATATCCCAGGGCTCGCCAATCAGCTTCAGACGGGACAATACCGGGTCCTGCATAATGGCATCGAAGAAACCGCCGCGGGGATCGAAGCCACCCGGTTCACGGCCCAAAATAGTGCCCAGATCGAAGCGAAAACCATCGATATGCATCGATTCCGCCCAGTAACGCAGGGAATCCATTACCATCTGTAATACCCGGGGATGTGAGGTGTTGACCGTATTGCCGGTGCCGGTGTCGTTGATGTAATAACGGTGCTGTTCCGGTAAGGTGCGGTAGTAAGAGAAGTTATCAATGCCTTTAAAGGACAGCGTCGGGCCGAGTTCGTTACCTTCTGCCGTGTGGTTATACACCACGTCGAGGATCACCTCGATCCCGGCATCGTGGAAGGCGCGCACCATATCGCGGAAACCCTGAATGCCGTTAGGGCCAAAGTAGCGCGAAGCCGGAGAGAAGAACGCGAGCGAATTATAGCCCCAGAAGTTCTTCAGCCCTTTGTCCAGCAGGTGCTGATCGTCCGGGAACCAGTGGACTGGCAGCAATTCAACTGACGTCACGCCAAGGCTTTTGATGTAGTCCACAACGGCCGGATGGCCCATGCCTTCATAGGTGCCGCGCAGCGCTTCAGGTACCGCACTGTTCAACTGGGTAAAGCCTTTGACATGCGCTTCGTAGATCACGGTGGTTGACCAGGGGACCACCGGGCGATTTTCATCATGCCAGAGGAATTCATCCGGATCGATAACCCGGCATTTGGGGGTATACGGGCCGCTGTCCCGGGTATCAAAGGTCAGGTCCTTCTCATCATCATACAAATCGTAAGCAAAGTGCGCCTCATTCCACTCAATATCCCCTGACAGTTCACGGGCATACGGGTCGATCAGCAGCTTATGCGGATTAAAACGATGTCCGTTTTCCGGTTCATAGGGACCATAAACGCGGTAGCCGTAGAGTGCACCCGGTTGGAGCCCCCGCACATAGCCATGCCACACTTCATGGGTGTATTCCGGCAGTTCCAGTCTGGCGATCTCCTGCTGTCCGCTGGGGTCATACAGGCACAGCTCAACGCGCTCAGCGTGCGCGGAGAAGAGGGCGAAATTCACCCCTTCACCATCAAAATTGGCCCCCAGCTGGTGGCTTAACCCGGCTTCGATGACATAAGGTGTTGCGTTCGACATAGCGTTCTTTTCATCCCTTGGCAAATGGTAAGCGGTAGCGTCTGTTATTCACTTTTCTGGATGCTATTCACTGCTGAGTATCAGCGGCAAACCCGTGTCTGTGACAGCCAGCGTGATCTGATCGGTCACAAACATCACTTCTCCGCTGAGGATATTACGGTAGCGACGGTGGGAAAGCGGTGCCGTCAGCGCGATGGTGGTCGAGGCAGAAGGCGCCGTCTGATCAGATTCTCCGGCGTTATCCGGCAGCTTCAGCGCCAGACGCGGGGCAATCACCATCAGCGCATGGGTACTGTCCAGCCGGGCGAAGAGGATCAGATGGTCTTCGCCCGGGCCTTGTGCACTCAGCGGCAGATAATCGCCATGACGAAACAGTGCCGGACGGGCCTGACGCAGCTGTAGCAGGCTGGCGATCACATGCTGGTTGAGCTGGCCGCTCAGCCAGTGCGCCGGATCGCTATCCAGCGGCGTTTTGTGTGCCGTCAGCATCTGTTGCAGTGCGGGAAAGTCCGGCTCCCGGCGGTTATCCGGATCGATCAGACTGAAATCGAGCGTTTCACTGCCCTGGTAAATATCCGGAACGCCTGGCGCAGTCAGTTTCACCACCGTCTGGGTAAGACTGTTCACCAGCCCGGCCTGGATAAACGGTTGCAGCGAAGCGGTGAAATCATGCAAAAAGTCGGTATTAGCCGGCGAGAGCAGGTGACGCGCATAGTCGAGCACCGCATTCTCGTAGTCATCGTTTACGGCAGTCCAGTTGGTACGCTGCTTCGCTTCGCGCAGTGCTTTTTGCACATAGGCGAGAAAACGCTCTTCCAGCGCCGCCAGCCCGGCGTGATCCCGGGGCTGAAGCGTCGCAGGCCAGACACCGGCCAGCGCCTGGTAGAGCATCCACTCGACAGAGGGTTTTGGCGCCCGGCCATCGTCAAGCGTCACCACGCAGCTGCGGTTCATCTCGCACCAGCGCGCCACGCACGCAGCCCAGTGCGCCGGGGCCTCGGAGAGTGTATAAAGCCGCGCCCGGGCATCTTCGCCGCGTTTGGTATCATGCGTGGTGGTGCCGGAAAGGGCATCCGGCTGTCGCTCAAGGCGCACTTTCATCTCTGCGTGAAAGCGGTCAAGCGAGAAGGCACGCGGCAGCGGTTCCGCGCCAACCTCATTCAGCGCCAGCGACATGTGCTGGCGGAAGAACAGGGTATCTTCGACCGATTTCGCCATCAGCGGGCCAGTCAGTTGCTGGAAACGGATGCGGAACGTGGTGGCCTGCTGACGCGTGTGTGCCGGGATATCGCCGGTGAGAATACGCAGGATCAGGTTAAGGGCCGCCGGGTCAGGGGCATCGGTACGGTTTTTGACGTGGTTTGCCACCTGTTGCAATAATTCGCTATCGGCCGCAGGCAATCCGTTTTCCGTGCCATAGGTGCGGTACACCGGGAAGGCAATCAGCAGTTCACGCAGCGCCTGGCGCAGGTTACTTTCCGGCAACAGTGCACTTTCCTCTGCGGCAATATCACCGGCGAGGCTCAGCAGTGTGCTGAACTCACCGGCAAAGTTCTTATCCACCATCAGCCGCTTGGCTTCTCGCAGTTCGGCGGCCATATTCACTGGCTTATCCAGCACATCATTGTAGATTTTGCGCAGGGCGCTGATTTGACTGCCATCGACCAGCGCATCGGAGAGCGCTGCCATAAACTCATAGCCGGTGGTGCCGGAAACTGGCCAGTCGCTCGGCAGCTGTTCATCTTTACCAAGGATTTTCTCTACCGTGATATAGCAGTCCGAACCTGCCTGCTGACGCAGGCGCGTCAGATACGCCTGTGGGTTGGCCAGCCCGTCAACATGATCAACCCGCAGCCCGTCAACGGCACCGGAATGCACCAGTTCGAGGATCAGACGGTGGGTATCATCAAATACGCCGCGATCCTCAACCCGCATTCCCACCAGTCCGGTGATTTCAAAAAAACGGCGGTAGGAGAGTTCATTGGCCGCATCACGCCAGCACATCAACCGCCAAGGCTGACGCTGGTGGAGTGCCGCCATCTCCGACCGATCGGTGAGTGCCAGCACATCGGCTTCACATTCCTGCCAGGTTTCCGGTTTCAGCGGGTAGAAGGTGTCGTAATACGCCAGCGCGGGTTTACCGCTGTCGGGATCGGCTTGCACCGTGATCTCATTGTTATCCAGCGCCGTCTCAAAGGCATCGCCCAGGAACGGCAGCGTCAAACGGCGGGACCAGTCGATATCAAAATGTCGCGCGTAGCGGCTTGCCTCACCGTGTTCAACCACATCGCGCCACCAGGCATTTTCCAGCGAGGCCGCCATATGGTTCGGCACGATGTCGAGGATCAGTCCCAGCCCGGCATTTTTCAGCGCGCTGACCAGACGGTCAAACCCCGCGCGGCCGCCAATCGACGGGTCGATCTCATTGGCATCCGTGACGTCATAGCCGTGAGTCGACCCGGTGGTCGCGGTAAAAATCGGCGAAGCATAGAGATGGCTGATGCCCAGCTGTTTCAGGTAGGGCACAAGGCTGGCAGCACGATCAAACGTCATGCCGTTACGAAACTGAATACGCCATGTGGCGGTTGGAATGGTCATTTTTCCTCTCCTGGCAGAAGACGAACCACGATGGCGTGCTGTGGCAGATCCTGCGTATCAGCCGGCCAGGCGAAAATCGTTTTGCCGGGCAGCGCGGGCAGTGGCTGCGTTGAGTCACCGATGTTCAGAGCAATGGATAACTGGCCCCGGGGGAAGGTCCAGCTGACGGCCACAAACCCCGGTGCGGTCTTCAGCACCTGGCCTGCATGACCGCCCGCAGTCCCCAGCAGCGGCACGATAACGTTTTGACGCAGTGCCAGCAGCTGTCGGGTCAGCGCCAGCCAGGCTTTGCCCTCTGCGCTGTCAGGCTTATGCCAGTCGAGCTTAGAACGGGTGAAGGTGGTTTCCGCGTTCGGATCGGGGACGACTTCCCCTTCATGCCCCGCGTGGCCTTCGAACTCTCTGGCTCGCCCTTCGCGTACGGCCCGCGCCAGATCGCCATGAAAATCAGTAAAGAACAGGAACGGGTTGGTCTCGCCATACTCTTCGCCCATCAGCAGCAGCGGGATATGCGGTGAGAGCAGCAGTGTGGCCAGCAGCACTTTGTTACGGTCGGCCCCGGTCAGGGTGATCAGCCTGTCGCCTTGCGCGCGGTTGCCCACCTGATCATGATTCTGGATAAAATCAACAAACGCCGCAGGGGGCTGACCGCGACTGTCGACGCCGCGCGCTTCGCCAGACTGAACGGCAACCTCACCCTGATAGACAAAGCCCTCCGTCAGCGCCCGCGCCACGCCTTTTTCTGGGTGGTCGGCAAAGTCCTGGTAATAGGCATGGGTTTCCCCGGTGGCGAACACATGGATCGCATTATGGAAGTCATCATTCCATTCACCGTTAAACAGCGGGGCGTTGCCGTCAGCGTCGCGCGGGTGCAGGAAAATCACGTTACGGCAGTCTTCGGTCGTCAGATGGATCGGCCGCTCAGGCAGTTCAGCGCGGATGCGTTGGGCAATCTCAATCAGGATATGGGGGTCGGTGGTGTCTTCAATCTGGTCGATGGCATCGAAACGCAGGCCATCGAGGTTAAACTCCCGCAACCAGTAAAGCGGTGCTTCTGCAATATACTGACGCACGGCCTCGACATCATGGGCGATACCCGCTCCCCAGGGTGTCATCCGCTCCGGGTGGAAGAAGTCGGGGGACAGCAGCGGCAGATAATTCCCCTGCGGACCAAAATGATTCAGCACAATATCCAGCACCACCGAGATGCCGTAACCGTGCGCCGCATCGATAAAGGCTTTAAAATCATCCGGTGTGCCGTAGGCGGCGTGGGGCGCATACAGCAGAACGCCGTCATAACCCCAGCCACGACGGCCACCAAACTGCGCCACCGGCAGCACTTCGATCATCGTGATGCCCAGCTCCGCCAGGTAAGGGAGTTTTTCTGCCGCCGCCTGGAATGTGCCCTGCGGCGTAAAGGTGCCGATATGCAGCTCATAGACCACGGTTTCTTCCCAGCGCCGTCCTGACCACTGGGTGTTCTGCCAGACGTAAGCGGTGGGGTCGATCACCAGCGAAGGGCCATCGACATCATCACGCTGCGCGCGGGAAGCGGGGTCCGGCACCGTCATGCCATCGGCAAGTACAAACTGATACTCCGCACCGGGTAATACGCCGCTGACCAGCTGCTCAAACCAGCCGTTTCCCGTGGGCTGCATGTCCGTTTCTTTGCCAGAAAGCCGGAGTTTGACCTTGTTCTGGCCCGTGGCCCAGAGGCGAAAACGAACGGTATCGGTGGCCACATACTCGGCGCCCCAATGTTTTAAATATGCTCGGGTTTCCATTCACTGTCCTCGTTTTATCCAGCGCTCGGGGATCGCTGGCAACACAACGGCGCTCCGCTACTCTGAGCGTTAGTCGGAAAAGGTGTTATCGGGATCGGGATAGCTGTCAGGCCATAACAATCATAGACTAAGATGTAGGGACAAGTGATAACCCCAGGCAAGATGGAGAACCGATGAGCATCACTATCAGAGCATTCCAGGCCAGCGATCTTGATGCTGCTATTACGCTGTTTCAGGGCGCGGTGCGTCAGATAGCCTCACAGGATTACAACCCGGAACAGATTGACGCCTGGGTGCAGGTAGACAGGACGGCCTGGGAGAAACGATTCAAAGAGAGTCAGTGCTGGTTAGCGATCCGCAATGGGGAGCTCGCCGGGTTTGGCAACGTGGAGTATGACGGACATCTGGATATGTTATTTACCGATCCCCGGCATCAGCGCTGCGGTGTGGCAACCGCGCTGCTAAAGTGGCTGGAGCTGGCGGTAGTGAAGATGGACATCCCAGTTATCTATACCGAGGCGAGCATTACCGCGAAACCCTTCTTTATCCGACACGGCTTCCAGTTGGTTGAAGCCCAGCAGGTGTCGGTGCGTGGCCAGAGTTTTATCAATTATCGATTGCGTAAGATATTGATGTAAAAAGGGGGGTTATGGGTTTAACACCCGATCCCCGCAGGACAAAACAGGGGATCAGGTAGGGCTGAATTACTCAGACTTCCGCATCAAAAATCACATACAGCTTACGCATCTCGGTTTCCACCACCCAGGTGCCTTCGGTGTTGGCTTCGAAAAAGAAGGAATCACCCGCTTTGAAGGTTAACGTCTCTTCACCGTCGGGTGTAAATGACCCGGAGCCACCGAGGAAATGCATAATTTCAGCCTGTTTAACCGAGCGACGATAGCTGCCCGCGCCACACTGAAAAATCCCGGTATCAATATCTTCCTTCCCCGGAATCACTTTTTGCAGGCCGGAGAGCTTGATGGCAGAGGTGCCCGGCAGGCCTTCAACGGTTCCCCATGACTCCAGCGATTCGATGGCGGCGGGCTGTTCTATTTTCTGCACTTTCATCAATATGATTCCTCAGGTGACGGTATTACGGCGGCTATCAAGGATTAAAAAAACACATAAGGGTGTTATCCCGGTTCGTTATCCAGATTAAGGGGTTTACTGAACAGATTACGGAATTTATCGGCCGTCAAATAACAGATTTGCGTGTAAAGCGGGCTGAGATTGGTAGAAACTTTTGCGGGGAGACAATCGGGATAAAGCAGGATCGGCAGGGCGCTACCCTGCTGATCCTGTTAGCTTATTTGGCTGCTTTGGCTGCGGCGTTACCCCAGCGGCTTTTCAGGTAATTCACCGCTTCCTGGGTCTGCGGCTGGTTGAGGTAGTTTTCTCTGAACAGGATCGTGCCATCAATATTTGGCAGTGACTCATTCAAATCGAGCTGTTTTTTCAGCTCCGGCACGCCGCCTTGCACCGTCCAGTCTGGCTCATTCTTCGACGGTTCCCCGACTTTATACAGCGCGATGCCGATATACAGGCGCGTGCTGGTGGGTTTCACCACCTCCGCCCACCATTTTGCCAGCACATCGTAGCGTGCCGCCTGGCGTGCGAAAGGCCAGTACACCTGCGGGGCAATATAGTCCAGCAGGCCTTGTTGCACCCAGCGGCGGGTATCGGCGAAGGACTCATCATAGGCTGCCGCGCCACGTGTATCGGAGCCTGCCGGATCGTGTGACAGATTGCGCCACACGCCAGCCGGGCTGACGCCGAATTCGACATCCGGTTTTAACTGTTTGATGGTACGCGACACCTGCTCGATCAGCTGCTGCGTGTTGTGCCGCCGCCAGTCTGCCTTACTGCTAAATCCCTGACCGTATTGCCGGAACGTCTGGCTGTCATTGAGGGCAGATCCCGTCGATTCCGTATAGAAATAATCATCGAACTGCACGCCATCGACAGGATAGTGCGCCACCACTTCAGCGACGATGCTGGTGATCCAGTCGCGCACTTCCGGGATGCCGGGGTCAAGCACAAAACGATCCCCCGAGGTGCGGATCCAGTCGCGATGCAGTACATAGACGCTGGCAGGTTGCTGCGACAGCGTGCGGTTCAGTTCGGTAACGGTAGAGGATTGGGTATTCACCGATACGCGATAAGGGTTTAACCAGGCATGCACCTTCATGCCGCGTTTATGCGCTTCGTCGAGCATAAACTGCAACGGATCGTAGCCCGGATCCTCGCCAATGTTCCCGGTCAGCATATCTGACCACGGCAGGATTTTTGACGACCATAGCGCCGTACCATCGGGTTTTACCTGGAAGAATACGGTATTGATGCCGAGACTTTTCAGTTTATCCAGCTTATCGGTCAGCGCTTTTTGCTGCAGGCTGATACGCAGCGCCGCACTGCTGACATTGACCGAAGCGATCGGCGGCCAGTCCAGGCGCGAAACGGTCGCCAGCCAGACGCCACGCATCGGTTCCTTCGCCAGCTCAGGCCGGGTTGGCAGCGGCTGTTTTGCCACCGGAGGGAGCGGGGTGACCAGCGATTTCGGCGGTTCGGAAGAACAACTGAACAGCAACAGCGCGGCGATAGCCAGTGCGGCCGACCTTTTAAGGGCGATGACGGCGGGAATACGGCGAGAACGGGTGATGGTATGCTCCGGTTCTTTCTGATGGGCGAGTGATAAGAAGATTCTCTTATTTCAGGCCGTAAAGTCAATGGATTAGGGGGCGTGGAAGCGTATATCGCACTGGCTAACCTGTTCAACAATCTGCAAAAATAGATTAATCTGTTCAATCATTTTAGCATGCTTATATCTGCTCTGATCATGCCCGAATTGCGAATGTTGAGTAGGTGGATCACGCCTCTTTCTCCCCTTGTGGAACCCGTTAATGGATATCATTGGCATTATTATGTCGGCAGGGCGAACCTCTGTTGATGTTGCACTTTACACCCTGATCCCGGTGATGGTAGTCATGCTGATTATCATGAGATATCTGGAACAGAAGGGCGTGCTTGACGCGATTGTGCGTGTGATGACGCCGATATTCAGGCCATTTGGCATCACCGGACTGGCTATTTTTGCGCTGATCCAGCTGAACTTTGTTAGTTTCGCCGCACCGCTGGCGGCGATGGCGATTATGGAGAAACGCGGCACTTCCGACCGTCACCTCGCGGCAGCCCTGGCGATGCTTTTTGCCATGGGCCAGGGGAACGTGTTTTATCCCCTTATCCCTTTTGGCCTGCACTGGGGCGAAGCCGTGATCATTTCAATCGTCGGGGGGCTGGCTGCGGCGGCGTTCACCTATCACCTTAGCGGGCGCAGGCTGTCGACGGATTCCCTGCCGCTGGCGGAAAAAGAGAGACTGGAGGGTAATGCGCCTCAGGGGCTGATCGCCGTCATTAACGGTGCCGGTTCAGACGCAATTCGCCTGGCGTTGGGATCCGTTCCCATGCTTCTCCTGTCGCTGACGGTGGTGGGCATACTGAAAGCGGCAGGGGCTATTGAAGGGCTGACCGCACTGCTTGCCCCGCTGCTCGGCATGTTCAATATCCCGGAGATCTTTGTTATGCCGGCACTGACCAAAATGCTGGCAGGGGGCACCGCATATTACGGCGTGATGACGGAGTTGATACAGAAAGGGCTGATAACACCTCAGCAGATTAACGCCTCTGCTGGCTTAATGATTCAGACCTTTGATCTGCCTGGCATCGGTATTTTTCTGGGTATTGCCAGTCGCTTTGTCAGGCTGTTTCGTTACGTTATTCCCGGTGTTTTGCTGGGTATCCTGCTGCGCACTGTGATCCATCTGCTGCTTAACCATTAATACGTAACCTGAGGGAGTACATTATGGTTTCCAAAAAAATTACGTTAGGAGCGACCGTCGCCCCGGTGAAATTTACCCAGGTTGAGCCTGTTCTCCTGACAGATGACACGATTCTGGCGCGAAAAGCAAAAATCCTGGATGGGATGAAGAACGAAGGCTTCGATGCTCTTGTGATTTACGCAGACAAAGAGCATGGCGCTAACTTCGCCTATCTGACGGGATTTATTCCGCGTTTTGAAGAAGGCCTGCTGATTCTGGAAACCAGTGGCAAATGTACGCTGGTGCTGGGCAATGAAAACCTGAAGCTTGCGCGCTTTTCACGCGTGCCGGTCACGCTGGCACACAGCCCGTACTTCTCTCTGCCAAATCAGCCAATGGATAACGAAGCGCCGCTGGAAAGTATCTTCACCGACGCCGGGCTTAACAATAAAAGTAAGGTAGGGCTGGTGGGCTGGAAGATGTTCACTCCGGCGGCCGGGAACGGCAAAACGTTCTTTGATCTGCCGTATTTTATTGTTGAGGCGGTCAGACGCACGCTACAAGCCAGTGCAGAGCTGGAGAATGCCGCTCACCTTTTTATTAGCGGCAAGTCGGGGGCGCGTGCGACCTGTAATGCGAACGAAATTGCTCACTATGAATACGGCGCTAACCTCGCATCAAACTGTATTCTTGATGCCATCAATGCGATTGAGGTTGGCGTCCGTGAAGTTGATCTGGGCGCGCTGCTGGCCGCTGAAGGCCAGGACAACACGGTGGTATCCATTGCCGCCACCGGTAGCCGCTTCGATAAAGCCAATATTTACCCCAGCTATAAGAAAGTGCAGAAGGGCGACCCGTTATCATTGACCACTGGCTTTAAAGGCGGATTGTCCAGCAGAACCGGTTTTGTCATTGCCGATGAGAGTGAATTGCCTGCCGGGCAGGAAGAGTGGTTGCAGCGTATGGCTAAACCGTATTTCGCTGCGGTTGTCGCCTGGCTGGAAAATATTCACTGTGGCATGACCGGCGACGAGCTTTACCAGTTGGTGGAACGTGTATTACCGAAAGAACGCTATGGCTGGCACCTGAATCCGGGTCACCTCGTTTCAGATGAAGAGTGGATGTCTTCCCCTGTCTATCAGGGGTCGGATGAACCGCTGAAAAGCGGCATGATCATGCAGATTGATATCATCCCTTCGGTCGCGGGTTACACAGGCGTTAGCGCGGAAGAGTGCGTGGTGCTTGCGGATATCACGCTTCAGGCAGAGATCAGCAAACACTATCCGGCATTATGGAACCGTATTGAGACGAGACGGCGTTATCTGCGTGAGGAAATTGGCATCAACCTGAGTGCGGAAATCCTGCCATTGTCCAACACCGTGGCTTATCTGAGGCCTTTCTATCTGGCAAAGAATCAGTCACTGTTTGTTGAGCGCTAACTGCTCCGGATTTATTGTTTCGCATAGAACATCGTCATTTTATTGAAATATTTTGAAGAGTATTAATGAAAATTTTAATTGCTGGTTTATTTTTTCTGTCATTTACGTCTTATGCACAGTCTCATCTCGGCACATGGGGAACGACCTGTGATGACGAGGGTTTTTCAATTCAGCTAAGTAAAATCCCCAGTCCGTTGATTGTGAATGACAATCAAATTATCATTTCAATCCATTCAAAAGAGATCTCCGCTAATCAGGTTGCTGTGTATTTTGATAAGCCGCTTGATCTTGGTACAGGTGGAATGAACCTTGCGTGGGATAGTTTCAGCACAACGAAATCGGTGGCTGAAATGACCATTAAGGGCAGTTCAGGATTGTTCAGATGGTACGGTTTCTTTGATAAAAGTAAGAAAAAATATGTTTGGGTTGATGGTCCAGATTTTGTGCAAGATCATACGAAAAATGGTCTGATTAAACTTAAGAGATGCGATTAATATACTATTTTAACATGGGAGATGGGGCACTTCTTCATTGATGTCAGCCGGGTCCGGACGTGGTGCAAAGCCAGCAGCACAGGGCTGCTGGCCAGATAAGCTTGTTGCCGTATTCGCTCATCATTGCTCTTTCTCCGCCATCTAAACCCGTCGACTGAACAGGGTGTATTACACATCCAGCCGATGGATGACGCTGACAAACTGGTGCACGCCGCGATTAATTTCCTTCAGGCTCCGCGAGAGGTCGCTGATTTTATCCTGTTCGGTGACCACGAATTGTTTTACCGCATCCAACTGTTGATACATCTGCTGGATCAAATCAGCATTCACTTCTACGACGGACGTTATTTTTTGCGTGGCGCTGGCGGTCGATGCAGCCAGTCGGCGGACTTCCGCAGCGACGACACTAAATCCGCGTCCGGCTTCGCCAGCCCGCGCTGACTCAATGGCGGCATTCAGTGCCAGAATATTGGTTTGTGCGGCAATAACGTTAATTGTATCAACGACTTCAGTAATACTTTTGGCCGAAGCATTGAGCTTTGCGCCAATCTCGGTTGCGGCATTTACCTGAACAGCAACCAGCCCGGAGTTACGCACCGTTTCTTCCAGCACCTCATTGGCATTATGCGTGATTTGCGAGGTTTCTTCTGAGGTGGTAACGGCGATATCGGCCACCCGTTTTGCGGCTTCGACACGGGTTGTGATATCAGATGCGATCTTAATCACCTTACAAACATGGCCATCAGCGTCATAGACGGGATTGTAACTGGCTTCTAACCAAATGCGCTCACCGCTGGCCGTTTTACGTTCAAAGCGCCCAACAAAGTGCTGACCTTTGCCAATTTTTTTCCAGAAATCGGGGTTTTCACGATAAAAACTTTCATAGCAAAAGATGCGATGATGCTGGCCCACAATATCAGACAAGTTAAAGCCCATATGGGTAAGAAAGTTGCTATTAGCCGTAAGAATCTGACCGTCAGGCGTGAATTCGATCACCGCCATGGATAGGTCCAGCGCAGTGATCACTGCTTCTTTTTGCTCTAACTCATGATGGCGGGCGGTGATATCGGAGGCGACCTTAATCACTTTATAAACAATGCCGTTATCATCGGTAACAGGGAAATAGGTGGCGCTGAGATAAAAGCGCTGATGCTGTTTGCTGAAACGTTCAAAGATACCCGTTACCGATTCGCCTGTTGCGAGAGTCTGCCAAAAGGCACTGTAGCTTGCTGAACGGCAGTAATCCGGTTTGCAAAAAATCCGGTGATGTTTTCCCTGAATCTCACTCAGTGAGTAACCAGTGACATCGAGAAATTGTTGATTGGCGTTGAGAATCTCTCCATCAGGCGAAAACTCAATCCATGCCACATGCTGTTTTATTGCATTGATGTCCCGGGTGATGCCGTTACTTTTGGACGAGGGCAGTGAAAAACGCGATTTTTTCATACCAAACATAGAACACCTCAGGAAGTTATCAACATCTCGATGAACCAGATACGCGCAGGCCGGTTTGTGGCATAGCCATCGCAACTGAATTCTTCTCGGCAAGCCCATAGTGGGCTGAATGTTTTTTCCAGGCGGGACACTTGGTCATCAGTCAGTCACGAAAGATGATATCTCTTTACACCCAAGGGGTGCTTGCCGGGATGATAGTCTGTGCATTCCTGGTGTTCTAACAAGTATGGTGACGGGCACGTAACTGGTGTCCTTAACGGGTATCGGCAAATGCGTGGAAAGGTTCAGGGAAAAATGAAAATAATTGCACGGCATTGCAGAGTTGGCGTCGCTACGCGAATTCTACGAAAAGAGAAGGGGAGTTATCCCCAACTTTTCACGTAGCGCCACATTGGCATACCGTTGGCTCAGAGAGATGAGTAGATGTAGATTCAGTCAGGAAAAGAAGGCGAGCCGGTTGCAACCAGCGGGAGTGCCTCCTGATATTCAATTTAACATAATATACATTATGCGCACCAACGTAGCGGTACGTTGAATCTGATGTTTATCCGCGGTTCATCCTCTGCTGTTCACTTATGGCGTCTGAAGCTCTCTCTCCACTGATGAAACTCACAGCTAAGGCTTGGTGTGACTGGCTGAACACTCAGCGCCAGTAAGTGCCAACCGAAGATGGTGTTCAATAAACGCCGTCTTGAAAGCACTGTAACGATGAACATCGTTGCCACTTGCCAGCACCGCAGCACGTTTTATTTCGGCATACTCTTCTGCTGCGTCCTTGTTGTTGATCAGATAATCCCGGAACGCCAGATGCTTTATGATTTGGCTGTCGCCTACAGCAAAAGCATGAACCTGATGACTGCGTTGATCGCCACCTTTAGTGAAATATCGACGATTTGGGATGCCATTTTCACCACGGGCTGTGTAGCCATTGAGCTTCATTGCAGCATTGGCGTTATCCAGTTCTGTCAGCCCATTCACCTCTAACAATATGTCTATGACGGGTTTTGCTGCCAGCTCGGGTACAGACGTGCTGCCAATGTGGTGAATGCGGAAAATAATATTGCCCAGGGTGGCCAGTAATAGCGCGCTTTCTGCCTCGAATAGATCGGGCCACCGCTTGTCGTAAGCGGTCACAGTCACGGTCCGCATGAGTACCCTCCTCCTTTTGCTCTGTGTAATGACCTTAGCACTTAGATTAATACGGGATCTATGCTACAACTTTTCAGATTGTTCAGTGACAGATGCTTTTCATTTCATCTTTGCATTATCGTGCACCACTTTTTAAGGGAATATTGACATGTTTCACCTTATCTTCAGCATACCGAGTTGGTATGTTATCGCCCGTTTTCTTATCCCGCTTTCCATGCCCATTGCTCTAAAAATCCTGTTATCGCTGCTGGTGCTGCTGGCTTCTCAGTATCTGCTGGTTAGCCGGTTCACCTCTGGCAGCATTTTTGCGCCTGAAATGCCGCGCATGGTGATTATTCTCTTCAACTGGGCGTTCAGTGCGGTGCTGTTCCTCGCGCTCACGCAGTTGGTGATTGATGTGGTCGCACTGATTTCACTGATTGTCAGGCATCCGCTGGAGATTGCGCCTGGCATTCGTTACCTGGCTGCACTGTTTGCCATGGGTCTGGCTACGTATGGCGTTCAACAGGCCACCCGCGTTCCCGCGCTGAAAGATGTCACTCTTGAGGTCGCCAATTTGCCGCAGGCATTTGAAGGTTATCAACTGCTCCAGCTCACCGATTTGCACATCACCCGGCTTTTCAATGCCAGCTGGACGGCGTCCATGGTGAAACAGGCAATGTCGCTGAATGTGGACCTGATCGTCATCACCGGTGATGTTATTGATGGCACCCTGGAAAACCGCCGTAACGATGTCGAACCGCTGCGCGGTTTGCATGCCCCGGATGGCGTACTGGCCATCACCGGCAACCACGAATACTTCTTCGAACAACAGGCGTGGACGGAGCATCTGGCTTCCTTAGGGTTAGATCCCCTGCTCAACCGCCACAAGGTGATCGCCCGCGGAGAGGCAAAACTGGTGATCGCCGGCCTGACCGATGCGTCAGCCACCGCACGAGGTGCTGATGGTCCTGATCTCACCCAAGCATTAGCAGGCGCACCGGAAAACGCACCGATTGTGTTACTCGATCATCAGCCCAAAAATGCGCGTGAAAATGCCACACAGGGCGTCGATATCCAGCTTTCAGGCCATACGCACGGCGGCTTAATCTGGGGATTCGATCGGCTGTTTGCCAAACCCAATAATGGTTTTGTTTCAGGCCGTTATGATGTGGATGGCATGCAGCTGTACGTGAATAACGGTACCGGCCTTTGGCCCGGTATGGCGGTGAGGGTCGGTCGCCCATCGGAACTGACCCGTATCACCTTGACGCGTAAGAAGTAATACCGGCACCCCGCTCATCATGCCCTGAAAAAGGGAGAGCGGGAACGCCTGGCGTCAGCGCAGTATTCCCCACTGGAATAAGATATTTCTATAGTTTTTTCTCCAGTTAACACCTTGAAACATTATGGTTTTACGATACAAAAAATGCCTGATAACAGAGTAGAGTAACGGGTCTGGTTGTTAATAAATTGATGGATGAATGTAATAAATGAAAGGAATGCCGCCAATTATTCTTGCCCTGCTTGCTGGCTCACTGGTGCTGACAATTGGCCGTGGGGTCACGCTGCCCTTTCTGACTATTTACCTCACCGAGCACTATCATCTGCTGCCCAAAAGTGTCGGCATCATTATGGGGGCAAGCCTTGCTATCGGTATTTTCAGCAGTCTCTACGGTGGCTACCTGGTCGATAAATTCAGCCACCGCTTGTTGATTGGTTTCTCTATCAGTCTGTTCGCCCTCAGTTTTTTCTTGCTGCCGCTACTGCCAGAGGTCGGCAGTGTGGTCGTGGTAATCGCCCTGCTCAACGCATCCTATGCGCTACTGAGCATCACCATCAAAGCCTGCATTGCCGCGTGGCTTCCCGTCGAGAAACGTGTCAAAGCATTCTCGATGAACTACACGCTGATCAATGTGGGCTGGGCCGTTGGCTCTTCATTAGGTGTCTGGCTGGCGGGGTTTGATCCAACGCTACCGTTTATGATTTCGGGCACTCTGGCGCTGGTCACGGTTATTGCGCTGATGGTGGGATTACGCAATATCCCCAACAGCCCTGCGCGTAACGATGTTGAGCTGAAACCACTGGAAAAACCCGACTTACGCCAGACTTTATCCATCTTGATGCGTGATCGCTGCCTGATCTATTTCACGCTGGGCAGCACCTTCGGTGCGATTGTTTTTGGTCAGTTCACCGGATATCTGTCGCAGTACCTGATTATTATCGCGGATGCCGCTTACGCCTATAAAGTGATTGGCGCCATTATGATCACCAACGCGGTGATTGTTATTGCCTTTCAGTACGTGATGAGCAGCCGCATGAAACAGGACAACCTGCTGAGATGGTTATTTTTCGGCACGTTATTCTTTATCCTCGGTCTGGCCGGCTTTATGCTCGCGGGGCCTTCGATACTGCTCTGGATGATAGCGATGGTGATTTTCAGTTTCGGCGAGCTGATTGTAATCCCCGTGGAATATATGTTCATCGATTTCATCGCGCCCGATAATATGAAAGGCAGTTACTACGGTGTACAGAACCTGAGCAATATCGGCGGTGCCGTTAACCCCGTACTGTGTGGATTCTTACTCAGCTATACCCCTCCACCGGTCATGTTTATTGCCCTGATCGGTTTCTCCGCGGCCGGGTTGCTGTTCTTCCGCCATGGGCATCGGTTGGCGATGAAAAGAACGATGGCCTGAGTCTCAATCTATTTTATACGCACCTATTTCACTGGCTGAGATACCCAGCAGCATATAAGAATATAAATAGTGAGTTTCACCCTCTTTAGATCAAAGAAGCTTTGATGTGCTCTGATTATGATCTCGCGCCCTGCCAGGGAGTGCTGGCGAGGGTTGAACCCTTTCAACATCTTAATCAATATTTCTGGGGATTTATGGGCACCGTTAAGTTAGCTAATCCGGCTCCGCTAGGCCTGATGGGGTTTGGCATGACCACCATTTTGCTGAACCTGCATAATATAGGGTTTTTCCCAATGGATGTTATTATCCTGGCAATGGGCATCTTTTATGGCGGCATCGCGCAAATATTCGCGGGTCTGCTGGAATATAAAAAAGGCAACACCTTCGGTTTAACCGCATTTACCTCTTACGGTTGCTTCTGGCTGACGCTGGTCGCGATTTTACTGATGCCGAAAATGGGTCTGACAGAGGCAGTAAACGGGCATTTCCTCGGGGCGTATCTGGGTCTGTGGGGCGTGTTTACGTTATTCATGTTCTTCGGCACCCTGGCAGGCAACCGCGCACTTCAATGTGTGTTCTTCAGCCTGACCGTGCTGTTCGCCCTGCTGGCGATTGGCCATCTGGTGGATAACCCGGCGATCATTCACGTTGCTGGCTGGATTGGTGTTGTCTGCGGAGGCAGCGCGTTTTATCTGGCGATGGCTGAAGTGCTGAATGAGCAATTCGGTCGCAGCATCCTGCCTGTGGGTGAAAAACACTAACTTACTTTAAGTGGCCATCGGCAACGTGGCCACTCAGCCCCTTTGTTAGCCACGTACTTATTCTCTATCACATTAATAGGGTTATCCAGATGTACCGCAAGCTCAGAATGCACTATTTTAAAACCACACAATAAAAAGGTGGATAGAGAAATGAGCCAATCGTCGGAAAACCCAAATGCTTCAGCCGCGCAGTGTCCTTTCCACGCGGGAGCCGCCAAACCCATTGCAGGCAGTGGCACCAGTAGCAATGACTGGTGGCCAAAACAGCTAAGAGTCGATCTTCTGAGCCAGCATTCCAACCGTTCCAATCCCCTCGGCGTTGATTTTAACTATCGTGAAGAATTCAAGAAGCTTGATTACCCTGCCCTTAAAGCCGATCTCAAAGCATTACTGACCGATTCTCAGCCGTGGTGGCCCGCTGACTGGGGTAATTATGCCGGGCTGTTTATTCGTATGGCCTGGCACAGTGCTGGCACCTACCGCATGGTGGATGGTCGTGGCGGTGCCGGGCGCGGTCAGCAGCGTTTCGCCCCGCTCAACTCCTGGCCGGATAACGTCAGTCTGGATAAAGCACGACGTCTGCTGTGGCCGGTGAAGCAAAAATACGGTCAACAGATCTCCTGGGCTGACCTGATTATTCTGGCGGGGAATGTGGCACTGGAAAACTCCGGTTTCCAGACGATTGGCTTTGCGGCGGGCCGCCAGGATGTCTGGGAACCCGATCTGGACGTGAACTGGGGCGATGAAAAAGAATGGCTGACGCACCGTCACCCGGAAAGTCTCGCCAGCAATCCTCTGTCTGCCACTGAAATGGGGCTGATTTACGTTAACCCTGAAGGCCCGAACGCCAGCGGCGACCCGGCCTCGGCAGCGGCGGCCATCAGGGCAACCTTCGGCAATATGGCGATGGATGACGAAGAGATCGTTGCCCTGATTGCCGGTGGCCATACGCTGGGCAAAACCCACGGCGCGGGCGAAGCGACCCACGTTGGCGCTGAACCTGAAGCGGCATCGCTTGAGCAGCAGGGACTTGGCTGGGTCAGTACTCACGGTTCGGGCATCGGCGCGGACAGCATCACCTCAGGTCTGGAAGTGATCTGGAGCCAGACGCCAATGCACTGGAGCCATTACTTTTTCGAGAACCTGTTCAAATATGAGTGGGTGCAGACCCGCAGCCCGGCGGGCGCGATCCAGTTTGAAGCTAAAGATGCGGAAGACCTGATCCCCGATCCGTTTGATGCAACGAAAAAACGTAAACCGACGATGCTGGTAACCGACCTGACGTTACGTTTTGACCCTGAGTTTGAGAAAATCTCACGTCGTTTCCTGAACGATCACAATGCGTTCAATGACGCCTTCGCCCGCGCCTGGTTCAAACTGACCCACCGCGATCTGGGGCCGAAAAGTATCTATCTGGGGCCTGAAATCCCGGCGGAAGATTTTATCTGGCAGGATCCGTTGCCTGCTGCGGTGCATCACCCGGTGCCTGCGGATATTGCCGCGGTGAAAAAGCGGATTGCGGACTCCTCTCTTTCGGTGAGTGAGCTGGTATCAGTGGCGTGGGCCTCTGCTTCCACCTTCCGCGGTGGCGATAAACGCGGTGGTGCCAACGGTGCGCGTCTGGCCCTTGAGCCGCAACGTCACTGGGAAGTTAACCGTATCGCCAGTCGTGTGCTACCTCAGCTTGAGGCGATTCAACAGCAGTCAGGGAAGCTCTCTCTCGCCGACACGATTGTTCTGGCAGGTACCGTGGGCGTTGAAAAAGCGGCCGCAGCTGCGGGCGTCCTGATTGATGTGCCCTTCTTACCTGGCCGGGTGGATGCGCGCATTGAGCAAACGGATGTGGCTTCCTTTGCGGTACTTGAACCGGTTGCTGACGGTTTCCGTAACTACAAAAGTGGCAGAAGCAGTGCATCGACAGAAAATATGCTGATCGACAAAGCGCAGCAACTTACGCTGACCGCACCTGAATTGACGGTGTTAATCGGTGGGCTGCGTGTGATCGGGGCGAACGTCGATAACACGCAGCACGGTGTGTTTACCGACCGTGTGGGTGTGCTCAGCAATGATTTCTTTGTCAATCTGTTAGATATGGGCACCGTCTGGCGCGCCAGTGATGACGCTAAAGAACACTATGAAGGGCACGATCGTAACACTGGTCAGCTGAAATACACCGCAACACGTGCAGATCTGGTGTTTGGTTCCAACGCGATACTGCGTTCACTGGCAGAAGTGTATGCCAGTGACAGTTACCAGCATCAGTTTGTGCTCGATTTCGTCGCTGCCTGGACGAAAGTCATGAATCTGGATCGTTTCGACGTTCAGTAACCCCTGTGGGTAAGCGGATCCATGCCGCTTACCCTTTTTCTCGACGCCTGCGTTATTTCCTCTCACGGGGGACGTACGATAACACTCCCGCCACCCCGCCTGCACCGCCATCCTTCGGATGATTTACTCCATCTGTGACATTCAAAGCGGTAAAATCAAACGGCGATACGCCTTCGAGGCAGGCCGCATTGACCCCGTACTGATGAGGATTCGAGCGGCTCTGATGGAAGGTATAGATGCCGCAGACAGAACAGAAATAGTGCGCCACTTCCCGGCTGTTAAACCGATACTCCGTCAGCGCTTCTTTGCCCTTTATCACATCGATTGCTGAAGCAAACACCACCACGGCGCCCCGCATCCGGCAAAAAGTGCAGTTGCAGCGCCGCGCGCTATTCAGGCCATCAATAAGCGTCACGTTAAAGGCCACCGCACCGCAGTGGCACTGAGCAGAAATGTTCTCCGTCATCGTCAGAACCCCGTTATCCGTTGGAGAGCCAGCAACCAGTATCAACACGCACGGTGACATTACTGTGATATTGGCTCAGGAAAAGTTTTCCAGCATCGACATAAAGGAATGCCGATCACCATGGCCTTCCGTCAGCCGGACCCGCCCCTCAATATCGGCAAGATGGTGGTCCATCAACGCCCGGGCCTTAGCTAAATCTTTCGCTTTAAGCGCCGCGACAATCTGACGGTGATGGTCAGCACCGCAATCATCCTTGCGGTCCTCTTCATACAGCGACATCACCAGCGAGAGCCGCGCAACAATCTTCGTCAGCATCTCGGTCAGCACGGGATTACCGGCCAGCTCTGCCAGAACGATATGGAACTTGCCGGACAACACTGTTTTCGATTTCTCGTCGCCATGATGATGGATCTGTTCTTCTTCATCTGCCAGCTTTTCAAGGCTATCCAGCTGCTCTGGGGTGGCCCGATCCACCACGAACGCCAGCAAGATACCCTCCAACTGACGCCGGGCTTCAAACAAGTGCCTGGCCTGCTCAACGCTCGGTTCGGCAACAAAAGTGCCGCGATTTCTTTTGCGCTCCAGCAGATGATCGCTTTCCAGCACGCCCAGCGCGCCCCGCACCACCGTCCGGCTCACGCCGAAATGTTCGGCGATAGCTTCTTCAAGAATTTTACTGCCGGGCTTTAGCGCCCCTTCACCAATTGCCGCCGCCAGCGTGACGCGAATTCGCTCGGATACGTCATCATGATTGTCGGCGCTAGCGGCCGGTGTCGCTCTGGCACGCGTTTTTTTCATTAGCTTGTTCATCCTCTGTCTGAACCCTTACCGCATGCTGAGTACGTTACCGCAACACAACGGTGACTGCCTTCTATATCGTGATAATGATATTGATACGTAACCGGGTTATAACACGATGCCCTGAGCGCGACAGGTGGCCCGGATATGTGCTGCCGATTGCTGAATAAAACGAATCGCTTCATTAAACCCGTAAGACTGATGCTCGTAGCTTGGGTAACCGTAGCGGCTACGTTCATAACTTTCCCAGTCTTCAACCTCGCCAGCGGCAACGCGCTGAGCACAGGCATCAATGGTGGCAAAATACGCCTCAAGTTCGCTGGCCGTCAGGTCGGGATGCCCGGCACGCCACAGCGGATCGTCGATCTGTATACACTGACGCGGATGAGGACGGCGTCGATTATCGTCGGTCGATTGGGCGATTTCCAGCGACAGATTCAGCTGTGGGTTGACCTGTGCCAGAATCGACAGAATAGCAGCAAAATCCACCACGCCGCTGCCACATGGGCGCGGCTGAAAATCCAGTCCCCCCGGGGCGCGTCCAATGTACGCATCTTTAATATGGGTCTGACGCACCCAGGGTGCCAGGCGTTGAGTGGCCAGCACCGGGTCTTCGCCGCGTTGCAGCATATTGGCAGTATCCAGCACCACCCCCGCGCACTCTTCCCCTACGGCCTCAATCATCCGCAGTATTTCGAAAGAGGTGATCTCATCGTGAGTCTCGATATTCATATGCACGCCGTGAGCGCGGGCAACCGGGGCCAGCTTACGCATGACATTTGCCATGCCTGCCAGCTGCTCTTCCCATGTGACATCGGTACGGAAACGGTCGGCCGCCAGACGGCCAGGATAGGCAGGTTTAAAATTACCCGGTGAAACCCACATTTCCCGGCAGCCAATCGCTGCGCTGGCTTCAATCATGCGGGTCAGCCCTGCAATAATATCGCCATTGCCGATGGCCCGCAGTTCTGGTGCTTCTGCGCTGCAATAAGGGTTGATTTTTCCGAGGCCGCTTTCCAGATACAGACCCAGTTCATCGGCTTTTGCGCGGATATCCCGCAGTAAACCGCTGTCCAGATCGGGGCTCATATCCAGCACCGTGCTGAAGAAGATGCCCTGAAGCCCCAGTGACTTAACATGATCCAGGCTGGCCAGCGGGCCACGTTTTTTAACTTCGGGTAGTTTCAACCCATCGATGCCTAACTTCATTGACGATTCCTTTAAGGTTAACAAATCACTGACTGATAGCTCAGGAGGTTGCAAGCCTTATGCCATCGACCCTTTTTCGTCATGATATTTGACGTATCTCATTGATAATTAATCTCTATATTTTTTATTTTATTTTGTATAACAAACTTTCGCATAAATATTCATATCACATCATCGTAATTGCACTGTCAGTACGTCAGAAACCTGACAGAACGGGCTTTCCGTCATCTTTATGGGCGATCATTTTGCGAAAAAAGGGGATTTTATCGTCTGTTTCTGCGCGATCCTGGTGATTATTTGCACCAAAATAATGCCCTTTCTGCACCACAATCGTCATTTCACGTAAGGAATTTTCTTTCGAATTATAAGATGTAATTTAATTCGCACAGAGTTGCGAAACTTTGATTTAAATTAATAATTGTTTTATTTCAATCCATTATGGAGTTTCCCTCCCCTTCCCCCAACAATCTGGCATACGGCTTGCAGTTTCCTTGTCATCAACCCATTCGTCTTATGACAGCGACTCATCACCAGGGAAGCCCTATGCAAGATAAGCAACATACCCTTGAACGTAAGCGCCTGAGCGTGCAGGGACTGACCCACAGTTACGGTGGCAACAACGCGGTGAGTGATGTGTCATTTACCATTGAACCGGGTGAAATTGTGGCGCTGCTCGGGCCAAGCGGATGCGGTAAATCCACCGTGCTGCGAGCCATCGCCGGACTGATCCAGCCAAAGACAGGCAAAATTGTTCTGGGGGACCAGGAGCTCGCCAACGTGTCAGCCAGGGCTCGCGGCATCGGCATGGTATTCCAGAACTATGCGTTGTTCCCCCATCTCACCGTGGCAGAGAACATTGCTTATCCGCTGGCCTGTCAGCAGATATCCCGCGCGGAACGTAAGCAACGCGTGGCGGAGATGCTCTCCCTCGTGAGACTGAACGAGTTTGGTCATCGCCTGCCGCGTGAGCTATCCGGTGGCCAGCAGCAGCGTGTTGCCGTGGCCCGCGCCATTGCTGGCCGCCCTTCACTGCTGCTGCTTGATGAGCCTTTTGGCGCACTGGATCGGGCGCTGCGTTTCGATCTGCAGGTTGAGTTGCTGCACCTGCAAAAAACCCTGGGCATTACCACGCTGATTGTCACTCACGACCAGGAAGAAGCGCAGAGTCTCGCCAGCCGTCTGGTCCTGATGAACAAAGGGAACGTCGAACAGATCGATACGCCAATGGCGGTCTATGACCAGCCGAAAACGCTGTTCGTGAATACGTTTATCGGTCAGACCAATCAGCTGCAAGGGACCGTGCTGCGTTTCGATAACGACACCACATTGATCGGCCTGCCCGACCAGAGCACCGTGCGCCTGCCGCGCCGTCTGAACTTCACTACCGGTTCAAAAGTGACGCTGACTTTCCGTCCTGAAGAGGTGCGGCTTTGTTTGCAGCCTGGGGAAAACACCCAGCCCGTACGCATGACAGTATCGGTGCCGCTCGGGCCAACGCTGCTGCATGACCTGGCACTGGAAGACGGCACTCGTCTGAAAGCGTCAGAGGTACGAGGACCATCAACGTTTATCCCCCAACCCGGATCCCAACTTTTTGCTGAGATTGACACTGCCCGCTGTCATGCCTTCCCGGCTGAACCGCTTCCCATGAATCAATAACCCAGGTGAACACTATGAAAAATGTAGAAATCAGTCGTCGTCGGTTCGGTCAGTTAATGGCGGGTGTCGCCGCTTCCGCCATGCTGCCGTTTTCACTGCGTGCGCTTGCCGCCGCAGGCAGTGGAACCGCCGTCGCCGCGACGTTCCCGGGGAACTGGGAAGATGCGTATCGCACTATCCTGACGCCGATATTGAAAAAAGAGGGTTATGACCTGACGGTGTCCCCTGCGATGGCCCAGGACCAGCTGGCAAAAGTGCTGGCCAGCCCCGGAAACCCGCCTTACGACACGCTGTTGATGTCGCCTGGACAGATGACAGTCGCTATTGAAAAGGATCTGATCCAGAAAATTGATCCGTCACGCCTGAAAAACTGGAACCTGCTTGATCCGGCATTCCAGGGCGAATATGGACCGACGGTCACCGTTGAGGTCAACGGCATTGCCTACAATCCCGACCTGGTGCCGCGCCCCAAAGGCTACCGCGACCTGTTCGAGAATCCGGCATACAAAGGCCTGGTGTCCTGGACCGGATTTGCCTCGAACACCGCCGTAATGGCGTATACCGAGCTGGCAAAAATTTACGGGACAGGCCCGGATGACATGGCCGCGGTCTTTAAACTGTTTAAGGAACACCCGGAGCAGCTCACCAGCATCGTTGACAGTACCAACCATCAGATGACGCTGTTCCAGCAGGGTGAAATTGCCGTGTTTATGTGCAGTACCGGGAATGTGGCGCGACTGAAAAGCCTGGGGTTAAACGCGGAGTTCGTACACCCGGAGAGTGGCTCACCGGCCGCCCCGGTGAATATTCATCTCACCAAAGGCAGTAAAAATCTCGATGCGGCCTATGCCTATATGGATGCCGCCATCTCTCAGGCGGCACAAACCGCACTGATGCAACCCCCCGTCGAGATGTTCCCGACCAATAAAAACGTCGCCCTGACACCGGCAATAGCTGCCTATGTCACGCGTGAGCAGCTGAAATCGTTGGTCTACCCGGACTGGGCTGCGATTAACAAAAACCGTGATAACTGGATACGCCAGTTTGATTCCCTGGTTGCCGGTTAAGGTGATGTGATGAAACAGAGCGGCTTTCCTTATGTTGTCCCCATGTTATTGCTTTCACTGGTTTTTTTTGCCACACCGCTGGCGGTTCTGGTTGGTTTCAGCTTCACGTCCGGTGACGGTGTCACGTTAAGCCATTACGCGCGTTTCTTTGGTGATAGCTTTAACTTCCGTGTGCTGATGAACACCGCCAGGCTGGGGATTGAAACGGTCATAGGAACGACACTGCTGGGCGTGCCGATTGCCCTGCTTTACTGGCACAGCGGGCGTCACTTACGTCAGGTGCTGATCTTCCTGACGCTGATTCCGATGCTGACCAGTAACGTGGTACGCACCTTTGCCTGGATTGTCATCCTTGGCCGCCAGGGGCCGATCAGCGAGGCGCTGATGGCCATGGGGATAACGGGAATGCCGACCAGCCTGATGTTCACCGAAACCGGACTGGTGATGGCGATGTGCCAGATTGATCTCCCGCTGATCATTCTGCCGCTGATCGCCATTCTCTCACGCACACCTTATCAACTGACCGAAGCGGCTCAGGTGTCCGGGGCGGGCGCATGGCGAATTTTGGTCACCGTGCTGCTGCCGTTGATGCTGCCCGGCCTGCTGGCAGGCTGGATACTGGTGTTTGCCAGCACCAGCAGTTCATTTGTTACCCAGGCGGTGATTGGCGGCGCGCGTAATGTGTATGTCCCTCAGCTGATTTACCGCGAAGTGGGTACGCTGTTCGACTGGCCGCTGGCTTCCGCTATTGCTGTGGTGCTCCTGGTGTCCACCGGGTGCCTGCTGGTCGCACTCACGATGATTTCACGCCACCGGAGACTGAACGGTCATGCTTAATCGACGCGAAAACCCTGTTCCCGGCCTGCTGTATAAGCTCTTTGTCTACGGATTTGGCTCGCTTTGCGTGATCTATCTGGTGGCCCCGATAGTGATTGCACTGATGATGTCATTCACCTCCGGGCAGACCCTGAAATACCCGCCGCAGGGTTTTTCTCTGCGCTGGTACGAGGCCTTGTTAGATCCGGTCCGGTCAGCCACGGAGCACGTTGCCGCCGGAAACTCGTTAAAAATCGCCGCCCTGGCCGTACTGGGTGCGCTGATCTTCGCCGTGCCTGCCACCATCGGTATGACGCGGATGAAGCGCAGAAATGTCAGCACCATTGAGCCGTTGCTGCTGGCACCGCTGGTGCTGCCAAGTCTGGTCTACGGGCTGGCTGCGCTGATTGTTGCCAATTTTATCGGCTTCCCGCCGTCATTGTGGCTGACCATTCTTGGCCATGTGGTGGTGTTTGGCCCCCTGATGTATCGCGCCGTGTCGGTGGTGGCGCAGGGGATGAACCCTTCGCTGGCGGAAGCCTCGGCCACGATGGGGGCCAGCTGGTTTATGACGCTGCGCCGCGTCACCTTACCGCTGCTGATGCCGGGCATTATGGCAGGGGCGTTTCTGGTGTTTATTCAGTCTCTGGATAATGTCTCGGTTTCGCTGTTCCTTGCCGATGCCCGCACCACCGTCTTGCCGCTGCGTATGTTCGCACTGATCGAGGAGTCGCTCGACGTTCGTGTTGCGGCCATCTCCGGGATTTTAATCGCGATCACCCTGCTTGGTCTGCTGGTCGCCCGGCGCGTGCTGGCACCGCGACCACAGCAACCCTGATTTTTTGACGACAAGGAAAGACTATGAATACTCGTGCGACTCAGGCCGCTGGCTATCGCATTGGCGCGCTGCTGGCCGATTTCCAGCCGGATTTTGAATTTTCAGCGCCGCTGCCGTTACCGTTAGAAGAGTTCGAAGAACGTTTGCGTAAAGTGCGTCGTCAGGCGGTGGAGGCGGGACATGATGCGATTATCGTCCATGCCGGGAGCGTTGGCTGGTTCCATGCCTCTAACCCCTGGCTACGCTATCTCTGTGACTGGATGCGTGAAGGTGTGCTGATCGTCCCGACCGACAGTGACAAACCGCTGGTACTGCTCTCCTTTTTCACGCAGTCGGTATTGCTTCCCCCCGGTGGTGAGCCGCTGCTGGTTGATGAAATCTGGCAGATTGGCCCGATTGGTCGCGAATACGCTGACCGCCCCGGCGATTCGGTGGTCAAAACGGCAGAAAAATGTGCTGAGGTGCTGGCCCGTTTCGGGCTGTCAAAAGCGCAGATGGGCAAAATCGGTGATCGGACCTCGTTAACCTTCTGGGCAGCGCTGGCATCGCTGACACCCGCTGCGAAATATGTTGAGGATAGTGCCATCCTTGAGCGTTTGCAGAAGGTCCGCTCGCCGCGTGAAGTTGAGATGTTCCGCGCTGCCGCACAGCTCATCAGCATTGGCACCCAGGCGGCGTATCACGTGACGAAACCGGGCGTCACCGATTATGAAATCTATGCGGCCTTCAGCTGTGCGCAGCTGGCGTTCGGCGGCGAAACGGGTGATGGCTATCAGATTGGCATTAACGAGTTCGGCACCCACTGCGGCAAACCTTATGGTCACGTTGTGCGGCCGGGCGATCTGATCAATCTGTACATTTCCAACGTGACCTGGCGCGGCTATACCGCTCAGACCGCGCGGATGATTGCGGTGGGTGAGATAACTGAACGTCAGGAGCGGGTGCTGGCCGCCTGTACCGCTGGCGTGAAGCAGGCCGAAAAACTGATTAAACCGGGGGCGCTGATGCGTGATATTAACAACGCGGCGTTTGCACCGATGATTGATGCCGGGCTGCTGACCTCCCCGGAGGCGCGCACCATGCCCTATAACTGGTCACCGATGCCCGACGGAACAGCGCGTCTGATCCCACAGCAGTATGTGCCTGATGCCGATTATGAAGCCCAGGGTCGCAGGCTGATGCACGTCTACCCGGCAACGCACGGGCCGCATAACCCAAACCTGGGCCATTCGGTCGGCATGGCGGGCGGTCAGAACAGTTTCAACATCTCCTCTCATAACTACGATCGTCTGGAAGAAGGCATGATTTTCGTGATGCACACACAGTGGCTGGAGCCGCTGTCAGCGGGCTGCAATATCGGTGATTGTTACGTTGTCACGAAAGAGGGGTTTGAAAACCTCAGCCGCCATACCCCGCTGGACACTCACCGCATAACTGCCGGAGTCTGAAATGAAAAATATGCCGGGACATACCTGGTTTGACTTTGCCCAGCTGGGCGAACGCGATCGCTATAAGCTGCTCATCGGGACGGTAATCCCGCGTCCCATCGCGCTGGTCACCACCCTGAGCAAGGACGGTATGCCCAATGCCGGGCCGTTCAGCTTCTTTAACGTACTGACGCATGACCCGGCGATTGTCGCCATCGGCGTGGAAAACTATGCGGATATGCGTTTTAAAGATACGGCGCGTAATATCCGTGAAACCGGGGAATTTACAGTGCATATCGTGGATGATGCACTGGTTGAACAGATGGAGATCTGCGCGATTAAATTCGGTCCTGAGGTGGACGAACTAGCGTTAGCCGGGCTGGAAACTACACCCGGTAAAATGGTGCGCAGTCCGCGGATTCTGGCCGCCCCGGCCGCGCTGGAGTGCCGTCGCCATACCACTTTACAGGTGGGCCCGGCGCGCGAGATTATCCTCGGTGAAGTGTTGGGCGTTTATGTCCGCAGCGATGCGGTTAACCTGGAAAACCTGCACATCGACCAGCAGTTGATGGATGCCGTTGGCCGCATGGGCGGGCACACCTATACCCGCACGCGCGACCAGTTCGATATCAAAACCCTGAGCAGCGAGGAGTGGGCGCAGCGGGATGTCGCGGTGAAACCTGCCGTGGAATAAGCTCAGGTCTTCTGGCGGCCGGGCCACCCGGTCAGCCTTTTTGCCGTGATGGCATCATCCTGATCAGGGTGTTATCACGAAAAATATAGTGATGCACCAGTGCCGCCAGCGCATGTAAACCAATCAGCCAGTAGCCGAGGGGCGCCAGTACGGCGTGCCAGTGGATCAACGTTTCCGACAGTTCAGTATCGGGCACGGCGGCCACGGGCATCGGCAGTCCGTACAGGCTCCACTCCCCGCCCCAGAAGTAATGGGAGGTCAGTGCCAGCGCGGGCAGGGAAATAAACAGTGCGTAAATGCAGGTATGGGTTAAATGGCTCAGCGCGGTATGCCAGCGTTTCGGCGCGGGAATAATCGCGGGCGATCGTTTGCGCAGACGGATCATCAAACGCATGATCATGGTAATCAGCACTGTTGCCCCGGCGGTCACGTGGGTCACTGCAATAGCATAACCGTGCCAGGTTCCCGGCTGTGCATAGTCGCTGATCAAAATGGAACCATAAGCCAGAAGCAGCAGAAACACCGTCAGCCAGTGCAGCGCAATCAAAGGGAAAGTGTATTTTTTTTGCATTACCCGCAGAGTCATTGAATAAGTTTGCGCGCAGTATATCCGGCTAACACGTTTTAACCACAGGCAAAATTTACCGATAGGCGCCAAAAAACCTCGTTCCACCACGACGTTTTGGCCGCCGCTGTGGCACAATATCACCCGGACCTATTCCTGTTATCCCTCTGCCATCGCGAGGCACCATCATGACATGCCGCTCTGACTGCCCCTGTAAAAACCCGGACGCCCCCAGGTTCCCTGCGGGAAAGATGTTTAACGATCAGCGCGGCCGCGCCCTGCTGGTAACCGGCAAAGCAGGCCGTTTCCCGGATGCCCGTTACACGGTCTTAGACATCCGCACCGGGAACGCGGCGGAATACAGTTACCCGGCATTAGTCAGAAAAGAAAAAGGTCGTTAACAGGATGGGGGATATCAGCCCCCTATTTCACCGCGCCCTCGGTCACGCCGCTGATAAACTTGCGCTGGAAGATTAAAAACACCGCCATCAACGGCAGGATAACGATCATCGCGCCGGCCATCAGCACCGGAATATCAATGGTGTTGCGGTTCTGGAATAACATCATGCCGATGGGTAGCGTGCGCAGCTCATCTTTATTCACCAGAATCAGCGGCATCAAAAACTCATTCCACGTCCAGATAAACAGCAGCAGCGCCAGCGTTGATAGCGTCTGCCCGATGGCGGGCACCAGCAACCCCCAGAGAATTTTCACCCGTGATGCGCCGTCCATCACCGCCGCTTCCACCAGCTCTTTCGGCACCTGCTGAAACGCACTGGCAATCATCAGCGTGGTAAACGGCAGCGACAGCGCGATCTGCGGAATGATCAACGCCAGATAGGTATTGGTCAGCCCCATCCAGCGCAACTCATGGTAAAGCGGAATGATAAACGCCTCGCTCGGTAGCACCATGCCGAGGGCAAACATCGCGGCAATCATTTTCTTACCGGGGATCTTCAACCAGGCGAACCCAAACCCCGCCAGAATGCCGAGAAAAATACTGCACACCACCACCGGGATCACCACCAGCACAGAGTTCAGGAAATAGACATTAAAATGCCCCTGCTGCCAGGCCGTGATGTAATTTTTCACATTGAAAGAGCCAGGCAGCGTAAACACACCCTGAAACAGCTCCATCTGCGTTTTAAATGAAGTCAGCAGCGCCAGCATAAACGGCAGCACGGTGAGCAGCGCCACCACCCAGATCAGCGCACGGGAACTTACCGGCGTTTTGTGCATGATTAACGCTCCTTTAACGCCAGATGAATCAGCCAGTTAATCAGCAAGACGATCACCATACTGAAGACCGCAACCGAAGAGGCATAGCCGAAATAGTGCAGGTCGAAGCCCTGCTTATACATAAAGATATTGGTGACCATGGTCGAGGTGCCGGGGCCGCCCTGCGTCATCACATACACCATGTCGAACGTTTTCAGGCTGGCGATCACCGTCAGCAGCAGTGCGATACGCACCTCAGGTCTTAACCCCGGCAGCGTGATGCGCATAAACTTTTGTCGTCTTGACGAGCCATCAAGATCGGCCGCTTCCAACAGTGACGGATCCATACGTTGCAGGCCCGCCATAAACAGCACCAGACAAAAGCCGAAGAAATACCAGGTCGCGACCATACCAACGGCGGGCAGCGCCCAGGTAAAATCGCCCAGCCAGGAGAGCGCCAGATGTGGCAGGCCGATGGCGCGCAACAGCTGATCGATGGGGCCAAAGGCCGGGTTATACAGCCAGCGCCATACAACGCCCAGTACCGCCATCGGCATAATGTACGGCAGGAAGAACAGGATGCGCAGCAGACTGCGTTCTGTATTGCTGCGCATATCATTCAGGAAACTGCACAGCAGCAGCCCAATGCCGATAGGCAGCAGCGTATAAAACAGCATCAGCAGGGCGTTGTTCCCCAGCGCAATCCAGAACACCGGATCGCTGAACATCCGCATATAGTTACTGATACCGGCAAATACCGGGGACGAGGTACCGTCCCATTCGGTAAAGCTGATACCCAGCGAGGCCAACAGTGGCAGCAGCAAAAAGACGCCATACACCAGCACCGCAGGAAGAAGATAAAGAAAATTACGCCAGGGGCTTAGATTCAACATAAACGGACTCACAGGCCAGAACGTCTGACTGCCCGGCAGGATTGCCGGGCAATGCGGCTTAATGTTTCATGCTTTTGAGGTAGCGTTGATAGTTATTATCGAAATTGGTCACCATCTTATCGACCGTCTGACGCCCTCCCAGCAGCAGCTGAACATTCTGATTCAGCTCCGCGTTCATGGTCGGCGTCGCCCAGTCCACATAATGGCCCAGGCCGTCATTCTCATTCAGGGTTAACCACACCTGCCAGGCTTCTTTCAGCAGCACGTTATCCGCAGGAACCTGGGCATTCTTACTGGAGCTGGCCGGCAGGAAACCGGCTTTTAACCAGCGGTCGGCCATGGCATCTGACACCATATAGTCGATAAATTTCGCCGAGGCATCCTGCTGCGCTTTATCCTTCGCCGTGCTGGTCACGGAGAACGCTAAATCGGTGCCCCCGACCATCAGCGCATGCTGTACGCCCTCGCCTGCAGGCATCGCGGCAAAGTGGAGATCTTTATTATCTTTAAACTGGCCGAGATACCAGGTCCCGCTGATCAGGAAGGCCGACTGCCCGTTCTGGAACAGTGTTGCGGCATCATCGTTACCGATGCCCTGGAAGCCCGGGAAGAAGTATCCTTTCTCGTTCCAGTCCTTCATCATCGTTGCCGCCCGGCTCAGCTTGTCATCTTTAAAGGTGCCGCCAACATCATAGATAAGGTCATCCAGCTTTTTACGATCCTTACTGTCGATCTGCGCCTGCCAGAGTGTACTCAGCATCTGCTGACCCATATTGCCATCAAGCAGGCCCAGCATCATCGGGGCCACGCCCTGCTCTTTCAGTTTTGCCATTGCGCTTTCCAGTTCGGGAAGCGTTTTCGGCACGGCAATGCCGGCTTTATCCAGTAGCGCTTTGTTGTAATACAGCCCGACCATCTCCCCCAGGCTCGCCACGCCATACAGCTTACCGCTGCCGAAGTCCTGCGTGTCGGACCAGCGGTTACGTTTCAGGATGGAATCCGGGAAGCGTTTGGTCCAGCCATAGGTGCTGGCATAACCGTCCAGCGGCACCAGCAGCTTGTCTTTCACCAATGACCCCATATCGCCGCCGCCCTGATTGACCTGGGCAATCTGCGGACCATCGCCAGCGGTGAGCGCCAGCTTGAGCGGGATGCGGGTATCTTCAAACGAGTGAACGGATCGGTTGATCACAATTGACGGGTTTTTCTGTGAGAACTCTTTTATCCCTTCATCTACTGCGGCGGTCTGCTGAGGATAGTTATAGATATCCCATTCATTAAGCGTGACGGCATGGGCGCTTTGCGCCATACACCCGACCAGCGCGCCGGCCGCTATCAAACGTGAGAGCAGGCGCACTGAAGTACGAAACTGGGACGAACGAACGGATGAACTAGACATAGTGCTCGGTTTCTCCATCACTGAATGGGCATCCTTTCATGTCGACATCTGCCAATCCCGCAGATTGAAGCTACGATTATTTATGCACCCCTTCATACTTACTTTAATAGGAAAATAAAGTCAAACACCGCCTGTAGCGATTTACAGCACTGTGAGCGCGTGCATAAAAGCAACATATTGTGCACCGATTCAGCATGCCATCGCGCAGACGCGGTCGATAGCCTGTGATTCACTCCGCTTATCTCCCTGTTGCCAGCATCTTAAGCTGATAAAAATTGGGGAAAACTAACCTCCTGTTTTACCATACGAAAATCATATATTTTCCGGTCGCGTTGCGGGTTCAACTACACCAGGAAAGGCGCAGGCCGCAGCGCTAAAGGCGTACCCGGCGGATGACCGTGGTTATCGGTGAGCAGAATGATGCACTATTACGTCTGCTTTGTGATGTCACGCAATTATTTCATCTTGAAAACTAAGTCGGCATTCATTAACGTTGAAATTGCTCATCTGCTGACCAACGAGAATTGATGATGAATAATGACCCTGTGATCCGTGCAGCCACCCCGGACGACTATCCGGCGCTCTACCAAATTTGCCTGCAAACGGCGAATGCGGGGGTTGATGCCAGTGCGCTCTATTCCGACCCGGAGTACCCCGGGCAACGTTTTGCTGTTCCCTATGCGCGCTTTGCGCCCGACTTCGCGTTCGTGCTGGATGTGGACGGTGAGGTGATGGGCTATGTGGTTGCCGCCCCTGATACGCGCGCCTTTGAAGCCACGCTGAACAACGTATGGTGGCCTGAATTACAGGAAAAATATCGCCAGCGTCAGCCTGAGGCTGCGCTGGATGCCAACGTGCTAAACAGTATTCGCCATCCTGATGCTGCCGCCGGGGAACTGGTCACGCTCTATCCTGCCCATCTCCATATCAATCTGTTACCTGCACAACAAAAGGGGGGCTGGGGACGCAAACTGATTGAACATCAGCTGAATGCCCTGCGCGCAGCGGGTGTCGGTGGTGTGCATCTTGGCGTCAGCCTGCAAAATGAACAGGTGTGCGCGTTCTATCAGCGCCTGGGCTTCCAGCCTCTGCTGCGCAGCAATGCCATTTATATGGGCCAGTTACTTTGAGTGAGGCAGTTCATGACCAGTTTGCGATTGCAGAACGTTCAAAAGTCTTACGATCACATCAGTGTCATCAAAGGTATCGACCTGACGATTAACAGCGGTGAGTTTGTGGTGTTTGTCGGCCCCTCTGGCTGCGGTAAGTCCACGTTGCTGAGAATGATTGCCGGGCTGGAGGAGATCAGCGGTGGTCAGTTGCTGATTGATGAAGAGGATATGACCCAGCGTCACGCGACCGAACGCGGTGTGGCGATGGTCTTTCAGTCCTATGCGCTGTACCCGAATATGACAGTGCGTGGCAATCTGGCCTATCCACTTGAGGTGGCCAAACGGCCTAAAGCCGAGATCGCCAGCGCCATTGCCGAAACCGCGGCAAAACTGCATCTGACCGAACTGCTGGATCGGCATCCACGTGCCCTTTCAGGCGGCCAGCGTCAGCGTGTGGCCATCGGGCGTGCCATTATTCGCCAACCGCGTATTTTCCTGTTCGATGAACCTCTGTCGAATCTGGATGCGGAGCTGCGCCTTCAAATGCGTATTGAGATTGCCCGCCTGCATGCCTCCCTCGGGAATACGATGATTTACGTGACCCACGATCAGCTGGAAGCGATGACGCTGGCAGATCGCATTGTGGTGCTGCGTCAGGGGCGCATTGAACAGGTGGGTACGCCGCTGGATCTCTATCACAACCCGGACAATCTGTTCGTCGCCGGGTTTATCGGTTCGCCAAAAATGAACTTCATTGATGCCCAGGTGGTTGCGACCCGCGAAGGCCAGGTGCAACTGCGTCTGCCGTCGCTGGGCATTGATAATCTGACGCTGGCGCTGGATACCCCCTGCCACGAAGGGCAGAAAATGCGTCTGGGTATTCGCCCTGAGCACTTCCAGCCGGTGAAAGACAGCGCCAGCCCCTCGCAGTTCAGTGCGGAGCTGACCTACTGTGAGCTGCTGGGGCACACTAACTATCTCTATCTGAATACCGGGGATGAGCAGATGCTGGTGGTGGAGGAGCGCGAAGTGCATCAGCGGGAGATCGGTACACGGGTGGAATGGGTGATCCCGCCAACGCATTGTCTGGTGTTCGATGAGCAGGGGCAGCGAGTGCGCTGAAGTGGCCTGACGTAGGGGGCGACCCGAAAGGCCAGGTCAACGGCCAGGTCAAAGGCGTTTCGCTTTCCCGCTGTCGCGGGCTGAGCGACCCAGGGCGGCCAGTCGCCGCCGCCCTGGGGACCCGGGCTTGCGACAGGCGCATCGCCCACTTCGTGGGTTCCCTCAGTCGGTTGGCTTTCCTGCCGGACTGGCTGTGACGGGACATCCCTGTCCCGGCACGCCCGCTCGCCAACGTCCTGTTGGCTCGTCCTGGAAATCCCCCCTCCTTCGGCGAGGCTTAATTGCCGCTCAAAAGGTCAAAATAAAAATATAAATCAAAGATATAGACAAAGACAAAAGGCCTTTCTGGTCTTTTGGTCATTTTGGTTTTTGTTGGTGTTTTAATTTCTTAGATTTTTGTTTTGATGTTGAGGCGGCAATTAAGCTGCGCTGAGGAAGCGATGTGAACCAGGATGAACCGCCAGGACGGCGGTGAAAGCTCGTGTCGGCACAGGGAGGTGCCGTCACGAGCGGTCCGTCGGTGAGTAACGCTTGCGAAGGCACCCGCTGAAAGCGGGCGCAGCGCCTGCCGCAAGCCCGGGGTCAAGGGGCGGCGGCGACTGGCCGCCCCTTGTCGCTTCGCCCGCGCAGCGGGAAAGCGAAACGCCTTTGACCTGGACCATAAGACCTTGCCCCTGACAACGTCAGCACTAACTAACTAACGGGATTCTCTGCCTCATCATTCGCCTGCGCCGCCAGCAAATCCAACAGCTTATTGATCGCAAAACCGGCCGCCCCCAGCGCCCACATACGGCTGGATTCAGTCAAAAATTGCAGGGGCGTGGTTTGCGGCGTCAGCTTCAGGCGGTAAGCCTGGAAGTTGAGGGTAATATGGTCGAGCAGGATGCGTGAGGCCATCTGCGGCTCCATCGCCAGATACACCACGTCAGGATCATAGGCAATGGACAAATTCGCCAGCGAAATGCCTAAATGGCGCCCCGCCTCCTCCAGTGCCTCAAGCGCATCCGGCGTGGGTGCCGCGTCCAGCGACTTCAGCGTCATTGATTTGCTTGCCTGACCTGAAGCCAGGCGCTGAAGAATAGCGCGGGAAGAAGCGACATCCTCCAACAGGCGCATCGAGCCATCACCCAGCAGTGCGTGACCAATCTCCCCCGCTTTACCATGTCGGCCACGATAAAGCTGGCGATCCAGCAAAATGCCGGCACCAATCCCTTTACCGTAGGTGGCAATCACCGCAGAGTGCACATTGCCCAGTTGACCAAACACCATGGCAGCCATCGCCATCGCATTCGCATCATTCTCAATAAACACCGGCAACGAGAAACGCTCGGACAGCAGCTGCGCAATCGGCACGTTATCCCAGTCCAGCACATTAGAGCGGATACAGATGCCCTGCTCCGCGTCGACCAGCCCGGACAGCGCCAGCCCGATGGCACTGACGCGCTTTCCCTCCACGCCACGTAAAAATTTCGCCAGCGCATCACTGAGCTGGCGTGGCGTCATAGATCCCGACGGGATCTGCTGTTCACCGAGTAAGTTCCCGTTGAGATCCGTCATCACGATCAGATTGCGTTCAGCATTAAGCTGAATACCGACCACGCTGGCGCGTTCAGGATTCAGTCCCAGCAGCGTTTTCGGCCGTCCCATCGACACCCGCCGCAGCCCCAGCTCCTGAATAATTTCCTGAGCCAGTAGCCGGTTAGTGGCCTGTGAGACCGTCGACATGCTCAGCCCGGTGCGTACTTTCAGGTCGGACTGGCTGATCGGGGCATTTTCAACAATCAGGCGCAGAATGCGCGCGGTTACATTTGGCGCTGTCATCGTTCCCTTATTCAGCAAATGAAGCGTGATAGTAGGCCAGCAGCAATGCGCCTGCCAGTGCATCCTGTTGCGGCGGTACCAGCAGCGCCCGGATATCATCATCCAGCCAGCGTTCGATCGGCGCAGCAAGCCCGCCCATCAGTGCAATATGACCGCTGCTCAGCAGGCGCAGGCGGCGGACTATCATCGCAATATCCTCGGCAGTCTGCCGGATTAATTTTACCGCATGAGGGTCTTGCGCGGCGGCAGCGCTAAACACCTCAGGCACCACACGTGCCCAGTCGCCCGGCGTTGCCGTACGTGTCCACAACAGCATGGTTTCCGCGCTGTGCTGAAAACGCGCCATCACGGTCTGGGTAAAGTCGGTTTTGACAATGAGATCTTCATGAGCCAGCAGCGCTTGCCGCAACGCCCGACGGCCCAGTTCGGCTCCCGAACCCTGATCGGAAAGTGCAAACCCCCAACCGCCCAGCAGCGTAAAGCGTTCACCGTCCCAGGCGGCACCCTGACTGCCGGTGCCGACAATCAACACCGCACCCGCGCTGCCTGCGTGAGCGCCTGCACAGGCGATCTCAACATCACTCAGCACCTGCAAAGAGGCACAGGCGGGCTGCCAGTCTGCCAGCTGCGCAGCAACGGAAGCGACATTGGCCCCTGCCAGACCCGCCACCAGCGCGGTTTTCTTCAATGCATCAGGCGGAAGGCCCGCCGTGGCCATCGCCCGGGCGATCAACTGCTCAACGCTGTCGATGGCCTGTGCGAAGTCTGACCAGACATTGGCCGCTCCCCCCGTCACTTCGGCCAGTAGAACGCCCTGTTTATCGGTCAGCCTTGCACGGCAATGGGTGCCACCGCCGTCAATACCAAGGAGATAGTCAGAATACACGGGCTGCTCCCACGTTAATCGCTGTGAATCGTTGTTTCATTATTGACCGAACGATAGGTGAAAAAAACTTAAATCGCAATAACAAATAAATATGACGAAAATCACCTTCATTAAAAATGTTTTATAACAATACATTAACCAATAACCTGGTGAAATGTCTCAGTGCGCGTGTTGACATTAGTTTTCTTGCCGTAATAAGTTGGTGGTCAGATAATCTCCAGCGAACCTGTCTGCATACGGTTAACTGGCCTTCACCTCACGCTCATGCATTTCCGTCAGGGGTTTTAACATGAAAGTAGGCATTATCGGTCTTGGTTTTCGCCTGTCCCATGTGGTTCACGAGTTCAGCAAAGCCGACCCATCGTTTGAAATCGCCGGCTATTTCGATCCCGCCCCGGCGGGGCTGCCTAATCTGGCCAGCTTCGGTATTGCACCCGGTACGGCCTTTGATTCCATCGAGGCGTTATTGCAAGCGGGTGAACTCGATCTGATTCTGGTGGGTTCCCCTAACTTTATGCATCTGGAACATATTCGCCAGGCGCTGGCGGCGGGTTACCGCGTGTTCACTGAAAAGCCGGTGGTGATTAACGAAGAACAGACGATGGAGATGGCGAAGCTGGTGCGCCAGTACGGCAAGGACCGTATTCTGGTCGGTCTGGTACTGCGTTACTCCCCGCTCTACCACGATCTGCTGGCCGCCCGCGATCAGGGCCGTTTGGGCGAAATCACCTCGATGGAAGCCACCGAACACATCAAGCCTTACCACGGTGCATTCTTCCAGCGTGACTGGCGCCGTCTGGAGAAGTATGCCGGTCCCTACATTCTGGAAAAATGCTGCCATGATATCGACCTCTATCAGGGGTTGATGGCTGAACGCCCGGTGCGGGTGGCCAGCTTTGGCGGCCGTAAGTCGTTCACTCCCCAACATGCCCCGCAGGGCGCGATCACCGCAGCATCCGAGATTTATCACGAGAAACCGAGCGGCTGGTCCAGCACGGATGCTGTCTTTGACAGCGACGCAGATATTGTTGACTACCAGACAGCGATCATTGAATACGCCAACGGTGCCACCCTGTCCTTCCATGCCAATCTGAATGTGCCTGACGAGTTCCGCCGTTTCTGCGTGATGGGCACCGACGGTATGGCCGAAGGGGACTTTGTGCGTAACTACTTCCGCGTTCACAACGCGCGTACGGGCGAAAAAGAAGTGGATACCTCTTACGGTGGCAATGCGTACGACGGTCATTACGGTGCCGATGCACTGATGGCGGAAGAGATCGTCAAACACATCACTCAGGGAACGCCGCTGAAAGTCTCCGTGGTAGATGCACTGGAAGCCGGTTTGACCGCGATTAAGATTGATGAAGCGAGAAAAACACGTCAGGTCATTGATTTAACGGAAACCTGGAAAAAATTCGATGCCCACCAGGGGTAATCTGGAGGTGAGTTTGCACCTCTCCTGATCCGGTGTGTTACCCCCCTTGCCGGACAGGCTGTTATCACTTGATAGACTGGCACGCTCCCTCAACCGGCTTTCGGGCCGGTTTTTTTACGTCCATCTGCATTAACGCTTGCTTGCGGCAGAGGCGGAGTCTGCGATAGATTCGTTCTCTAAGACAAAATGGCTCACCTCTCTATCAGGTCCGGAATGTATGTTAACGACGCTTATTTATCGTAGTCGCCTGTGCAAAAGCGTCAGTCCGCATTTTCTGGAACGCCTTGCGGCTAAAGCGCAACGTTTTAATGAAACGGTCAATGTCACCGGAATTTTACTTTTCGACGGCGACTATTTCTTTCAGATACTGGAAGGTCCTTCTGAGTCGATTGATCAGGTGTTCCACCGCGTCTGTGCTGACTCCCGGCACACCCAGATTGTGCAACTGATGCGTGATTATGCGCCGGATCGCCGTTTCGGCAAGCTGGGCATGGCGGTGATTGATATGCGCAATGCCAGCGCTGAGGCAATCATTGAGCAGGTCCTGAACCAGGGCACCGCCAGATACCTGCTCACTTACGGTGATCGGGTGTTTAAATTCATCCGAACCTTTGTTAAAGGCCCGCGTAAAAACGATCTGGCCCAGCCTGATGACAGCGCGCAGTGGGATTTTCAATGCCGGGCACCGTCAGTCCAGGTCGTGCCGGTGGCATCTGAACAGGCAGCCTGCCAGTTTGCACTACAGCCTGTTGTTGAACCGGCCACAGGGAAAATAAGCTATCTGGAAGCCCTGATCCGCAGTGCTTCCGGCGGCTCCCCCGCGGATTATTTCGCCACCATTCCGGCCGATAAACTCTACGAAGCCGATCTCCATGCCAAAGATGTCGCCTTTGCGCTGGCCAGGCAAATGGATATTGGCAGCGCGCAAATCGCGGTGAACCTGCGACCAATGTCGCTGGTGATGCTGCCTGATGCGGTGAATATATTGCTGGAACAAATCGCCCGTAATGGTCTGGTGCCGGAACAGGTGGTAGTTGAAGTGACCGAAGATGAGTTTATTTCCCGTTTCGATGAGTTTGAAAAAGCCATCCATCAGCTACGTCATGCCGGGATCAGCCTGGCGATTGACGATTTTGGTGCGGGATTTGCCGGGTTATCACTGCTGGCCCGCCTTCAGCCAGAAAAGCTGAAAATCGACCGCTGTCTGATCGAAGCGATTCATACCAATGGCCCTAAGCAGGCAATTGTTCAGGCTATCGTGAACTGCTGCGCCTCACTGGAGATCACCGTGGTGGCAGAAGGCGTGGAAACCGCTGCCGAGTGGCGTTGGCTGGAAGCCGCAGGTATCCGCCATTTCCAGGGTTACCTTTTTGCCCGGCCGCTGCTTAATGGAATACCTGCCGTGGCCTGGCCGCATAAAGTTTGATGCGGCCTAACCCCGGCGCTGCTCTCTGCCGTGCTGGGGTTAGGTTAAGAGTGTTACCGCCTTATGCCGCGGTGGTAAAGCGTGAAACGGAATGCAGCAGACCCTCCGCCTGATCGCGCAGGGAATTTGCCGCTGATGACGACTGCTCAACCAGCGCCGCATTCTGTTGTGTCACATTATCCATCTCGTTAATCGCTACGCCCACCTGCGAAATACCCCGGTTCTGTTCGTCGGAAGCCTGAGCAATCTCTTGTAGAATGCCGGTTACGCTCTCCGCAGAAGTGACAATGTCACGCATGGTGCCACCTGCCTGCTCCACCAGCCCGGCCCCCATATCGATCTGCCTGACCGATGCCTCAATCAGCCCGCCAATTTCTTTCGCTGCCTCGGCGCTGCGCTGCGCCAGATTTCTGACTTCACTGGCCACCACAGCAAAACCGCGCCCCTGCTCCCCGGCACGCGCAGCTTCAACTGCGGCATTCAGTGCCAGAATGTTGGTCTGGAACGCAATACTGTTAATGACTGACGTGATATCACTGATTTTTGTCGAACTGGCCGTAATCGCCCGCATGGTTTCCGTCACCTGGCTGACAATTACCCCGCCTTTATTGGCCATTTCCGCCGTGGTCTGGGCAAGGCTGGTGGAATGATGGATATTCTCAACGTTATGCTTAACCGTGGCGGTTAACTGCTCCATGCTGGCAGCGGTCTGCTCCAGTGCGGCAGCCTGCTCTTCCGTCCTCGAAGACAAATCATTATTGCCATCGGCAATCTCGGCAGAAGCCATGTTCACCTGTGCAACACCGTTGCGAATATCACCGATGATGCGGCGCAGATCTTCATTCATACCGCCGATGGCATTAGTCAGTGTGCCCATCTCATCGCGGCGCGAGGTGGTCAGGCTGGTACTGAGGTCCCCACCAGAAATACGCTGAGTAAAGGCCAGAATGGCGGATAACGGCGTGGTGATTTGACGGGTGATAATCAGGGTGGTGGCTACGCCCATGATCACCGCCGCCAGCAGAATGATCGTCATCCAGAAGATGGCGTCGTCGATATCGGTTTGCGTGGCACCGATCTCGTCTTCAAACAGCTGACCGCTAATGGTCGTGAGGCTGGAACCCGCCTTCGCCAACGTGCCTGTCGCCTCCTGTTCTGCCAGGAATGAGGTGCGATAGCCCGCCACGCTCTCTTTTTTCTGATTCAGTACACTGGCGATGTTCTGTAAACGTTCGCTGTTGTCAGGTGTCATTTGCGGCACCAGATTTTGTATTAACTGCACGGACTCTGCCAGGAAACCGGTTAACGCATTCTGCGCGGCTTCCGTATTTTGCAATTCCAGCAGCGTTAAGCGGGTTGAGACGCCATCAAGATGCTTGTTCACCTCAGACAGTGCTGCTTCCAGCGCTGCCGCATCAGCCCGGCCTGCAAAGCCTGAAGAAATCTGCGCGATCGCATTTTTCTCGTTACTGATAGAAAGTGCTGCGGCTATCTGAACGCGTTTTTGGGTTTCAAGCACCGTTTGGGCTCGTTTATCACGATACTCCGCGATCAGTCCGGTCAGGCTGTTGAGCAAGGTCAACTGCTCAGGGTGCCAGGGCAGCTGTTTCAGCAGGCCGATCTCGGTTTCGATTTGCTGCAAGTGTTTATCATTAGCGATGATAAACTGCTCGTCATGGGTTTTAATAAATTGCATACGCGTATCCTTCGCCAGCGCAAACTGATCGGTGACGAGTTTCAGCATACGAACTTTTTCTGCCCGGACAGCGATATCATTAAGATTCTTAATGCCACAGAGTGCGACAGCGATGCTGAGGATCAGCACAATGCCGAAACCTGTCATCAATTTTTTCCCAACGCTCATATTTTCAAAGTAAACAAACAACTTTTTCATTGGATAACCTTCCGTTGTTGAACAACAATTGTTTAAGAAAATCGCTCAGTTATCGGCAGGATTTGTTAAATAAACAGTTTATTTAGTTACTTAATTATCACGTAATGGTCACAATTTCAGAGGGACTGATGAATGGAATTTACCCGGGTTGGCGATATCCCTGAGGCAGACAGAGAAGCGCTGCTAGAAGGGCTGAGAGGATATAACCGCCAGTTTATTGATAAAAGCGGCTGGGGACCTGTCGGCGTTTTTTGCCGCGATCAACAGGGCATTATCATCGGGGGAGTGATGGCGTCTCTGGTGGGGATCTGGCTGTCGATTGACTATTTATGGGTCAGCGAAAATATCAGAGGCGCGGGCGTTGGCGCTCAACTGATTCAGATAGCCGAAGAAGAAGCGAAATCAAAAGGTGCACAGCATGTTCTCGTTGATACCTTCAGCTTTCAGGCACTGCCCTTTTATGAAAAGCAGGGATTTGTACTGCAAATGACATTGCCCGATTTTCCCGACCCGGGAAAGCAGCGTCATTATCTGACTAAACGCCTTACGTAGCGGGAACGCGTCGAGGGCTATGGGTAACCCGTCGACCCGTCCCGTGGCTTAAACCGGTTTCTGCCCGGGTGGGGAGATGTGCTCAAAATGACGGTCGTCTTTAATATCGTCGGCAAAGCGGCGCATCAGCCTCACCAGATCGCTGATATCCTGCTCATCCCATTGATCAAAAATAGCCTGCCCGATTTTTTTACGTGCCTCATCAAGGCGATGGGTCATGGCTTTGCCACTTTCCGTGATCACCGCTTCGCGGATGCGGCGATCGGCGGCACTGTGCTGACGGTTGACCAGCCCCAGACTTTCCATTTTCGCCACCTGTCGGCTCACGGTGGTGTAGTCGCGCCCTACCCGATCCGCGAGTTCGACAATACCTGTCGGACCTAAGCGCTCTATCAGAACCAGCAACGGAAACAGCGCGCGATCGAGTGAAATACCTGCCGCCCGAACCAGCGCCTCATCGCGCTGAGGGCGATTCATCACCCCGACGATTTCAAGTAATGCACCATGGAGTTCGCGAAGCTGATCGTTAATATGTGTATTTTGCATGCTTTTTGTTGACATCAATTATCCCTTCCTCTAAATATGTGCATATTACACATAATGAGGTGGCGTATGAAAGAGCAACATGCAACAGAGGTGCTGATTTGTGGTGCCGGCGCTGCTGGCCTGACGCTGGCAATCGACCTTGCACGCAGGGGCGTCGACTTTCGTCTGATTGAAAAGAAAACCATCCCCTTCCACGGGTCCCGTGGCAAGGGCATCCAGCCACGTACCCTCGAGATTTTCGAGGATCTGGGTATTATCGAGGGCATTAACCGGCTGGCCAGTCTCTATCCGCCTGAACGACGCTATCATCCTGATGGCAGTCAGACGGAAGCACATATTGTCGAACAACGTACGCCATCCCCTGCGGAACCCTGGCCACATCCGCTGATGCTACCGCAATACTTAACGGAACAGGTGATGCGGGAACGGCTGGCAGAGCTGGGGCATCAGGTTGAATTCGGTTGTGAGCTGCTTGGGTTTGAACAGGATCCAGAGGGGGTAACCGCGCGTATCCAGGGCCCGGCCGGTGAAGAGACGCTGCGGGTGCAATGGCTGACGGGGGCGGATGGCGGTAAAAGTGATGTCCGCCATGCGCTGAACATCAGTTTCCCTGGCAAGACCCTTGGCGTGCGTGCCCTGGTTGCCGATGTCTTGATGACGGGGCTTGAGCGTGATGTCTGGCACCGCTTCGGTGACGGCGACAGGGAGCGACAAATTGCTTTCTGTCCGCTGGCCGCGACAGATCTGTTTCAAATCCAGGGGCCTCTCCCGCTGGAGGGCGAGGTTGACCTTTCCGCTGAAGGGCTGCAATCCCTGATCACTGCGCGCACCGGGCGCAAAGATATTCATCTTCATGCGGTGTCATGGGCATCCGCATACAGCATGAATGCGCGGCTCGCCGCACGCTACCAGGTGGGCCGGGTTTTCCTGATCGGCGATGCGGCTCATATTCATCCGCCAACTGGCGGTCAGGGTCTCAACACCAGCGTGCAGGATGCCTATAACCTGGGATGGAAACTGCACGCCGTCATCGGGGGAGCATCTGCGTCCCTGCTGGACAGTTATGAGCAGGAGCGCCGTCCCGTTGCCGCTGCCATGCTGGATCTGTCTACCCAACTACTGAGCGCGGCACAACAGGGTGACCTGCGGCGCGGGCGGGAGGTGCATCAGCTCGATCTGGGGTATTGCGATCCTGATCTGGCGCTGGAGATGCCCGCACGCACGGGTGGTGTCCATGCGGGGGATCGGGCGCCGGATGCGCCGCTTCTCCGTGCTGACGGCCAGCGGGTCCGCGCATTTGAACTTTATCAGGGAGCACACTGGACGCTAATCGGTTATCAGGCCGCTCGCCATATCGTTCAGCCACGGCCAGGCCTGAACCAACATATTATTGGCATGAGTGGCGATCTGATTGATGACGGAAACCACTTCCTCGATGCCTACGCTCCGGCTGCTGGTGACTGGCTGCTGGTGCGCCCGGATGGTTATATCGGCGCGATTATCGTCACGGAGCAGCTTTCCGCGCTGGAAGAATACCTCACCCGCGTAGGATTATCGGCTTCACTCGGGTTACAACGGAACACAGCGCGCTAGCCAAACGCCTGCTGATGTTTTTTCTTCCGCGCCAGATAATCTTTATCGGCGCGGATCATTCCTTCAACCACTGATTGTTTAAATTAAGAAAATACTTTTGTTTTACGATGTTATTTGCTCCGTCCTTGAAATCTACAGACCCATATCCAGTATCGTAAATACCCCACTCCCCAGAAGATCCATCCTTAAAAAGGACCGTTCCCGTCGCGATACAAGGAGAGTAATAGTCGTGTAACCATCTATATCCTTGATCCGATACCTGCGCTTTAGCAAAAAAATCGATCAATTGATCTTTGGTCGGGTTCCAGCCTTTACAAATCATCCGATAGTTATTGGGATCGTCTTTAGTGTCGTCCACCGAATGACCGCTTTCCACTATCTCCAGGTGCGTTACTTCCACGCCCGCCTGCAGTGATAAAGGGAGAATCAACAAAATTGAAGCTATTAAGCATTTCATTAATTCCATTTTGCTGTGCTCGCTTCTGTTGTGTTTTTCCTGGCAATTTCTGGATGCCTGTAAATCTCTGTCATGGGTACATTGAATGTAGAAGCCAAAGAGACTTAAACCTTAACAATTATATGAGATTACGTCTCTAGTGGTTTTTCCTGGAATACGAGAATGTCTTCTGCCCTGCTAGCCAAACGCCTGCTGATGTTTTTTCTTACGCGCAAGATAGTCTTTATCGGCGCGGATCTTATCCCAGCAGGTTTTAAATACAGCGGCGGCAGCCGCTTTCTCCTCATTAACTTCATAAGGCAGCAGCTTGCCATCGGCATCGTATTTCTTCCCGCCTTTATGATTGGCATAACGCCGGGCGCGCGTGTAGCCCATCTGTATAAACTTCCGGGCCATGTCCATACCGACAAAATCATCGTGAGTGCGGTAGTGTTCAAACAGTGACATGATCTTTTCGGACGATGTTTCAGCCAGGGCTACGGTCTTGAACCGCCAGTGCGGCAGAATCTCACTTTTGTAAGGTTCAACCATCAATACCCCCTGCTCACCGCGTCCGACCTGGTATTGCTCAGGATGCTGGCGAAAGTCGATCTGTTTAAAATCCTGCTGGTAGTCAAATGCCTTCATTCACGCACGTCCTTTCATTTCATTTCATGTTGATGCTATCTGGCCATCAGGCCACTCTTTAAGCTTGGCATACTGAACGGCGACGGGGTCGTTGAACGGCAAAAAGGCCCCCGAAGGAGCCCGCGTGCTTTACTATCCGGCAGTCATAGTGTGTTGTCGTTCTGCACCGGTCTGAACATAACTCACTCCGATTGCTGTTGTGCAATGGCTGTCAGCTTATCGTCCGTGTCTTTTTCTTCCTGCAAGGTTTCATTCAGCAGTTGAGCCGCCTCTTTATAGCCGAGTTTGGTGGCCAGCGCCGACAGCGTGCCGTAAGTCGCTATCTCGTAATGCTCCACTTTCTGCGCGGCCCCGATTAAGCCCGCATCACGTACCGGGCCTGCCTCAACGGAGTCGATAATCTCCTGCGCTTCTTCCACCAAACCTTCCAGAGCGTGGCACTTCATGCGCTTGATTTTTACGCCATCCGTTATCTCCACCAGCTGATCGATGCGCTCAATTTGTCCGCGCGTTTCCTCCAGGTGCAGCTTAAAAGCGGCGACCAACTGCTCGTCTGTTGCTGCCCGCGCCATTTTTGGCAATGCACGGGATATCTGTTTTTCTGCACTATAAACATCAGATAATTCATGAATAAAAAGATCTTCAAGCGTTTTAATTGTCATAATATTTTCTTCCGATAAGTAGCAGGGATAATTAGAGTGCTGACCTAACAAGCCTGGCGTACTTCACAATAAAAGAACGATAAAAAAAGAGGGGCGGTAAATAAATGACGTTATTATTGCATTCAGGCGAAGCGCGGGGCTTTAGCAACTGGCTGTTTTCATGACCATTGCGACAGATAAATTTTAAATGAAAATTCTGATGAAAAAAGTAAAAAAGGAATGAGCTGAAATAGAATATTGCCACGATAGGATGAAATTTTATTTTCCAGGTTTTATTATGGATTTGGAGTTGTGAAAATTAGGAAAAAAGCCAAATTGCAGTGGTATGTCCTGAATGATGCAGTAGAAAGGCGCTTAACAACCGCCTGGCGCCATTAAAACAGAGATTGAGGTGTAATTCGATATTTTAAGGATTTAACACGACATTGCCCCCCCCTTGGGTATAGAGTGTTAAAAGAAGGTTGATTTATAAATACCCTTCAAAGGCTAAACTTAATCATTAAAAATCATCATATCAGGCCGAGGCAGGGGTGTTTATTTTTAGTGTTGTTTTCTTTGTGGTAAGTCTATTTTCCTTTTAATTCGGAGAGTTATGGATAAAAATCATCTCTTCTCGCGTCTGGAAAAGTGGCCGTTGATCAAATTCGATCATGCCAACATTGTTCAGGATGGCGATCATGGAACCTTTAATGCCAAAACTTCATTGTATGCCTTTGATGTCAATGAAAATAAAGCAAAATTATTTATCCGTGATGTTTCGCCAGGAACAGACATTGTGGCAATGATAGATCTCTACACTAACTGGATAAAAGAATTTAAAAAAACAACTAAATCGCCATAATGAAATTAATTTCTCGTTTTGTGAGGCCTGTACCATGTCATTTCTTAGTGATGTTATGAAGCGTATTAACACGGCAACGACATCGACGGTAACGTGCCCGTTGTGTGGACACCGTTCATCTCATGCAGCCAGCAAAATTCGTCAAAACCAGACATTACTTTGCCCTGCCTGTAAATCACTGTTTATTGTTAATCATCAGTAAACGCGACTTCACCTATTTCATCGACCACCCTTCTCGCAGCTGCTGAATTTTGATTGTTTACACCATTCAGAGAGATCGTTTCTGAAATGATTTCACAACTGCTCCTGTGCGTTTCCCCGCCTGACGAGCAATAATATGAAATTAAGCATTAAATCTCCATTTATGACGATGTTACGCGCAAAAATCGCCACAATAAAAACAGCCTGGACGGGGGCACCTGCCCGGGCGATGGATAGTGTGATTAAAGCAGAATTATTTTCAGCCGCTCAGATGGCGCATTTCGGTCAGAAACTGGCGCGTTCGCATCGATTATCACCTGATAAAATCCCCTGGTATCTGCTGAAACGTCTGGACGACAATGAATCAGTCATTGCCCAAAACTGCTATCTGCTCAATAAAGTCGATAAAATCAGTATTGCCCCAGCGGGCGAATGGTTGCTGGACAACTATTATCTGATTGAAGAACAGATCCGCATGGTGCGTCATCATTTGCCAAAAAACTTCGGCAAAGGCCTTCCAGTACTGGCCTCCCCTCATGCCTGCCCGCGTATTTATGATATTGCTTCCGAAGCCATTGCTCACGGTGACGGGCGCTGGGATGTCAGCAGTCTGTCGGGCTATATCAACGCCTATCAGCAGGTAACGCCACTCACGCTGGGAGAACTCTGGGCCTTGCCCGGCATGTTACGTCTTGCGCTTATCGAAAATCTGCGCCGCGTGAGCAGCGAAGTGGCTCAGGCGCAAAAGGAGCGTAACCTCGCCGATGAGTGGGTCAGCCAGATTATCACCTGTGCTGAAACGACCCCGGCCGACCTGGTGATGGTCATCGCTGATATGGCGCGATCCCGCCCGCCACTCAGCAGCGCGTTTGTTGCCGAACTGGTCCGCAGATTACAGGGGCGTGGCAACCTGCTTGCCCTGCCCCTGACCTGGATGGAACAGCGACTGGTGAAAACCGGCATCACCACCGATCTGCTGATCCACCGTTTTAATCAGCAACTCGCGGCCAGCCAGCTCTCTGTCAGTAACAGCATTGCCGGATTGCGGCTGTTAAGTGAAACCAACTGGGCCGATTTTTGTGAAGCTCAAAGCCTGGTCGAGCAGATGCTGCTTCAGGATCCTGCCGGGATCTACCCGTTGATGCACTTTGATACCCGAGACCATTACCGGCACGTGATCGAGAAACTGGCCCGCACCAGCCGCTTCAGTGAACTGGACGTGACCCGCCACGTGCTGGCATTGTCACAGGCGGCCAGTGCCATCCTGCCGCAGCATCATATCGGCCAGTATCTGATCGGCGAAGACCGTCATGTGCTGGAAAAACGCCTGGCCGCCAACACCAACTGGCTAACGCATCTGCGTCATCGATTCAATCAGGAACCCCTGCTCGCCTGGCTCGGCAGCCTGAGTCTGTTGACCGTTGCTTGTACTGCAGAGGTGTTGCATGCGACTGCGGAACAGGGGCTGCGCTGGCCGCTGTTGCTGCTGGCGGTTCCACTGTCGATGGCGATCGGTCAGGTGGTTCTGCATCTGCTCAGTGAGGCGACAACGCGGTTTCGCACACCGGAGCCATTGCCGCGGATGGATTTTTCCAGCGGCGTACCGGCAGAATTCAGTACACTGATTGCCATTCCCTGCCTGCTGACCAGCCGTCAGGCAACCGATGCATTGCTGAATAGCCTGGAGGTCTGTTATCTGGGGAATAACAGTGCCCATCTCTATTTTGCGCTGCTGACCGATTTCAGTGACGCGGAGACAGAACACTCTCCTGAAAATGATGCGCTGCTGGCATGGGCGCTTTCACAGGTCGACGCCCTGAACCGTCGCTATGCGGCGGATCGCCCGCTGTTCCTTTTGCTGCACCGCTCACCCGAATGGAACCCGCAGCAAGGTGTGTGGATGGGCTATGAACGCAAACGGGGAAAACTGGCGGCGTTGAACAGCTGGTTGCGCCAGCCAGGCTCGCAATTTTCCCACCGCGTCGGGGATGAGAAACCGTTCCCTGCCCGCGTCAGGTACGTGATCACACTGGATAGCGATACGGTATTGCCCCGTGACACGGCGCACAAACTGGTGGCCACCATGGCGCACCCGCTGAATCATCCGGTTTATGATGCCGCGACAGGCAGAGTGATTAAAGGTTACGGGATTTTGCAGCCAGGTCTGGCTGAAGAAATCCCCCTGTCAGGACAGGGGCGCTATGCCGCTATCTGTAGCAGCGTACCGGGTAACAATCCTTATTCGATGATGTCGTCTGATATCTATCAAGATTTGTTTGGTGAAGGCGCCTTCGTTGGCAAAGGCATCTATGATGTCGATATCTTTACGCAGTCCATGCAGAACACCTGTCCCGATAATCTGGTACTGAGCCACGATCTGCTGGAAGGCTGTTATGCCCGCTCCGGGTTACTGAGCGAAGTGCTGCTTTATGAAAAGTATCCGGCCAATTATCTCTCTGATGTTGCACGCCGCACCCGCTGGATTCGTGGCGACTGGCAGTTGCTCAACTGGCTGACGTTCCGGGTGAAAAAAGCGGATGGTTCACGTGAGAAAAACCCGTTAAGTACCTTATCACGCTGGAAATTATTCGATAATCTTCGCCGGAGCCTGGTTGCGCCGTCGCTGCTGCTGCTGATATTTTCCGCTCTGCTGCTGGTCCCCAACCCACACTACTGGCTCGTCATGCTGGCACTGGTCCTGCTGTTGCCTGCTGCTCTGGCCATCGTTCAGGATCTGTTGTTTAGCAATCGGCCTGTCTGGCAGCGCCTGACGGCTGTCGCGTCGGGAACGCTGCGCCGCCTGACACACCTTATTCTTAACTTTGCCACCCTGCCGCATGAGGCCGCCTTCTCGTTGCTGGCGATTGTGAAAACGCTGTGGCGTTTGGGTGTTTCACACCGTCACCTCAATCAGTGGGCCAGTGTTGACCCCTGTCACGAGGGAAACAAAACCTCCCCGCTGCGGTTTTACCGTGCCATGGCATTCAACGTGGTTTGCGGTGTGTTGCTGCCAGCGTTAACCGCCCGTTATGCCCCGCTACTGCTTGTTTTTGCCCTTCCCATCGGCGTGCTGTGGTGCCTGACCCCCTTGATCCTGAGCTGGCTCAGCCGTTCCCCTGCGCCTGTCGCGGCAGCGCTGAATGCCGGACAGAAACGTTTTTTACGCCACAACAGTCGTGAAATTTGGGCATTCTTCGACCACTTCACCCAGGCCGAAGAAAACTGGCTGCCACCGGATAATTATCAGGAGTTTCCGCAGCCCACCGTTGCTCATCGCACGTCACCCACGAATATTGGTTTGTCGCTGATGGCAAACCTGACGGCCTGTGACTTCGGCTATATCCCCGCCGGTGAAGTACTGAGGCGTGTATCGCTCACCCTGGACACGCTGGATAAAATGGAGCATTACCGTGGGCACCTCTACAACTGGTACGACACCCGTACGCTGAAGCCCCTGAATCCACGCTATGTCTCCAGCGTGGACAGTGGAAATATGGCCGGGCATCTGCTGACGCTGAGTGCCGGTTTATCGCAGTTACGTACCCAGCCCGTCATCGATATTGATCGGATGCTGGTAGGCCTGGATGACACCATCACGCTGCTGGAAAACCGCTGGGGACAACATGCCCCGACCACTCTGCGCCAGCTGCATAAGCACTGTCGCAACGCGCATGAACTGCCTGCGGCACAGTTACTCGGCGAGCTCAGAAAAATGCAGGCATTGAGCCTGCGCCTGCATCCCACCCTCTCCGAAGACAACGGCCCCATCAGTCACTGGATTGGTCATCTTCAGCGCCAGCTGACATTATTCTGCCATGCCTGGTCCTCACTGCTGGGTTGGGTCACTGCAGGCTGGCAGGAGGCCACGCTGCCTTCGCTGACGTGGCTGTCAACCGCAACGCCAGCAGGAGCAGGTACACCCACAGTAGAAACGCTGGCAGCGGCTCGCATGCAGATCGACATTATTGCCGAACTGGAACAGCGGCTGGCGGCACATGCCCACATGGATTTCACCTTCCTCTACAATGAGGTGACCAGTCAGCTCAGCGTCGGCTATGACTGTGACAATAACAGGCTGGACACCAGTCATTACGATCTCTTCCCCTCCGAGATCCGTCTGACCACCTACCTGACCATTGCCACCAATCAGCTACCACTCAAGAGCTGGTTTGCCCTGGGACGCCTGTTTACCCGCATCGATCGCGATACGGCGCTGATGTCCTGGAGTGGCTCGATGTTCGAGTACTTAATGCCCAATCTGGTGATGCCCACCTATCCGGGCAGCCTGCTGAAACAGATGAGCCTTTCTGCGGTGCATCGGCAGATTGAGTGGGGAAAACAGCGTGGCGTGCCCTGGGGCATTTCAGAGTCAGGGTATTACGCGTTTGACCCCCTACAAAATTATCAGTACCACGCCTTTGGTGTCCCCGGTCTTGGACTAAAACGCGGCCTGGCGGGCGATATGGTGGTGGCCCCTTATGCCACTTTCCTGGCACTGCTGGTTGCGCCTCACAAAGCCTGTGACAATCTTGTCGTACTGGAAAAAAACGGTGCGCGTGGCGAATATGGCTTTTATGAAGCGCTGGATTACACCCCTTCCCGCCAGGCCAGCGGCCAGCGGTTTGCCGTTGTTCGCTCCTGGATGGCCCATCACCAGGGCATGTCGTTTCAGGCATTATCTCACCTGTTACACAATGCCCCGATGACAGACCGGTTTATGGCTGTCCCGGCTTTTCAGTCAGCACGTCTGCTGTTGCAAGAGCGGGTGCCGAATAACATCGAGCTCTACAGTCCGCGCAGGCACTTCGATGCGCCGGAAGGAACGCTGTTACCGGTTCACTATGATCCGCGGGAATTCACGGATGTGGACAGCGCCGCGCCTGAAGTTCAGCTGTTGTCGAACGCGCGTTATCATCTGATGGTGACACAGGCAGGTGGCGGCTACAGCCGCTGGAACGATCTGGCCCTCACCCGCTGGCGCAGCGATACCACCTGTGATAACTGGGGTTCCTGCTGCTACATCAGCGATGTGAAAAGCGGCGAAGTGTGGAGCAACACCTGGCAGCCTTCCGGCTCAACACCCGATGATTACAAAGCCTCCTTCACCGATGCCGGCGCAGAGTTCACGCGCAGGCAGGGAACGCTGCATATTAAAACGCAGATTGTCGTTTCCCCCGAAGATGACATCGAGCTGCGTCGTATCACGCTGGTCAACAGGGGACGTCAGCCACGGACGGTGGAACTCACCAGCTACGCCGAAGTGGTGCTGGCTTCCGCCGACAGCGATCTGTCCCACCCCGCCTTCAGCAACCTGTTTGTTCAGACCGAGTGGGTCTCTGCCCAGGAAGCGATTCTCTGTCACCGCCGGGCACGCACGCCGGAGGAACAGAGTCCGTGGCTGTTTCATATGATGGTGGTGCATGGCAGAACGGAGAAAACGGCCTCATTTGAAACCGATCGTGCCGCTTTTCTTGGGCGCGGGAATGATACCGCTAACGCCCTGGCTCCCACCCGGAGCGGGCCGCTGAGCAATAACGTCGGTGCTGTACTCGACCCGGTGATCGCCCTGCGCCAGCCGCTGGTGTTACTCCCCGGCGTACCGGTCACCCTCGATATCGTTTACGGCGTCACGGGCAGTCGAGAACAGAGCCAGGCATTGCTGGAGAAATACCGCGACTCCCCGATTGCCGATCGCGTCTTTGAACTGGCATGGTCACATAGCCAGATTGTGCTGCGACAGATTAATGCCAATGAAGACGATGCGTCATTGTTCAATCGCCTTGCCAGCGCCGTGCTGTTCCCTGGCCCTGAACTGCGTGCAGAGGCGCAGATTATTGCCCGTAATCGTCGTGGGCAGAGCGGTCTGTGGGGCTGGAGTATCTCCGGCGATCTGCCGATTGTGATCCTGAATATTACGCATTCGGACAGTATTCCGCTGATCAATACGCTGATGCAGGCCCATCATTACTGGCGTCTGAAAGGTCTGGCGGTCGACCTGGTGATCCTCAATGATGGCCCGGGAGGCTATCAGCAGACCCTGCACAACCAGATTATGGACCTGATCGCCGCCAAGTCTGCGCCAGGAATGACGGATAAGTCGGGAGGGATTTTCTTACGGAATGGTCAGCATCTCTCCGCAGAGGATCGCACGCTGCTGCTGAGTGTGGCACGGGTTGTGATTGACGATCGCGCGGGTGGACTGGAAGAACAACTCAATTTGCGTGTTCAGGGTGCCGTCTCCTCGTCGCTTGCCCTGGTCACGCCAGCCGTACTCCCGGTGAACCAGCACCTTGACTGGCAGCCGGATACCGCTGCGCTGCTTTGTTTCAACGGCCGGGGGGGCTTTTCTCCCGACGGGCGCGAATATCAAATCCTGCTGGATGAACATGGATCCACGCCTGCACCCTGGTCGAACGTAATGGCCAATGCGCAGTTCGGCACCGTGATTTCGGAGGCCGGACAAGCCTATACCTGGTATGAAAATGCGCACGAATACCGTCTCACGCCCTGGGAGAACGATCCCGTCAGTGACCGTTCAGGGGAAGCCTTCTATCTGCGTGATGAAGAAACCGGTGCCGTCTGGTCACCCACCACTCTACCCGTACAGGGGCGCGGCCCTTATCTGAGCCGTCACGGGTTTGGCTACAGCGTCTTCAGCCACCGCGAAACCGGGCTGGATAGCGAGCTGACCGTGCTGGTCGCTGAGCATGCGCCGGTGAAGCTGGCCATTTTAACCCTTACCAACAACTCAGGCCGCATTCGGAAAATCTCTGTCACGGGTTATGTTGAATGGACGCTGGGTGAATCGCGCAGCAAGTCAGCCATGCATATCATCACGCACCCTTCCACTGTTCGCACCGGCTGCGGTGTGCTGGCCAGTAACTACTACAACAGCAACGGCTCTGAAAGAACGGCATTCTTCGCGGTGACCGGGGCACACTGTTCACTGACAGGTGACAGGCGGGCCTTCCTCGGCCGTCACGGTTCACGCCGTTCCCCAGCGGCGATGCAACAGCAGCGACTGCCGGATACCACGGGCGCAGGGCTTGATCCCTGTGCGGCGGTGCAGTCAGCCACCACGCTTATTGATGGCGACCAGCGCACGTTCATCTTTGTACTGGGCGTGGGGCAAAATCAGCAGGAGGCGGAAGCGCTTATCGCGCAATATCTGGATGAGGATGCTGCTCGCCATGAGCTGGCGCAGGTTCATCAGTACTGGCACCGGATTCTGGATAAAGTGGTGGTAACCACGCCCGATCCAACGGTCAACCTGCTGGTGAACGGCTGGTTGCTGTACCAGACGCTGGCCTGTCGCATTATGGCGCGCAGCGGTTACTACCAGTCGGGCGGCGCCTTCGGTTTCCGTGACCAGTTGCAGGATACGCTTGCCCTGAGTCACACCGCACCTGAGCGCCTGCGTGAACAGATTGTTCTTTGTGCCTCCCGGCAGTTTATTGAGGGCGATGTCCAGCACTGGTGGCATCCTCCTCTCGGGAATGGCGTGCGTACTCACTGTTCGGATGATTACCTCTGGTTGCCGCTGGCGATTTGTCATTACATCACCACGACCGGCGATATAACGCTGCTGGAGGAGTCCGTCCCCTGGCTGGAAGGCAAACATCCGCAGCCCGGTGAAGAGTCCGTTTACGAGCAGCCCACCATCAGTGCTCACGAAGATACCGTCTGGCTGCATGGTCTGAAAGCCCTGCTCCACGGCCTGCGTTTTGGGCAACACGGCCTGCCGCTGATGGGGACGGGTGACTGGAATGACGGGATGAACCGGGTGGGGAGTGAAGGAAAAGGGGAAAGCGTCTGGCTTGGCTTCTTCCTCTACGATATTTTACGGCGTTTTGGCGCGCTGGCAGAACAGCGGCAGCAAACGGATATTGCCCTGCAATGCCGCAAAGAGGCAGACCAGCTTCGCGATAACCTTAACAGCGCCGGCTGGGACGGTGAATGGTATCGACGCGGTTATTTTGATAACGGCGAACCGCTGGGTTCCCATCTGTCGCAGGCCTGCCAGATTGATGCTATCGCGCAGAGCTGGGCTGTCCTCTCCGGTGCCGGAACGCCGGAACAGTGCGCAAAAGCCATGCAATCACTGGATGCACGGTTGGTTGATGACAACGCAGGGATGATCAAACTGTTAACGCCGCCGTTTAATGGCGATGGGCCGAATCCCGGCTATATTCAGGGCTACGTCCCGGGCGTGCGTGAAAACGGCGGGCAGTATACGCATGGTGCTATCTGGGCGGTGATGGCCTTTGCCCAAATGGGCAACAGTGAAAGAGCCTGGCAACTGTGGTCGTTGATCAATCCAATCAATCACAGCCTGGATGCCGATGCGGTGGCACGCTATAAAGTTGAACCCTGGGTGATGACGGCGGATGTCTACAGTGTCGCACCACACACCGGACGCGGTGGATGGAGCTGGTACACCGGATCGGCGGGCTGGGCTTACCGCCTGCTGGTGGAGTCTCTACTGGGGATTACCCGCCATGCGGATGCGCTGGCAGTCAGGCCATTACTGCCTGCACACTGGCCTTCCGTCAGCCTGACGTATCAGCATGGCAGCAGCGAATATCATATTCAGGTGGTGCGCAGTGAGGGGGATTATCACATCACGCTGGATGGCGCGGATCTGACGGAGGATTGCATTCCCCTACGGGATGAGGGGCAGCACCATCATGTGACGATCCACCTGGGAGGGGAAGATCAATCCGGCACCCGCTGACGGCATACTGTCAACAGGAGTTGCCGCAGCCAGCGGTGCGCCGGGTCCACTTCCGAGCGCGGGTGCCACATCTGTGACACGGTGATGGCACCGGTTTTGACCGGCAGTTCAAAACGGTACAACAGCCCGGCTGGCTGATTAAGCAGGAAGGATGCCGGCACCAGCGCCACCAGATCGGAGGCGCGCGCCACGGACAGCGCCGCCGGAAAAGCAGGCACCACGGCGCTGACCCGGCGTTGCACGCCCTGCTCTGCCAGCGCCTGGTCCACCGGCCCTTCCGCCCTTCCGCTGCGTGAGGCCACCACATGTCCCCAGGCAACATAGTCACTGACGCTGACATCAGGTAACTGCGACAGCGGATGGCCCTGACGCACCACACCGACGAAACGATCGCGGAACAGCGCCTGCACACGAATCTCCGGGCCCATCTCGCCCAGCACACCAATCTCCAGATCCACGCGTCCTTCGCGCAGCGGCTTGACGCTTTTCTCCGGTTTGGGGGCAAAAACCAGACGGACCAACGGCGCGGATAGCGCTGCTGTCGCAATCAATGCCGGGCCAAAAGCTTCAACAAATCCGTCATTGGCGCGCAGCGTAAACGTGCAGTCCAGACTGGCGGGATGCTGTTCGGCCACCGCAGGACGCAGCACCGCACGGGCTTCTAAGACCGCGTTCTGACTGCGTTCGCGGATCGCTTCGGCCCAGGGCGTCAGCACCATGTTGCGCCCGGCACGCACCAGCAACGGATCGCCCGTAACGCTGCGCAGGCGGCTGAGCGTGCGGCTCATGGCCGAGGCGCTTAAGCCCAGACGGCGCGCCGCTGCCGCCACGCTGGCCTCATTCAGCAGCACATCCAGTGCAATCAGTAAGTTGAGATCGGGTTCCGTCGTCATTTCAGCGCACCAGCGCCGCCAGTTCAGGTTCGGCCATCAGCCGCTGCCAGGCATGTTCCACTGCGTGAGGCACATCCACATGGCCGATAAACCCGAGGCCCAGGGGACCATAGCCCTCTTTGTCATCACGCAGCCGCCGCACTTCTCCCAGCACCATCGAAACATAGCGGTCCAGTGCCCACAATCCCTGTTGCGATGCCGCCCCGGTGATGACCGGCTGGTCGTCCTGTAACACCAGCTGCGGCACGAACACCGGCCAGCTGATGAAATCGACCTGTTGCCCCTGGCGCTGCCACTCATGATGGAAGGTTTCGGTGGTTCTGCGCTGCATCAGCGGGTCCTGAATCAGAATGATACGCTGTGCCGGCATCTCTCGCGCCAGCAGATTTCGACGGCTGAAGGCAGCATTCTCCCCGCAGTGACGTGATTGATCTTCAATGATCAGCCGATCTGCCTTGATGCCGGAGAGTTGCACGGCTGCGTCGGCCAGCAACTGTGCTTCGCTCGATGCATCGCTGTTGACCTGCACTGTGTTCAATGCGGTTTTCAGCAGTTCAGTGGAGTGACCCGTGCCGCCGCTCAGCAACAAAGGAATTGAGGTGTCAGCCAGCCGGGTAAAGGCCCCGATCAGCCCCGGCAGCACGGCATGGCCAGCCAGAATAGCCACATCAGCGTGCAACTCCTGTTCGCCGTTGACATCATTAACGGCAAGCCAGTGTGAAATGGTATTAAGAGAGTCAATGTTCTGCGGGGTCAGGATCATATGCGGGCTTTTAATAAGTGAACACCTGGCAGATGATATCACTGATACTTTACATTTTGCGAACAGGCATAGCGCTGAAGCTATGCCTGCTGTGAAACCCGGATTAATCCGGTGTTGCCGTCGTCAGACAGACATTACAGGGCCAGATCGACCACGATGCGGCCTTCAATTTTCCCGGCATGCATGCGGGCAAAGATATCATTGATATTGGCCAGCGGCTCAACCGAAATATTCGCCGCTACCTTGTGGCGACCCGCAAAGTCGAGCGCTTCCTGCAGGTCTTTACGCGTCCCCACGATCGAACCGCGCACGGTAATGCCGTCCAGCACCATATCGAAGATCGACAGGTCAAATTTACCCGGTGGCAGACCGTTCAGTACCATGGTGCCGCCGCGACGCATCGTACCAATCGCCTGTTCAAAGGCTTTGGGTGATACTGCCGTCACCAGCACCGCATGTGCGCCGCCGAACGTGTCTTTAAACACTTTTGCCGGGTCAACGTTACGGGCGTTTGCTGTGACAGTGGCGCCGAGACGTTTGGCGAAGGCCAGTTTTTCGTCGTCGACATCCACGGCGGCCACGTTAAAGCCCATCGCTACGGCGTACTGCACCGCCATATGGCCCAACCCACCAATACCGGAAATGACCACCCAGTCACCCGCTTTGGCTTCGGTCATTTTCAGACCTTTGTACACGGTAACACCAGCACAGAGGATTGGCGCGATTTCATTGTAATCAACGTTATCCGGCAGGATGCCAACGTAGTTAGCGTCGGCCAGACAGTATTCGGCAAAGCTACCGTTAACCGAATAACCGGCGTTTTGCTGCGAATGGCACAGGGTTTCCCAGCTGTCCAGACAGTGTTCGCAGTGGCCACAGGCAGAGTACAGCCAGGGGACGCCCACGCGATCCCCTTCCTTTATATGCTTTACGCCTTCACCTACCGCGACGACATAACCTGCGCCTTCATGGCCCGGAATAAATGGCGGCTGAGGTTTCACCGGCCAGTCACCTTCGGCAGCATGCAAGTCAGTATGACAGACACCGGTAGCCACCACTTTCACCAGCAGTTGGCCCGGTCCGACTTCAGGGATCGGCACCTGCTCAATCACCAGCGGTTCGCCAAAGGCTTTCACTACTGCGGCTTTCATCGTTTTCATTATTCAATCCTCGAAAGAAAACAGGCTTAAAACAGCCCTAACGGTGCTGTGTCATAACTGACCAGCAGATTTTTGGTTTGCTGATAGGCATTCAACGCCATCTTGTGCGTTTCACGGCCCACGCCGGACTGTTTGTATCCCCCAAAGGCCGCATGTGCCGGGTAGATGTGATAGCAGTTAGTCCATACGCGTCCGGCCTTGATGCTGCGGCCCATGCGATACGCCAGATTGGTGTCACGCGTCCAGATACCTGCGCCCAACCCGAACTGGGTTTCATTGGCGATGGACAGCGCTTCGGCTTCATCTTTAAAGGTGGTGACCCCGATCACCGGGCCAAAGATCTCTTCCTGGAAGCAGCGCATCTGGTTGTCGCCCTGGATAAGCGTTGGCTGAATGTAGTAGCCGTTATCCAGCTCTTTGCTGATGCTGGCACGTTCACCCCCGGTCAGGATTTTTCCGCCTTCCAGGCGCGCGATATCAATATACGAGAGGATTTTGTCGAACTGCTGACGTGATGCCTGTGCGCCAATCATGGTGTCGGTGTCCAGCGGATCGCCACGACGGATGGTCGCCACTTTCGCCATCACTTTTTCCATAAACGGCGCATAGATTGATTCGTGGATCAGTGCGCGTGACGGACAGGTGCAGACCTCCCCCTGGTTGAAGAAGCCCAGAACCAGCCCCTCTACCGCCTTGTCGATAAACTCTGGCTCGCCGTTCATCACATCGGCGAAGTAGATATTCGGTGACTTGCCGCCCAGCTCGACGGTGCAGGGAATAATGTTTTCTGCCGCGCAGGCCATGATATGACGGCCAACCGGTGTGGAGCCGGTAAAGGCGATTTTGGCAATGCGCTTGCTGGTTGCCAGGGCTTCGCCCGCTTCACGGCCAAAGCCCTGCACCACGTTGAGCACGCCAGCCGGGAAGAGGTCGCCTGCCAGTTCCAGCAACAGCGTGATACCCAGTGGGGTTTGCTCTGCGGGTTTCAGCACCACACAGTTTCCGGCTGCCAGCGCCGGGGCCAGTTTCCAGGCGGCCATCAGCAGCGGGAAGTTCCACGGGATAATCTGCCCGACCACGCCCAGCGGTTCATGGAAATGGTAGGCCACGGTTTTTTCATCGATTTCGTTGGCGCTCCCTTCCTGGGCACGCAGGCACCCGGCAAAGTAACGAAAATGGTCAACCGCCAGCGGCAGGTCGGCATTCAGCGTTTCGCGGATTGGTTTACCGTTATCCCAGCTTTCTGCCACGGCAAGGTATTCCAGATTGGCTTCTATACGATCGGCCAGCTGTAACAGCAGATTAGAACGATACTGCACGCTGGTTTTTCCCCAGGCGTCGGCCGCACGGTGGGCGGCATCTAACGCCGCCTCGATATCACGGGCATCAGAACGCGGGAACTGCGCAATGTCGCTGCCGTTCACCGGAGAGGTGTTCATAAAATACTGACCGCTTTGCGGTTCGACGAATTTGCCATCAATAAAGTTGCCATAGGCCGCTTTGAAAGACACTAAAGCACCGGGTGTACCAGGATGGGAATAACGCATCGCAAAATCCTCTTGTAGGGTAGGTCTTTGAGAGATAAACAACCGCAGCGCGATCCTGTCCCGGACGTTGTTACGATTGCCTCTTTCCCATTGCACACCCCGTGCCAATTTTTTACCTTAGTGGAATTGTAAAAATAATGATGATTATCAGAGTAATACGAAGCGAGTGACCGCTGCTATCGCAAGCCATAACGGAAACTTTTCGCATCTGTGTTGCAAATCGCAACACCGAAAAAACCATATGGCTACAATATTGCAACACTGTCACCAGGGCATGAGGTTATCAATGCAGGGAAATTCGTCAGCCGTCAGTACGCCACCGTTTGCGCCAAATCCAGTGCTGAGTGACTCCTGGTTTCGCAGCCAGCTTTACGGTCTGGATCGCCTGTCCGACGACTTTCCCCGCATTCGCCAGGCAGAACTGGCCGATGCTCTCGCCCACCACGCCACGCTGCAACAGTTTGCCCAGCCTGCCATCCGGGCATTAGCCGAGAAAATTGCCGAGAAACAGGCCGTGGTGATCCTGTCGGATGCCAGCGGGCTGGTGCTGAACACCTTTGGTGATATGCAGGCGCTGCAAAAAGCGGAACGCTTTGCGCTGGCACCGGGCAATCTCTGGAGTGAGTGCGGGCGCGGCACCAATGCCATCGGCACCGCTCTGGCGATTGATGACTGTTGTGAAATCGACGGCCAGCAGCATTTTCTCACCAGCAACCAGGGGCTGTACTGCGCGGCGATCCCGCTGCAAAGCCCTGGCGGACAGATTGCCGGGGTGCTGGATATCTCCGGCCCGGCACACTTTGCGCATCCGCATACCCTGGCCTGGATCAAAGACGCCGCGAAGCACATTGAATATCTGTGGATCAAGCAGAGCCTGCACCCCGATCAGTGGATGATGAGTCTGCACCGCCAGGTTCAGGGCATTGACCGTGTGGAAGAGTTGCTGCTGGTGTTCTCTGACAATATTCTGATGGCCGCCAACCGCGTGGCGATGCGTGAACTGGAACTGGGAGCGGAACAGTTGGGTTGCCTGACCTTCCAGCAGCTGTTCCCACAGCTCGAACAGCAGGCAAATCAGGTGCCACAGCCGCTCACCACCCGCAACCAGCAGCACTATTTTTTCCGACTGCGTGCCCCGGCCCGCACACACTTTGCCTCGACCGCCATCACCTCCTCTACTCTGCCGTTCTCGCTGCGTGATGGCGGCGAGAAGATGGTGCGGCTGATCAATGCGGGGGTGTCGCTGTGCCTGCATGGAGAAACCGGCAGTGGTAAAGAATATGTCAGCCGGGCGCTGCATCAGCAGAGCCGCTGGCATCAGGGGAAGTTTGTGGCGATCAACTGCGCGGCCATCCCGGAGTCACTGATCGAATCAGAGCTGTTTGGCTATCAGCCCGGTGCCTTTACCGGGGCCAGTAAGAATGGCTATATCGGGAAAATTCGTGAAGCTGACGGCGGCGTGCTGTTCCTTGATGAAATTGGCGATATGCCGCTGGCGCTGCAAACCCGTCTGCTGCGCGTGTTGCAGGAGAAAGAAGTGGCCCCGCTCGGCTCCAGCCGCAGCTGGCCGGTGAGTTTTGCGGTGATCTGCGCGACCCACCGTAATCTGCCACAGTTAGTGGCTGAGGGTGCGTTCCGTGAGGATCTGCTTTATCGCTTGCAGGAGTTCTCTCTGACGCTGCCACCGTTGCGCGACTGGGCAGAACTGCCTGCTTTTATTCGCCAGCTCTGGCAGGAACTGGGCGGTGAGCAGCGTGGTATTGAGATGACGCCGCTGCTGCGGGATACCCTGGCGCAACATCCGTGGCCGGGTAACGTGCGCCAGTTACGCAGCGTACTGAAAGTGCTGCTGGCGCTCGCCGATGATAACGACGTGCTGGATTGCGACAGCCTCCCTGCCGAGTATCAGCTCGCGGTGAGTGAACCGCTGCCTGCACTGCAACAGCATGATGAACAACTGATCGCCGCCACTCTGCAACGCTTCAACGGTAATGTGAGCAAAACGGCAGAAGCGCTGGGCGTGGCACGCAGCACGCTGTATCGCCGTGCTGCGCGCAAATAATGGGCCGATATCAGGCATCCAGCAGGTCGGTACCGTAGGAGTTATCAACGGTGCAGAGCCAGCGGCCATCAGGCTCCTGCCTGAATACATAGGTGGCGCGCCGGGTGACGGTTAGGGTCTCGCCCGCGCCATCCGGGTAATGCAGCACCGTTTCCATCAGCACCAGCGCATCGCCCGCCCCTTCAATTACCTGCATCGTTCCCTGCTCAACCCGCAGCTGCCCCTGAAAATGGTCAGAGATGGCGATAAACGCCCGGCGGATCTCATCGTGGCCGCGGGCAATCATGCCCGGCTTAATCACCAGTGCGGCATCGGGCGCATACCACGTCATCAACTGGTCAAAATCACGGGCGGTGATCGCGCGGTCGCAGGCTTCGATGATCTGGCGAAGAGGATGTGAACTCATGCGGTGGCTCCTGAAAGGGTGACATGTCCGGTGTTCACCCTGTCATAAACATCAGAGTGCAAACAAGGATATTTTCGCCCTGTCGGCAAAGCCTGTGGTCATCACGTCGGCATCAGTCCCTGACGCAGCAACCCGGCGCTCTGCTGTAGCCACGGTGCCGGGCTTCGCCCAATCAACACGTACTGGTAACCTCCCGCGTGCCACCAGGCCAGATTCATGCCGTGGCGCTGTTCGCCCAGCACCGGGGTGGCACTGTTATGATCCTCGCGGGAAACACACAGCGCCATCGGGCCATACGCACTGTGCTCCCAGGCAATCTGCACAATGCGGGTATCGTCATAGCGCAGCAGGCGCACGCTTTTTAACTCAGCGTCCTGCAGCATGAGCTGTTGCGCGTTCAGGTGCAGGCCCATCGTCTGTGCCGTTCTGGCCAGTGAGCGGTCGATCACCGCTGCGGTGCTGTCCACATCCACCAACGTTTCCGGACTGTAGAGCGACATATACTGCGATTCCAGATCGCGGATTTTCTCGCTATCGCGGCGCGAGCGATTATCCGGGCGCACGAAGTAACCGAAGCCGGAACCGATCACCAGGAAACTCAGTGACGCAGCAATCAGCGCACGGCGGCTGACCTGAGTGCTTACCACGGGCGGCGTTGCCGGGGTTTGCGCCAGCAGACGCTCCAGGTTTGCGTGCAGGCGTGCGCTGGGGGCGGCCTCCAGCAGGGGGTCGAAAGCCTCGGCAAACGGCTGGTTGCTTTTCATCAGTTCGGCGGTGCGGGCCGCCAGCGGTTGATCGCGCTTTAACTGTTGCTCAAAGGCCTGAGCCTCTTCCGCATCCATTTCTGCGTCCAGCCACGCGACTATCGCCTCATCGCTGTAAGGGGGACAAAAACGTTCTCTGTTCACCGGCGTTTCTCCTGTGCAGGCGCTGAAGTTGTCGCACGGGACAACGTGGCTCTTGCCGCTGCCAGACGGCTCATGATGGTGCCGATCGGCACGCACAGCGTGTCAGCAGCTTCCTGATAGGTAAACCCTTCTACATACACCAGAAACACCGCATTACGCTGAGCCTCCGGCAGCCTTTCCACGCGCTGCATCACTTGCTGATACTGCATACGGTCCTCTTCGTGTGACCAGGTATCTGCTGCGTGCAAATCCTCACTGTCGACAAATCCCTGGCCAAGCCGCACGCGCCGGGCGCGCAGATCGTTGACCCACACCGAGTGCAGCAATGTGAACAGCCAGCGGTCGATGCGTGTTCCTGGCGTAAACTGGGCGCTGCGTTCCAGCGCCCGTACACAGGTGGTTTGTACCAGTTCTTCGGCCACATCACGATTACGTGACAGCACCATCCCGTAACGCCATAAGCGTTCAAGATGGGCAGCCAGATGGTTTCGGACTTCACTACGGGTGATTTTTCTACCCTCCACACGGATTCATCATCAGGATTCAGGGTGACCGTTAATCGCTGCCTGCAAATCCCGATACTCTTCACAGTTCACACCGCACAAGGTCTTGATGGTAGCGAGCTGCTCACGGGCCAGATCGGGACGTCCTTTGATCATCCAGGCTTCACCCAGGTATTCACGCACTTTGGCATAGCGCGGATCCAGCGCTACCGAGCGTTGATAATAGCCGATCCCTTCATCGGTGCGCCCTAATTTGCGTGTGGCGTAGCCGCGATAGTTCCAGGCTTCACGGGTATCCGGATTTTTCAGGGTATCCAGCAGGTTAAGTGCTGACTGATACTCCCCTTTTTTCGCCAGATGATAAGCATAACGGGTTTTATCATCATCGCTGAGACGGCTGGTTTTCTCGGGTACACACTGCTTGCTGCCGCTGTCATACACCTGGCCTTTCGGGCAATCCGGGGTTTTGCTTTCACTGCTGCTGTCGCCCATGGACAGAGCCAGGGGCGCATACAACGTCAGTAACAGTGCAGGCAGGATTATCGTTAATTTTTTCATGATGTTAGCCTTATTGGGATGATGAAGGACGACGTGCGGGCAGCATACGGCGCAGCACGTTATCGCGCAGAACATAGTGGTGGAACAGAGCAGCCAGCGCGTGAGCGCAGGCAAGGATAATCAGCGCCCAGGCCACGTTATCGTGCCAGCCGCCGATCTGATGACGCAGTGACGGATCGACCGCGATCCAGGCCGGAATATCAAACAGGCCAAAAAAGCTGAACGGCTCCTGCTGTGCCCAGCGGAACAGAAACCCCAGAGAGATTTGTGCAAACAGCAGCAGATACAGCGCCCCGTGCATGGCATGTGCCAGGATGCGCGTCGGTCGCGCTCCGGCCACGGGCGGCATGGCAAAACGCGCCTGTCGCTGGCTGTAGAGACGCCATAACGGCCGCACAATCATCACCAGTGCCAACAAAATGCCGCAGGAGATATGCACGGACTGCAACCCTTTACGCAGCGGCGTGCCACGTGCCAGCAGTTCCCAGATATGGGCAGAAGCAAAAAGGAAAATGACGCTGGCGGCAGTGATCCAGTGCAGCGTCAGGGCAAAGGTGTCATAGCGCTGACGCAGCGGGAGAGAGGTGTGAGACATGGCGATCGGTTTCCTGTCACAGGGGAAGATGATCGGTTAACGTCTCAGGGCGGGTTTCTATTCGAAAAAAAACAAATTTTTATTTCAGTGCGGTTTCTGGGGCCAGTAATGCAGAAAAATAACGGGGGCACGGAGTGGCTGACCTTCTTTTCCGGTCAGCCAGTCGCCTGGACCTGGACCGTTTAGCAAACCCTCAGCAGGGGCCGATCGGAAAAAATGATCGGCCCCTACGAAAGAGAGCAATGCGTCGGGGTTTTAGGACTCACAGCACACACCAGATTTGAAGCTAAACTATCAGCCACGCTGAGTAGCGATCCGTTCTGCTCTTCATGTTATTGTTAAATTAACAAAGTTCACAGGGAGTGAAGTTACATGGCAATAAAAACACTAAGCGTAGTTCTCTTATTATCAATAAGTTATTATAGCAACGCTGTTGATTCATATATCGACACACCTACGCAAAAAGCATCAGAACTGGTAAAGGAATATGCAATTACTGATGATGAAGCTGATAAGAAATCGGCATTAGAAGGCTTGCGTTTACTTTCGGAACAAAATCCAAAAAATGTGAACGTGATCAGGATATATTCGAGCGTGTTATCGTCAAAAGGTGAATATAGTCAGGCTGCCACCCTGCTTCACGTCTTTAATCAACAAAACAACTACCCTTCATTGATTTTAAATGAGTGCATGTTAAAAGACAGGATGGGAAACTATGATTCAGCGTGTTACAGCCATTTCATTTCATTAAAACGATCGCTAAAGGTCTATGATAGTGATTATTTGATGGCTTTATTTCTCACTGAGGATGGAAGTTTTGAGAAGGAAAAAGAAGCTTATATAAAGAATACGCCGAATAAAGAAGACCTTGATGCGTTTAATAATGGAAAAAGCGCGTTATTGGAAAAACTCTATCCAAATGTAAAATAGCACGATGTTAAATCGTGCAGCAGCAACGCCTGTCAGAATACGAAGCCTGTTTTAACAACAGGCTTACCCTTCTCAGGATTTCGTTTTAGCCACTTCGGCGGTGAACTCATTGGCGCAGGCAAAACCCCGCAACCCGCCGACCAGCACGGACATCAGCTGTGTCCCAACCTGCTTTTCCGTCAGGCCCACGGTGTTTAACAGGTCGAAGATTTCACGCGGGTCAAACAGGATATTCCACAGGAATACCGCTTTATCGCCGATATCAGGCAGTTCCATCTCCGCCATCGCTTCACGCAGCGGCGGACGCAGGGCATCCGCCTGAACCAGCAGGTATTCCGCCCCTTCCCATAAACGTTCCAGATAACCACGGCGGTTACGCATCGGCACCATCGCCGCGCCGCGCTCGCGCACCAGCTTGATCCAGTAGCGGCTCACCTTCTCCAGCTTCAGCAAACCAGCGCACTGCTGGTTCTGACTGTAATCCAGCAGCAGTTGCCCCACTTCCTGGCGATAGGTGTTCAGCACTTCTTCAACCGATGTGAACTGGCGATAAGCCGTGGCGACAGAAACGCCCGCTTCCGTCGCAATCTCCGTCATACTGATCGGCGTTTCAGATCGCTCGAACAGCCTTGCCGCAGCCTGGATCAGGTTTTTGCGGTTTCTTTCGGTATCACTGCGCATCGGTTTTCCTGTCATTGTGGCTTTTACATCCCGGTACATGGGTTAATTCAGTCCTGCAAGGCCGCGTCGAAGGCGACGAATCCCTTCGCTAATGGCGTCGCTGCCTGCCGCATAAGAAAGGCGCAGATGCCCTTCTCCCGCCGCGCCAAACTCGCTGCCGGGCCGCACGGCAATTCCCTGTTCACGCAGCAGCGCCACCATATCAATCGCCGGGATCGGCAACGAATAAGAAGGGAAACAGTAAAAAGCGCCTTCCGGTTCATTCAGGGTCAGTTCAGGGATGGTCGCCAGGCCTTCCATCATCAGCACGCGGCGTTCACGGTAGACATTATACATTCGTTTTACGTCATCCTTACACTCGGTCAGCGCCACCAGCGCGGCCCGCTGTACCGCACTGTTTACGGAACCATTCACCGTATTGTGCACGCGTGCGGCGGCGGAAATCATCTCTGCGGGGCCGGAAAGATAGCCGACGCGCCATCCCGTCATGGCATAGCTTTTAGAGAAAGTCTGACAGAATAACGTGCGCCCGGCAAAGGCAGGCACCTGTAATACCGAGGTGAAAGGACGATTGGTGAAGACCAGATCGCTGTAAGCTTCATCCGCAATCACTAACGTATTATGGCGATTCACCAGGCGGCCCAGCGCTGCAATCTCTTCGGCGCTGTGAACAATGCCAGTCGGATTGCCAGGGTTACAGAACACAAACAGCTTCGCCCCTTCCAGCGCCTTATCCAGACGGTCCAGATCCCAGTGCAGATCGGCACGGCACGGCATCGGAACGCAAATCCCTCCGGCCATATTCACCAGGTCGGCATAGAGCGAATAGGTGGGGTCCGGGATCACCACACGATCCCCCGGATTCACAATCGAGAGAATCGCCGCGGCCAGCCCGGCGGTGCCGCCGTGCGTGACCAGGATTTCGCCCGCTTTCACCGGGTTGCCGCTCTGCGCGGACACGTCGTCAGCCAGCGCCTGGCATAGTGCTTTATCGCCAAGCAGCGGCGCATAATGGGTATAACCCGTTTGCAACGCCTCAACGGCGGCCTGGATAATGCGTGGCGGAGTGTCAAAATCCGGTTCCCCCATCGCCAGCGAAATCATATCGCTGTTGGATGCAGGCTGCTGCACACGCAGAGAGGTCCGTTCGATACGCAGCACGGCTTCAGCCGCTGTAAATAATTTAGAAGACATCATTCACCTATTCGTCAAAGTTAACGGGACTGTTCACGTTCTGCCAGGCAGTCTGCGGGCGCATTTTTCCAGCGGCTCAGCTCAATATCGCCGGACACATCACGCAGCAACGTCGGTGCAACAATCAGTTCTTCAATTACCGTGCGTGCAGGCAGAGCAGCACACAGCAGGATGGCTTCTGCCACGTCTTCCGGCTGCACCATATGGTCACGCACGCTCTGTGACGGTGGATTAGCGCGGTTATCCATAATCGGCGTGTTCACTTCACCGGGGAGAATACAGGTGGCGCGAATGCCGTCATTGCGGAAGGTGTTGTGCAGATAGGTCATAAAGTTACGCACTGCCGCTTTTGCCGCGCCGTATGCCGCGCCCCCCAGCAGATTAGGCCGCAGCGCAGCCAGCGAAGAAACGGTGATAATGGTGCCGTTGTTACGCGCCAGCATTCCGGGCAGCAGCGCCTGCGTCAGCAGGAAAACGGCTTTCATATTGACGTCCTGCACCTCGTTCCACTCGGCTTCATCTATCCAGCGGGCATTCAGCGTTTTGCTGGCGCTCCCGGCGTTATTCACCAGGATTTCAACTACCCCCACTTCAGCCTGCGCCCAGGCAACCAGGGCCTCGACCTCGCTCTTTTTGGTGATATCTGTCGCCCGCACCCAGACCTCTCCGCCGTGCTGGCGCAGCGTGGCGGCCACCTCCTCCAGCACCGCCTGCCTGCGCCCGACCAGCACCACGCGGGCACCGCGCCGGGCAAATCCGGCGGCGGTTGCTGCACCGATACCGCTGCCCGCACCGGTCACGATCACCACTTTTCCTGCTAAATTATCCATGCTCAGTCCCTCTTCAGTTCATCAGGGTTGACGCCGTAATCACGTATCGCGCCCGCCCGGGTAATGTAGCCTTCCTGCAAGTCCCACAGGATGGCCTGTTTATCGCGCTGGTGAACCGGCATTTTTCCGCCGCCGCCGGGCATCTGAATAGTAATTTCATCCCCCGGTAACACGTCATGCCGCCCCACCGGTTTTGCCAGCGATTCGCCGTTAATCGCCACGTAATTGCATGCGCCTGCCGCGGCGCCCAGCACCCCTTCTGCGGCGTGTTTCTGGCGCGAATAGAACATGCTGTGCGTCAGCGTATGTTGGCTGGTATTGCGGATCACCATGCGCTGCGCCACACCGCCGCGATAGCGCCCGGCGCCGCCGGAATCCGGCACAATGGCTTTTTGCATAAACAGCAGCGGCGTGGTGGACTCCATCAGTTCAACGGGCGTGGACGACATGTTGCCCGGGAACCCGGTGACAATGCCGTCGGCGGAGGGACGCGCTCCGGTGCCGCCATTGATGCACAGGCTTTCAACAAAGCGACGACCATCGTCAAACTGCCCGGCGAACACGTCACAGGTCACCGGCGCGCTGCCGGAGTGCCCCATCACCCGCTCAGGCATAATCCCGGAGAGCGCCGTAAAGATGGCCGCGTGTGCCATATGCCCGACGCGGTTGCGCATCTCAACGGCACAGGGTGGACGCGCATTGGCAATCGAGCCTTCCGGCGCGGTAACGGTGATGGACTTAAAGCAGCCCTCGTTGTTGGGCAGATGCGGTTCAAGCAGACATTTCAGAGGATAGACGCTATAGGCGTAAGTAAAGGACATCGGGCAGTTGCTGCCGAACAGCGATTCTGCCGACGAGCCGGCATAATCAATGGTGATATTGCTACCCGCCACGATCACTGCCACATTCAGGTGAATATCACCCTCGAAATCACCGATGTCGACCGCGGCTTCATAGCGCCCGTCGGGGACCGCCTCAATCGCTTTGCGCATCGCATTTTCGGTCAGGGCATGAATCTTCTCTGCCAGCGGGGTGACGGACTCCAACTGGAGGTCGTCCATCAGACCAAGCAGCCCGTTGGCCCCAATCTGGTTCGCTGCCAGCATCGCGTGCAGGTCGCCTTCCACCTGGTCGGGTGAGCGCACATTGGCGAGGAACAGGTCCAGCAACTGCTGGTTGACCTGACCTTCGATCATCAGTTTGCTCGGTGGGATCAGGAATCCTTCTTCGTACATATCACGCGACGACCCCATATTCAGTGAGCCGCCAATATCGGACATATGCGCGGCCGCGCCGGTAAAGGCCACCAGCCTGCCGCCACGAAACACCGGGGTTACCACAGTGACATCATTCAGGTGCCCGGTGCCCAGCCATGGATCGTTGGTGATCAGACTGTCACCCGGTTTTAACGTCTCCGCCGGGAATTTCGCCAGCAGATGGCGAACTGTTGCGGGCAGCGTGCCGATAAACACCGGGACGCTGGTTTTCGGTTGTGCCAGAGAGCTGCCGCTGGCATCCATCAGCAGACAGGAGTAGTCGCCGACTTCACGAATAATGCTGGAAAACGCCATGTTCACCAGCGTTGCCGCCGCCTCTTCAGAGATACTGACCAGACGATCCCAGGTGATCCTCAGGCTAATCGGATCATCGAGAAAACGCAGGTTATCGGGGGTCGCTATCGTCATCAGTTCAGCTCCATCAAAATATTACCTTGTTCATCCAACTGCGCAGACGCCCCTGGCCCGACATAAATGGCGCACTCTTTTTCCTGCAGCAGCGCAGGCCCATCAATGTTCACTCCGGCGATCAGCAGGCTGCGGGGGATCACGCGACAAACGCTGAAGCCCTGTTTGCGTCCAAGGTAAACCCGCAGGCTTTTTTCTCGTGCATCCGGTTCAGGATGGGTGACGCGATCGCTGGTATTCAGTTTTGGCGGCGTGGTCTGCACATGACCGCGCCAGTTGACCACTTCGACGCCCTGTCCCGGCAGCGTGCGGCCAAAACGCGCCAGATGTGCGGCTTCAAACGCATCAATCAGCGCCTGGACATCGCCCTGTTGCAGGAAGCGATCGGGCAGCGTTACCGTCAGTTCAGATCCCTGGCCGACATAACGCACCCCGGCCATTTTCCGCTGGAGGGGCGCACTCGCCGGATCGGCGATGGCGGCGGCCAGCGTGGTCATGGCTTCATCGAAGCCTTCCGCAAACACTGCATGAATACGGGCAACATCCATGCCCGGTAACAGACGACAGCGGTCACTGCGAACGAAGTCGGCACTCGGCGGTGCGGTCAGCAGGCCAAAGGCGGAATAAACCCCTGCACCGTTGGGGAAAAAGACCCGTTTCACATCCAGCTGCTTCGCCAGCGACCAGGCATGGCTGGGTCCGGCACCGCCAAAGGCCAGCATCGTCATCTGTGACGGGCTGACGTTCTTCTCCACGCAGTGCGTGCGCAGTGCTTCGGACATTTTGCTGTTCGCCACTTCATGAATGCCCCAGGCCGCATCTTCAATCGTCAGGCCCAGAGGATCGGCGATGCGCTGAATCGCCTGACGTGCCGCCTCAACATTCAAAGGCATCCGTCCCCCGAGAAACGCATCAGGATCGAGCAGCCCCAGCACCAGGTTGGCATCCGTCACCGTGGGCTGCTCGCCGCCGCGTGCATAACAGGCCGGGCCAGGCCAGGCACTGGCGCTTTCCGGGCCGATCTCCAGCAAACCGAGTGAATCCACACGCGCAATGCTGCCGCCCCCGGCACCGATCTCAATCATGTCTACCACGGGTAGTTTGACGGGCAAGCCGCTGCCTTTCAGCAAACGGTCGGCACGGCCTACTTCATAATCGGTGGTAATCGAGGGTTCGCCCTGCCGTACCACGCAGGCCTTGGCAGTGGTGCCACCCATATCGAAGGCCAGCACTCTGTTTTCCTGATTCTTGCGGGCAAACGCCGCCGTGGCGACAATGCCTCCGGCCGGGCCGGACTCAATGATGCGCGTCGGATAATCAGCTGCCACCTGGGGCGCCATCAGACCGCCATTCGATCCCATCACCAGCCAGTCGCAGATAAAGCCCCCTTCGCGCAGCTTGTTTTCCAGCCGCGCCATATAGCGGCGTGCTTTGGGCTGGACAAAGGCATTCATTGCTGTCAGAACGCCACGGTCGTATTCACGGATTTCACGGGACACTTTGTGTGACACCGAAATAGAGACGCCCGGCAGTTCACGGCTGAGGATCGCCTCAATGCGGTTTTCATGGTCGGGCCAGGCATAGGCATGCATACAGAGCACCGCGACTGCTTCGTACTGCTGCGCACGCAGTTCGCCCGCGAGTCTCACCACTTCAGCTTCGTTCAGCGGCAGGATGACGTCGCCCCGCGCCGTAACGCGCTCGGTAATTTCATACGCCTGAGAGCGCGGCAGCAGAGGCTGAGCCGGTGCACCATTGAGATCATAAATGTCATAACGGTATTCCCGCCCCAGCACCAGCACATCGCGGAAGCCGCGCGTCACCACCAGGGCGGTTTTCGCGCCACGGCGCTCCAGCAGCGCATTAATTGCCAGAGTAGTGCCGTGGGTGATGGCGTGTATATCAGCGGCCTGTAACCCCGCCATCTCCACCAGTTGAGTCAGCCCGGTGTAAGCGCCTTCGGAAGGGTCTTCCGGCGTCGTCAGGGTTTTATGGCGCAGGGCATCACCCGTCACATCATTCAGAAGCACCAGATCGGTGAAGGTGCCACCAATATCAAACCCTATCCGCCAGGGGGATGCGTTTTTCATTATTAACCTCGAAATCCAGAGAGTTGGCTTAGTGCTGCTTACTCAGCTCTGAGCGGCTGGCCTGCTGTTTCTTTCAAATAGAGTGCGCTGATCAGGGTCAGTGCGGCGGTGAAGATCACCATATAACTCGGAATGCTGGCGATGCCGGTCATGCCGATTAACCAGGTCATCAGTAACGGTGCCGACCCGCCAAAAATCACGGTGGAGAGGTTGAAGCCGATGCTGTACGCGCTGTAGCGCACATTGGTCGGGAACATTTCAGCCAGCGTGGCCTGAATCACCCCGGCATGCCCGGCAAAGGCGAACGCCAGCAACATCGACGCCATACAGGCCAGCGGCAGCATCCCCAGCGTCAACAGCCAGAAACAGGGCCAGGCCAGCACAGCCATCGCAATGGCGGAAGCAATCAACAGCGGTCGACGGCCGAGGCGGTCAGAGAGCCACGCCATTAACGGAATGGCACCAACGATGGTAAGCAGACCGCAGGCGGTGACCATCAGGCTTTGGATCTGGGTGAAATGCATCACCTTGTTGAGATAGGTCGGCATATAGACGAACAGGATGTAGTAACCGGGACCGTTCACCGCCGGAAGCGTGATCGCCAGCCCAATCGCTTTCAGATGGCGCTTAGAAGACAGCACCTCGCGGATCGGGTTACGTACCACCCGTTTGCTGGCCTTCACCATCTGAAAGTGAGGTGTATCTTCAATGCGGGTACGAATATAGACACCGATCAAGGCCATCGGGATAGCCAGCAGGAACGGCACGCGCCACAGTCCGTTATTCACCGCATCAATGCCAAACACATTGATCAGTCCGCTGATCAGCAGGCTGCCAAACAGCAAGGCAATAAACGATCCCATCACCAGCGGTGACATCACCACGGCACGCCGATGGTCTTCCGCATATTCCGCCACAAAGGAACCGGCACCCGAGACTTCTCCCCCGGCGGAGAACCCCTGCACAATACGCAGCAGGATCAGTAACGCCGGAGCGGCCCAACCGATGCTGTTATAGTCAGGCAGTAAACCAATGGCGGCTGTCGCGAGGGAAATCATCAGTAACAGGATCGCCAGCAGTTTCTGACGCCCTATTCTGTCGCCCAGATAGCCACAGATCACGCCACCGAAGGGACGAACAATAAAACTCACCGTAAAGCCGACATAGGTCAGCATCAGTCCGGCATCCGTAGTGTTCATATCACTGGCGGAGAAAACCAGCACCAGCGAGCTGACCAGCAGGCCATAGATGCCGTAGTCATACCATTCCACAAAGGAGCCAACGCCACCGGCAAGCGATGCGCGGCGCACGACATTGTTTTTTGTTTCCCCATCCTTTGGCAAAGCGTAATCCATTGTCATTGCATGTGATTTCGTCATTGTTTTGCCCTGGCAGTCTGTGTATTTACCCGGTTGTTACCCCTGAACGGGGACGTTTATTTACCGATAATTCTGTGTGACTTCCGCCGTCATGGCCGCTTCACGGCGCGCCACTTCCTGCACGGCAACCAGCACCGCTTCGGCGCGCCAGAAAGGGATAACGATAATGCCGTCGGCATCACCCACCACAATGTCCCCAGCGCTGCACACCACGCCGCCGATGGCTACGGGTTCACCAATTACGCCAGGGCCATTTTTATACGGGCCGGCAGGTGTTGTGCCACGGCAGAAGGTGGGTAATCCCGTTGACTCAATCACCTTGCGGTCGCGGACGGCACCATCAATCACCTGAGCAACGGCCCCGGCATGCTGGAAGCGCTGGGTAAGCTGTTCCCCGACCAGCGCACGGTCAGTGTGGCCCAGTCCGTTAATCATCATCACGTCACCCGGCTGGATGTGATCCAGAGAGAGAATGACGGCGGCGTTATCCCCGGCAGTGACCAGCACAGGAAAAGCAAAGCCGACGAAGTCGGTATTGCTGCTGACAGGCACGATGCCCGCATCACACATACTCAGTCTTTCCATCGCATCGCCAATATTGGCGACAGGGAATGCGGCAAAGGCAGAAAGCCATTTTCTGTCCGGGCGTTCCCAGGACGAAGAAATACGCACATCGGCAGTTTCAAGCGACATAATCGGTAACCTTTAAAATGAAAAACCCGTATCAAGTGAGAATCTTTTATCACTTTAAAAAATACGATGACAATCATTTTTTTAACAGAATATTCATATTTGAAATTATGGTAAAAACAGACTAACCAGAAATCACGCCCAGGGTTAAACTTATAACATACTGTTTTTTAATAACTAAAATGGAAGGTGTGCGGCACGACACGTTGTGAAAAAAGGTTGGGTTTTATTAAAAAAATGCGTAGCAACGCGAATATATGACTTTCTTATGCTGACTTTTGAAGTGACGCACAAAAATAGTGCTTAGCGAGGGATTAATATGATGATTATCACAATAATGGTGCAGGGAGATGGAAATAATAAATTCAAAATAATAAGAAGCCCGACATTTCGGCCTTTTCTTTCCTCTCTGTGTTGGACTGCATGCACAGTAATGGTGCTACATGTTAAACCTGTGTCAAACCGCCATCCACGCAGGTCTCGGCACCGGCAATATAGCTGCTCTCAATCGCTGGCGAGAAACAGCACGGCGTTTGCCACCTCTTTCGGCTTACCCATTCTGCCTGGCGGGATAGCGGCGGTTAATCCATTATGCACCTCATCAGAGGCCGCCAGTATCATATCGGTATCAACAGGCCCGGAACTGCGCCACGCTCAGCGTGGCAACGAAACGTGCTCCAGATAGCTCAGGCATAACAGTTCGAGCTGGCCTGCAAGACGCTCCATATCCTGCTGCTCAGGGTCGCCTTCCAGCAGCAGCCGTATCGGCCCGAACAGTGCGCCCATAAACACAAACGTCACCCCCGGCGTATCGGCAAACCGCCTGTCGCTGGCACTGTCGAGCATCGTTTCCAGCGCCAGGCGATTGCGCGCTTCCACGCTGCGCACATAGCTGCGCGTATCCAGTTCGCTGGCGACAGCATACAGAGCCGCCGACTCGTGCAGGTTCTCGGTTTTCACCTGCATAAACACGCTGACAATATGTTTCACCATCACTGCCAGTGGCTGACCCTGTACGGATAACGCGGCACCTTCCATTATGCTTACCAGCCTCTCCAGATGGCGTTGTAACAGCGCAAACAGCAGCGCCTGCTTCTGGGGAAAATACTGGTACAGCGTCCCCACCGACACGCCAGCCCGCTCGGCAACGCGGATCGTGGTCAACCGGGGCAGCCCTTCCGCCAGCAAAACCTGAATAGTCGCCTCGAGGATCACCTCAACGGTGGCCTGCGATCGCGCCTGCCGCGGCTGTTTGCGCGCTTCAAGTCCCTTAGCGTTGTCGTTCATCATATGCGAATTCACAACCTGAATAATTATTCGTATTTTATTGGAACACCTTACGGTTTTTTCTACAACCTCGATCTGGAGCCTGACAATGACGATAAAAAATGCCGGAACCTGTGTACTTGGCGACCGCGTAGTCACCCGCATGGGTTATGGTGCGATGCAGCTGGCTGGTCCCCATGTTTTCGGGCCGCCGCGGGATCGCCAGGCCGCCATCGCCGTGCTGCGGGCGGTGGTGGAAAGCGGGATTAATCATATCGATACCAGTGATTTTTACGGCCCACACATCACCAACCAGCTGATCGCCGAAGCGCTGCATCCCTATGCGGATGACCTGACCCTTGTCACCAAAGTGGGTGCTGTGCGCGGCAGTGACGGTTCCTGGAACCCGGCGATGTCCCCTGCGGAACTGCAAAGCGCGGTGCATGATAATCTGCGCAATCTGAAGCGAGAGGTGCTGGATGTGGTTAACCTGCGGCTGATGTTTGATATGTTCCAGCCTGCCGAAGGCGATATTGAAGCCTCGCTGACGGCTTTGCTCGAACTGAAAGAACAGGGACTGATTCGCCATATCGGGTTGAGTAATGTCACAGCAGCCCAGATCGCCCAGGGGCGCAGTATCACGCCGATCGTGTGCGTGCAGAATATGTATAACCTCGCCCATCGTCAGGATGACGCATTGATTGACCAGCTGGCACAAGACGGCATCGCTTTCGTGCCCTTCTTCCCGCTCGGCGGGTTCTCTCCTTTGCAGAGCGCCGCACTGAGCGAGGCGGCCGTTGCCTGTGAGGCCACCCCGCTTCAGGTGGCGCTGGCGTGGCTGCTGCAACGCTCACCCAATATCCTGCTGATCCCCGGCACCTCATCACTCGCTCACCTGGAGCAAAATCTGGCGAGCGCACAGCTCGAATTGCCGCACGACGTGCTGGATGCATTAAATCGCATCGGTTAACATTTCATGCTGTACCGCCCGGAACAACACATCAATGGGGAAAATGAGGGGAAAAAACGGCAAATGAACCTTCGCTGCCGTCGACTTCCCCCTCATTTTTTGCCCTTATTGCGCTGGCGGTAATCGCCAGCTTGATTATTCTTTTTCTCATGCTTTTTCAGCCAATTAATAACCCTCTATTTTGTGTTTTAAAACTAAATAAACCTGACGAGTAATTAAAATAAACGTTAAGTAATTAAATTAATTTCGTGATTTGATTTAAACATAATAAATAGTTATTAACTTTTCGTTAAATTGCGCTAAAATATCACCTCAATTTGTTAACCTATATTGATGCGTTATTTAAAATGTCTAACTCCAAAAAAACGATTCCCCTGCTTTCTCTGTCAGCTTTACTGGTTTGCACCAGTACCTGGGCTGAAACCCCTGCCACGCAGAAAACCGACGTACTGCTGATCGGTGGCGGTATCATGAGCGCCTCCCTTGGCACCTGGTTACAGGAACTTCAGCCAGGCTGGAAACAGCTGATGGTAGAGAAGCTGGACGGCGTGGCCCTTGAATCCTCTAACGGCTGGAACAATGCCGGTACGGGTCACTCGGCAAATATGGAGCTGAACTATACGCCAGAGCGTCCAGACGGTTCCATTGATGTGTCCAAGGCGCTGGAAATTAACGAACAGTTTATGATTTCCCGCCAGTTCTGGACCGCACAGGTGAAACGCGGCATTTTAAATAACCCGCACTCCTTTATTAATTCCACGCCACATATGAGTTTCGTCTGGGGTGACACCAACGTCAATTACCTGACCAAACGCTATGAAGCGTTACAGCAGACCACGCTGTTCCAGGGAATGAAATTCTCTACCGATCCAAATCAAATTAAACAGTGGGCACCCCTGACCATTGAAGGCCGCGATCCTAATCAGAAAATCGCTGCCACCTGGACCCCGGTCGGAACTGACGTTAACTACGGTGAAATCACCCGTCAGCTGATCGGCAGCCTGAAGAAAGATAAAAACTTCACGCTGGAAACCTCAGCGGAAGCCACCGATTTTAAACGTAATGCCGATAACTCCTGGCACGTGACCATCACCGATGTGAAAAGCGGTGAAGAGCACAGCGTTGATGCGAAATACGTCTTTATCGGTGCAGGCGGCGGTGCGTTGAAGCTGCTGCAGAAAACCGGCATCCCGGAAGCGGATAACTATGCAGGCTTCCCGGTGGGTGGTTCGTTCCTCGTGAGCGAAAACCCTGAGATTACCAAACAGCATACTGAAAAAGTCTACGGCCAGGCGTCAGTAGGCGCACCACCGATGTCTGTACCGCATCTGGATGCCCGCTACCTTGACGGTAAGCGCGTGGTACTGTTTGGGCCGTTCGCGACCTTCTCTACCAAGTTCCTGAAAAATGGCTCGCTGTTTGATCTGTTAAGCACCACCACCACCAGCAACTTTATGCCAATGACGCACGTGGGTATGGATAACTTCGACCTGGTGAAATACCTGATTGGTCAGGTGATGCTGGATGACAACGACCGCTTTGAAGCGCTGAAAGAGTACTACCCGAATGCGCGTAAAGAAGACTGGAAACTGATTCAGGCCGGTCAGCGCGTGCAGATCATCAAGAAAGATGAAGATAAAGGCGGCGTGCTGAAACTCGGTACTGAAATTGTGACCGATCAGCAGAAAACCCTGGCGGCCCTGTTGGGTGCTTCTCCGGGTGCTTCCACCGCAGCACCTATCACTCTGAACGTGATGAAAAAGCTGTTCCCTGAGCAGTTCAACTCACCCGAGTGGCAGAGCAAGATCCGCACTATCGTTCCAAGCTATGGCCAGCAGTTGAATGGCAACACCGCGCTGACTCAGCAGGTGTGGGATGATACCGCAGCGACCCTGCAGCTGGTGAAACCACCGGTGATTGATATGAACAATACTAAGCCGTCTGACGCTCCTTCTCAGCCTGAGAAGCGTGCCGAAAGCCCGCAACACGATATGGCGCTGTAATCGCCCTGCCCCTGGCCTGTTCCAGGGGCAATCTTCTTTCTGTACTGCTCTCCCTGCTTTCCCGCCCCTCTCTTTTTTACTATCCCTGCCTTTTTATTATCCAGGTTTTTTATCCTAGCTTTATATCCAGGCTTTTTATCCTGGCTTTTTATCCAGGTAAGCGGGCGACTTCACTAAACGCCGCTTTATCCCGTGCGACCGAATAGGCCACCGTCGTCACTTCATTGTGTGATGTGGTGACATCCACCGAAGGGATCGTCACGCGGCCCAGCAACGTCGGCACGTAGCCACCGACTTTATGTTTGCCTTCCGGCACATGCAACAGTGTCCCTTCGCCATTGTCCAGAACCCCCGCATCTCGTCCATCCACGGTGACGACGACCGCAGAACCATCATCAGTCTGAGTCACAATATGCGACACGTTAATCTGCGTGGGGCCGCGGGCATACTGATCGTCAGGAACCTCTACGGATTGGCGCGCGCAACCCGTCAATAGCAGTGCGGCAGTGAGGGTGGTTAGGGTAAGGCGATATAACATGGAAGACTCTCCATCGGAAAATGAACTGACCATTATAGCGGCTCAGTGCGGAGAGATCGGCAGTACAGGGTTAGGGATCGTCTGAGAATGGGGGCGATTACCCTGTTCCTTGCGTGGAACAGGGTAAGAACAGCATCAGCCTGCGGCTTTTTCTGTCAGGGTAAACGCGGGTTTGTTTTTGGTGACGGAATAGGACACATGCGTTGCCTGATCCGTTTTGGTGGTGACTTCCACCGACTGAATGGTCACACGGCCCAGGCCGAACAGTGTCTGAACATAGCCACCGACCTTATGCTTGCCTTCAGGAACAAACAGTTCTTTGTTTTCTCCGCGCGTCAGCGTACCGGCTTCAACGCCGTCGATGGTCAGGATGACGGAGGAGCCATCGTCAGCACGGGAGATAACGTGGGTCACGTTAAGCTGCGTCGGGCCGGCAGCAAACGCGGAAACCGCAGGTGTCGCTTCGGCGGCAGATACATCTACCGTTGCCGGGGCCTGCGTTGTTTTGTGGCTGCAACCTGCCAGCATTAAGGTGGCCGTGAGCGCGGCGAGCGTGGAACGAGAAAACATGAAGCGGTCTATCCTCAGCGTAATTTCAGACGGCTATAATACTCCTGCACCAGGCTAAAAACACCCGTCTCTGATTAGGGTTGTTCTTAATTTACGAGAAGTTTACATCTGCTGCGCCCGATTTGAACCCGATCCGGGCCTGCGGTCTATACTGCCCCACAGGATTTCATTTCAGGAGCATCTATGCACGGACCCGATCCCGCCACTCTTCACCCCTTGCCTGGCTTTCCGCAGGTCTGTTTTATCAAAAATAGCGTGAGCAATCCCAATATCCTGATTGGTGATTACACCTATTACGACGACCCGGAAGGTGCAGAGAACTTTGAGCGTAACGTGCTTTATCACTACCCGTTCATCGGCGATAAGCTGATTATTGGTAAATTTTGCGCCCTGGCGCGCGGGGTGAAATTTATCATGAATGGCGCCAATCATAAGACCTCCGGCCTCTCTACCTTCCCTTTCTTTATCTTCTGCAACGGCTGGGAAAGTGCTGCGCCCGAGCCTGGTGACCTGCCCTATAAAGGCGACACCCGCGTGGGTAATGACGTGTGGATGGGTTATGACTGCCTGATTATGCCCGGCGTCACCATCGGTAACGGCGCGATTATCTCATCACGTTCAGTGGTGGTGTCTGATGTTCCTGCTTACAGCATTGTAGGAGGAAACCCGGCGAAGGTGATCCGTCAGCGTTTCAGCGATGAAGTGATTGCCGAGCTGGAGAAAATCGCCTGGTGGGACTGGTCGCCAGAGAAGATCACGCAGAATCTGGCGGCGATCAGTGGCGGTGATGTTGCGCGTTTACGGCAATAACGGATGGACCGGGTAACAGAGGGGGGTATTTCTATTCCAACCCCCATCCATTATTGACATGAAGAAAAGACACTTCCTTTCCATCATTCTTCTTATCTTTAAAGGTTACCCATCCATAACCACTATCGTGCATTACCCAATCCCCATAAGAGCCGTCCTTAAACGTTACCGTGCCAGAGGCGATGCAAGGCGTGTAATACTCGTGCATCCATCCGTATCCATTTTCTTCAGCTTTAGAGAAGTAGTTGATAAGTTTCTCTTTGGTGGGTTTAAATAATTTACATCCCTCGGCGTAGTTGTAAGGATCTTCCTTATCGATTTCATCGAAGTAACCACTCTTGATAATTTCTACATGTGCTACTTCTCTTGCTGCCTCAGCAGATAAGGAAAGTAGTGTAAATGCATAAAGTAAGTATTTTGCTATTTCCATTTTGCTGTACTCGCTTCCTTTTTTTTTTCCTTCCTATATCAGGATGCCTGTAAACCTCAGTCATGGAACATGTAATTTAGAAGCAATCTCAGAAACAAGCCATTTAAGAGACTCATTTTGTTTATCTGTAACAGCCTCATAAACCTCTTTATTTTTAGGGCCAGCAGTACGCCCTACGATTAACAAGTTTACGACTCCATCGCGGGCGAGATCCCAAAAATGCGATATTATGCGATTCAATATTAGAAGTCATTAATGAAACTAATATAACCTGTATATCAGAACTGAACATGCAGTCAGCAGTCGACAGATGACGATGGTCACCAGCACTGGCGAAATCTTCACCAGATCACCGGGTTATGCCCTAAGTACTCACCTGTTTTATTGCTTATTTGCGCATTTGATTTAAGTCACGTACAACTAAAATAGTCTGATTACACACGCTTTTTACTTCCGAACTCTGACTATAAGGTCTCTTTGCGTGGCAAAAATCTTCTTACGCAGCGGTAATCTCGACGCCATCCTCGCCCTCGGTGAGAACGGGCAGCCCGTTTATCTGTCGGCTTTGCAACTGCGCGAAACCCTGCGCCTGAGAAAACAATCGCAGGTTGCCGACTGCCTGGCTATCCCGCAGCCGAACGATGCCGGAGACCGCCTTGACTGGTACTCCCCGGTGGAGGGAAAAGTCACCTCCTGGGCCGCTGCCAGCAACGCCGCGCGCACCGCAGCACTGAATCAACTGCTGGCCTGTCAGACCACCATCGCCGACATCGGCGAACGTGCGCAGCAGTCGGATAAACCCAGCCAGAAACTGTTTGGCGCCCTGCTCAACAAAGCCCTGCAATTCCCCGATCAAAACTACGTTTACCTTGTCGGTGGCAAACCGGTGATTACCTTCTGGGGCTTTGTCAGCCTGGATAAAAAATCACGTCAGGATGTCTTCGACTGTCTGCGCATTGAAGAAGATGATGTGCCGTCCCTCGGTCTGTCGCGCCTGGCCCCTGCTGCTGCACCGCTGGTCACGCCGACCTCGATTGCCGCGACCGTGTCCCCGGTGATTGCCCCGCTGATCGCGCCCGAGCCTGCTGTGGCCGCGCCCGTTCCGGTGCCGCCTCCGGTGGTGGTTCCGCCGATGCCAGCACTGGAAATTATCGATGAGCCAGAAGCGGTTGAGGAATCCGAGCCAGAGTCTGCTCCGGTGGCACCTGCCGCTGCAACCACGAAACCGAAAGCTAAAATCTGGCTGCGTTACAGCTGGGTATTGCCCGCCGTTGCTCTGCTGATCACCTTTGGCGTGCAGCTGAAAAACCGCAGCGACAAACCGGCAGAAGAACCGCATGATGCGCCCATCGCCAAACAAACGGCCGCTGAACCCGCACCACAGCCTGAACCTCAGCCTGTCGCGACCGCCGCGGCAGTGGTTCCGGTGAAAACCACCACACTGCCGCTGGCCGCAGCAGTGATTGCACCTGTTCCAGCTACCCCGGCGGTAGCAGCGACAGAGCCTGCTCCGGCCCCTGAAGCGGTCGCGGATGCGCGTCCGGCAGGCAAAGATGACCTGGTGATGCCGCAGGATGCGGTTAAGATTGGTTCAACGAAATTCCTCAACGGCAACTGGCGCGTGCTGGTGCAGAAAAACCTGCCGACCGGCACCCCACCGATGCTGAAATATCAGTTGAAAAACGGCAAAGGGTCCGCCCGTATTACCCAGGGAAGCGGCGTCACCTGTAAGGTGGATGTGTTTGCCGGGCTGATGTCTTCCGGTAACCTGGTGATTAACAGCCGCACCAAAGCACGCTGCACCGACGGTTCCCGCTATCAGATGCCGGAACTGGTGTGTAAACAGGGTCTGACTGGTGCTGCCGAATGCAGTGGCCGCTATAACGACGACACCGTGCTGCCAATGACCATGAAGCGTGAGAGTAAATCATAATGCTGGCGACAATTGCTGACTTCAAACCGAATATGACGCTGGTTCAGAACAGCGGCATTCAGTTCCTCGACTTTGCGTTAAACCCGGATCTGAACGCTGACTGGCCGGGAAAATTTGTCCGTCAGACCGCGAATGGCCCGCTGCTGCGCCTGAATTATCACGCGCAGGCCGGGAAATACCTGCTGCCACAGGCAGCGGGCACGCCACCGGAAGTGGTGAAACCCGAATTCAGTTTCCCGCTGGCACAGTCGCTGACGCTGCTTAACGGCCAGTGGTTGCCGTTGCCGTTCTTCCGTTTTAATCCTCCTCGCACCTTTATTGGTGGGCCGGATAACTGGGCACGCGTGCGCATCGTGGCACTGGATACGCCGGACGCCAATGGTAATACTCACCGCGTGGTGCTGGCGTTCGATACCAAAGTCTGGGCCGATGGAGAGGATGAATCGCTGGCGCTGAACGTTAACGATGTGAAGAACGGCGTCAGTTTTGCGCTGGCCCATCGCAGCGATGAACTGGGTGAGTTTCTCGATCACACCTGGATTGACGGCTGGCTGCGCGAGGCCTTTACTCAGGCAGCCGCCACGCTGGAACAGCGCCCGCAGGTGAACATCAAAGCATCACTGCGTGAGTTCGAGTACCAGGCACACTATCTGAATATTCTGCATCTGCTCGGTCAGCAACTCTCCGTGCCGGAGCTGAAAATCAGCGCGGCCACCCTTCAGGAACCCGCCATTGCCGTTGATTTGATCCTCGACGTCGGCAACTCACACACCTGCGGCATCATGGTGGAAGATCATGTTGACGATCATCAGGGGCTGAAGCACACCTACGAATTGCAGATGCGTAACCTCAGCGAGCCGCATCAGCTGTATAACGAGCTGTTTGAAAGCCGGGTGGAGTTCGCCCAGGCCAGTTTTGGTAAGCAGAACTTCTCATTGGAAAGTGGCCGTGATGATGCCTTTATCTGGCCTTCCATTACCCGCGTCGGCCGTGAAGCCGGGCAGCTGGCGTTACAGCGCCTTGGCACTGAAGGCGCCACCGGTCTCTCCAGCCCGCGTCGTTATCTGTGGGATGAAGAGAGCTATACGCCGGGCTGGCGCTTCAGCCGCACGCCGGGCAATGTGTTGCAGGAACCGCTGGCGACGGCACTGCCGCTGACCTATCTGATCAATGACGAGGGCCAGCCGCTCTACAGCATTCCGCTGGAGGAACGCCTGCCGGTGTTCGCGCCGCACTACAGCCGCAGTTCGGTGATGAGCCTGATGCTTTCTGAACTGCTGGCGCAGGCGCTGTTGCAGATGAACAGCCCGCTGCAACGCCAGAAGATGCTGCACAGCAGCGCCCCGCGCCAGCTGCGCAATATTATCCTCACCCTGCCTTCGGCGATGCCAAAGCCGGAACGTGAGATCTTCCGCCGCCGGATGCTGGAAGCCATTGCACTGGTGTGGAAAGCGATGGGCTGGCACCCGATGGATGATGATTTCACCAGCGCCGCCGACAAAGCCAAAAGCAGCGTGCCGGTGCCGGATGTGCAGATGGAATGGGATGAAGCCACCTGTGGGCAGATGGTGTACCTGTATAACGAAACCCAGGTGAACTTTGGCGGCCGTGCCGAAGCCTTCTTCGCCAGCATGGCGCGCCCGGACCGCGCGCGCGCCGCCGATGAACCGGCGGGCAAAACCCTGCGCATCGCCTCGATTGATATTGGCGGCGGCACCACCGACCTGGCGATTACCCAGTACCGCCTGGACGACGGCGTGGGCAATAACGTAAAAATCATGCCGCGCCTGCTGTTCCGTGAAGGCTTTAAGCTGGCGGGTGACGATATTCTGCTGGATGTGATCCAACTGTACGTGCTGCCCGCTTTGCAGGGGGCATTTAAGCAGGCAGGCATGGTCAATCCGGAAGCAGTGATGACGCGTCTGTTCGGGCATGAAGGCCGTCTTGACGGGCACTCCACGCTGCGTCAGCAGGTGACATTACAACTGTTTATTCCGCTGGGCCAGGCGATCCTCGAAGCCTATGAGACTTTCGACCCGCTCGATCTGACGGCTGAAATTGATGCCCGCTTTGGTGAACTGCTGGCACAGGCACCGACGGAAAAATTACTCGACTATATTAACCGCGAGATCCAGCGCGAGCTGCCGGGCGAAGCCAAAGGCTTTGATATTCTCTCGGTGCCGCTGATTGTGCGCCTCAGCAAACTGCATGCGGAGTTCCTCTCCCCACGTATGAATATCACGCACAGCCTGCGTTCTATGTCCGAAGTGGTGGCGGTTTATGATTGTGACGTGCTGTTGCTGACCGGGCGCCCTTCGCGCTTCCCCGGTGTTCAGGCGCTGTTCCGCCATCTGCAACCGCTGCCGGTCAGCCGCATTCTGTCGCTGGATGGTTACCACACCAATGACTGGTATCCGTTCAACAAGCAGGGAAAAATCGAGAACCCGAAATCAACGGCGGCGGTGGGTGCGATGCTATGCCTGCTGTCACTTGACCTGCGACTGGCTAACTTCTGGTTTAAAGCCGGTGATTTCCAGCCGTACTCAACAATCCGCTATCTTGGCATGCTCGACGGCACCGGCGCACTGACGGCCGAAAACGTCTGGTACAGTGATATCGATCTGGATCAGCACAACTTCACGCTGGATGTCCGCAGCCGCTTCCAGGTGCGCGGGGCCATCACGCTTGGCTTCCGTCAGTTGGATAACGACCGCTGGCCTGCTTCGCCGCTCTATACATTGACCATTGTGGATTCTCAGCTGGCGCGCAGCGTTGCGGGCGATAAAGTGTTACGTATCAAGCTGGCGGTCAGCCGTCCGTTTGGTGAATTTGGCCCGGAACGGTTTGATATTGCCGATGCCACTCTGGATGATGGCAGCCAGGTGCCGCTGGAGCATCTGCGCCTGCGTCTGAATACGCTGGCCAGCAGCGCTTCAGGTATGGCGCATTACTGGATTGACAGCGGGAGCGTCTACAAGAAATGAAATCTCTGAATAAAATCCTGACCGCCCAGGCGAATAAAAAACGTGATGCCCTGACCCAGGGCATTGAGCAGGCGCTGGCCTGGCTGGATGTGAACCGTTCGCAGGCGCCTCGCCTGAATATGGAAGCGGATCGTCTGGCGATCAAACTGCTGCGTCAGCATAACCATGCCAGCGTACTGGCGCGGAATACTCCGCTGAACTGTGCCATCGGGCTGTTTGGCCTGGCCCAGGCGGGCAAGTCCTATTTGATTGGTGCACTGGCATCCAGCGAGAAAGGCCGCCTGGAATGTGCACTGGGTAACAGCGTGGTGGATTACGCCAGCCAGCTCAATCCACAGCAGCATACCGCGAATCTGGTGCAGCGCTTCAGCGGCCAGCAGCAGAGCAGCGACAGCAACTGGCCGGTACAGCTCTCCCTGTTGACCGAATGTGATTTGGTGGCGGTGCTGGCACTGCAATACGCGCAACGTGGCAGTGACACTGTCACGCCACTGGATGAATCCCAGCTGGGCGAACGCGTGCAAAACGTGGCGATGTATCGCCAGCCGGAACCGGTTGCAGGCATTAACCGCCATCAGATGGTGGCGTTGTGGGATGCACTGACCATCAGCCTGGCGCGCAGCAGCGCGCTGGACAGCCATTTCTGGCCGCAGGCCGTTGAACTCGCACCGCAGCTGGGTGTTGACGACCGCGCCAGACTGTTCTCCCTGTTGTGGGGCGAAGATCGTCAGCTGACGGCGCTGTATCGCCAGCTGGCCCACGTGCTGCATCACCTCTCCTGCGTGCCGCAGGTGCTGGCACCGTTAAGCGTGCTGGATGAACCCTCTTACAGTCTGTTAAACAGCTCCGGTGTCAGCCAGTTTAATGCCACAGCCGACCTGACGTTGCAGGTGGTGCCGCGCCATAACGGTCGCGCACTCGCCCCGGTCAGCGTGGCGCTGGCCGAACTGACGCTGCTCAGCCGTGAAGTGCTGCTGCCGCTCTATAGCGCGCCGCGTGAAGAGCTGTTTACCGAAGTCGACCTGCTCGATTTTCCGGGCTTTATCGAATTAACCGTGTTACCTGACGACGAGCATCACGAACTGGCGCTGGAGTTTTTACAGGCTCGTCGCCCGTTCCTGTTACAGCGTGCAGCCATTGAGCAGGATGTGACCCATCTGCTGGTGTGCAGCGCCTCGGCTCACCGTAATGAAACCCGCCATATTGGCCGCCTGCTCGACTTCTGGGTAAAACAGACCCAGGGCGAGACCACCGCGCAGCGAACCGGTCGTAAGCCGGGGTTGATCTGGGCGATGACCCCGTTCGATCAGCGCATTACTCACGGCCACAATCATGATGCCGCCGTGCAGCGCTTTGTTGGCAACCCGGGTGATGCCTGGGGCGCCATGCTGGCGATGGATGAGAAAGGCGTGCAGCGTATGGCGGGCTATCTGGTCAATGAAGTGCGCACCGACAGCAAACTGGCGCGTATTGCCACACAGCGTGCCGAGATCCAGCGCGAACTGAGTGAAAATCTTCTTGGTCGCTGGTATCAGGCAGCCGAAGGGGAAGATCCGGCGGAGCGTTTGCGTATTGCGGAATCCCTGCTGAAAGCCCTGCAAACCCGTACCGGGGTGCACGGTGAACTGCTGGAGCGCCTGGTGCCGGTACGCGATACGCTGCGCCATCTTTTCCTGCAACGTCAGTTGCGTACCGAACGCACCGCTGCCGATGAGTACAGTATCAACGAAGACGATCCTTTTGGCATCGGAATGACCATCGACCTGCTCAGCGACGAACCGCTCACTGCGGTACAGACCAGCTATCACAGCGTGCCCGCCGTCGATCAGGAAGCGGAGTTTGCGCAGAGCGTGTATCGCCACTGGGTGAATCAGCTGCGCCTGCTGCCGGACAACGGCCCACTGCTCGAGTTGTTAGGCGTGAGTAAGCCCACGCTGGAGATGCTGACCGAAGAGCTGATCACCGCCAGCGTGCGCCAGGAATTAGAAGGTTCCCTGATGCGCGTGCTGGCCGACAGCGATGCGCAAGGGCTGCCTCCAGAGCAGATTGCCGACCGCCAGGTCTCCAGGGCGCTCAGCGTGCTGGGTGATTTTGTCGCCTGGCTCGGGTTCCAGCAGTTGCCGGAAGCGCAGCGCCCGGAAAGCCGCATCAACCGGGGGCAGAAGATTTTTGCCAAACCGGAAGCGCAGACCGTCAACCTCGGGCCTGGTCAGCGCCTGACGCGCCTGGCACTGAAGCCCAACAACCATGCAGCGTTTTATATTTACGACTGGCTGGTGGGGTTAAATGAGATGATTGTGCAGAATGCCGGTTATGCCGCTTCGCGCGAAATCAGTCTGGAACAGCGCGAGAAACTGGCGCAAATTTTGAAGGTTATCCGCCGCTAATCTCCGGCGGGCATTCGGCTGACACGCACACTGAATGCCCCGCCGGTTTCCTGCTCTGCCTCCTGCATCACCGCCAGAATGCGCTCCAGCGCCGCCCGCTGCGGATGCCGATCGAGATGTCGCAGGGTGATGCGCACCGGCAGTTCAATCCCCGCCGTTAACATATCCCACAGCGCATCGAGATTGTTCCCGAAGTAGCTCAGGTCAAATTTCAGCGCAAACTGACGGTAGAAATCGTCGCTGTCGCGCACCTGCTGTAAATCGAACGTCGCCATCTGCATCTCAGTTCACCTGCTCAAAGTGACGGTAATGGTCGCGGGTCACATAGATCAGGCCATCGCTGGAATAGAGCATGCGATCCGTTCCGCGCCGCCCGCACTGATAGTTAACGTCAGCCTCGAACCAGCGCCGTCCGTTTTTCTCCGGCAAGCCCCCTTCACGATTACTGAAGCGATCGCCCCCGATTGCCCGGCCAGGCAGCACGTCACACAGATTGCCTTTGGACGGATCCCAGCCCTGACGCCGCGCATCCCCTTTGCGGATGTAATAGTCCGGCAGCCGCTGGTGCTGATGCAGATAGTCCGCCACGCGCTGTTGCTGCGTCAGCGCGCTGATGTCGTTGCTGCCGTTCTGCTGGCGGGATACGGGTTGCTCATGACGGGTGGCAGGCGCACGCGACTCGCCCTGTTGACGCAGACCGGCGTAGCTGGCGACGATCGCCAAGATAGCGGCAATAATGAGTTTTTTATTCATTTGAGCAGTTTAGCAAAACGACGATGCGGAGCGAGGGGAAAAATGCACAGCGGCCTTGTTCTCAGGGCCGCTGGCAAAAAAGATTACTTCTCTTCGTACTTTTTCATGTTTTCCGGGGTGACCAGCTCAAACGGGATCCAGTGATAGGAGTCGAGTTTTTCGCCTTTGATCATGCGCTGGGCCACATCCACTGAGGCTTTGCCCTGGCCTACTGCGTCCTGGAATACGGTGACCTGCATTTTACCGGAGGACATCGCTTTCAGGCCGTCCGGCGTGGCATCAATCCCGCCCACCAGCACTTTGCTGTCTTTTTTACCGGACTGTTGCAGTGCCATAATGGCACCAATCGCCATTTCATCATTGTTGGCGGCCACAATATCGATCTCTTCACCGTTGGTGATCCAGCTCAGCATCAGGTCCATCCCTTCGCTGCGCGAGTAGTTGGCGCTCTGCTTCTGCACCACTTTCATTTTCGGGTATTTGGCCACCACCTGTTCAACGTCTTTGGTACGTTGCAGCGCACCTGCATCGCTGAGGTTACCGATCATCACGCCCACTTTACCCTGATAGTTAGCCAGACGCGCCAGCTCTTCCATCTGCAAGGTGCCTGACTGTTTCTCATCAGAACCAACAAACACCACGCCCGGCGGCAGCGTTTTATCACCTGGCGTGCGGTTAACATACACCAGCGGCACTTTGGCCTGGCTGACCAGTTTGGTCATCGCCGGGGTGCCCGCCGAGTTGACCGGGTCAACGATAATCGCATCCACACCGGCACTGATAAAACTCTGAACCTGATCGGTCTGACGCCCTACGTCGCCGCGCGCATCTTCAAACTGTACGGTGATCCCGCGTGCCTTCGCTTCTTTATCGATGGCCTGGCGAATAATAGTCAGGAAGTTCTGGTCGAAGTAGGCCATTGAAACACCAATGGTTTCAGCCAGTGCAGAAGTGGAGCAGCTTAACGCCGCAACCAGCAGCAGTTTTTTCATATGTTTCATTATTATTCTCCAGAGGCAGCAAGATGTTCGCACGGGTTAAATGAAATGCAATAACCGTATTTATAGGATAATGAAATAAATGGTTTGTCAGCAATCAAAATTTAACGAAACCATAACATCGGTCACGCTTTAGCGTTCAGTGTCAGCGTTTGGGTTATAGTGCTTTCTATTCTCACTGGACTGAAAGATGTTTTGCTAAGGAGTCAGCATGTCGACATTTATCCTCACCGCCCTGCCACTACTGGCTATCGGCCTGTTCTTTATCGCCCTTTTCTTGCGTAAACAAGATAAAAACTATCTGATCCCTGGCGCTACGATGCTGCTGGCAGGACTGGTCAATCTCGTGGTTGGCATAGTGGTGGGTTAAGAAAAAATTATATTTCTCATTCTTACTGGCGCTTTTTTGACCTGAGGCTATTCTTAGCCCGGGATCATTGCTGGTTCCGTTAATGGTGCAGATTATACCGCCCGGCGAAAGCCGGGTTTTTTATGCCTGACGATCGGGGAGGGTTACTCTGCATGACCGATTCACACCAGGCCGAACAGCATATTATGCCAGATCCGAAATTACTCCCCTCGGAGAACGCGAGACACGGCACTGAATATTCAGCATGTTTATGCTTCTAATTGCAGGTTATTTGTACGTATAGCAGCATAAAATAAAATTACAGCATGAAAGCCTGTTTAACACTTCAGCATCTGCACCACACATGGCAGGATAAGGCCTTAAGGATCCCCGGTTATTTGTGGCTGACAGTCTGCTTTCAGGTCTGAGGCCAGTTTGAGCACGCCGGAACGGCAACGGCCGCATCCATGCGGGCCTCGGCACGCGACGTCCTGTCGCGTGACGTCCGGCTTACCTCAAACTGGCCCCATCCCCGCAGAGCAGTTGTTCGCTGTGGATTTTAAAACCGCCACGACAATGCGATTTATCGTAGAGGTCGATCGTTTTTTCCGATCGCTCCGTGTTGATGGTGTGTGCCACTGGCAAACCGAAAGAACTTAGCCTGTACAGGTTTATGCCTGTCATATTTTATGGGATACCTCAGGTAGGCCCCTCTCAACACAGGATGTCGTCGCCATGAACAAGAAAATTATCACGATCGTCGTGATTGGAATGGGTTTGGTTGCCTGGTACTTCGGGGCAGAACTGCAGGAATACATCAGAGAAGGGTTTGCGCCTCCACAGTAACAACTCAGCCCCGGACGATGCCGGGGCTGACCTTTAGCTCACTCACTATCACATGTACGCCAGGGTGAAGACGGCATTGGCGACAAGAGGGCCTGCCATCACAGGGACGTGTGTGGCAATCAGGCTGGATGTGAACCTGATCACATTTGGGCCTGGGTAGACTGGATAGTCGCGTGCTTCGTTTATTGGCACAATATTGCCGTCATCGTCTTGCAACTGAACCCCCACCGTGGGATTGGTTGTACCGATAACCCCATCGATGACGTCGGAGGCAACGCCGTTGAAAGTAATACTCACTTTTTGCGCATCCGGGTTATTAAACCGTATTTCAAATATCACGCCTGAGGCCGTTTCATCCACCATAGTGAAAAGGCTTTCACTCACCTGCCCCATATCCACATTAATATCTGGTCGCCCCGGTTCGGCCGACTCAATAGCTCGACGCAAGAGTGGAAGGGTCATTGACCCACTGATAACTTTTGCTTTGAAATTAACCATTCCGTTAGACATAAGAACTCCTTTAATACACTGTTAATAAAAATAATTGTATTTACCTGGTTATCACTTAGCGCTGATGACGCCTTGCCACTATATCACCACGTGGTGAGTAATTGTGAGATAACGGGTTGTTGTGCCATGAATGGCACTTTCTTGGTGAAGGTAGAGATTCTCCGATATACTGCCTGGCAGAGCTCGGGATATGCTGAACCATAGGAACGATTTAAGCGACTAGCTGCAAGAAGATGTGCATTACCTGTAAAAGGAAAGGCCAGGGTCAGGACATCATTACCAGATAGAGCAGCCGGTTAAAATCTTCCCTGGTGCTACAGAAAATATGCACATGAGCAGTGTGATTCTCGATGGTATAAAGAACACGATACTTGTAACTGTTCAGAATGCGGTTACTATATCACCAGCGTCAGTGCCGTCAATAATTTACGACAAATTCTTCCCCACCTTCCACTTAGGTGTCCGTCATTTGTCTTCTTCATCTCCGCAGGTCTATCAAGTAGAATTTAATGCTTAATAGCCTCTCCATTTTGGGAAGTTTCCATTGAGAACTAGAAAACCAAGAGAATGGCTGGTCGATGCTAACAAGCTCTGGGTTGTTTTATTGAAAGAAATCTATAATAAAAAACCCTATTACATATTTACTGCCTACCCCATAAAGTGATGATCATGGAAAAATATGAAACGATAAAAGTGTTTCTGACAACCTTCTTAGGCAACGATGCGGATGCCTACGGAGAAAACTATCCTGAGATCGTTGACGCTGCAACTGAATTGGTTACCGGATTGAAATCAGATCTTCAGAACGAAGCCTCTGAATTCATCCGTGAGTTCTCAGATAATGAAACAGCCAGGTTGTATCTTAATAATCTCACCCAGGGAGATATCGGTGATGTCTCTTTTTTACGCCCTTCTCCTTTTGAATTCGTTTCCTGGCTTGCCATTTACTTAAAGGAAAAAGAGATCGAGTAACAGCATGCCGCTGCCTGGCAGGCACTAACATTTTTTCTCATCAACATATTTTCATAGTATATCCAGGGTGTCAGTTTTAATAATTACAAGAATATCATAACATACTTCTCTGTGTTATTCGGTGATGATGTTGATGCGTATGGGGAGACTTAACCTCATGTAGTAGACTCTTCGATAAAAGTTATAGGGGCCGTAGATAGCCATCGTATGTCGCGCCTCGCACCGCTCCTTTGGTGATATTCCTGATATGGCATGATCGGTGAGGAACTCTTTCTGAATGGCCCCCAGTCCAGTTTTACCATGTGATATCTCTTTGCTTATAGCCATTAAGATGCCCGGCACGCCAGACATTGTAATGGCAATAAAAAACCACCCGTAGGCGGTTTAGCTAAAAATCAGTACTGACATCTCTGCTCAACTCTAAAAGAATATTATCAATCGATTTATCAAATTTACTTCCTGCGTCAAGGATTATATTCACAAAGTTTGATTTTTCTTCATTGGATAAAGACGTAACATCCTTGAGTTTGAAAAAGCACTGGTTAGCAGGTTTTAGAAGTTCTCTGCTTTCATTAAATTCTTTTTGTAACTCAGGGAAGTAAATTCCCAGCATAGAATTGAGCATAATGGCATCATGTTCTTCTGAATGCTCAAGCGCTCTTTTATTCATTTCATTCAGACTTAAATTTCCTTTAGAAACAGCAACCCAGTCCATATGTATTTTAAAAACCATAAGTTTGAACTTCAGAATGGATGCATAAACCTCTTCGGCCTTAATTAATTTATTCCGATAGCCTTCTCTCTTAGATTCCAACTTTGATTGTATTTCAAGCCTTTTCTCCGTGGCTCTATTGGTCATAAGTCCGCCTATCAAAGCAGAACCTGAGGAAAGTAATGCCACCAATAATGTTGACCAAATGCTTATCATGAACCCCCCTTAGCAGATGGAAAAATTATACCTTTTCATAATTAAATTTTGAAGATAATGATTACATATTTTAACGGGATTTCACTGATGGTCTAACCGTTATCCCTTGCCTGAAGGTTCATCATCAGGCCCACCCGCAAATAGGCCTTGTGATGCTTACTGCCTGATAATTTTGACTAGGTTGAGAACTGAAGGGAAAAAGCTGACAGTAAGCATCAGAATGATGCCATACACGTTGGATTGCTTTATCCCAGACACAGTCACGTATTCAAGCAATGGAGTGTATATTATGAACGCATACTGAACTGAGCTTAATGCCAGTAACAACAGCAGAAACAGCAATGAACTCTTTAGGAAGAAGTAAATCCACCGCTTGATACTCATTGTGCTCTTTCGATCAAAGGCCCCTTTGTAGTCACTGATAAACTCTGACATGCGCAATTGTTCCAAAAACCATTAGAAATGGCTTCAGAGTACAATTTCGAGAGTCTTTGTTAAAGTGGCATGTTTATCTGAGGCATTGTCACCTGATGTATTCCTGCAGATAATTCACTTGCCCGATACTGTGCTGATCCTTTGTCTGAGAGTGAAATAATCCCGTTCAGCTGCGTCATTAAGTCGGGGGGCGGTAGCATCGCCCAAGCAGTTGGCTCCGGTGGCGTTAACCGCTGGGCAGGTGGCGTTGAGCTGCAACAGCTTACGACCAGCAGCTACATCAGACTGAGGCTGATCAATGCTGGCTTGTGCATCTGCTCCTACCCACGTCTTGCCGCTGCCGAAACCGGCCACGTAAGCCTTGAACTTATGCGGCATCGCGAGAAATCGCGCCTGCGGGATATTAAGCGTCGGGCTGATCCCCATCGTCTGCCCTCGCGTCTACTACGTTTATATTTATCTGCACTGGCGTTGGCTGCCTGTCATCGCCATCCTCTGCCAACTCTTTGCGCAGTTTCTCGATCTCAAGCTGACGCTTTTCAATTTCGATCTGCTGCAATTTCTGCGTGAATTCGGTATTCGCCAGGCCGAGCCGCTTCGCCACCGCTTCGAACATCCGTTCCCGGCTTATGCTGGCCAGCTCAATGCCGTTTTTGCCTACCTTCGTACCGGAGTAAGCGAGGCGGGCAATCGGCGGCAGTTCGCGTGTGTCCTGAATATACGTACGGCCCAGCCCCTCGCCATTGCAGCGAGGGCATTCGGGATTAGCGGGCTTCGTTGCATCGTAGCCGTAGCCACCTGCTTCAACTGGTTCACGTTGCTTTCGCTCAATCGCCTCAAGGTGCTTCTCGTCAAACTCGACCATATCGCGCCACTGGTAGTTATGGCCGAAGCCCCAGCAGTATCGACAGCAGCCCCTTCGATATTGCGACAGGTCGTTAGCGTCGAACGTGGCCAGTTGCCACATCTGCGAAAGAACGGTATCCGCCGAAATCAGCACGCGGGACATCTGCGCAGTCTGCTGCTCAGTGATGGCGTCGATTATTGAAGGTTTTTGAAGCAACTGATATCCAAGTTGCCCGGCAGACGCAACGCTGTACCCGGCGCGGATAGCGGCCTGTGTTGCGTTGTTATCTTTGAGGTACTCGGCAACGAACCGACGCTGCTGGTCGTTCAGGTTGTCATTAGCAACTAGTTGTTTTGCGCTGCGCTTTGACTGCGCACTGCGCACTTTCTCCTGCGCAGTGCTTTGCGCAGAAGGGTGCTTGATGTAGCGGCGGGCCGTGGAGTAGTTGTAACCCCGCGCCTCGCACCACTCCTTCGGTGATATTCCTGATAAGGCGTGATCGGCGAGGAACTCTTTCTGAATGGCCCCCCAGTCCGGTTTTGCCATGTGATATCTCTTTGTTTAGAGCCATTACGATGCCCGGCACGCCATGCATCCTAATGGCAATAAGCTAATTAATTGGAAGAAAAAACAATATAAAACATTAGGGTAAATTATATGTTGATCACTCACTTTAGTTCAGCGATTCTGTTCTGAATGTCAGGTTTAGACAGGTTTTTAGATGCGGTTCTGTTTGCGGCCTTATCGCTGTACCCCGCTCTGATAGCCGCTTGCGTGGCATTCAAATCAATGAGGTACTCGCGACAGAACATTTCTTGTTTGTCGGTGAGTGCCATGGATTTACCTATGGATAAAATGATGAACTTTGAGCTTTTCGACTCGATATTTAACAATGGAGTGGTGCCAGACTCAATGATTGCTGCCTCGGTAAGTGATGATGACGTTGGCGTATTATTGCGAACTCATCTCATTTCAGAGCGATTTTTGCAGGGATACATAAGCGCAGCAATAAATGAAGGAGATCTTTTTAGTGGTGAAAGTAGAGATAAAGATAAATGTAAAATGTCTTATTTTTCAAAACTTAATTGTGCAAAGCACCATGGATTGCCAGGCCCCACCTTTGATGCACTCAAGGCACTAAACGATGGAAGGAATGACATGGCCCACGAAATTGGCAAAGACAAAATAAGCGCATCTTTGCTTGATGCTATTGAGGCATCATGTTTACGAATAACTTCGCATACGGATATCAGTCTTGATGACCATCACTTGCAAACATGGGATGAAAATGGTCAACCTATTGCAATCTACAGGTACGGTGACATGCAGACCCCACCAAGAGTTAAGTTGCTTATGCTCTTTGGGTGTCTCGTAAGGAGAACCCTTGAGTCAAAAGGTAAGTTGATGGCAAGTGCCGCAACGGCAGCGACCTTTACCCCAACTAAAAATCACCTTCACCCTAAAATTACTTACTCCACGACCCTATCATTAAAGAGTAATTAACTACTCCGGCACGAACCCCATCTTGAGCACTATACCCATGAGGCGTCTTCTTTGGCTAAACCGATGAAGCCATTAACCATCTCAGGCTATGATCGGTTCATCAGGCCTTCGTGGGTTTCACCAGACTTTGTGGTTACTGTGATGCGGTAGGTATCGGTCATATAGACCCCAATAAAAAAGGCCCGCCGAAGCGAGCCCTTAATGAGCAAAATTGAGGAGCCTTTTACTTTTTTTTCCTGCGTTTTATCTTTCCTTTAAAAATATCATCTGTCACATAACACATGTGCAACCACATAGAAAAGGCAAAGACTACTGCACCACCACCCCATGCAAGAATTGGATGTTTTGCATCCATGAAACAGCCGAAAGGAATAATGGACCAGCATAAACTCACATATACATAGCATATAAATAGAGGTATTAAGTTCCATCTACTTAAAATTATTAAAGCAGCGGATATACCATAAACTAGCGCAAACAATAACCCAATAGATCCCTTTGAATGTTCATAAATCATAAAAACAAGCCCGAAGTTAAAAACCACGACTTGTGCAATGATAGCCCAAAGGTTTCCTGTAGACGGCCCGCCATAAGCGATCCTATGTAAGCTTTCCTTGATTTCTTTCAGATCATCTTCTGTACGCATTTCTATACCTTTCTTCAAAAGCGAACAACGTTCGCAACGGCAAATTAGCCTAAGGTGAACACCCTAACTGTGCTCAGGTATACAGTTTTTTCCTTTCTTAAGATGCGTTTTCTTTATCCTACTAATCTAATCGAATTGGTGCAAGTTGCATATGCAACGCTTCACAGCGTGGCTAACCGTTATCCCTTGACGGAGAATTCATCATCAGACCCACTCGCAAATGGGCCTTGTGATGAAATCCTCGACATCTAAGCAGAGTTTTCGGCTAACCAATCGGCAGCAGCTCGCATTTGTTTGATGGCCTCGCTTCTGGCTAACTTTTCCAGCTCAGCTAGCGTTGTATCCACCTGATAAGGCAACTTCAGATACAGAGATACGTTTTCACCACCGGAATTCGGATCGGTGTAAATCGTTACTTCTGCATAGACAGTATTTTCCTCAACGCGCGTAAAACTTCCAATGTCTATTTCCATAGATCGCTCACCTGATATGCATCGAGCTAGGATTATGCATCACTGGCAGTCTTGCTTAAACATTAAGGCGCTGTGTTATTTGATGCACTGCTCAGTGATGTACTGCTGTAGAGCTGCTATTTTTGACTGGTCGTTTTTGATTCCGGCTCTGATACCGAGAACGTTTCGTCCAGCAATGTCAGAGAGTTCGACGGTGGTTCCATTATCCACGCTGGCGGTGCCGGTTGTTTGCTTCGGACAGTTACCAGCGACGAGCACCCTACCACCGCGATCAAGCTTGCGCTGCAAAGCATCATTTTCAGCTTTCGCATCGGTTAACTCCTTCGTGTATTTGGCATCGAGAGCGGCAACATCGCGCTGGCGTGTCTGCATATCAGTGATGGTTTCCTGCCGCTGTTTGGCTAGGGTCTCTGCGGTGGTGGTGCGACCATCGGCGGCGATTGCCTGTCCGTGGTAATAGCTCGCCAGTTTCGCCGAAGCTATCGCAATGACAAGAAGCAGACCCCAAACCATGGTGCGCCAGTCGAAGGTCATTTCATGCTCCTGATTGCTTCATAGCGGTTCTGGAAGCGGAACCCCCTTCGCACCACCAACAGACGCTTCATTTCTCTGATGTGTGAGCGCCAGCTCATTGGTAACCAGATGAAGAACCAAGACCACATGAGAGCGTTAATCCAGAATAATGGGTCGGTGAAATTCATTTATCCAACCCCCAGCAGGTTAATTCAGCTTCCTGATCCCGTCGCTCGACTTGGCCGTAGCAGCCGTTCGCCTGGCCTTTCGTCAGCCGGCAGTCTCGCCCCCGGTCATGCACCCAGCGCTTAATCTCAGCGCAGGCACCCGGTCGGTCACCAGCATTGAGCTTTTTGTAAAACGTCGATGTGAAGCATTTGCCGGGGCCGATGTTGTACGGGCAGAACGAGGCAATCCCGGCCTTCTGCGGCTCAGTCAGCGGAACACGCACATTAGCAGCAACCCAGGCGAGTGCCTTGCGGTTCTCATTGGCGTTAACTGCGCTGCACTTTTCGGCAGTCAGCTTCATGCCAGGAGTAACTGGCTTGCCATCAATTCGGACCACGCCGCGGCAGATTGTCCAGATACCGGAGCCGTCTTTATAAGCCTCCAGGCGATTGCCCTCTTTCTCGTCAAGAAGCTGATCCAAAATCACCGGAGCTGACGCACCACCGACCACCAGCACCAAAACAGCAGCACTCAGCTTTGTTTTCAGATTTGCCATTGGTCAATCCTTCGCTTCGTCGAGCACACGGTTGATGCCTTTGATAACTTCGGGCGATCGGTTAACTGATGGAGTGTCACCACTCCCTTTGAGGTAATCAATCACAGCCTGGGCGCGGATGCGGTCGAGGCGCAGGCGTTCTTTCTCGTTACTGCGTTCTTCCTCAATTGCTTTCCGCTTTAGTTTTTCTGTAACCCGTTTATCCAGGTAGCCGAGCAATGCAATGAGAGCGCCTGCTATCGCCGTCACAACATATACGAGCTCAAGTGTGGACAGGCCCAGGACGCTGGATATAAACGTCACGATGCTGCCCCCATTCATTGCAAAGTCTGCACGTTGATTCATTCGATACATGCTCCACCTCCGGCATTGCCGTGGTGCCGTGTGTGGGTGGGAAAGGAATTAAAAAAGGCCCACCGAAGTGAGCCTTTGAATCTTCTGATGCCTAAAGAACAGCAACTCCCAGAAGCTTGCCAATCGTTAAAGGTGTCTTGGGGATCGTATCGATTATGGTCGCGTGATACAGATCAAAGATGGTTTTGAATCATTGCTAATTTACATCTTATGTATCAGCACTTTAAATCGTAGTAATTTAGAGTTATGGTCATTAATGAACCTAAAAAATAAGGATCCCTAATGTATTTATCTAAGCTTAAAGAGCTGTACAAGGACATGATGTCCAAAAAGATAACTAGCTCTCGATTTCAATATCAACATAACAAGACCGTGTTTGATATCCTTTTTCTGATAGATAGGAAGCCATTCCAACTTTTGTTCGGCGCAATTGGGCACAAGTGCGCTTTCATTGTGAATGTTCAACCTGGATTTGAAATTGGCACGGCCATCCGTCCAGAATCAGCTTACAAGGATCTTTTGGATGCCCTGGGAGTCACGCCTGACCCTGCCAACCGATTCAAAACGTCAGATTTCTTCACTAGCTTTTCAAACAGCATCCCAGAAACTATCCCATCAAAACAGCCGGCCAGACAGACAGCTATCCGAGCTGCTATTGATAATGGAAACGAGAAGCTGTTTTTTAGTCACTGGAGAAATAACGGCGAAAAAGGAGGTCATGTGACCAATGATAATATTGAAAAAACACGCACTGCCTTCGGCGCAGAGATAGCTAATACATGCCAAGAAAGGAATATAAGCAGCTGCTGGACGGCAGTTAGTAGAGCAGAAAGTTAGTATCGAAGCCCTGGGCCCCGCATATGCGGAGCCTTGAATATGGTGCGCCTGTTTATCGTCTCTGATTATGAATCAATCCATCGAAAGGGCGGCGCATTGAGTTGCTACAAGATTAAGAATAGTAGCAGCCCCGAAAATGACAAACAAAAAAGCCCCAGGCGTTAATCCCGGGGCTTTTTTATTGCTGAACGTTAAAGTAGCAGCATATGTCATTATTATGGCTAAATGGATAAGGCATTGTCATCACTGTTCCATGCAACATGCGTTATTTTGTTAACACGTTTACGACTTTTAAAAGCATCTTGCAGTGGCTGATAGAGCAGAAACAGGCTTGCATTGAGAATATCGTTAATTTCATTGCGGCAAGTGCTCATTGAAGGCCTGCGCCAGCCCTCCCCCTTACGCCCGCACACGAACTTGCGTGGGTGAGAGTAGTAGCTGAGTAAAATACCAAATGCCCTCTGGTCAATGCGCATAGTTGTCGATTACGCCAAATCCTGACTGAAGCTCACTCTTTTTCCATAACACGAAAGGCCGGTGATCCACTGTCTTTTAGCGGCGACCTCATCCCTGGGATCGCGCAGATCAGTGCTGACGGATGCTGGGAAAAGTTGCTTTAGGTTCGAAAACAGGGTGTCTACCAGGCGTGCAACGTCTGCATACACGCCACGATCGGCCGGTGGTGGCGTACCGCTTTCGCTTCGTTGCGACGCTATCGGGATGTCTTTGAGAGAGGTGATCGCGATTTGCAGGGATTCAATCCTTAGCCCGTGGATATTACATCAACGGCATTCTCAGGGAAATTGCAAACCTGGTGAAAAGCTCAAGAAGCACTCGATAACGATTACCTTCTCACGCGCTCGTGATAAATCTGAGCTTTCCTGGTCATCTGGAACGCCGCCAAGTTTCAATGAACAGCGCTCATTATCAGAACGCTTATACCGGGATCAGGGTATCGATACACAGACTCTTTTGGGCCATAAAAGCAGGTCAATGACTGATAAATATAATGATGATCGGGGTAAGGAATGGACGGTCGTGGCAGTATAAAACTGCCGGGTTTTGCAGAAGAGCTTTATAACCCCCACATTTCCCCTCACTCACCCATACGCCCAATCCATCGTAAGCATCAGAATTGGCGTGGTAATTGCCGAAAAAAGCGTGGTCAACAGCATGCTCGTCGCCGCAGGCCCCGTCAGCGCGTTAAACTGCTGCGACATTAAATACACGTTCACGCCCACGGCCATGGAGGCCAGCAGTACCACAACTTTACTTTCCATCGGCGGCAGCCCAATCATCCAGGCCAGGCCCCACACGACCAGGGGTTGCACGATCAACTTAATAGCGCTCAGCGCATAGCTGATGGCCAGCCCCTCTTTAATTCGGTAACCCGCCAGGCTCATGCCGAGTGCCACCAGCGCCAGCGGCACGGCAATCTGACCGAGCATGGTCACGGGCTGATCAACCAAGACAGGCAGCGGCAGCCCGGTCAGGCTGAATAAGGTGCCGGAAAGGATGCCGATAATCAGGGGATTTTTTAGTACGCTGAGCGCGGTATTGCCGAAGCCCTTCAGGTTGAGCGCCCCGTGCCTGAACCACTCCACCGAAACGGTGGCCAGCGTCCAGAGAATTAAGCCGTTAAACACCAGCACCAGCGCAACGGAGGGGATCGCCTCGTCACCCAGCATCACGCGGGCGATGGGCAGGCCCAGCAGCACGTTATTGGAGAAAATCCCGCCGAGGGCAAACACCGATCCGGCTACGCCATCCAGCTTAAACACCTTAGATGCCACCACCCGGCCAATGATAAACACCAGCAGGCAGCCGCCGAAAAAGGCAATCAGCAGGCGGGCATCCACCGGCGGCCCATCACTGAAGTCGCACATCAGGCGAAACAGCATGGCAGGCAGCGCCACGCGGAACACCAGCCGGTTAATGGCGGTGGTGATACTCTCCGGCCACTGACGCCAGCGCACCAGCAGCCATCCCAGAGCGATCAGCACAAACAGCGGCATGGAAATAAAGATCTGATGAAGCAGCGTGGTCAATAACGACATGGATTATCCGTCAGGGCCGGGAAGTTTCCCGGCCAGCATAGCGCAAGTAAAATAGCCCTAAATCAGTCTGCTGGCACGCAGCTCCGCTTTCAGGTAGGCGTAATAGACCGGGGCGGCCACCACGCCAGCCAGGCCAAAGGCCGATTCAAACACCAGCATCGCTAACAGGATCTCCCAGGTTTTGGCGCTGATGCGGCTGCCAAAAATCCGCGCGTTGATAAAGTATTCCAGCTTGTGGATCAGCACGAGGTAAATCAGGGCAATCAGCGCGGCTTCCAGCGAGATAGAAAGACCGATCAGCACAATCACCGTATTGGAAATCAGATTACCGATAATCGGCAGCAGCCCGGCGATAAAGGTCAGCACCACGACGGTTTTAGCAAATGGGAAATGCAGGCCAAACATCGGCAACACGCCGAACAGGAAACCGCAGGTCAGGACGGTATTGACCAGCGACACTTTAATCTGTGCAAACACCACATTGTGAAACGCCGCCGCCAGGGTGGTTAAGCGGTCCAGCATTGCCTGCTTCAGCGGCGCCTCAGGGCGGATGCCGCTGCTGGTGCGCAGCGAGATGATCGCGCCCAGCAGCATGCCAATCAGCATGGTGGCAAAGGTATGTGCCGCACTGCGGCCAAAGGTCTGCACCACCACCAGATGTTCACGCAGCCATGTCACTACCTGGTTCTGCAGTTCATCGATGTCCGAAGGCAGATAGCGCGTAATCACGGGCGACAGCGTGTGCTGGGCATCCTCCAGCAGCTTAGTGGCTGTGGCGTGGAAAGCGGCAGGGTTCTGGAAGTCATGCAAGAGGAAGCCGATCAGCTTGGTAATGCCGGTGACCAGCGAAAGAATAATCACCACGCTAAGAAACATAATGCTGATCCAGCGGGCAATCGGCCCTTTCACCAGACGTTCCACTAAGGGCGTCAGGGCCAGAATGGTTTCATAAACGATAAAGCCGGCAAGAAAACAGGGCAACAAACGCAGCGGGAAGATGGCGAACAGCGCAATAAAAATCAGGCCGTAGCTGGTGACCTGGCATAATTGCGCCCGATTAACGTTCCGTATTTCCATGACCAATCCTGTCTGAAGGAAAAAAATGAAGCGAATTCAGACAGTATACTATGCGGGCGCCAGATTTTGCTGAATTAACGGCGATGAGCCAGCTGTCGCACCAGGCGATCGCCCACCATCTGTACGGCCTGCACCAGCAGGATCAAAACGACCACGGTGCCAATCATCACTGGCTGATTAAAACGCTGGTAACCGTAGCGGATAGCCAGGTCCCCTAACCCGCCGCCGCCAATCACGCCTGCCATCGAAGAGAAACCAATCAGCATCACCAGCGTCAGCGTCATGCCTGCAAGCAGTGCGGGTAACGCTTCCGGCAACAGGACTTTGCCGACCACATGCCAGCCGCTACCGCCCATTGACACGATGGCTTCAATCCGTCCTTTATTGACCTCATCCAGCGCGTTTTCGACGATGCGGGCAAAAAACGGGATGGCACCAATGGTGATCGGCACGACAGCCGCACTGCTGCCCAGCGTGGTCCCGACAATGATGCGCGTCAGCGGGATCAGCGCAATCAGCAGCACCACAAACGGCAGAGAACGACCGACGTTAACCACCGCACCCAGCAGCGCATTCAGGCGCGGCAGCGGCAGAATACCGTCGTGACGCCCGACCTTCAGCAGCACACCCAGCGGCAGGCCGATCAGAAACGTAAACAGCCCGGCCAGCGCCACCATATACAGGGTTTCCAGCGTGGCCGCCGACATCAGTTCCCACAGCTCATTCAGGTCTAGGCTACCGCGCACAGGTCACCTCCGTGGATGCCATGACGTTGCAGGAAACGGTGTTCTGCCTGCGGATCGTGCAGCAATGCTTTACGCAGTACTGAGTCCGGCTGACGCAGGAGCGTGCTCAGCGCCCCGCTCTCAACGATCTTACCGCCCTCCAGCAGCGCAGCACGATCGCAAATCGCTTTCACTACCTCCAGCTGATGGGTGATCATCACGATGGTCAGACCAAACTGCTGATTAATCTGCTGTAACAGCGCCAGCACCGATGCCGTGGTCTCCACGTCGAGGGCGCTTGTCGCTTCATCGCAGAGCAGATATCCCGGCTGTGCAGCCAGCGCACGCGCAATACCGACCCGCTGCTGCTGACCACCGGAAAGCTGAGTAGGAAAGGCGTTCGCTTTATCACTCAACCCGACTAAATCCAGCAGCTCTGCCACGCGTACCCGCCGCTGTGAGGCTTTCACCCCGGCAATTTCCAGCGGTACAGCCACATTACCCGCCACGCTGCGCGAGTGCAGCAGATTGAAATGCTGAAAAATCATCCCACTGCGCTGCCGCTGCTGGCGCAAGGCGGCCTGGCTCAGGCGGGTAATGTCCTGTCCATCGACCAGTACCCGACCGGCGTCGGGGCGTTCAAGCAGATTAAGACAGCGGATCAGGGTACTTTTCCCCGCCCCGCTGCGGCCGAGAATGCCAAATATCGAACCATCGGGGATGGTCAGCGAGACATTATCCAGCGCCGGGCGCTGGTCTGGGCTGTAGCGCCGGGTGACATTCTCGATATCAATCATATTATTTCCCTGCGACCGGGATCACAGAGCCTTTATAAGTCTGCTGAATAAACTCAGCGACCTGCTTCGACTCCAGATCTTTCGCCAGCTGTTTGATGCGCGGATCATTAGCCAGTTTGGGTGTGGTGACCAGGATATTGGCATATGGGTTATTTTTGGCGCTTTCCAGGCCCAGTGCGTCTTTTGCCGGGTTCAGCCCTGCTTCCAGCGCATAGTTGCCGTTGATGATCGCCAGATCGACATCATCCAGCGAACGTGGGATCTGTGGCGACTCCACTTCAAGAATTTTCAGGTTTTTCGGGTTAGTCGCGATATCTTTCGGCGTTGCCTGGTTTTTTGCCGGATCGTTGAAGCCCGGTTTCAGGGTGATCAGCCCCTCGCTTTGCAGCAGGTAAAGTGCACGGCTCAGGTTGGTGACGTTGTTCGGAACCGCCACTGTCCCTTTGTTCGGCACGTCTTTCAGGTTTTTCACTTTATGTGAATAGATGCCGAGCGGCTCAATGTGCACCGTGGCGGCCACGGTAAAGGTCTGCCCCAGCGCTTTTTCCTGATCGCGCAGATACGGCACGTGCTGGAAATAGTTGGCATCGACATCGCCATGCGCCAGCAGTTCGTTGGCGTTGACGCCGCTGGTCAGTTCAATAATTTTGAGATCGAGTGACGGGTCAATTTTCTTCACATAGTTAAGAATTTCAGCGTGCGGCACGGCATCAGCCGCGATGCGTAGCGCCTCCGCCGCCTGAGCTGAAAAAGCCAGTGTCATGGATAACGCGATCCCTGCCAGAGAAAATGGAGCATGTTTGATCATTGCAGTTCCTTTCATTAAGCGGTGTGTTGAGGTTGTTGTTGTTGTAATTCCTGATACCAGCGGGCTGCGACATCCGGATGGGAGCGCAACCGGCCTTTCAGATAGTTCCAGCCGACGTCACGCAGCAGCGGGTTGAGCGGATCGCTCGCCGGGCCTTGTGCCAGGCGGGCAATCTCTTCCGGCAGCGTGAAAACAGGCACCACGGCATCCAGCTGTGCGCCAAGGAAAAAGGCAATCGACAGACGGTCCTGCCCATTGGGCGGGGATTCCACGCGGTGGACGGTAGCGCGCAGATAGCCGTTGCTGGCCAGCTCAAGCAGTTCGCCGATATTGACCACAAAAGCCCCCTGCAAAGGCAGAGCATCCACCCAACGGTCCGGCTCCACTTCCACCTGTAAACCGCGCTGCTGGTCCTGCAACAGGAAGCTGAGGAAGCCAGAATCTTTGTGTGCGCCCACGCCCTGACTGGTGGTTTCTGCCGTCTGGCCGGGGTAGCGGATCAACTTGATATGTTCGTTAGGTTTTTCGCCGTATAGCGGGTCGAAGGCATCCGGGGCCAGCTCAAGTGCCTGAGCGAAAGCGCGCAGCAGTCGCTGAGACATGGCGGTCATCTCCTGCTGCCAGTGCAGCAGCGTGGGCTTCAGTTCCGGCAAGGCTTCCGGCCACAGGTTCGGTCCCTGCAGGCGCTTCCAGCCTGCTTCACCCGATTGCAGCGCCAGCGCCGGGCGTTCAGCACCGATATCAAACTGTTCACGCCAGTCTGGCTGGCTGCGCGTCAGTTCCGATCCCGCGCGGTTATAGCCGCGAAAATGCGGGGAGTGGATCATCGATACCTGCTGCTTGTCGTCGTCCGACAGGGCGAAAAACTGACGAGACAACTGCTGTACCTTCGCCGACAGTGCTGCATCAACGCCGTGATTGATCAGGTAGAAAAAACCGACATCGCGCGCGGAGCGGCTGAGTTTTTGTAAAAACGCCTGCTGCTGTTCGGCATTGCCATCCAGCTGCGAGAAGTCGAGGATCGGTAGTGAGGTGATCTGGGTCATGGTTGCTCCGTAACGGGTTCAGGACGCGCGGCGAAGGGCGCTGCCCTTCTCCTTATTGCTGTCTTATAAGAACAATATTCCGTGTTTTGAGCTGGCGGTAAAATATCAATATTGGCAATGGTTTATACATAGATGGATAACATCAATCTGCAATGCTGAATGCGTGATTGTTATTTTCGTCAGCGACGATCATCTGAAGGTGGCGGCAGAAATGAGGGGGGGGGGGAAATCGGGACTGGGCGGTATTTGCAGTGGGCACAAGGCTGGGCAGCTTACGCGAAAGTGACTCATGTGAGCGGACAAACTGTTGTCCGCTCACCTGTCAGGGGGATGCTGCTATCAGGCTGCGTGGGCTGCAATCTGAACCTGACGACGCCATGCGCCCGGTGACTGACCGAACTGACGTTTGAAGCTGCGGTTAAATGACTGCTGAGAATCAAAACCAAAACTGATGGCCACGTCCAGAATCGGCTCACCGCCCCTTGCGAGACGTTCAGCGGATTTTTTCAGGCGGCGTTCACGAATATATTCACCCAGCGCATGGCCGGTGTGCTGTTTAAACATACGTTGCAGGTGCCATTTTGAGTAACCGGCACGGGCAGAAACGGTGTCTAAATCCATTTTCCCTTCAATGTGTGTATCGATCCACTTGACGAGATCGTTAATAAAATCATCATGGCTCATCGGAAATCCCCTGATTTATTGGTCACTATTTATAAATGAATGTTGGTGGTGAATGCTAAAGAGCAACTATCACGAATGCATTTAATTACGGTAAGGCAGCCATCCCTTTAATGCAAGTTTTATTGTTGCATTAAGTGCGATCGTTAACGCGATCGGGGATCGTCAATTGTGGATTTTCAGAAATAAGTTAAGAAAGACAAGTCCCCCGTACGCGGTGAGTACAGGGGCTTGAGACGATGCTCAGGAGGCGCAGCGCTGATCCGGATTGATGCAGTCGCGCTGCATGATGTCACGCAGCGCATCAGCGACCGTGCGTTTAGCCAGGACATCGAGAGACGCCTGCTCGGCTTCTCTTGCCAGTTCTTTGAAATACCAGCAGGCATTTGCGCTGACCACGCACAGCGCCGGAACGTCCGGGCGCCCTGCCATCAACGGTTTATCTTCAATTACTGACGTATAAATTTCGCACAGCGTGATGCGATCGGCCGGGCGTCCAAGACGGATCGTCCCGCAGCGGCCAAGCGTCGAGATAATAATGCCGTCACGCGTCAGTGGCACCATCATTTTGCGCACAAAACTCGGGTTGGCATCTAAACCATCGGCGAGAATTTTACTGGTGCAACGTTGCCCCTCGCCATCCGCCTTGGCGATACATAACACCATTTGTAATGCGGTGGGAAAGCGAATATCAAGCATTATGTGATCCTTGCTTTTTTCTGTTCATCTGGAAACGAATCACTGCAATAAAAGCATTAAAAATCAGTCAAATATAAAACATATGAGTTTAATAATATAACAAACTTTGACACATTTATGAAGCACCCGGCTAAGCACTATGGGCTATTGACCATATCATGATGATTTGCAGGGATTTATACACGGCGCCCTGCCCGCCTGTCAGATTACTTTTTATGCTGCTCATGCAGGTAACGATAGACCACAGACAGATCTTTATCGCCATAACCCGCATCGACGGCACCCTGCCACTGGGTGGCAATGGTTTGCAGCCCAGGCATCGGTCGGTCGCCCGCCGCATCCAGCGCCAGCCTTGCGTCCTTCAGCGCCCAGGTGAGCTGCATCTGTGCCGGGTATTCCCCTGCGGCGATCATCGCCAGCTTGCCTTTCACATAGGGTGCCGCCAGCGGGCCGCCCTCCAGTACCTGCCAGAAATCATCCGGGGTGAAGCCAAATTGCTGCGCCAGCTGAGTACTCTCCGCCACGCCCTGCATCACGGAAACCAGCCAGGCGTTCGCCACCAGTTTCATTTTTGATCCCGCACCCGCTTCACCCAGCCATTTTGCGCCTTTGGAAATCGCTGCAAACACCGGTTCAATGGCGGCAGCACGCTGACGATCGCCGCTGGCCAGCACCAGTATCTGTGCCTGCTCTGCGGGGGCTTTGGTCCCGGATACCGGGGCATCCAGCAGCACCACATCCGGGCGCTGTTGGTGAATGCTGTCAATCAGCTGCTGTGTGGCGTCAACGCCGATGGTGCCCATCTGGCACAGTACCGCACCCGGTTTCAGCACCGGCAGGATCTGCGCACAGGTCTTCAGTGTGGTGGCACCATCCGAAAGCATCACGATGATCACCTGCGCATCTGCCACCGCCTGTTCGGGGGTATCACACAGCACCAGCCCGTCAGCCGTCAGATCATCACCACGTGCGCGCGTGCGGTTCCAGCCGGAAACGTGAAATGATTTTTTCAGCAGATTAGCCGCAAAAGCGTGGCCCATAGCGCCCAGTCCGAGTACCGCGACTGAAGGGTGTTGATTCATAGTCACTTCCTGTCCTTGTCCTGTTTCATGATTGACTCAGGAATACCTGAGCCTTGAGAGAGTCAATCGGTGATTTTTTTGAGTGCCGCCGCGCTCTGTTCATCGTTGGGAATGTACACCAACAGACGGTCGCCGTTGCGCGGTGCAGACCACCAGTTATTCTGCCGCAGCGTGATAATGCCCACATCCGGATGGTAAAAGCGCTTTACATGATTGTCGATGGCGCGGATCTCGTAGCGTTGCCACATGGCGCGAAATTCATCGGATTCGGACAACAGACGTTCCAGTAATTCCTGCCAACGCGGGTCGTCGAGGTGTTCCCCCATTTGAGTACGAAACAGCGCCACCATATGCGGCATCAGCTGTTCCTGATCCGCAACCGCCTGCCGCCATTGCGGATGGGTGAAGGCCAGCAGAATACAGTTACGGTCTTCTGGCGCGATGCTCTCCAGGTCGACATTCATCAGGCGGCACCATGCCGGGTTGTAACCGAGAATATCGAAGCGCGGCGTCTGGATAATGGCCGGTAGTGGGTTGAGGTGGTCGAGGAGGATCTGCCCATGCGCCGAGACCTTGGCACAGGTTTTCGCTGCCGCAGTGGCCGGCATGGGATGCCCGGCCAGCCGGTATAGGTGCTGCGTCTCGGCTTCGTTACACTGTAACGCAGTGGCAATTGCGGCCAGGGTTTTCGGCGAGGGTTTTATCTCACGCCCCTGCTCAAGCCAGGTGTACCAGGTCACGCCCACGTCCGCCAGCTGAGCCACCTCTTCACGGCGTAAGCCCGGGGTGCGACGTGAGCGATGGTGCGGCATTCCCAGCCGCGCCGGATCAATGCTTTCACGACGACTGCGTAAAAATGTGGCCAGCAGCTGACGGTTTTTTTCACTGCTGCTCAACGACAGCGGAATCTCACTCATTGGGGGGCACTCCACTCAGGCAGGTAGTGCAGGTACTATGATAATCAAGAACTGGTACCCGTTTAAGATTTCACTGATGCTATGCCCGGATACTGATTAACACAAGGGTTACGCATCATGAAAAGCGGTTTTGATTCCACCACTCTCGGCCACAGCGGTTTGATAGTGCTGTTAGCGGGTCAGCTGTTACCGATGATTGATTTTTCCATCGTCAATGTGGCACTTGATGCCATGTCCACCACGCTGCACGCCAGCCCTATTCAACTGGAGCTGATCGTCGCGATCTACGGCATCGCCTTTGCCGTCAGCCTGGCGATGGGAAGCCGGCTCGGCGATAACTTTGGCCGCCGCCGCATCTTCTGCATCGGCGTCGTGGTGTTTGCCATCGCTTCCCTGCTGTGCGGCATCACACCGGATGTGTGGACATTATTACTGGCACGCGCTCTACAGGGGATTGGTGCAGCGCTGGTCGTGCCGCAGATCTTAGCGACCCTGCATGTTACGTTGCACGGGCGCGAACATTCGCGTGCGCTCGGTTTGTACGGCGGCATTGGCGGCATGGCCTTTATCATTGGTCAGGTTTTGGGTGGTTTTCTGATTAACGCCAATCCCGGCGGTTACGGCTGGCGCAGTGTGTTTCTGATTAATATTCCCATCTGCCTGCTGGTTTTACTGATGGCACCCCGCACCATTCCTGAAACGAAAAAGCCGCAGCGCGTAGCCATCGACTGGGCTGGAACGCTGTATCTGGCCGGAAGTATTGGCTGTCTGCTGGTCGCCCTGGCGTTAGGCCCGCTGCTGCACTGGTCGTGGCCCTGTATTGCCCTGCTCGCTGCTTTCCCCCTGCTCCTGAAACGCCTGTGGCAGGTAGAAGAGCGCATTGAACAACAGGGCGGCGCCCCACTGCTGCCGCCAGCGCTGATGCGGTTGTACAGCGTGCGTTTCGGCTTATCGATTGCCGTGCTGTTTTTCTCCTGCTGGAGTGGCTTCATGTTTGTGGTGGCACTGACGCTGCAATCGGGACTGGGTCTGAACGCCTTCCAGTCAGGTAATGCCTTTATTGCTCTCGGCGTGGCTTACTTTATCGGTTCATTACTGTCGACGCGGATTGTCGAGCGGCTGGGCAAAGTTAACACGCTGCTGATCGGCTGTCTGGTGCAGATGACAGGACTGCTTGCGCTGATGCTGACATTCAACATGGACTGGCCGCAGATTGGAGTGAGAAGCCTGATCCCGGCGACGATACTGGTTGGCTTTGGGCAATCGTTTATCGTCAGCTGTTTCTTCCGCATTGGTCTGGCTGAGGTATCGAAAGATCATGCTGGCGCAGGCAGTGCGATGCTGTCGACAGTGCAGCAGGCGGCGTTCGGTCTGGGGCCGATGCTACTGGGCACCGTGTTCAGTCAGGCGCTGCACATGCAGGGTCATTACCAGCATGCGGTGCTGACTGCGCTGGCAGCGGAGTGGCTGATTATGCTGTTACTGGTGGTGCGGACGTTGATGTCACGGCGCAGAATGGCAGCTCAGACGAGCTGAAACGGCAGCACTATTAACACGCACAAATCGAATGAGGGTCAGGAGCCCGACCCCACCGTTACCGCGGTGTCGGGCGATCTTCACAAAGCGGGGCTTAACATGCGACGAACTGGGCCTCAACCTGCTGAGTCGGTCTGAAACGCAGACGATTGCCGCTCATGGTCCAGACTTCGACACTCTGTGGCGTGGAACGGATCATAGCCAGTTTGACCAGCGCGCCAAACTGGCGCAATTGATGATTAAGCGTTAACTGCCGTGCCTGAATAGTCATACCTATCCTCTCAGGTTCATGGATTGCTGTGTGGAGCGTCGTATTATTTCGCTGCGCAAAATATTAGCAATTCATGCTAAACCGGTCGTTGACCACGATCAATCATTGATTACGCTATGTGATTAATCGCTGTTGAAGTAGACCGGATCCGGCATCAAAATATCGACCGGCCAATACGCTCCGCCAGCAGCTCCAGCGCGGCTGTTCCGGCCAGCGAGTTGCCTGAACCATCCAGCTCCGGCGACCAGACGGCGATGCTCATTTCCCCCGGCACCACCGCAACAATACCTCCACCGACGCCCGATTTACCCGGCATGCCAACGCGCCAGGCGAATTCGCCCGCGCCATCATACATACCACTGGTGACCATTAACGCATTGATCTGTCGCGTCTGTTTCGGCGTCAGCAGCGGTTCCTCCTGCCCCAGACCTTTGCCGTGGTTAGCAAGATAAAGGAAGCAGCGCGCCAGTTCGACACAGCTCAGCGTCATTGAGCAGTAATGAAAATAGGTTTGCAGTACCTTCGGTACATCATTGTCGAAATTACCGAAAGACTTCATCAGCCAGGCAATAGCGGCATTGCGCGCGGAATGGTCATACTCCGAACGCGCCACATAGCGATCATAGGCAATGTCCGGCTCCTGGGTCAGGCTTCTGACCACCTCCAGCATACGCTGGCGCGGCGCGGTAAGGCGGGTTTCCAGCATGTCACACACGACCAGCGCGCCGGCATTGATAAACGGATTTCGTGGTTTACCCTGCTCCAACTCGAGCTGCAACAGCGAGTTAAACGGCTGGCCGGAGGGTTCTTTGCCGACCCGCTGCCAGATTTCACTGTCCTGATAGCGCGTCAGCGCCAGCGTCAGTGACAGCACTTTGGAGATCGACTGGATGGAGAAACGCTCCTGCGCATCGCCCGCCTGATAGACGGTGCCGTCAAGCATGCAGACCGCAATACCCAGACGGTCGGCAGGCACCTCGGCCAGAGCCGGAATGTAGTCAGCCACCTTTCCCTGACCAATTAATGGCCTGACCTGCTGCAGGATGTCCGTCAACAATGCATTATCCAGAACGCTCACGTATACCTTTCCTCTGCTGCTGCCTGATGAGTTGAATTACTGCGCGATTCTGCGGCCTGGCCGCATTGGCGTCAAACATTGATGCAGATAAACGTTCAGACACTTTTACACAGGGAAATAAGCGCTCGTCATAACCCCGGCTTATATAAAAATTCTGATTTACAATTTTATTGATTTTTTTATTTCATCTGGCGAATAAATAAAAGACAATATCCCCACGTTATTCTTTGACCTGTTCTTTCGGGTTAACATTCCTTCAACACATCGCTAACTTCAATGCAATCAACTACTGTTTCCCGTAAGACCGCATGGCTACGCGTGGTCATGCTCGCTATTGCTGCGTTTATTTTCAATACCACGGAGTTTGTTCCGGTGGGCCTGCTGTCAGATATCGGTAGCAGTTTTTCCATGCAGACGGCGCAGGTCGGCCTGATGCTCACGATTTACGCGTGGGTGGTGGCGCTGATGTCACTGCCAATGATGTTGCTGACGCGTAATGTCGAGCGTCGCCTGTTGTTGATTGTGATCTTTGTGCTGTTTATTGCCAGCCATGCTCTCTCCTCGGTGGCGTGGGACTTCACAACCCTGGTGGCCTCCCGCATTGGTATTGCCTTTTCACATGCGATTTTCTGGTCCATTACCGCTTCACTGGCGATCCGTGTGGCCCCTCCGGGGAAAAAGACCCAGGCACTGAGTATGCTGGCCACGGGCACCGCGCTGGCAATGGTTCTGGGCTTGCCGATTGGCCGTATGATTGGCCAGTTGCTGGGCTGGCGCATCACGTTTGCGGTGATTGGTGTGGTGGCGCTGGTGACTATGCTGTTACTGGTCAAACTGTTACCGAAGCTGCCAAGTGAACATACCGGATCGTTGAAAAGCGTTCCTATGCTGTTTCGCCGCCCGGCGCTGGTCGCACTGTATCTTCTGATTGCAGTAACAGTAACGGCGCACTACACCGCGTACAGTTATATTGAGCCGTTTATTCAGAGTGTGGCGTCACTGAGCGGCGGTTTCACCACGTTCCTGCTGTTAATTTTCGGCGCAGCGGGCATTGTGGGAAGTATTCTGTTCAGCATTTACGGCAATAAATATCCGGCAACCTTTTTGCTCGGCGCGATTGCATTAATTACGCTGTCGATGCTGTCACTGTATGTGTCTGCCACCCACACGCTGGCGATTTCCACGCTGTGTATTGTCTGGGGCATGGCGATGATGGTGATTGGTCTGGCCGTGCAGGTGCGCGTGCTGGCCCTGGCACCGGATGCGACAGATGTGGCGATGTCGCTGCTGTCCGGGATCTACAATATTGGTATCGGTGCGGGTGCGCTACTGGGAAATCAGGTGAGTCTCCACCTGAATATGGCAAGTGTCGGCTACGTCGGCGGTGCCATCGGGATGCTTTCGCTGTTGTGGTGTGCCATCAGCATGAAGCGTTATCCGCAGTTGCGCCTCAACGGTTGACCGGTGGCGGTCAGGATCGGGTGTTCATGCCCGCTCCTGACTGCATCACGCTCAAACGAAAAACATCATGCCTCGTCCTGGCTCTCCCCCAACGCCAGCGTCTCTTTTCTGACCCGCTCGATGTGAATCGTCAAAAACATCCGCTCCTCACTGCCCAGCGTATATTCGTAATTTTTCATCACATGACGGTCAATTTTCTCCACGCACTTATACGCATCAGGATAACGGTCGCGCACCACGTCATGCAGCGATTCATCGTCGCTATAGACGCCGCGTTTCCCCAGCATACGCTGAGAAAAGAATTTCAGGTGGGTCACAAAACGGTTGTAACTCAGCGAGTCGGTCTGGTAATCCAGCTGCAGCTGATACTTAACAATATGCAGGATTTCCTGCATAAATTTGGTGATATGCATCACCGCAGGCATCTCGCTGCCCAGCTGAGCATTGACCAGGTGCAGGGCAATAAACCCCGCCTCATCTTCAGGTAAGCGCGCCTTTAAGCGCTTTTCTATAATATCCAGTGCCGCCAGCCCGACCGCATACTCTTTCGGATAAAGACTGCGAATTTCCCACTGCAACACATTACGGATCGGCAAATTCTGCTGATGACGGGTCAGCGCAAAATTGACGTGGTCGGTCAGTGCAATCGCCAGGCTTTCGTGCAGCGCACACGACAACTGCTCACGTGCCAGCGCGATAATGCATTCGCTGGCAATCACCACTTCCAGCGGAATTTCGGACAAGAGTTCGCTCAGGCGCCCGGTCAGCTCCCGACTTTTCAGGGCAAAGGTTTTTTCGACCAGCGTTGGGTCCAGCTCGTCGCCACTGCGTTTTTTAAACGCCAGCCCGCGCCCCATCACCACCTGTTCATTACCCTGTTCGTCATGAACGATGACTACATTATTATTCAGAACTTTTGCTATTTTCATTTCCCTGCCTGAAACAAAAAAACCTGACAGCCGGATATGCTCCAGCGGTCAGGTTTTGCCTGCATAAATGCAGTAACAATCCAGTGATGAACACGATAAGGGATTATACGCGCGTCTCAAGTACCAGGCTGCCAATCTGTGACAGATCTCCCGGTTTGTTACGATTTGTGTCTTAACTGGCGCGTGAACACTTCGCTGCGGCCAGCTGTTGTAACTGTTCTTCGCGCTCTGTCGCCTGCTTCTGCGCCTGATGTTTCGCAATACCGTTGCCAATACCGAAGTCCATGGCGGCACCGACCACCGTCAACGCGTCAAACTCCCCTGTTTTATCGATATCCTGCTGGACCTTTTGTTGTTCAGCAAGTTGCTGCTGTACGCCCTGGCAATCCAGCTGATCGGCCTGCACGGCACTGACCGGGGGAGAATCAGGATATTGCTTCAAAGCGCAGCCACTGAGTAGCAGAGAGAGTACCAGCAGAGGGGTCAGTTTCATCATCATTACCGTTTCGGACAGAATGGCATCATTGTGCACATAACGTGCGCGATTCAATAGCGGAAGCAGCAGCGTTAACTGCTGCTTTTCGTGGGTATTGGTTGTGTTAGGGGCGTGGCCAGGGTTAGGGCCAGGTCAAGGTCCGGGTCAACGTCAACGTCCTTGACCTGGACCTTAAGACGACGTGGCGCTCGCTATCTATCAGTGCTTCAAAATATACAGCGTACGACTGTAAGCAACATCTTCCGGATTAGTAATGGGATACCCCTTCACATAAGGCTTAATCAACCGACCATTGGTGTACTGATAGATCGGCGCAATCGGAGCCTGCCCGGCGATCATCTGTTCAGCACGGTTGTAGTCGTCGTTACGTGCTTTGTCATTAGTCTGACGACTGGCCTGCGCCAGCACCGCATCATATTCGCTGCTTTTAAAGCGGGCGATATTACCGCTATGCGTTGAGGTCAGCAGGCTGAGGAACGTCGAAGGCTCGTTGTAATCCCCCACCCAGGAAGCGCGGATAACATCGAAATTCCCGCTGTTACGGTTATCAATGTAAGTCTTCCACTCCTGGTTTTGCAGCTTCACATTGACCCCAAGGTTTTTCTTCCACATGGAGGCCACGGCAATGGCGATCTTCTTGTGTGTTTCCGAGGTGTTATACAACAGCGTCAAATTGAGCGGATGCGTGGGACCATAACCTGCCGCCGCGAGCAGTGCTTTGGCCTGCGCGTTAAGTTCTGCCTGACTGTGCTGCTGCATAAAGCTGGCTTTCGGGGTAAAACCTGCCGTGACATCCGGCGTAAAATGCCAGGCGGGTTTTTCGCCCGTGCCCAGCACTTTCTCCGCAATGACTTTACGGTCGATGGACCAGGAGAGCGCCTGACGCACGCGAACATCGGCCGTCGGGCCCTTCTGGGTGTTGAATGCATAATAATAGGTGCCGAGCTGGTCAGGTGTGTAGACCTCTGCAGGGATCTCTTTCTTCAGCAGCCCGTAAAGCTCTTTCGGGAAGGACTCGGTAATATCGATATCCCCGGCGCGGTAACGTTTGGTCGCGCTGGACTCTTCACTGATCGGTACAAAGGTGACCTTGGTAAGCACCGAATGTGCATCATCCCAGTAGTGCGGATTACGCACCAGCTCGACCTTCTCATTCACCACCCGGTTGTTGAGCTGATACGCCCCGTTACCGACCAGATTGCCCGCACGCGTCCACTGATCGCCATATTGTGCAATCACCTTTTGCGGCACCGGGAACAGGCTGAAGTTGGCCGTCAGGCTGACAAAATAAGGTACCGGTTTATCGAGTGTGACTTTCAGATGGGTGGCATCAATGGCACTGACGCCCAGTTTATCCGGGCTCATCTCACCTTTAACAATCGCACCCGCATTTTCAATCCCGGCCAGCTCAGCAAACCAGGCGAAGGTTGAGGTGTTTTTTGGATCAACCAGGCGCTGCCAGCTGTAAACAAAATCCGCCGCTGTGACAGTGTCACCATTTGACCAGCGGGCATCTTTTCTTAGCGTGAAAATCCAGGTTTTATTATCATTGGTCTGCCAGGCCGTCGCCACGCCGGGAATGATTTTCCCGCTGGCATCCTGATTGGTCAGCCCCTCAAACAGATCGCGGATCACCGGAATTTCAGGTAAGCCGACCGCTTTCACCGGGTCCAGCGAGGCCGGTTCATCTTTAATATGACGGACAATTTCCTGTCGTGCGGCCAGTTGAGTCCCTGCCGGAACGTCGGCAGCGTGCAAAGTTGAGCTGATACATAGCGCTAAAGCAGCCAGCGCAAAAGATGATGATGTCCTCATAGAGATATCCTTACCTGTCAGCGAAACGGCGGGTGTTTTTGTACTGCTGGCACTCTAACGCAAATTGCACGCTGCGAAACAGTGTTTTTATGATGAACCGCAGCAGGTGATGTGCCAGGCTTAGCGCAGAACTTTCTCTCAGGAGCAGGACAATGTCATTACTTCACCCCCGGCCTCTGCGTGGTCGTCTGGATGCCCCCACGCAACACTATGGACAGTCCGTGCTGGGCGCACCGCTGCTCTGGTTCCCGGCCCCGCTGGCGGACGATGACAGCGGGCTGATCCTCGCGGGTACGCATGGCGATGAAACCGCAGCGGTGGTTACTCTCTCCTGCGCCATGCGCACGTTGCAGGATAGCCATCGTCGGCATCATGTGGTGCTCGCGGTAAACCCGGACGGTTGCCAGCTTGGGCTGCGCGCCAATGCTAATGGTGTGGATCTCAACCGCAACTTTCCTGCCGCCAACTGGCAGCATGGCGACACGGTTTACCGCTGGAACAGCGTGGCCGAGGAACGCGATGTGCTGTTGTCCACCGGTGAGCATGCCGCTTCCGAACCCGAAACGAAGGCGCTTTGCCAGCTGATTCACCAGCTCTCCCCGGCCTGGATTGTCACCTTTCATGAGCCCCTGGCCTGTATTGAAGATCCGCACAGCAGCCCACTGGGGCACTGGCTGGCGGCCAAAACGGGCCTGCCGCTGGTCACCAGCGTCGGTTATGCCACGCCAGGCTCGTTTGGCAGCTGGTGCGCCGATATCAACCTGCCCTGCATCACCGCCGAATTCCCACCGATTGCCGCCGATGAAGCGACCGAACGCTATCTGGGGGCGCTGGTCGATTTACTCTACTGGCAGCCGTGAAAGCTCAATGCTTCCGCAGCTAAACGGTAGAGCAGGCTCGGCGTCCACCGCCAGCCAGGTGGGGCCATCCAGGTCGACAAAACGCGCCTGAGGCACCAGCGGCAATGCGGCACGAATGGCGCGTGAGGTGCACAGCATGCAGCCGAGCATAATGGAAAACCCCTGTGCCTGCGCGGCCTGAGCCAGTTCCAGCGCGGCCGTCAGGCCCCCGGTTTTGTCCAGTTTGATGTTCACCATGTCATAGCGCCCGTGCAGCGCAGGCAGGCTGTCCGCGGTATGGCAGCTCTCATCTGCACAGATCGGCAAGGGGTGAATAAAGTTCTCCAGCGCGGCATCGTCAGCCGCAGGCAGTGGCTGTTCCAGCATGGCGATGCCGAGATCAGCCAGCAGCTGGCAACGGGCCGCCAACCCCTCACTGTGCCAGGACTCGTTAGCATCAACAATCAGCGTGGCCTGCGGCACGGCACTGCGGATCGCCACCAGACGTTCTGTAATCAGATGATCGTCGAGTTTAATTTTCAGTAATCTGGCCCCGTTCTCCCATAGCGCCAAAGCACTGCTGGCCATCATTTCGGGTACATCGATGCTCACGGTTTGCGCCATCGTGATTTGCGCAGGTGCATGGCTTCCTGTTAATTGCCACAGGCTTTGCCCGCCACGCCCCACCTCCAGATCCCACAGAGCGCTGTCGATCGCATTGCGCGCGGCACCCGCAGGCAGTTGCTGCTGAAGCTCTGCCCGGGTCAGCCCCTGCTGCAACGCAGGCAACAACGCGGTAATTTGCGCCAGCACCGACGCTTCACTCTCGCCGTAACGCGCATAGGGGGTGCATTCGCCGATGGATTTAATGCCATTTTCTTCCAGCTCAACCACCACCACACCCGCCTCACTGCGGGCGCCACGTGCGATCACAAACGGCGTATGTAACGGCCAGCTTTCCGGATAAGTCTTCACTGATCTCATGCTTCAATCCTTAATCTGAGTTGATGCCAGCACATTGTATCGCATTTATACTGTCTCACTGCTTCAGCATGGCATACACTGAAGCAGGTTAAACACCATTAACATTAAAAGGATAGATTATGTCTCAGACCGTACATTTCCAGGGCAATCCGGTTTCCGTTGACGGGCAACTGCCAGCGCCGGGCCAGCCAGCAAAACCGTTCACCCTGGTGGCCAAAGATCTCTCCGATGTCTCCCTGTCCCACTATGCGGGCAAACGCAAAGTGCTTAACATCTTCCCAAGCATTGATACCGGCGTGTGTGCCACGTCTGTGCGTAAATTTAATCAGCTGGCGGGTGATGTGAATAACGCCGTTGTGTTGTGTATTTCAGCAGACCTGCCGTTTGCCCAGTCCCGTTTCTGCGGCTCCGATGGCCTGAGCAATGTGGTCACCCTCTCCACCCTGCGTGGCGGCGACTTCAAAAAGGACTACGGCGTGGCAATCGTTGACGGCCCACTGGCCGGACTGACTGCGCGCGCGGTTGTGGTTCTGGATGAAAAAGATAACGTCATCTACAGCCAACTGGTGAATGAGATCACCACCGAGCCAGACTACGATGCCGCACTGGCAGCGTTGAAGTAATATTTTTTCGTAGGGGTCGGGCATGCCCGACCCAGGGCGAGGCGTGCCTCGCCCCTACGACGGATCGCTCTTCTTCTGGCTCAAGCCATATTCACGCAGTTTGTTGGTCCTTGTGGCCTGCTCTATCGCATCAGCAATCCCCCGTCCACGCAGTACTGACTCCCGGTCACATAACTCGCAGCGCTTGACAGCAAAAACAGCGCGACCGCCGCCGCTTCTTCTGCTCGCCCTATCCTCGCTAACGGCACCTGAGCCAGCACACCCTGTTCAAATTCCTCACGTTGATCCACCGGCAGGAAGCTGCGCAGTTCGCTGCTTATCGGGCCAGGCACCAGACAATTAACCCGAATCTGACGTGCCGCCAGTTCCGTTGCCCAGCAGCGCGTTAAGGCTATCAGCGCCGCTTTAGTGGCGGCATAGATACTGGTCGCCGCCGCACCTTCATAGGCTGAAGACGAGGCTGTCACAACAACGGCTGCCCCCGGTTTCAGGAAAGCGGACAGCGCGGCCAGTTGTAATACCGGGCCACGCACATTCGCCGCCATCATCGCATCAAAGAACGTCTTATCTTGCCGATCGCAGGGTGCCACAGCGGCATAACCCGCGTTCAGCCACAGCCCATCCAGCGGCCCCGTCTGTTTCACGCACTCAACTAATGCCGTCAAATCGTCAGGCTCACTATTGTCCGAACGCAGTACCCGGGTTTCCCCCGGTAATAACCTGGCTGCCTCTGCCAGGTGTTGTGGGTTACGACCGGTAACGATCAGTTCAGCCCCTTCACGTGCTAATTGCTGTGCGCCTGCCAGACCAATACCACTGCTGCCGCCGGTAATCAGGATGCGTTGCTGCTTAAAACTCATGGTTTACTCCTCGTGTTAAGAGAGGAGAGTCTGGCACTGAGCGGGTTATTAAATAATACTGTTTAATCTTCATGGAGTATTAAGCAGGAAAGACAGAATGCGTGGCAGTGAATTTATGGAGTTGCGGGCGCTGATGGCTATTGCGGAATGCGGCAATTTTGCCCGTGCTGCCGCTCGCCTGGCGCTGACGCCCTCAGCACTCAGCCAGACCATCAAATCTCTGGAACAGCGCCACGGCGTTCGCCTGTTGAACCGAACCACGCGGAGCGTGGCTGCGACGGAAGCCGGTGCAGCGCTGATTGCCCGGTTGCATCCGCTGCTGGCCGAGCTGGATGCGGCAGTAGCCGACCTTGCCAGCCACAGCCACATTCCCAGAGGCACGTTGCGCATCAATGCTCCAAGGCTGGCAGCGCTGCATCTGCTGGCCCCTCAAGTGGCCGGATTTATGGCCCGTTATCCAGAGATTGAGGTGGAGATTGTGTCAGAAGAGGGATTGATCGATATTGTCAGCGCAGGGTATGACGCGGGGATACGGCTGGGGGAAAAACTGCATCAGGATATGATTGCTGTTCCACTGGGAGGCAATGTGCAGATGCACGTGGTGGCCTCCCCTCAGTATCTGGCACAAAACGGATGCCCACAGCATCCCGCAGATCTGCATCAGCACCGCTGTCTCTCTTACTTTCGCCCGTCGGATCATACAGCGTGGCGATGGGAGTTTGAGAAGAACGGAAAAAGGCTGGAGGTGGATATCGCAGCCCCCTTGAGAGTCAATGAGCCGGAATTACTGGTTGCCGCCGTGAAACAAGGGGCGGGCATCAGCTATCTGTTCGGCGCCCTGGTGGACATGGCGATAGCAGACGGTGAGCTGGTGCCGCTCCTCAGTGACTGGACACCCCCGTTTACCGGATATTCACTCTATTATCCCGGCAATACGGTGGTGCCCACGCCGCTCAGAGCACTGATTGATTACCTGCGCGAAACGCGGTAACCCTTATTCAGGATCGCTCTTTTTCTGGCTCAAACCATATTCACGCAACTTATTGGCAATCGCGGTGTGCGAGACACCCAGGCGTTTTGCCAGTTTGCGCGTGCTGGGATAAGAGAGATAAAGCCGGGTTAATACTGAGCGCTCAAAGCGGCTGGTGATATCGTCCAGCGACCCTTCAATTGCATCATCCCCCAGCGGCATCTCCATCGCATATTCAGGCAACACAATATCCTGTGGACGCAGCTCATAGCCGTCCAGTTGAGTCAGTGCGCGATACAGCGCATTTTTCAACTGGCGCACGTTACCCGGCCAGGTGTAACGGGTCAGGAAGGCATTCAGCTGTGCGGAGAGTTTTGGCCGTGGTACGCCCTGCTCATCTGCAAAGCGTGCGACAAACATTTCGGTCAGCGGCAGGATGTCCTGTGGACGATCGCGCAACGGCGGCAGGTTAAGCGTCAGTACATTCAGACGGTAGAACAGATCCTCGCGGAACTCACCGCGCTGCACCAGCTCCATCAGGTTTTTCTGCGTGGCACAGATCACCCGCACATTCACATGAACTTCGTGCTCTTCGCCGACACGGCGGAAAGTGCCATCATTGAGGAAACGCAGCAGTTTGGTCTGCATGCGGGGTGACATTTCCCCGATTTCATCCAGTAGCACGGAGCCACCGCTGGCCTGTTCAAAGAACCCTTTTTTCCCTTCCAGCGCATTGGGGTAAGCGCCAGCCGCATGTCCGAACAGCTCACTTTCGGCCACATCATCCGGCAGCGAGGCACAGTTCAACGCCAGGAAAGGTTTTTTCCCGCGCGCACTGCGCAGATGGCAGGCGCGGGCCAGCATATCTTTTCCGGTACCGGTATCGCCCACAATCAACAGAGGTGCATCGAGCATTGCCAGTTTTCGTGCCTGATCCACCACCTGGCGCATTTTGCTGCTGACGGCAACAATGTGCTGGAACTCACTATCATCATTCACGATAAGATTCTGCAGCTGCTGGCCCATACGCGCTGTGGATTTCAGCAGTACCACGCCGCCGACCGGGTTCGGGGCCGCCGTATCTTCGTCCTGTGCATAGATCGGTGTGATCTCCATCAGGAAGTCGCGCCCCTGCAGCACAACGTGATGCGCTTCAGCCTCAATGCGTTCGCTTTCCAGCCAGTGCTGGAAATTGAAACCGGCGATCAACGATCCGGCACTGTAATTGCGCATCTTCTCTTCATTAAGGGAAAACAGGGCCTGGGCCGCCGGGTTCGCCAGTTCCACTTTGCTTTTCAGGTCAATGGAGAACACCGGATCAGGCAGGGCGACCAGCAGCGCGCTCAGTGCGCGATGTTCACGCTCTGAGGGCAAATAGGAGACGGTACGCACGTCAGTGACGCCGGGAATGCGGCGGATTTCCGCCATCAGCTGGCTGAACTGCTCAAAGCTGACGGTGGAAAAGTTAAGATAGATGCGGCCAATGGCGGCAATTTCGATACCGCGTAGATCGATGCTGCGTTCAACCAGCAGATCCAGCAGTTCACGGGTCAGACCGATTCGATCCTGGCAAAAAACTTCAAGACGCATGCGTTTTAACCTTTATTATCACAGTGCGGAGCGTATTGATGGATAATACGCTATCCCTCGTCAGGCCAGAAGTGTTCTGTCATGAAAAGTTGACAGTCTGTTTATGGATTGTCCTTCCCGCTGCGCTGCACGCTCTCTTTTAACTGCCCTATCAGCTCACGGCGGAAATCACCAAGGCGGGGTTTATCTCCTTCCAGCCACGGCAGCGGGCGGCACAGCTCCATCGCTTTAATCCCGAGCCGGGCGGTCAGCAGCCCGGCTCCAATCCCCTGTGCGGCGCGGGTGGAAAGTCGGGCGGCAAGATCTTGTGACATCCAGTCCATGCCCACTTCGCGGATCAGCTCCGACGCACCTGCAAAAGCGATGTTCAACAGCACCAGGCGGAACAGCCGCAGCCGACTGAAATAACCCAGCTCAATGCCATACAGCGCAGCAATGCGGTTCACCAGACGCAGATTGCGCCAGGCGATAAAGGCCATATCCACCAACGCCAGCGGGCTGACGGCAATCATCAACGTCGATTCAGCGGCATAACGGCTGATTTCACGCCGCGCCTGCCGATCCAGCACCGGCTGCACCAGTTGGGCATACAGTGCAACCACTTCACGATCGTTTTGCGTTTCATGCAACGAAGCCTGCCAGCGTTGCAGGGCCGGGTGACCGGACTCCAGCCCCGCCTGCTGCGCCAGCTTTTCGCAGAACGCGCGGCCCTGACCGCTGCCGTGGCTGGCCAGCAGTTCACGCGCCACGTCACGTTCTTCCGCCCTTTCACGCAGGCGGTAAAGACGGCGCCATTCACCGATCAACGATCCGGCCCCTGCCGCGATAATCAATCCGCCCGCCACGCTGCCGCCGAGGCCGATCCAGTCCTGGGTTATCCATGCCTGGTGTGCCCACTGTACGCCCTGAGCAACCACGCTGACACCAAACAGACCCAGACCCGCCATCACCATTTTGCGCCACAGGCTGCGTTTAGGCCGCAGTGCGGCTTCCACCGCCAGCTCACCGGCACCTTCCGGTTCAACATCCAGCTCTGGCTCCGTAGCCACGAAGTTATCCTGCTGCTCAGCAAACGCCTGCTGCTGGCGTAAAACAGGCGCCGGTTCGTCACTGAGCGGCTGGGCAAAATCAATTCTTGGTTTAATGGGTGCGTTCATCGCAGTTTATCTCCCAGTAAAAACTCCAGTGCAGCATCCATCCGGATATGTGGCAAAGGCCGGTCAACATCCAGATCCTGCGGGCGGAACTGTTCAAAATGGAATCCCTGATCCTGCCAGAATGCCTGTCCCGGCAGGCGAGGTGGCACTTCACCGGGGTAAACCGTCAGCGGGGTGTTGTCGGACAGACGGTGCCCTCGCAGTGCCGGAATGCTTTCGCCCTGGTGATCAACACGGCCACTTTGGGTGGCCTGCACGGATGCCAGCCCGATGCAGTCCATCTTGATGCCTTCAAACGCCGCGTTCTGCCAGGCATCCTGCACCAGTTGCTGGAGCAGCGACACCAGATTGGCATGTTGATCGGCGGTGACATGGTCGGATTTGGTGGCGGCAAACTGCAGTTTGTCGATAACCGGAGAAAACAGACGGCGAAACAGCGTGCGCTGGCCGTAGGAGAAGCTTTGCATCAGTTGGGTCAATGCCAGGCGCATATCGTTAAACGCCTGCGGCCCGCTGTTGAGCGGTTGCAAACAGTCCACCAGCACGATCTGACGATCGAAACGCAGGAAGTGATTTTTATAAAACCCCTTCACCACGTGCTGGCAATAATACTGATAGCGGGCGCGCAAAGTGCCGATATTACTGCCCGCATCGGCCTGCGCCAGGCGCGTTTCTCCCCCTTCTGCCACCTCGGGCCAGGGGAAAAATTGCAGGGCGGGTGCGCCGGCCATGTCACCGGGCAGCACAAAGCGGCCTGGCTGGATAAAGTGCAGGCCTTCCTGTTTACAGCGCTGCAGGTATTCGGTCCAGGCGGCGGCAATATCGGCCAGGCGGTTTTCATCTGCCGGGGCCAGCGGGTCCAGCCCTTCACATAGCTGGCGCCACTGCAGCGCCCATTCGGCGCGGTCACCCTGTAACAGGCCCGTCATCTGACGCGACCAGCTCAGGTAATCCTGTTCCAGCATCGGCAGGTCTAACAGCCATTCGCCAGGGTAGTCGACGATCTCCAGATAAAGCGTGGAGGTCTCTTTAAAGTGGCGAAGCAGTGATGCCTGCGAACGGTAGCGCAGCGCCAGGCGAATTTCACTGACGCCACGGGTTGGCGTTGGCCAGGCCGCCGGTGTGCCATAGAGTTGAGCCACGCCTTCATCGTAAGTAAAACGCGGGATACCGAGATCGCGCTGTGGGACGCGTTTCACGCCCAGCAGACGCTGTTCGCGCACGGCCGAGAACATCGGTAGACGAGCACCGGAATTGACGTTAAGAAGTTGATTCACCAGCGAGGTAATAAAAGCGGTTTTTCCGCTGCGGCTTAATCCGGTGACCGCCAGGCGCAGATGGCGATCCGCGCCGCGATTCACCAGCGACAGCAATTCATGTTGTAGTCGTTTCATCTGTGGCGTTGGCACCTTATTGTTGTGTGTTCCTTATCGTAACATCCTCATGCCATTGCTGCTTTATACCCAAAATAATTCGAGCTGCATGAAAGCGGCCCGATGAGCTTACTCGAGTATGTGATTCGGGTGACTGAGTGAAGCCAACGCACATGCAACTTGAAGTATGACGGGTATATTGACTCAGGATGAGGGCTTCACCCAGCGCGCGGTGGCCCGGCGCATCACGCGTTTTAGTAACGGTTCCAGTGCCCAGGCCAGCAGGATCTTCAGCGGCCTGCGAGCCACCGATTTCACCGCCCAGCCGCTTAATCCGGCCGGACCGTAAGTGATGGCGCTGATGAGAATAAATTTTCCGGCCTTTTTCAGGCGCGGATGGGGCTGCCAGTGACGCATAATATGACTCCTGAAAAAGGACCGGAAGATTACAGCTGACTGAAACGGCTGCGTACGCTAAAGGTTTCCGAGGTGACATAACGTTCTACCTCGCGCAACTCACGCTCGCCACCGTTCAGCTCGGCGCTCAGCTCATCCAACAGCTGATGTGCGCTGAGTGGTTTGTCGCGGCCCTGCTCACTCGGCGGCATATCCGGCAGTATCGCGGCCAGCAGCAGATAGCCCACGATGGTCAGTAAAAACAAACCGAAAAACAGCGACATGATAACAATCACACGCACCAGTAACACCGGAACACCCAAATAGTCGGCAATCCCTGCGCAGACACCTTTGAGCTTCCCCTGCTCAGGGATGCAGTACAGTTTCTTCTGACTCATGGCTGCCTCCACTGAGGATGCTCGGCATCGAGGATGGCTTCCAGCGCCTGAATACGCTCACGCATTTTGCGTGCGTCCTGGGTCAGCTGCTGAAGCCGTTGCAGTTCGTTCTGCGACAGTTCCGCCCCACCGTTCTGGCGTTTTGTGTAATGCAGCCAGAGCCAGATCGGCGCGACGAACAGCAGAAACAACGTCAGGGGTAAGGCAATAATGAAGACACTCATTCACGTTCCTTGAAGGTTAAGCTTAACTGTTCTGGCCACTGCCGTGGCCAGTTCCGTTACTCACTGCGATTCATTTTCGCTTTCAACGCCGCCAGCTGCTGGCTGATTTCATCGTCAGCCTGTAACTCAGCAAACTCCTGGTCCAGCGTTTTCTTTTTTCCGAAACTGTGGCTTTCGGCTTCAGCTTCCATATGGTCGATGCGGCGTTCGAACGATTCAAAACGCGCCATCGCTTCATCAATTTTACCACTGTCGAGCTGACGGCGAACATCACGCGAAGAAGATGCTGCCTGATGGCGTAACGTCAGCGCCTGCTGGCGGGCGCGGGTTTCGCTCAGTTTGCTTTCCAGTTCACCAATTTCCCCTTTCATGCGGGTCAGGCTCTCTTCAACCTGGCTGGCCTCCTGCTGCAATGAGGCGGTCAGGTCGGTGAGTTTCTGTTTTTCCATCAGCGCAGCGCGGGCGAGATCGTCTTTGTCTTTACGCAGGGCCAGTTCGGCTTTCTCCTGCCATTCTGCCTGCTGGCTTTCAGCCTGATCAATACGGCGCAGCAGCTGTTTCTTCTCTGCCAGCGCGCGGGCTGAGGTGGAGCGAACTTCAACCAGCGTATCTTCCATCTCCTGAATCATCAGGCGCACCAGCTTCTGCGGATCTTCCGCTTTCTCCAGCAGCGAGTTTATATTGGCATTCACGATGTCGGCAAAGCGGGAAAAAATACCCATAATCAAAATCCTCTTGAGTTAGTGTCTGTTGTTCTTGCTGCATAACACTATTCAAAAGGCGTGCCAGTTTTTATCTTATTGATTTTCAATGAGTGCATCGCTTTACAGGATGACATGCAGCGACTAAAGTGGTTTTTATCACTAACACTTGGTGAAATTAATGATGAGTGAAAATCCTGATACCCTGCTTGGCGAGTCGAATAACTTTATTGATGTGCTGGAGCAGGTTTCCCGTCTGGCACCGCTAAATAAGCCCGTGCTGGTCATCGGCGAACGCGGCACAGGTAAAGAGTTGATTGCCAGCCGTCTGCACTACCTCTCTGACCGCTGGCAGGGGCCGTTTATTTCGCTGAACTGCGCCGCACTGAATGAAAACCTGCTGGACTCAGAACTGTTCGGCCATGAAGCAGGCGCCTTTACCGGCGCGCAAAAGCGCCATCTGGGGCGCTTTGAACGTGCCGATGGCGGCACGTTGTTTCTTGATGAACTGGCAACGGCGCCGATGCTGGTGCAGGAGAAATTACTGCGTGTCATTGAATACGGCCAACTGGAACGCGTTGGCGGTAGTCAGCCGTTGCAGGTCAGCGTGCGGCTGGTGTGCGCCACCAATGACGATCTGCCGCTGCTGGCCCGTGAGGGAAAATTCCGCGCCGATCTTCTCGACAGGCTGGCGTTTGATGTGGTGCAGCTGCCTCCGCTGCGCGAACGCCGTAGCGACATCCTGGTGATGGCACAGCACTTTGCCATCCAGATGTGCCGCGAACTGGGCCTGGCGCTTTTTCCGGGTTTTACCCCGGCAGCGGAGCAACGCCTGCTGGGCTATGGCTGGCCGGGTAACGTACGTGAGCTGAAAAACGTGGTGGAGCGATCGGTCTATCGCCATGCCAGCATCGAGGATCCGCTCGACAACATCATTCTTAACCCCTTCCAGCGCGTGGAACCTGCCGTCACGACAGAACCACAGGGTGATGATGCGCTGCCCGCCCTGCCGCTTGATTTACGTCACTGGCAGTATCAACAGGAAAAAATGCTGGTAGAGAAAGCGCTGACTCAGGCTCGCTTTAATCAACGCCGGGCTGCCGAGCTGCTGGGCGTGACCTATCATCAGCTGCGCGCCATGTTAAAGAAGCATGATATCAGTGTCAGTGAAGATTGAGGCCCGGGAAATCAGGCAAAAAAAAAGCCCGCTCAAGGCGGGCTAAAAATACTGGAAGCAATGTGAGCAATGTCGTGCTCTTCCACGGTAGAGCCACCGTTGAAGCGCAGGGGAATAATAATCATTCTCAAGCCGATCTGTAAAGCACTTTGTTGAGAATCTTTCTCATTTCCATAACAAGTTCAGGCTTATTATTAACACCCCTTAACGGCTTGTGGGCATTTTTCTTCCCCTCGCCCTCGCAAACTTTGGGTGCAGCCTCCGAGTGCGGTACACTCTGTTTATTGCCTGAATTTTCAGAAGAGTTATGCGCAAATTATTCTCGATTTTGCTTCTCAGCCTTAGCGCGCTGAGTACCCCTGTATGGTCTTCCACGCCTGGTGATATTCGCCAGAGTGGCTTCGTGTATTGCGTCAATGGCGTAATGAATACGTTTAATCCGCAGATGGCCAGTAGTGGGCTGGTGGTGGATACCCTCGCCGCCCAGCTTTACGATCGCCTGCTCGATGTTGATCCTTACACCTATCGGCTGATGCCGGAGCTGGCTGAAAGCTGGGAAGTGCTGGACGACGGCGCGACCTACCGTTTCCATCTGCGCCAAAAAGTGCCCTTCCAGCATACTGCATGGTTCACGCCAACCCGTACCATGAACGCTGATGATGTGGTGTTCAGCTTTGAACGTGTGTTTAATCGCCAGCATCCGTGGCATAACGTCAACGGCGGCAGCTATCCCTATTTTGACAGCCTCCAGTTCTCTGACGCCGTGCAGAGCGTGAAAAAGATCGATAAAAACACCGTCGAAATCCGTCTTAACAGCCCGGACGCCTCATTCCTCTGGCATCTCGCAACACACTACGCGCCAGTTCTGTCGGCCGAGTACGCAGACCAACTCACCAAAGTGGACCGTCAGGAGCAGCTGGACCGTGAACCGGTCGGCACCGGACCCTTTATGTTGAACGATTATCACGCCGGGCAGTATGTACGCCTGCAACGTAACGACGCCTACTGGAAGGGCAAGCCGCGCATGTCACAGGTGGTGATTGATATGAGTGCGGGCGGTACCGGGCGGTTGTCCAAACTGCTCACCGGCGAATGCGATGTGCTGGCCTACCCTGCCGCCAGCCAGCTTTCTATCCTGCGCGATGATCCACGCCTCCGACTGACGCTGCGGCCGGGAATGAATATTGCCTATCTGGCATTCAATACGCGCAAAGCCCCGCTCGATCGCCCAGAGGTACGCCAGGCACTGGCGCTGGCGATCAATAACGAACGTTTGATGGAGTCGATTTATTACGGTACCGCAGAAACCGCTGCTTCGATTCTGCCGCGTGCTTCCTGGGCTTATGATACCGATGCGCGCGTGACCCCTTACGATCCCCAAAAATCCCGCGATCAGCTTAAGGCACTGGGCATTGACGATCTCCACCTCAATCTGTGGGTACCCTCGGCATCACAGTCCTGGAATCCCAGCCCGATGAAGACTGCCGAGTTGATTCAGGCAGATCTCGCCCAGGTTGGCGTTCGCGTGACCATCGTGCAGGTTGAAGGCCGTTTCCAGGAAGCCAGACTTATGGAGATGAACCACGACCTGACGCTGACCGGCTGGGCAACGGACAGTAATGACCCGGACAGTTTCTTCCGTCCGTTGCTGAGCTGTGCGGCAATTGCTTCCCAGACTAACTATGCGCACTGGTGCCACTCTGGCTTTGATGAATTGCTGCACAAGGCGCTGCTGTCGCAGCAACTGGCAAACCGCATCGATTATTATGACCGCGCCCAGGCGATGTTGTCTCAGGAGCTGCCGGTTCTGCCGCTGGCCTACTCTCTGCGTTTGCAGGCCTATCGCTACGATATTAAAGGGCTGGTACTCAGTCCGTTTGGCAATGCCTCATTTGCCGGTGTTTACCGCGATGGCGGCGAGGAGAAGTCACCGTGATTATCTATACGCTGCGCCGTCTGGTGCTGTTTGCCGTAACGCTGTTTATGTTGACGCTGCTCGGCTTCAGCCTGAGCTACTTTACGCCACACGCGCCGTTGCAGGGTGCGTCTTTACTGGATGCCTGGCTGTTCTGGTTTAAAGGGATTTTGCAGCTCGATTTTGGCGTTTCCAGCATTAACGGCCAGTCGATCAATCTGCAACTGCGCGAGGTTTTCCCTGCCACGCTGGAACTCTGCTTTATGGCATTTAGCGTGGCGCTGATGGTGGGGATACCGCTGGGGATTGCCGCAGGCGTGATGCGTAACAAGTGGCAGGACAAAGCGATCAGCGCCGTGGCGCTGCTCGGATTTTCATTACCTGTATTCTGGCTTGCACTGCTGTTAACGCTGTTTTTCTCACTGAATCTCGGTTGGTTCCCGGTGTCCGGTCGTTTTGATCTGCTCTATCCGGTAAAGCATGTTAGCGGATTCGCCCTGATCGACGCCTGGATTACCGATTCACCGTGGCGCCATGAAATGATTATCAGCGCACTGAAACATATGGTGTTGCCAGTGACGGCGCTGGCCGTTGCCCCCACTACGGAGGTGATCCGTCTGCTGCGTCTCAGCACCCGTGAAGTGATGGAGCAGAATTACGTGAAAGCAGCGGCCACGCGTGGGTTGTCACTGTTTACCATTATTCGCCGCCACGTCCTGCATAACGCCCTGCCACCCGTGATCCCGCGCCTGGGTCTACAATTTTCGACCATGCTGACGCTGGCGATGATCACCGAAGTGGTATTCAGCTGGCCTGGACTGGGGCGCTGGCTGATTAATGCCATTCGCCAACAGGACTATGCCGCTATTTCCGCAGGCGTGATGGTAGTGGGCAGTCTGGTGATTGCCGTTAACGTGCTTTCCGATATTTTAGGCGCCATGACCAATCCTCTGAAGCATAAAGAGTGGTATGCGCTGCGTTAATAACAATAGTGCTTATGCGTTGTTCAACTCATTAACCTGAGCACCGCAATATTAAACTCGTTTGACTGCCGCTATGTAAATATCTCGCTACGTCTTAAAGCTGGCGGGATATACCCCTTTCGAGTTATCCCTTCTTTTTTCCGGCCATTGAAGGCCAACGTGACACACCAGGCAAATTACACCTCACAACCTGTTTAGTACAAAGTGTATTTGCTATGCTTGCCAGGAATGAATCACGGATGAACCAAGGATTAACGATGTTTGATAAGGATACTAAGGATGGCAGTTTGCGCCTGATGACGCCGGGCGAGATTAAAATGGCGCGAGAGATTTTTCGTCACACGATTAATTACCCTAAAGTGTGGTTCCATAAAGGCAGTTATCTGCCTTTTGGTTTGCAACTTAAAAGAGCATCAATGTCACCCAATGGAGAGATGTACCTTCGAGAGTATTACAGTTCTGATTATTCAAAGGCTCACTTTTTGTATCAGCACACCTTCATTCATGAACTGTCTCACGTATGGCAGTTTAAGCACGGTATGAATGTTAAATTAAGGGGGCTGATAAACTGGGCTGCGCCCTATAAATATGCTCTAGACAGCTGGCCACTGAGTACCTCTCGTATGGAACAGCAGGCATCAATCATTGCAGATTATTATCTCCTTACACAATTCAACGGGCATACTAACTGGAGAATGAATAGATTATGTACTAACTGTGATGACTTATCTTTTGAGGAGTTAATGCAGCAGTATAAATATACGTTAAGGGCATTCCCATGAATCCGTTAATGACAATAAAAAAATCACTATTTACCACCCTATTTTTCCCTTTACTTACTGGGTGTGGGTTATTAGGGGAACAGCTACCTCAATATGAGGTCGGCGAAGCATTCAGAGTGAATAATGGGTTATGCTTCCAGATTAAAAATGCTGAGAATTATTATGTCGACTACCTCGCAATCAGAGATAGAGATGCACCCGAGATGTCTGGTTTCAACAGGCAGCTACCTGCCTTAACCATTTCTAAAAATAATTTTTGCATCTCAAGGGATTACTATCAATTCCCAGCATACGGTGAGATAAACGTTGTCATTTCTCTAATGTCACCCACGAAAACAATGATGATACGTCGCTATATTGTGTCTGAATTCAGAATGGTCGATGGTGAGCCGCAGCCTTTCACTCCCCGTGAATACTCAGTGCCTACTGCTGACTATATGCGCGAGAAAGAGTAGAAAACCAGGCCCTGTTTCGGGGCCATTTTCACCTTAAGGATCACGCTCTATATGTTATGAAGATGCAAGAAATGAATTTGCTATATTGACAAGGTAATTACCATGGATGAAACAAGGAACGGTTATGTTTGATAAGGGAACTAAGGATGGCAGTCTGCGCCTGATGACACCGGGTGAGCTTAAGATAGCGCGAGAGATTTTTCGTGACACGATTAATTACGCGAAGGTGTGGATACATAAAGGCAGTTACCTACCTTTTGGCTTGCAGAGTATGGGAACATCGATGTCACCCAATGGAGAGATGTATTTTAGAGATGACTACAGATCCGATTTCTCAAAGGCTCATATGAGGCAACAGCACACCTTTATTCATGAACTGTCGCACGTCTGGCAACACCAACACGGTATGAATGTGAAAGTCAGAGGCCTCGCAAGTTGGCTGGTTGATTATCACTATGCATTAAGTAGTTGGCCACTTAGCACCTATCGTATGGAACAACAGGCGGCGATCATTGCTGATTATTATATTTTAGCGAAATTCGATGACCGTGCTGACTGGGCATCGAACGGTTTCTGCTCGAATTGTAAAGAATTATCTGATGAAGAGTTAGTTCTTCAGTATAAATACACCCTGAGATCCTTTCCGGGGAATCTACGATGAAGATAAAAGTATTTCTGTTTCCCCTATTGATCTCCTCACTACTGACTGGCTGTTGGCTGCTGGGAGATTACACCCCTTTAGATGAAATTGGGCAGGTGTCCAGGACAAATAGCGGATTCTGCTTCCAGATTAAAAGACCTGGCGACTACTACGTTCATTATCTCTCAATCAGAGATCGGAATGCACCGGAGAGGTCTGGATTCAATAGAGAACTGCCTGCCTTGAGCATTGCTAAAAATCAGGTTTGTATTCCACAGGCCTATTATCACTTCCCCAATTCAGGGGAGATAAACGTTGAATTTGCACTACGTTCACCGACAAAGAAGATGAAGCGTCGCTGGATTGCATCTGAATTCAGAATGGTTGATGGTGAGCCGCAGCCTTTCACTCCCCGTGAATACTCAGTACCTACTGCTGACTATATGCGCGAGAAAGAGTAGAAAACCGGGCCCTGTTTCGGGGCCATTTTTACCTTAAGGATCACACTCGTTGTGTTATGAAGATGCATGAAATGAATTTGCTATATTGACAAGATAATTACCATGGATGAAACAAGGGGCGGTTATGTTTGATAAGGGAACCAGGGATGGCAGTCTTCGCCTGATGACACCGGGTGAGCTTAAGATGGCGCGAGAGATTTTTCGTGACACGATTGATTATCCTAAGGTATGGATACATAAAGGTAGTTATCTGCCTTTTGGTTTACAGAGTATGGGAACATCGATGTCACCCAATGGAGAGATGTATTTTAGGGAATACTACAGTCCTGATTTTTCAAAGGCCATGCGAATCAATCAACATATTTTCATCCATGAATTGTCTCATGTCTGGCAATATCAGAAGGGTATGAAGGTCAAGTTAAGAGGCCTGATCAGCTGGGCAGTCTCCTATAAATATGCTTTAGACAGTTGGCCACTAACTACTTACCGTATGGAACAACAGGCATCGATCATTGCGGATTATTATCTTCTTACGCAATTCAATGGGCATAACTACTGGCAGAGGAATAATTCATGCGCTAATTGTGAATATTTATCCTACAATGACTTACTAAGTCGGTATGAATATACACTGAGATCCTTTCCATGGAGTTTATAATGAAGACAAGTAAAATGTCGATTATTGCTCTGTTTTCTTCATTTTTGACAGGATGTGGAATGCTGGGTTATTACGTCTCTCCATATGAAATTGCACAGGTTTCCAAAAACAATACCGGGTTATGTTTCCAAATAACAAAACCCGGAGATTATTATGTGCATTACCTTTCAATAAGAGATCGGAATGCACCGGAAATGTCTGGATTTAACAGGCTGTTACCAGCATTAAAAATCACGAGTAATCAGATGTGCATCCCTGAGGCTTACTACAAATTCTCTGAAAACGGTGAGATCAATGTCGACATTGCTTTACATTCCCCAACGAAAGTAATGAAGCGCCGAAATATAGTCTCTGAATTCAGAATGGTAAATGGTGAGCCGCAGCCTTTCACTCCCCGTGAATACTCAGTACCTACTGCTGACTATATGCGCGAGAAAGAGTAGAAAACCTGGCCCTGTTTCGGGGCCATTTTCCCCTTAAGGATCACACTCGTTGTGTTATGAAGATGCAAGAAATGAATTTGCTATATTGACAAGATAATTACCATGGATGAAACAAGGAGCGGTTATGTTTGATAAGGGAACCAGGGATGGCAGTCTGCGCCTGATGACGCAGGGTGAGCTTAAGATGGCGCGAGAGATTTTTCGTGACACGATTAATTACCCTAAGGTGTGGATACATAAAGGAAGTTACCTACCTTTTGGCTTGCAGAGTATGGGAACATCGATGTCACCCAATGGAGAGATGTATTTTAGGGAATACTACAGTCCTGATTTTTCGCGGGCGAACATAATTAACAAACATATTTTTATACATGAACTGTCTCACGTATGGCAGTATCAACATGGTATGAAGGTGAAAGTGAGAGGTCTGGTGAGCTGGCTGGTATCCTATAAGTATGCCTTAGACAGCTGGCCACTGAGTACCTATCGTATGGAACAACAGGCATCGATCATTGCTGATTATTATCTTCTGAGGCAACCCGGCGGGCGCAGTGATTGGGAATCGAACAATACATGTACAAATTGTGATGAATTATCCGATAAAGAGCTATTACGCCAATATCAATATACGCTGAGATCATTCCCATGGAGCATATAATGATGATAATTAAAATGCTACGTCCCATCCTGTTATCTTCGTTGCTTGTTAGTTGCGGATTGTTTGGAGAATACTTCCCTCAGTATGAAACAGCACCCGTTTCTAAAAACTTTGCTGGATACTGTTTCCAAATAAAAAACGCTAGTGACTATTATGCACACTATATTTCAATAAGAGATCGCAATGCTACGGAGAGATCGGGTTTTAACAGAAAACTTCCTGCATTGAAAATTGAAAACGACCAATTGTGTATCCCTCAGACTTACTATCATTTCCCAAAAAAAGGTGAAGTGAATGTTGATATTGCCTTGCGCTCACCGACAAAGGTGATGCAGCGCCGGTTTATTATGTCGGAGTTCAAAATAGTCAATGGTGTGCCCTACCCCTTCAATCCCCGTGACTATTCAGTCCCTATCCCTGATGCAGAGGATTATCAATAATGACAATCTGGCCTCGGGTTTGGGGCCATTTTCATCTTAACCATCACAATGGATGTGTTATGAAGATAATCAAAATTTTGATGACTGCTCGATTGTGCAAACTATCGGCACGCGGCGACTAAAACGGCTACCGTTCGACCGAAACAGATACCGATAAGACCCGAGAAGCATTCGTGCCGTGAGGAGGATAAATTGCTGCCGGAGTTCCCTTGCTTGCGACAGTGATATCGAAGGATAATCGCCTATGCTGATCGTTACAGGCTGTGCTTTTCAGCGAGCACAGTGAAAATTGTCACGTCGCCTGAGATAAAAAAACTGACATGACGAGACGATCAAGGGATGATGCAGACTAAGGTTATGATATGAATCAAAAAACCATAGCAGACGACAACACACCCAGAAGAATTGAAGTGAAAACTCATGCCCACCGATAATATTTACGCTGAGAAGCGACCGCCCAGCCCCCTTCGTCATACCTGGGGGCTGTTTTACCGTGACACCACGGCGATGATCGGCTTCTATGCGTTTATCGCCGTGCTGCTGCTGTGCATTTTCGGCGGCCTGATCGCCCCCTACGGGCTTGATCAGCAATTTCTCGGCTATCAGTTGCTGCCGCCGTCCTGGTCGCATTACGGCGATGTCTCCTTCTTCCTCGGCACCGACGACCTGGGCCGCGACCTGTTAAGCCGCCTGCTGAGCGGTGCTGCTCCCACCGTTGGCTCGGCGATTGTCGTCACCCTGGTGGCTTCCGTCTGCGCCATGGTGCTCGGTGTGCTGGCCGGTCTGACCCACGGGTTGCGCTCTGCGGCGCTTAATCATGTGCTCGATACACTCCTGTCGATCCCCTCTCTGCTGCTGGCGATAATCGTCGTCGCGTTTCTCGGGCCGCGGCTGGAACATGCCATGCTGGCGGTGTACCTCGCCATCCTGCCGCGTCTGGTGCGCGCTATTTACAGTGCGGTGCATGACGAACTGGAAAAAGAGTATGTGGTGGCATCGCGCCTTGATGGGGCCAGCAGTCTGGATATTCTGTGGTACGCCATTCTGCCCAATATTCTGGCGTTGCTGGTGACGGAGTTTACCCGCGCCCTGTCGATGGCCATTCTCGATATTGCCGCTCTCGGCTTCCTCGATCTTGGCGCACAGTTGCCGTCTCCAGAATGGGGCGCCATGCTGGGCGATTCGCTGGAACTGATTTATGTTGCGCCCTGGACCGTGATGTTACCCGGTGCAGCCATTATGTTGAGCGTATTGATCGTTAACCTGTTGGGTGACGGTGTACGCCGTGCCATCGATGCGGGAGTTGAATAATGCCGCTACTCGATATTCGTAACCTGACCATTGAATTTATGACGGCCGATGGCCCGGTCAAAGCCGTGGATCGGGTAAGTATTACGCTGACGGAAGGCGAGGTTCGCGGCCTTGTGGGTGAGTCAGGTTCGGGGAAGAGTCTGATTGCCAAAGCGATTTGTGGCGTCACTAACGACAACTGGCGCGTCACCGCCGACCGTATGCGCTTTAATGATATCGATCTGCTGCACCTCTCGCCGCGTGAACGGCGTAAGATCGTCGGCCATAATGTGTCGATGATTTTTCAGGAGCCGCAGTCGTGCCTTGATCCATCTGAGAGTATCGGCACCCAGTTAAAACAGGCGATCCCCGGCTGGACATGGAAAGGCCGCTGGTATCAGCGCTTCGGCTGGCGCCACCGCCGTGCCATTGAGCTGCTGCACCGCGTGGGGATCAAAGATCATAAAGACATCATGAGCAGCTTCCCTTACGAGCTGACAGATGGCGAATGCCAGAAAGTGATGATTGCCATTGCGCTGGCCAATCAGCCGCGCCTGTTGATTGCCGATGAACCGACCAACGCCATGGAACCGACCACGCAGGCGCAGATTTTCCGCCTGCTGTCGCGTCTGAACCAGAATAACAACACCACTATTCTGCTGATCAGTCATGACCTGCAAATGCTCAGCCACTGGGCGGATCGGATTAACGTCATGTACTGCGGACAGACCGTTGAAACTGCCGTCAGCGAAGAGTTGATTACGGCGCCGCACCACCCCTACACTCAGGCCCTGATCCGCGCCATGCCGGATTTTGGTCGTTCTCTGCCGCACAAGAGTCGTTTGAATACGCTGCCAGGCACCATTCCTTCGCTGGAACACCTGCCGATTGGTTGCCGCCTTGGCCCACGCTGTCCTTACGCGCAAAAAGACTGTATGGCAACGCCGCGCCTTTCAGGCAGTAAAAGCCATCTTTTTGCCTGCCACTTCCCGCTGAATATGGAGAGTCAGTAATGGTTGATACACTGCTGGAAGTGCGCAATCTGAGTAAAACCTATCGCTACCGCACCGGTCTGTTCAGACGTCAGCACGTCGAAGCGGTCAAAGAGATCAGCTTCACGTTACAGGAACGTCAGACGCTGGCGATAATTGGTGAGAACGGTTCAGGAAAGTCGACACTGGCAAAAATGCTCAGTGGCATGATCGCACCGACGGCCGGAGAGATCGTGATTGACGACCATGCGCTGGAGTACGGTGATTACGGTTACCGCAGCCAGCGCATTCGTATGATTTTCCAGGACCCGTCAACCTCGCTGAACCCGCGTCAGCGCATCAGCCAGATCCTCGATTTTCCACTGCGTTTGAATACTGAGCTGAATTCCGCCGAGCGGGAGAAACGCATTATCGCCACGCTGCGCCAGGTCGGGTTACTGCGCGATCACGCATCCTACTACCCCCATATGCTGGCTCCCGGTCAGAAGCAGCGTATCGGGCTGGCGCGCGCCCTGATCTTACAGCCTAAAGTGATTGTTGCTGATGAGGCGCTGGCGGCGCTGGATATGTCGATGCGGTCTCAGTTGATTAACCTGATGCTGGAACTGCAGGATAAACACGGGATCGCCTATATTTACGTCACTCAGCATCTGGGAATGATGAAACATATCAGCGACAAGGTGCTGGTCATGCACCAGGGTGAAGTTGTCGAACGCGGCAGCACGGCCGATGTGCTGGCCTGCCCGCTGCATGACCTGACGAAGCGTCTTATCTCCAGCCATTTTGGTGAAGCCCTGACGGCTGATGCCTGGCGCAGAGACCGCTAAGTATTATCAACAATCACTCTGTGACCAGGTTGAACGGATGCAGCCAACGCAGCTACGGCTTGAAGTATGACGGGTAAAAAAGGGTATATGCCATTCAGCTATTTGATAGCACAGATCATTATTTCTATCGTGTTGCGCCTTACGCCAGGATAACCATGACATTCAGGCCCGCTGGTCATGGTGCCTTTTCCTGGCGCCCTCCCGGCGAGCCTTTGAACCCGAAAAGGAATGATCATGGAACAGCGCCGCTTTACCGGCAACAACCACTGGTATCATGAAACCCAGACCAGCCTGCCCGCCCAGCGCGCACCGCTGATGCCTGAAGCTGCCACTATTGAAGACCGGTTTTTGCTGGGTCTGGCGCAGCAGGCAGAAGGAGAACTGAACACCTTATTACAGCAGGTGCAACCCGCACTGCTGGCTTCGCGCGATCTCTATCAACTGTTGTTCCCATCGGAACTCACCACAACCCTGAGCCATACGCTGACACTGTACGATCGCCTCAGCAGTGCGCTGACGGTGGCGCAGGTGACCGGGGTGCAACGTCTTTGCAATCACTATGCTGCACGCCTCAATCCGCTTCCGGGGCCAGACTCATCACGTGAGAGCAATCATCGCCTGACACAAATCACCGAATATGCACGCCAGCTTGCCAGCCAGCCAACACTGATTGATGCCCTCTCCGTGCAGCGGCTTGACGATGTCGGCCTGAGCGCGCCGGATATTATCACGCTCGGTCAGATTATCGGTTTTGTGAGTTATCAGGCACGCGTTGTCGCCGGGGTTCATGCCCTGATGGCGCTGCCCGTACGCTGGATGCCCGGCGTGACCATTCCACCGGATGCCGCCAGCGAAAACTTCCTGAATTCCCTCGTCTGGCGCCCTGCGCTGCCGCCGCTGGAGTTACGCTACGCAGCGCCGGAACAGCTGGAAGCGCTCACCTTCTGCCAGCCACTGGCCGAACTTGAAACAGGCGCATGGCTGTTTGCCCATGATGGCAAAGCACTGTATGGCTGGGGCCGTCTGATCAACCAGCTGGAGGCGGCACGCAGCAGCAACGATTCCTCGCTGGCTGCGGCAGTCACTTCACGTATCAACGGCAGCGTGAGCTGTTTTGAACGTTATGCCGCAGGCAGCGAATGGCGGACGGCATTACAGGAGAGCGTTGAACAGGCTGTGAGCGTAGCGGATACCCTGCAACAGGCGGTGATTTCACTGGCAGCACAGCTGACACGTTCACCGGAAAGAGTGAATGCCGCCCATATTCAGCCGCTGAAAGACGCGGGTCTGAACAGTGCGCAGATATTCGATATTATTTTGAGTGTGGCGGCAGCCAGCTGGGGTAACCGGCTGATGCAGGGATTGGGCATTAACGGCGAATAACGCTAGTCCTTTAACCAGCGCCGGACTTCATCAAAGAAATGCTGGGCCAGCGGCGTAGCACGCCCTGGTTCAGCAATGACCACAGCCCCCTGTCGGGACATAGGCGGCATCGCCACCCGGCGGCGTTGCAACCCGCTGGTCATGCCGTCAATCAGATGCCCGACCGGCGACACCATACATCCCAGCCCGACCTGAACACCCTGTAGCAGTTGAAAGACGGATGTGGTTTCCAGCACCACACGCAGGGTCAGCCCCGCATCACGAAAGTGCCCGTCAATATAGCGGCGGAAATAGCGCGTCTGTTCAGCGAGGCAGAGCGGTAGCGCGGCCACTTCTTTCAGTGTCAGCGGCTCATCGCCCTGTAACTGAGGAAAATGCTGCGGATGATAAAGCAGCTCAATGCCGTTATCGTCCAGGGTTTCCGCCTGGAAATGCAGCTCACGCAGTGTAGCCAGCTCAAAGAAGCCAATTCCTACATCCACGGTATGACTGTTCAGCGCATCCAGCAGCTGGTCGGCACTGAGTACGGCCACACGATAGTCGAGCTGCGGGTAACGATCGCCGATCGCCTTCAGCATCACTGGCAGGGAAATACTGCACTGCGGCACCACACCAATACGCAGCGTTCCATTAACGCCGTGTTTGAGTGACTCCACCTCCAGCTTGAGCCCCTGATACACCGAGACAATTTCCCGTGCCCAGGACAGCACGCGTTCCCCTTCCGGTGTAAAACCATCAAAGTTATTGCTGCGGTTAATCAGCGACAGTCCCAGCTCACGTTCCAGGTTTTTCAGGCGCATCGACAGCGTAGGCTGGCTGACAAAGCTGGCCTCGGCGGCGCGACCAAAGTGGCGTTCGCGCTCTAAATTACACAGATAGATAAGCTGTTTGATATCCATAATATTTACGCTTTAGTAAAACGTCGTGGCCAGCTGCGCATGGCGTTCAACCACCTTGTCGCCAGGCGTGGTTTTGAGGGTGAAGCGACAGGTCACGGGCACGCCCTGCTGATAATCGCAACGAGTAGTGGTTTCCCTGGTGCCTTCAGCAGTTTTGCTGATGGTCACGGCATCGGAGGGTTTATCACCGGCATCCGAGGCATATTTCTGCACCCCTTCCGAGATCGGGCGATCGCCGCTAAACGCATGCTGAGCAACCAGACGCCCCAGAGTGTCATACGTCAGTTCAACGCGATAGTCAGACTGTGTAGAAGAAAGCCCGGAAATAAGCCCGCTATCGTTGTAACGAATATCGATGGTGAAGTTGCCGCTGGTTTTGGACTGCACGTTGCATTTGCTATCCAGCGTCAGGACAACGGGTTTTCCATTCTCTTCGCCGACCAGCTGGTTTTTTTCCCGACGCACGCTGATATTACCGACGTCGAGGTTGGTGACATCAAAATCCGTGACGCAGCCGTCCTTATCAAAATTAAATACCCCGTCGTAACGTTTCTCGCCGTTGGCATCAAAAATGGTCTGATGGGTGCTTTTTATCTTTCCGGGAATAGCCTCAAACTGATAAAGGAAAGACAGGTTTTTGATTTTTAATGAAATGCCTTCATCTTCTTCTTTTTTACAGCCCGCAAGAAGCAGCACCGGCAACAGCAAGGCTATCGTCGTTTTAATCTTGTCCATGCAACGTGGGTCCTTACCCGTCACAATTCTCATTGCAGATGCGTTGGGCGCGCCCCTTTGGGGCCAGCACAAGTGCTGTTCAAAAACGAGTAACGTTTTTGTCCTGCAATGCGAATTATTTAGGGTATATTGAGTTTTATCGGCAACTTAGCGCCTTTATTCAGGCGCTATCATACCGGGCCATTCAGGCCAGACCCAACGCACTTTTCACTTCATTGGCAATTTTTTCCACCTGCGGCCCATAAATCACCTGAACATCGTGGTCGCTGACGCGGTTGATGCCATTGGCACCGGTGCTCATCAGGGTATGATCGACCACCTCATTCATCTGTTTAACCCTCACCCGCAGGCGGGTAAAGCAGCAATCGACATCCTCTATATTGGCCTCACCGCCCAGCCCGCTGATAATAATGCGGGTGCGTTCATCCCCCGTCACCTTAGCGGCCTGAGGTGCCTCTTCTGACTCTCGCCCCGGTGTTTCCACGCGCATCCGCAGAATGACGAAGCGAAAACCGTAATAGTAGATCGGGATATAGATCAGCCCCAGCGCCACGCTCCACCACCAGGCGGTTTTACTGCCCCCCAGAATGCCGAAGACCACCAGATCGATAGCGCCCCCCTGCACATTGCCAATCATCAGATGCAGCAATGACATCAGCATAAAGGAGAGGCCGCTCAGCAAAGCATGAAATAGGTAAAGCACCGGGGAAACAAAGATGAAGCAAAACTCCAGCGGCTCCGTAATTCCGGTGGTAAAGGAGGTCAGCGCCCCGGCCAGCACCAGCGCTTTCACCCGCTGCTTATGCTCGAGACGCGCACAGTGATACATCGCCAGCGCGGCGGCGGGCAGGCCGAACATCATCACCGGAATTTTTCCCTGCGCCAGAAAACGTGTAGCGTCCTGCACCGTGGTATCCGGTACGGAACCCGGGTGCGTCAGCGAGGTATTAAAGATATTCAGCGCGCCGACAATGGTCTGCCCATCGACCGTGGCAATGCCGCCAATCGGCGTAAATCGCACCGTTTCATTGAGGATATGGTGCAACCCGGTGGGGATCAGCAACCGTTCGCTGGTGCCGTAGAGAAACGCACCGTACTGACCACTCTCACCAATCAGTTCGCCGACCCAGGCAATCCCGGCACCGATCGTCGGCCAGATGAGCGCCAGCAAAACGCCGACCAGCGGCAGCACCAGCACGGTGACAATCGGGACAAAGCGTCGCCCGCCAAAAAAGCTGATCGCCGTGGGTAGCTCGGTGGTGTAAAAGCGGTTATGAATCATTACCGTCACCAGCCCGGCAATCACCCCACCCAGCACACTCATGTTGTAAGTGAAGATGCCCAGCATGGGAATAAATTCCGCGGAGGTCATCATCGCCGTAGTTTGATCCATCCCCTGCTGCTGCAAGGCCGCTGCGGTAGTGGTGGCGGCCGTCAGGCCCCGCGCTGCCAGGGTGGCGCTGATGCCGACGTGCATGGCGATAAAACCAATCACCGAGGCAAAGGCCGCCGTGGGTTTTTCTGCTTTCGCCAGGCCAATGGCGCTGGCTACAGCAAAGAACAGCGGCAGGTTAGCAAACAACGCCCCCGCCACTTTGCGGATGAATCCAATGATCAGCTGCGGTATTTGCAAGCTGGCAAAGGCATCCCCGGTGATCACCGGGTTCTGCAACGCGGCCGCAACGCCTAAGAAAATACCGGCGGCGGCAATCACCGAAATCGGCATCATCAGAGCTTTACCGAAGGCATGGACTTTACTGGCAAACGCTTTCATCCGTCTCTCCCGCTGTCATTATCACGGGCTAAGTATGCGTTGCATGTCGGAGGATGCTGCCTTAATGGGGATATTCAACGGACAATCTTTGACCAACGTCACATTTCCAGACTTATCGCGATAAACACGACCTATCGCACCATCTCTGCAATCAATTAGACAATTCTTCGCTCGGATCGCAAAATCGCCAAAAAGAAGCAATAATTTTTTAACAACTATTCAACATAAGCCTGCGACATTATGAAATTTAAAGAAGCGATTAAGCCATACCAGGCCGCTGCGGGCGGCTGGGGTTCACTGGAAGCCACCACCCGTTTCGTCTTCGACAGCAAACAAGTGTTAAAAAACATGCGCAATTTGATGCGTATGAATAAGGCAAAGGGCTTCGACTGCCCGGGTTGTGCCTGGGGCGATGACAACAAAAGTACCTTCAGCTTCTGCGAGAACGGCGCCAAAGCCGTGACCTGGGAAGCCACCCGCCGCCATATCGGTGCTGACTTCTTTGCCCAGTACAGTGTTGCCGCCCTTTATCAGCAGAGCGATTACTTCCTGGAATACCAGGGACGTCTGACCGAGCCGCTGCGCTATAACCGCGCCACTGACCACTATGAACCGATTAGCTGGGACGCGGCATTTGCCCTGATCGCCCGCCATATTAAGGCGATGGATCATCCCGACCGTATGGAGCTTTACACCTCAGGACGCGCCAGTAATGAAGCCTCCTGGTTGTATCAACTGTTCGGCCGCATGAACGGCAGTAACAACTTCCCTGACTGCTCGAACATGTGCCATGAAGCCAGTGGTGTCGGGCTGAAGCGCAGTATTGGCGTGGGGAAAGGCACCATCCGTCTGGACGACTTTGACCATGCAGACGCCATCTTTGTCTTCGGGCAGAACCCGGGTACCAACCATCCGCGCATGCTGCACAGCCTGCGTCACGCGGCCGATCACGGCGCTAAAATCGTCACCTTCAACACGCTGCGCGAACGCGGGCTGGAACGTTTTGCCGATCCGCAAAAACCGCTGGAAGTGGTCACCAGCATGGCAGGTAAAATCAGCTCAACCTATTACCAGCCGAACCTCGGCGGGGATATGGCCGCCGTGCGCGGCATGGTCAAAGTGCTGGCTGAGAACCATCGTGCATTGATCGCGGCGGGTGAGAAAGGCCTGTTCGATGAGATGTTTATCAATGCCAAAACGGAAGGTCTGGAGGCTTATCTTGCCGCCGTGGATGCCACGGAGTGGTCACAGATTGTCAGTCAGTCCGGTCTCAGCGAACAGCAGATCCGTGAAGCGGCAGCGATTTACCAAAGCGCCGAACGTGTGATTTGTACGTGGGCGATGGGCATCACCCAGCACAAACATTCTGTCGATACCGTGCGCGAAATCGTCAACCTGCAACTGTTGTTCGGGCAGTTAGGCAAAAAAGGCGCAGGTCTTTGCCCGGTACGTGGCCACAGTAATGTGCAGGGTAACCGTACGATGGGCATCGATGAAAAGCCGTCTCAGGCGTTTCTCGATAGTCTGGGGCAGCATTTTGACTTCGAGCCACCGCGCAACGTCGGGCACAACACGGTACAGGCGCTGGAAGCGATGCTGCGTGATGAAATCAAGGTGTTGATTGCCCTCGGGGGCAACCTGGCTGCGGCCGCTCCGGACAGCCCGCGTACCGAAGAAGCCCTGAAACGCTGCGGTCTGACGGTGCAGATCAGCACCAAGCTCAACCGCAGCCATCTGTGCCCTGGCGCGATTGATGCACTGATCCTGCCGACGATTGGCCGTACCGAGCAGGATATTCAGGCCAGTGGCCCGCAGTTTATTACCGTCGAAGACTCCTTCAGCATGGTGCATGCGTCAGAAGGTGTGGGTAAACCGATTGCTGATACCCAGCGTTCTGAAACCTGGATCGTGGCCAACATTGCTCATGCAGTACTGGGCAGCGAGAAAGTGGACTGGCTGGGAATGGCGGACGATTACAATATCATTCGTGACCATATTGCGGCCACCCTGCCCGGTTTCAGCGATTTCAACGCCAAATGCGATTTGAAAGGCGGTTTTTATTTAGGCAATGCGGCGGCTGAACTGCGTTTCAATACGCTGCATGACAAAGCCCAGTTCAGCGCGGCCGCCCTGCCGACCTCGCTGTTCCCGGCGCTCGATGTTGAGGTGCCTTTCACGTTGCAAACACTGCGTTCTCATGACCAGTACAACACCACTATTTACGGGCTGGATGACCGTTATCGTGGCGTTTACGGCCAGCGTGAAGTGCTGTTTATCAACCCGGAAGACATGGACAACATGGGCTACGCCGCCGGAGATAACGTCGATATCGAAACGCTGTGGAATGATGGTATTACCCGTAAAGTCAGCGGGTTTAAGCTGGTGCCCTATGCCATTCCGCGTGGGAATCTGGCCGCCTATTATCCCGAAACCAATCCGCTGGTGCCGCTTTCCAGTTTTGGTGACGGCAGCGGAACGCCCACCTCGAAGTCGGTGCCGGTGAAGATCAGTCTGTCACCTGTTGTGGCCGGAAGACGTATCGCCTGACAGACCCGGGCGGCCGCAAAAATGGCCGCCCACCACCACGTCAGAAAAGGCTTTTTACTTGCCGTGGAGCGGTTAATCGCGTAAAACTGTCTGCCGCTCTTAGGCCACGAAAACGTTGAAATTATGTTCCAGGATAACCCGCTGCTCGCGCAGCTAAAAGAGAAACTCCACTCCCAAACGCCGCGTGTTGAGGGTGTGGTAAAAGGCACGGAAAAAGGTTTCGGCTTCCTGGAAGTCGATGCACAGAAAAGCTACTTTATTCCGCCACCGTTTATGAAAAAAGTCATGCACGGTGACCGCGTTAGCGCAGTGATTCAGACCGATAAAGATCGTGAAGTTGCGGACCCTGAAACGCTGATTGAACCCTTCCTGACCCGTTTTGTTGGCCGTGTTCAGAAGAAAGACGATCGCCTGTCGATTGTGCCTGATCATCCGCTGCTGAGAGACGCCATTCAGTGCCGTCCTGACCGTAATGTGAAGCATGACTTCCAGGCCGGTGACTGGGCAGTGGCTGAGATGCGCCGTCATCCGCTCAAAGGCGATCGCAGTTTCTACGCCGAACTGACCGAATTTATTACCACTGCGGATGACCATCTGGCGCCGTGGTGGGTGACGCTGTCTCGCCATAATCTGGAGCGTGAAGCACCGGATGTGGCAACGCCGGAAGAGATGCTGGATGAGCAACTGGAGCGTGAAGACCTCACTGCCCTAACCTTCGTGACCATCGACAGCGCCAGCACCGAAGATATGGACGATGCGCTGTATGTGGAAGAGGCCGCCGATGGCGCGCTGAAACTGACCATCGCGATCGCCGACCCAACGGCCTATGTGCCCGCGGGGAGCAAACTCGATGCGGTTGCCGCTGAGCGCTCGTTCACTAACTACCTGCCTGGTTTTAACATTCCGATGCTGCCGCGCGAGCTGTCTGATGACATCTGTTCGCTGCGTCCGAATGAGCGACGTCCTGTGCTGGCATGCCGCGTGACTATCGCCGCTGACGGCACACCGGGAGATGACATTCAGTTCTTCGCGGCCTGGATTGAATCTAAATCCAAGCTGGCTTACGACAATGTCTCTGACTGGCTGGAAACTAACGGTACCAGTGAATGGCAGCCGGAAAGCGACGCCATCGCACAACAGATTCGTCTGCTGCACCGTCTGTGCCAGGCACGCAGCGAATGGCGTCAGACACATGCGCTGGTGTTCAAAGACCGCCCTGACTTCCGCTTCCTGTTAGGCGAGAAAGGCGAAGTGCTGGATATCATTGCCGAGCATCGTCGCATTGCTAACCGCATCGTTGAAGAATCGATGATCCTGGCCAACATCTGCGCGGCTGCCGTGCTGCGCGATAAGCTGGGCTTCGGTATCTACAACGTGCACCTTGGTTTCGACGACGTGAATGCCGAGCAGGCTGCCGCCGTTCTGGCGAACCACGGTGTGACGGCAGATCCCGCAGCCATTGCCACGCTGGAAGGTTTCCGCACGCTGCGCCGCGAGCTGGATACACTGCCGACTCAGTTCCTCGACAGCCGTATTCGTCGCTTCCAGTCATTTGCTGAAGTCAGCACCACACCAGGCCCACACTTCGGCCTTGGTCTGGATGCCTACGCAACCTGGACCTCTCCGATCCGTAAGTATGGCGATATGGTGAACCACCGCCTGCTGAAAGCGATCATCAAAGGGGAAGCGGCCAGCCGCCCTGCGGATGACGTCACGGTGAAGATGGGCGAACGCCGCCGTCAGAACCGTATGGCAGAGCGCGATGTCGGAGACTGGTTGTACTCGCGTTTCCTGCAGAAATCGGTCGGTACTGACCAGCGTTTCAGCGCGGAAGTGATCGATGTTTCCCGTGGCGGTATGCGTGTACGTCTTCAGGAAAATGGGGCGGTTGCCTTTATCCCTGCCCCGTTCATCCACGCGGTGCGTGATGAGCTGGTGTGCAGCAACGAGAATGGCACCGTGCAGATCAAAGGCGATGTGGCTTACCGCGTCACCGACCTGATTGACGTGACCATCGCCGAAGTGCGTATGGAAACCCGCAGCGTCGTTGCCCGTCCGGTTGTCTGATTGTCTTCAACGGGATAGCCTGTTGGCTATCCCGTATTTTCCTCTGTTATTGCCCTTCCCCTTCTAAAACGAAAAAATCGCCTGCGCCTCACACTTCTTTACTTACCGCCTGTCATTAACACTTTTTTACATTACGGTTAACTTGTCCCTCTTCTTAATGGATCTGACAAGGAGTTACGTGATGAAGAACGTCAAAGCCGGATTGATCTGGTTACTGGTGGCGTTAGCAGGTGCAGTGGCTTTCGCCATGCTGGCGCTTAACCGGGGCGAACCCGTGAACGCGCTATGGCTGGTGGTGGCCGCCGTCGCCTGTTACAGCATTGCTTATCGCTTTTACAGCCTGTTTATTGCCCGTCGTATTTTCGAACTGGATGACCGTCGCCTGACGCCCGCTGAGCGTCACAATGACGGTCTGGATTATGTTCCCACCAACAAATGGGTGCTGTTCGGCCACCACTTCGCTGCCATTGCCGGGGCTGGCCCACTCGTCGGCCCGGTGCTGGCGGCACAAATGGGCTTTCTGCCCGGCACGCTGTGGATCCTGATTGGGGTGATGCTGGCGGGTGCCGTGCAGGACTTCCTGATCCTGTTTATTTCCACCCGCCGTGATGGCCGTTCACTGGGTGAAATGGCGAAACAGGAACTGGGCGCCTTCGCCGGGGTGATCACCATGCTGGGCGCACTGGGGGTGATGATTATTATTCTCTCGGCGCTGGCGCTGGTGGTGGTCAAGGCGTTGACCAACAGCCCCTGGGGTCTGTTTACGCTGGCGGCCACCTTGCCTATCGCGCTGTTTATGGGCGTGTATATGCGCTTCCTGCGGCCAGGAAAAATCGCTGAAGTGTCGCTGATTGGCTTTGTGCTGATGATGGCCGCGATTATCTACGGCGGGGATATCGCTCTGCATCCATACTGGGGGCCTTTCTTTACGCTAAAAGGCACCACGCTGACTCTGGTACTGGTGATTTACGGGTTTGTTGCCTCTGTGCTTCCCGTCTGGCTGCTGCTGGCACCGCGTGACTATCTGTCCACCTTCCTGAAAATCGGCGTGATTGTCGGTCTGGCCGTTGGCATCGTTTTTGCCATGCCGGAGATGAAAATGCCGGCAGTGACCAAATTCATCGATGGTAGCGGCCCGGTGTTCTCAGGGGGACTGTTCCCGTTCCTGTTTATCACTATCGCCTGTGGGGCAATCTCTGGGTTCCATGCGCTGGTCTCCAGCGGCACCACGCCGAAGCTGGTGGAGCGAGAAAGCCACATCCGCATGATCGGCTACGGCGCCATGCTGATGGAGTCTTTCGTCGCCATCATGGCGTTGATCTGTGCCTCGGTGATCGACCCCGGTGTCTACTTTGCGATGAACGCCCCGGCGGCGCTGATTGGCACCACCGTCGAAAGTGCCAGTCAGGCGATCAACAGCTGGGGGTTTGTTGTTACACCGGAGGTGTTAACCGCCATCGCCCGTGATGTCGGAGAGATGTCAGTGCTATCGCGCGCAGGTGGCGCACCCACCTTTGCGGTGGGCATGGCGCATATCATTACCGAGGTCTTTAACAGTCGGGCGATGATGGCCTTCTGGTATCACTTTGCCATTCTGTTTGAAGCGCTGTTTATCCTGACCGCCGTCGATGCCGGTACGCGCGCCTGTCGTTTTATGGTGCAGGACCTGGCAGGTACGGTGGTGCCTTCGCTGGCGAATAATCGTTCCTGGGTAGGCAATATTATCGGCACCGCGGTGGCCGTTGCAGGCTGGGGGTTCTTCGTCTATCAGGGCGTCATCGATCCGCTTGGCGGCATTAATACGCTCTGGCCGCTGTTTGGTATCGGTAACCAGATGCTGGCGTCCATGGCGCTGATCCTCGGCACCGTGGTGCTGTTTAAAATGAAGAAGCAACGTTACGCCTGGGTCACGATTGTGCCCACCATCTGGTTATTTATTACCTCAATGACGGCAGGATGGCAGAAGATTTTCCATGAAAAACCCGCCATTGGGTTCCTGGCCCAGGCGAAAAAGTTCAGCAAGGGTATCGACCAGGGGATCGTTATTGCCCCGGCGAAAACCGTGGCGGATATGCAGACTATCGTGATCAGTAACCAGATCAATGCCGGGCTGTGTGCCTTCTTTATGCTGGTGGCCATCACTATGCTGGTGGCGGCATGCTTTGCCATCCGACGCGCATTGCACAGCGATCTACCTACCGTTCGTGAAAGTCCGGTCGTACTGCGCGATGAAAAAGTCAATATCTGATGAGTAAGCGGCTGACAGTAAAGGGTTTTAAACGCAACTATCTTGAAGGATATTTTCCCGACAAAGGGGTCACCTTAGTCAAATTATCCTGCTAATATGCTCCCCCGACCGCCATGTCGGGGGATTTTATGCTGCATATCAATTCTCACCAAAAAAATATATTGTCTTCGTAGCTTGTGATTCTGCTGCTTGCCGAATACTGTTGCTAAAATAAGAAGATACCACCTGCAAAGTAGCACCAAGGGAGATAAAAATGACCGATGAACAAGGGCAGACGCTACTGTATGCATATTTTGGCACCAGCAGCCCTCATTGGCGTTTATCCTCCGACAGCGATGCGCTGCATTTTGCCGAAGACGAAGGGGGCGAAACCAACATTGCCGTCCCGCTCACTCCCCCGCAAGCCAGCCTGTTGCGCAGCATGACGGTGATCACCACCAGCGTGAATCTCACCATCACGTTGTACGGTAATGCACTTTCCATGCATCTGGTCGGCAGGAAAGTCTCCCAGATTGCCTGGGCGGGGACCGCGTCAGCATGGGGAGACACTTCCTCGGTCGCGCGCGATCTGGTGCTGGGTCTGTCATTTGCAGAACAGGTGGTATCTGAAGCCAATTCCGTCATTGTCATCGTCGATCAGCAAGGTCATATCCAGCGCTTTAACCGCCTGAGTGAAGAGTACACCGGCCTCAAAGAACAAGAAGTGATCGGCCGTAATGTGTTTCAGCTGTTTATGTCACGCCAGGAAGCGGCGGCCTCACGGCGTAATATCAGCATGTTTTTCCGTGAAGGCAGCTCCTATGAAGTCGAGCGTTGGATCAAGACGAAGAAAGGTCAGCGTTTGTTCCTGTTCCGCAATAAATTCGTCCATAGCGGCAGCGGAAAAAATGAGATCTACCTGATTTGCTCCGGCACGGATATTACCGAAGAGCGCCGAGCCCAGGAGCGTCTGCGCGTGCTGGCCAATACCGATACCATTACCGGCCTGCCGAATCGCAATGCCATCAATCACGAAATCACTGAAGCACTGGAAAAACGTGCTAACCAGCAGATTGGCGTGGTCTACCTTGATCTCGACAATTTCAAAAAAGTGAATGATGCCTACGGGCACATGTTCGGCGACCAGCTGTTACAGGCGGTTTCTCTGGCGATTTTGAGCTGCCTTGATAAAGATCAGACGCTGGCGCGCCTGGGTGGCGATGAGTTTATTGTGCTGGCCGAAGACACCAGCCAGGCCGCATTAGAAGCGATGTCGTCGCGTATTCTTGAGCGCCTGAAGCAGCCGTTCCGTATCGGGCTGATTGAGGTTTACTCCGGATGCTCCGTGGGCATTGCCCTTGCTCCGCAGCATGGCGAAGATCGTGAAAGCCTGATCCGCAATGCTGATACGGCGATGTACACAGCGAAAGAGAACGGACGCGGTAAATTCTGCATTTTCTCAGCGGAAATGAATCAGCGGGTGTTTGAATATCTCTGGCTCGACACCAACCTGCGCAAGGCGCTGGAACATCATCAGCTGGTGCTCCACTATCAGCCGAAAGTGAATGCCGATGGCACGGTCACCAGTGTGGAAGCGCTGGTGCGGTGGATGTCCCCAGAGCGTGGGCTGGTGCCGCCGGACAGTTTTATTGCCTATGCCGAAGAGTCAGGATTGATTATCCCACTCGGTCGCTGGGTGATGCTGAGCGTGCTGGAGCAAATCCTGCGCTGGCGCAAACAGGGCATTGACCTGCGGGTGGCGGTAAATGTGTCGCCGCGTCAGCTGATTGACCAAAGTATCTATACCGACCTGAAACTCGCCCTGGATCAAGCCGGACTGGAGGTCTGCCCGATTGATATTGAGCTGACCGAAAGCTGCCTGATTGAGAATGAGGAGCAGGCGCTGGCATTAATGAAACAGTTTCAGAAACTGGGTGCCGCCGTGCATCTGGATGATTTCGGTACGGGTTACTCGTCGTTGTCACAGCTGGCACGCGTGCCGATTGATGCGATTAAGCTCGACCAGAGCTTTATCCGTGGCGTAAACCAGCAGGTAGTCTCTCAGTCACTGGTCAGGGCGATTGTTGCCGTTGCTAAGGCGCTGAACTTGCAGGTGATCGCGGAAGGAATTGAGACGGAAGAAGAAGCGGAGTTTGTGATGGCGAACGGTGTGGATACCCGTCAGGGGTTCCTGTATGCGAAGCCAATGCCCGCTGAAGAACTCGAGCACTGGCTTACGCGGCATCATGCCATTACGGCTTCCTGAGAACGATAAATTAGCCCGCTTTCAGCAATGACTGCGCACTGTGGCGGTTTTGCAACTGGACTAAACGCTCCATATAGGCGATATCTTTCGGCTCCATAGTAAAGGCAAAATCAACCCAGTCTTCCGTAATATCCATCAGTTCTGCACGCGTCAGCTGAAGCACCCGCTGACGGGCTTTCAGCATCGCTCTGACACCGTTCAGCTTCGGTTGCAGCGTATCAATAAACGTACGCGTGCAGCGATAGCCCTCTCCCGGCTGGAACAGGCGATCCACCAGGCCGCGCGTTTCAAACCATTCTGCAGTATGCGACTCCCCTTCACAGATCAACTCTTCGGCCAGTTTCATGCCGGAACGGCGTGCCACCAGTGAGTAACCGCCCATGCCAGGGAACAGGTTAAAGGCAATTTCCGGGAACCCCATACGGGCGGTATTTTGTGCCAGGATGAAGTGATGCGCCAGCGCGGCTTCAAATCCACCGCCCAGCGCGCTCCCTTCCACCATCGCGATGGTAACAGCACCCGTGTCGAAGCCACGCGCTGCCGCATGAATGCAGTCCACGCAGGCACGGGCATAGGCACGCAGGGCTTCGCGGCGGCCATTTTTAATCGTTTCGACAAAGAAACGCAGATCGCCGCCGGCATTAAACATGGTCGGTACCAGCGAACCCGTGACCCAAAAATCAATCTTCAAACCGGAACGCTGAGCAGCGTAGCTGAGGTTCATGATCTCCTCGATCAGCTGATGATTAAAACTTGGGCGAGGTTGGGCGCGCAGCATCATCCACATGGTGCGACGTTCTTCTTCATAGTAGGCAGAGAGCTGCGTCATTTGTCCAGCTTCGTTGAACAAGCGGCAAGTAGTCTGATTTATAACGGTCATAGCATTATCCTCTGTTTCATTATGCGTTCTTCGCAGCTCCAGCCTAATCCAGAGTGTCATCATGCTAAATGGGTGTTTGATTTTTAAGATAAAATAAAGAAATTCCTCACGCCATATGTGCACGACGAAATGCAATCAGAACCGCTGAATTGACGGGATAACAGGAGAGACTTGCGGCAGGATAAGGATAAAATACTCAAGCGTGGTCGAACAATAGGTAAGGATAATCTTAACTTGGCGCCGTGATAACCCGACGCCAGCTGATGATGTTAGCGGCTATTTCTGCCCGTAATAGGCATTTTTGCCATGTTTTCGCAGATAGTGTTTATCCAGTAATACCTGCTGCACTGCCGGCAGCTGCGGCGTCAATTGCTGACTGAAAATACCCATGTAAGCCACCTCTTCCAGTACAACGGCACTGTGGACCGCATCCTCCGCGCTGCGGCCCCACGCAAACGGCCCGTGCGAGTTCACCAGCACGGCTGGGATCGCCAGTGGGTCAATATTGCGCTGTTGCAGCGTTTCAATGATTACCTGCCCGGTTTGCCACTCGTAGCGTTCAAGGATCTCCTCATCGCGCATCTGGCGCGTGCAGGGAATGGCACCATAGAAATCATCCGCGTGCGTTGTGCCCCAGGCGGGAATATCTTTTCCTGCCTGCGCCCAGATGGTGGCATGGCGCGAGTGAGTATGGACGATGCCGCCAATATCAGGCCAGGCAAGATAGAGTGCACGGTGAGTGTCCGTATCCGATGACGGACGTTTGTCCCCTTCTATCACTTCCCCGGACGCCAGCGCCACGACGACCATGTCGTCCCGCTTCATGTCGTCATAACTGACACCTGAAGGCTTTATCACCATCAGCCCCTGCTGGCGATCGATAGCACTGACGTTTCCCCAGGTGAACGTCACCAGTCCGTAGCGCGGTAACGCCAGATTTGCTTCCAGTACTTGCTGCTTCAGTTGTTCCAGCATGTTGTTGTCCCCGTTATGGCTGCTGATTTATTGTCAGCGCCACTTGATGATCGGGGTATGGAGGCATCTGCTGTATCAACGGCAGAATCCGACTGTTCCCGTGGTTTTGAGTGATCACACTCGCTTAAGACACAAGGGAAATTAAGAGTTTTTACCTGTTAAGATATCCGGTAATAATTCAAAATAGTTCACAGAAATTAACCTGGGTGATAGTAAGATGTCTAACCATCCAGATGTACCGTTGCCGACCCCGGATTCAGCCCTAAATCCTGAAGGCGATTTTTTATACTGCTTTTTGCCTGTTCAGTGACAGAAGTCACTTGAAAAAACGATGGAATCGGGTCGGGATTACAGAGCGTCCTCTATACTGTAGAGGTATCTCGTCGCTGTTCTTTAAGGAGAGTCATTATGTCTATCACTGCAAAACGCATCACCGCCGCCGTGCTGGCCGCAACCTTAGTTCTTTCTCTGAGCGCTTGCTCAAACTGGTCTAAACGCGATCGAAACACGGCCATCGGCGCAGGTGCTGGCGCAATTGGCGGTTCTATTCTGACAAATGGAAGTGGTTTAGGCACCGTGGGTGGCGCCGCAGTTGGCGGGATCATCGGACATCAGATCGACAAATAAAAAGCAGCTTGTTGGGGGCCTGACGTTGTTCAGGCCCCTGTTATTGCTCAGCCTCCGGCCAGTTTGACCTTAAAGCCTTTCGCTTCGAGCAGGGTTTTTAACAGGTCGCGTTTATCGCCCTGAATCTCAATCACCCCGTCTTTTAACGCCCCGCCGCAGCCACATTTTTTCTTCAGTTCGGCCGTCAGCTTGTTCAGTCCGGCATCATCCAGATCGATACCGCTAATCAGACAAACCCCTTTGCCTTTACGCCCGCTGGTCTGCCGCTGAATGCGAACAATGCCATCACCTTTCGGACGTTGCACAGTCGTTTTGGGCTCATCAATGCGCCCGGTTTCAGTGGAATAGACCAGGCGGCTGTTGTCATCGGCCATGATTATGCCTCTTGCAGGGAATGAAGGATGTCACGCAGCGTTGCCGCCGGATCGGCTGATTGGGTAATCGGACGCCCGATCACCATATAATCCACCCCGGCTTGCTTCGCTTCCTGTGGCGTCATGATGCGGCGCTGATCGCCAACATCGCTGCCTGCCGGGCGAATCCCCGGTGTCACCAGACGGAAGTCCTGGCCTATCGCCTGCTTGAAATGACGGGCTTCCTGCGCGGAACAGACCACTCCGTCCAGACCACACTGATGTGTCAGACGCGCCAGACGCTCGGCCTGCTCTGCCGGGGAGAGTTCAATCCCCAGGCCGCGTAAATCATCGGCATCCATGCTGGTCAGCACCGTGACCGCAATCAGCAGAGGCGCATCGTTACCAAATGGCAGCAACGCTTCACGCGCAGCGCTCATCATCCGCGCACCGCCGCTGGCATGGACATTCACCATCCATACGCCGAGGTCAGCCGCCGCCGCCACCGCATGGGCAGTTGTATTAGGGATATCATGGAATTTCAGGTCGAGGAAAACGTCAAATCCGCGCTGTTGCAGATCGCGCACCCACTGTGGGCCAAACAGGGTAAACATCTCTTTGCCGACTTTAAGGCGACAACTGCCCGGTTCAATCTGATCGATAAACGCCAGAGCGCGATTGCGGTCCGCATAATCTAACGCCACCACAATCGGTGAACCGGTAACCTGAGGTGAAAGCATGGATTTACCCTCTTTGAGTGGAGCACCGCATGGCGCAAACGATAAACGGCATGCATTCTACCTGCGACGCGGGCAAATGCACAGTTAAGCTATGAGGAATTATTGTGATCGGCAGAGGGGGCGTTACGGCAAGATGGGGCCAGGAGGCGGTGCAAGGTCAGAAGTTACAGGGGTAAAAAACAACATCGTCAGTTTCAGGCCGCTAAACCCTGACTCTCGGGTTCATCAACTGCATGCATGTAAACTGACGAGGGTAGTGGAAACACACGGCTGACTTAGCGTGCACAGCTTCCATTCATCAACGCACTTTCACCACAGCGACGGCCATTGGCCATCTGGCACATACCTACTGAGCTGCCGTCCAGCTGACGCGATAACGCCAGCGTGCCTCCCGCGTTGGAACAGGCGCTTTCAGCCATGTCGGCCATCACTACCCGGGCCGGGACATGGGCTGCCGTGGCCTGTTGCGGTGGCTCATTATCACTGTCGCTACTACAGGCTGACAGGAATAACGTGGCTGCCGCCAGCAAAAATGTCGCTGCTTTCATGAGGTCAGGCTCCGGGATGTAGGCTGGAATGCGTTTGCCAGCATAAGCTACGTTGCGCATCAGGTCGATAGCTGTCACGGATTCTTACAAAATCATTCCACTGGAAATATCAATAGCACAACGTCTTAATTTATTGTCGAGTCGGGTGAAATGCAATGAAGCCTGAAAAGATCATGTCAAATGGGTGTAATCATGCCAGGCTTACAGGCTGTTAAATTCTGGCGGCGGGATGGCATTCCGTTATCAACGCCGTCGTTTGACGTTTCTAAAGGAGAGACAGATGTCTGATACACCGATTTTGATCGTTGCTACTTTTGCTGCTGCGACAGGGAAAGGCAATGCGCTGTATGAAGTGCTGAACCGCTGTGTGGCGCCGAGCCGTCTTGAGGAAGGAAACGTACATTACGATCTGTATCGCAGCGTCGAGAACAGCGATCTGTTCCTGTTCCACGAAACCTGGAAAAGCGCGGCGGCTATCGAACTGCATGAAACACAGCCCCACTTTAAAGCGCTGCTGGCGGGCGTTGAAGGTCTGCTGGCAGAACCCCCGGTGATTACGAAGATCTAAAGGGTGTTTTAGCGGGCTGACCGAAACAGAAGGCCAGCCCCTACATCAGAGATAAAAATCGTTATTTCACTAAACGTGCCCGGCACGACTTCCCTTTGATCTTCACGTCTTTCAGTTGCCCCATCACCTGACGCGCCTGCGTCTGGCGGATAGCAACGTACGCCTGCGTTGGACCAATATCAATTTTCCCGACCTGATCGCCGGTCAGTCCACCGTCACCCGTCAATGCCCCGAGAATATCGCCCGGGCGGATCTTTGCTTTACGCCCGCCGTCCAGGCTCACGGTTACCATCTCTGCCGGTAATGGCTTCGCGGCAACAGATTTCAGCTCGGACACATTGCGCCAGGCCAGTTTCTGTTGCAGATAATCTTCCAGCGCATGCGCACGGATCATCTCATCCTGCGCCACGAAGCTGACAGCACAGCCCTCCTCTCCGGCTCGGGCCGTACGGCCGATGCGGTGAACATGGACTTCAGGATCAAACGACAGCTGATAGTTAACCACCATCGCCAGCGATTTGATATCCAGACCACGGGCGGCAACATCGGTCGCCACCAGCACACGGCAGCTGCCGTTCGCGAAACGAATCAGCACCTGGTCACGGTCACGCTGCTCAAGATCACCATGCAATGCCAGCGCACTGATGTTACCGGCTGTCAGCGCATAGGCAATGTCATCGCATTCACGTTTGGTGTTGCAGAACACCACGCAGGATGACGGCTGGCGCTCGCTGAGCAGGCCAATCAGCGCCGTCAGTTTCTCACGTGGACCAGCTTCGTAGAATGTCTGTTCAATCTTCGGCAGATCGGACACATCGCCCGTTTCCACCGTCAGCGGGTCACGCTGAATACTTTGGCTGATCTGAGCGATGCCCTGCGGCCAGGTGGCCGAGAACAGCAGCGTCTGACGCGTTGGTGGACAGTGGCGAATAATACTGTCGATGTCTTCGCGGAAACCCATCTCCAGCATACGGTCTGCTTCATCCAGCACCAGCGTATTGATCCCGTCCAGCTTCAGGGTTTCGCGTTTCAGATGATCAAGAATACGGCCCGGCGTGCCCACCACGATTTGCGGCGCATGCACCAGTGAATCACGCTGTGCGCTCAGCGGTTGCCCGCCACACAGGGTGAGAATTTTAATGTTGGCGGTGAAACGCGCCAGACGGCGCAGTTCTTTGGCAACCTGGTCTGCCAGCTCGCGCGTTGGGCACAGCACCAGCGCCTGGGTAACGTACTGGCTGGCATCCACGCGATGCATCACACCCAGACCAAAAGCAGCTGTTTTGCCACTGCCCGTTTTTGCCTGAGCGCGAACATCCCGCCCTTCAAGAATAGCAGGCAGCGATTCCGCCTGAACCGGCGTCATGTCAAGGTAGCCGAGTTCATTCAGGTTTTCGATCTGGCTGGCAGGGAGTTGTGTCAGGGTAGAAAAAGCAGTCACGGAAGAGTTCTCTGGTAAAACGGACAGGATTATTGGCGCTGAGTGTAGCAGAAAACCACCCGGGGCGGGGAGAAAAGCGCTGGCGATAGTGCCACGCAGCGCTGTGTGTTGTGTCATCTGACTAAGATAAAACCAACGCGATTAACAGCCAGAAAATCAGGCAGGCCGCCACCATCGCAATCCAGGTATTTCTCCGGGTCCATTTCATAGATAGTCCTTCTCCTTACTTTCGATCTTAACGCCACCACGCATGTAAAAGGTGGGATTAATCCGAAATTCTCGGTGGTCATTATAGTCAAGCCAGGCCCCGGGTGTCGCCTGTTTATTATGAGGATACCCGCGCCAGGAACCGGCCCTGAGCAAAACAGGGGGGAAAATGAGCAATAAAAATTTGATGTAAGTACTGAAGGAATTAACGGCGGGAAAAGCGAAAACTTAAGGGGCTTTAGGAAATCCAGAATATTCTTAGTGATGTGAGGCTATCTGCCGCCCCTGATAACGGGGCGACAGTCGAACCAGGCTATTGATCTTGATAAGGATCTTTTTTGTCATCATCACTGTCGTCGCGTGTACGTGGGATCTCACCATGCTCGTTAGGATTATCTTTGGCCGGATGTTGATCGGGTTTTGGTTTTTCTTTCGACATTACGCCCTCCTCTCGCTTGTTTACACTAAGCGTAGTTGATGACGCCCCATCTTTCACTCTTCCTAAGTCATGTCAGGGGCATCGGCGCAGGCAGGTGTTGCCTGTGTCAGAATCAGAGATTGGCAACGTCAATATAGAGCGATTTATCAATGTTGGTTGACGAAACGGTGGCCTCGGTAAAGGCATATTCCGCTCTGTCACCGCTACGATCCAGAGGTAACGCCTCAAAATCGAACAGGTTCTTGTCCGCTAACTGGCTTGGACTGATATTCTGGATGGACTTGAAAACGCTGTCGACACGGCCCGGCGTCTTTTTATCCCACTCCATCAGCATCGCCTTGATGGCCTGACGCTGGAGATTTTCCTGCGAACCGCACAGATTACAGGGGATGATCGGGAATGCTTTATATTCTGCCCAGGCGATCAGATCTTTTTCCCGGCAGTACGTCAACGGCCTGATAACCACGTTACGCCCGTCATCAGAACGCAGCTTAGGGGGCATCGCCTTCATTTTTGCACCATGGAACATATTAAGGAACAACGTCTCAACGATGTCATCCATATGGTGGCCCAGCGCGATTTTCGTTGCGCCAATCTTCTCGGCAAAGGAATAAAGCGTGCCGCGACGCAGGCGCGAACATAAGCCACAGGTCGTTTTTCCTTCCGGGACTTTCTCTTTAACCACTGAATAAGTGTCTTTATCCACAATGTAATAAGGGATATTTAAGCTATCGAGATAGGCGGGCAGAATGTGTTCAGGAAACCCTGGCTGCTTCTGGTCCAGATTGACGGCAATAATCTCAAATTTGATCGGTGCCACCTTTTGCAGGCCGAGAAGAATATCCAGCATGGCGAATGAATCTTTGCCCCCGCTCATGCAGACCATTACCACATCGTTGTCTTCAATCATGTTGTAATCGGTAATGGCAGTGCCAACATTTCTTCTGAGGCGTTTCTGGAGTTTATTAATCTCCAGGGTTTCTTTTCTTACATCCACTTGATTCATAAATACTTCTCTGGGCCCTGGGAGCTTTATAGCGATGTATATCAGCTGACTCTTTAAAGGGATATTATACGGAAGTTTCCCAGGGCCCTGCCATCAATTTTTCCTGACCAGAGATTTTATTGAAGATGCACATGCGGTGGCGGATCAATAATCGGGTCGGGGTCAATCGGCGGTGGATCGGGTAACGGCTGTGGTGTGGGAATGGGACCAGGAACGGGCGCCGGGTCGCTGAGTGGTTCAGATGAGCGAATCGCCATAATACGGTCAACAGGCATACCTTCCTCCTCAAACATTGCATGAACCTTAAGCGTAGGACATCTGACCGCGCTGGCAAACGCGCAAAAAAAAAGCCGGCGGATAGCCGGCGTCGTACGAATCAAATGTGCTATGCATTAATTCAAAAAAGGAAGTAAGACAATATGGAGCGCAACGCCCATCGCTTGACGTTGCATTCACCTGCGGGAAAGAGTTTGCCCTGAACCACGGGGGGATTTATTGATGTCGATCAGCTTTCGGGCCGTTTGTTGCGTCTCTTCCGCAATAATTATCATTTATCACAACCATTTACGTTTCCGTAACCACCAGGCAACCCCGATAACCAGAAGCATCAACAGCAGGCAGAAGGTCGCAAAACCATAATGCCATTCCCCCCCCGGTATCCCACCCAGATTGACGCCAAACAACCCCGTCAGGAAGGTCGTCGGCAGGAAAACCATTGCCAGCAGCGACATGGTATAAGTGCGGCGGTTCATCGCTTCTGCCATCACCGTGCTGATCTCATCCGCCAGCACGCCAGTACGTGCCACGCTGGCATCAAGGTCGTCCAGCCCCCGCCCTAAGCGGTCAGAAATATCCTGCATACGACGACGATCGTCATCGCTCATCCAGGGAAGACGTTCACTGGCAATACGTGAAAAGACATCGCGCTGCGGTGCCATGTAGCGCCGCATGATAATCAGTTGCTTACGAATCAATGCCAGCTCACCGCGTGGCGGCACCTGTTGATCAACCACCGCATCTTCCAGGTCGATGATCTTATCGTGCAACTCTTCAATAAACTCGCTGGTGTGATCGGTAAGCGCATCGCAGACATCCACCAGCCAGCTGCCACCGTCCACCGGGCCATTGCCATTTTTCAGGTCGGTCAGTACTTCATCGATGGCAAAGACTTTGCGCTGCCGGGTTGAAACAATCAGCTTCTCGTTGATAAAAACGCGGATCACTACCAGTTGTTCCGGGCGTGATTCGCTGTTGAGATTGATGCTACGCAGGGTGATCATGGTGCCATCACCCAGCCGGTTAACGCGTGGACGCATACTGTCGCCGCCCAGCGCATCACGAACCGCGTCAGGCAGCAGCGGGGTCGACACCAGCCAGTCTGCGCTCTCACGGTGGGTATAATTCAGGTGCAGCCAGCACGGCTTGTCACACGTCAGCACATCGCTGTCGTCGATCGGGATTAACCCGCCCTTTCCATCTAACTGACAGGAAATAATCGCGTCAGACACCTGCAATGATTTACCAGCAATAACATCCACGTTTGCGTCGCCCTCAACAGAATCAATGCGATACAGTCTAGCCTGTGCTGAAGCGGTTGCCTAATCTGACCCACTTCCTGAACGTTAAAAATCGTGACAATCTGCAAACAAAGCGCGGGATAAAAGTCGATCCCGGTCACGAAAACCACTTATTCTACCCCCTGCCTATTGCTAACCCGCAGCGAGTAAGGAAATATCGCTGCAACAAAAACAGGATTGCTACTGATTTTCAGGCAAAACCTAAACTGCTTTTCACGCCCGTTCGGCGATGTTGAAGCAGTTTAGGTTTTTTTTTGGCCTGAATTCAGCAACGGCCCGAAAACATAGACCCAACATAATTCAAGGTGCAGGAAGGCAGCCAACACACCTGCACCGTGAAATATGAAGGTTACAGATGTCGAAACCAGGAGCATAAGATGAAGTACCAGGTTTTATCAGAAGAGATCCTGCAAGGTGTAGGCGGCAAAGAGAACATCAATTCGGTGATGCATTGCGCTACGCGTCTGCGTTTCAAACTTAAAGACAGTCGTAAAGCCGACACCGCAACGCTGAAGGCCAACGCTGGCGTGATTATGGTGGTGGAAAGCGGGGGTCAGTATCAGGTGGTGATTGGTAACCACGTCAGCGAGGTCTATCAGGACCTGCTCACCACAGCGGGATTGGCAGACGACAGCAGCAATAACGCGGACGAGGATAAAGGTTCGTTGTTTGCCCGCTTTATTGACATTGTTTCCGGTATTTTCACCCCGTTTGTCGGCATCATGGCCGCCTCCGGTATTCTTAAGGGATTGCTCTCTCTGGCGCTGGCCTGCGGCCTGACCACGGAAACCACCGGCACCTACATTACGCTCTCTGCGGCCGGTGATGCCGTCTTCTACTTCCTGCCGATTTTGCTGGGCTTCAGTGCGGGCAAAAAATTTGGCGGTAACGCCTTTACGACAATGATTATCGGTGCGGCGTTGGTCCACCCGATGATGATGGCGGCCTTTACGGCTTCACAGGCGGGTAGCCCGCCGCTGCACTTCTTCGGCATTCCGATGATCCTGATTAACTACAGCTCATCCGTGATCCCGATTATCTTCGCGGCCTGGTTCTCCTGCCTGATTGAGCGCGCGGTGCACAACCGCCTGCCGGGCGCGGTTCGTAACTTCACCACCCCGCTGATCTGTCTGGCCATTGTGGTTCCGGTCACCTTTATGCTGATTGGCCCGGTCGCCACCTGGGTCAGTGAACTGCTGGCAGCGGGCTACCTTCATGCCTACAGCTTCAGCCCGACCTTTGCAGGTGCCTTTATGGGCGCATTCTGGCAGGTCTGCGTGATCTTCGGTCTGCACTGGGGCCTTGTCCCTATCATGCTGAACAACCTCGCGGTACATGGCGCGGACACCCTGCTCCCGCTGCTGATGCCTGCCGTTCTCGGCCAGGCCGGGGCAACGCTGGGCGTGCTGCTGCGTACCCGTGACGTAAAACTCAAAGGGATTGCTGCGTCGGCCTTCAGTGCCAGCCTGTTTGGTATCACTGAGCCTGCGGTCTACGGCGTCACGCTGCCGAACCGCCGTCCGTTTATCTTCGGTTGTATTGGCGGTGCACTGGGTGCTGCGGTGCTCGGTTTCTATCACACCACCAGCTACTCCTTTGGTTTACCGTCAGTATTTACCTTCAGCCAGGTGGTACCAAAAACTGGCTTTGATGCCAGCGTGGTTGCCGCGATTGCCGGGGCGTTGATTGCCTTTATTTTTGCCGCCATAACCACTTCGCTGTTCGGTCTGCCTGCGGTGAAAGCAGCAGCAAAAGAAGAAGCGGCACCCGCTGCCCCGATGGCGGTCGTCAATCCTGACCTGCTGCATAAAGAGACGCTGGTCAGCCCAATGAGCGGTGCTGTCGTTGCGCTGGACCAGGTGCCGGATGAGACCTTTGCCAGCGGTCTGCTGGGGAAAGGCATCGGTATTCAGCCCAGTGTTGGCCGGGTAGTCTCGCCGGTTAACGGCACCGTTGCCTCGCTGTTCCGCACCCGCCACGCTATTGGCCTGGAAGCAGAAGACGGTTCAGAAGTGCTGATCCACGTGGGCATTGATACCGTAAAACTTGATGGACTGCATTTTACTGCTCATGTCAGCCAGGACGACAAAGTACGTGTCGGTGACCTGCTGCTGGAATTCGATATCCCGGCGATTCGTGCGGCGGGATATGACCTCACCACTCCGGTGCTAATCAGTAACAGCGATGACTATATCGACGTGCTGGCTGCCAGCCAGCAACGCGAGGTGGCCGCAGGTGAGCCACTGCTGACGCTGATTAAATAATCTTTCATAAGGAGATCAACATGACACAACGTTTCCCACAACATTTCCTCTGGGGCGGTGCCGTTGCCGCAAACCAGGTCGAAGGCGCATGGCAGACCGAGGGTAAAGGCATTTCCACCTCGGATTTACAGCCACACGGCATTTTTGGTGAGCGCGTGGAACGTCAGGAAGGTGATTTTGGTATCAAGGATGTGGCCATTGATTTCTATCACCGCTACCCGGAAGACATTAAGCTGTTTGCCGAAATGGGCTTTACGGTTCTGCGTACCTCAATTGCCTGGACGCGCATCTTCCCGGAAGGGGATGAAACACAGCCGAACGAAGCAGGCCTGGCGTTCTACGATCGTCTGTTCGACGAGATGGCGAAATACAATATCGCCCCGCTGGTCACCCTTTCCCATTATGAAATGCCTTACGGTTTAATTAAAAAGTATGGCGGCTGGGGCAACCGTAAAACCATCGACTGCTTCGTGAACTATGCCGAAACGGTGTTCGCTCGCTATAAAGATAAGGTCAAGCACTGGCTGACTTTCAACGAAATTAATATGTCGTTGCATGCGCCTTTCACTGGCGTAGGCCTGCCGGAAGAGAGTGATAAGCAGGCCGTGTATCAGGCCATCCACCATCAACTGGTCGGCAGTGCTCGTGCGGTGAAAGCCTGCCACCAGATCATCCCGGATGCCAAAATCGGCAATATGCTGCTGGGTGCCATGCTGTACCCCCTCAGCCCGCTGCCTGCTGACCTGCTTGAAACCCAGAAGCAGAACCGCGACTGGCTGTTCTTTGGTGATGTGCAGACGCGTGGATACTACCCGGCCTACATGACGCGCTACTTTAAAGAGAATGGCATCACACTTGAGATCACCGAACAGGACAAGCAGGATCTGCGCGAACCTATCGATTTTATCTCGTTCAGCTATTACATGACCGGGTGCGTGACCACCAACGAAGAGCAAAACAACAAAGCCCGCGCCAATATTCTCAATATGGTGCCTAACCCGCATCTGGCAAGCTCTGAGTGGGGCTGGCAGATCGACCCTGAAGGGCTGCGTTATCTGATGAACGAGCTGTACGATCGTTATCAGAAGCCGCTGTTTATTGTGGAAAACGGTCTGGGTGCACGCGATACCGTGGAAGCCGACGGATCCATTAATGATGACTATCGTATCGCCTACCTGAACGACCACCTTGTGCAGGTGCGTGAAGCGATTGACGATGGCGTTGAAGTGCTCGGTTACACCTGCTGGGGCCCGATTGACCTGGTGAGTGCGTCAAAAGCGGAGTTCTCCAAACGTTACGGCTTCATCTACGTTGATCGTGACGATCAGGGCAACGGCACCCTCGCCCGCAGCCGTAAGAAGAGTTTCTTCTGGTATCAGAACGTGATTAAAACGCACGGCGAATCACTGAAGTAATCCCCCCCGGGCAGCCTGGCTGCCCTTTACTCCACGCCCTGTGACGATGCGCGCTATCGCGCAGGGCGTTGTTTTATGTGACATCCTCTGGAGAGATCATGTTCAAACCGTTATTGATGGTGCTGGCATTGTCGTTTTCTGCCCCGCTGCTGGCCACCACGCCCGGGCATCCACTGCCTTTCAAACCCGATGTGGCGAAACAGGTACGGGTGATTATCAGCAGCGACGCCAAAAATGAAGCGGATGATGACTTTGCCGTGGCACACGCCCTGCTGACACCGACCTTTGATGTGCGCGGGCTGATTGCTGCCCACTACCAACGCACGGCAACAATGATGAAGAAGTTTGACCCGACCGAACCGAAAAGCTATCAGGAGTTGCAGCATCTGACCTCGCTGATGCACGCCTCCACCCCGGTCTGGCACGGTGCACAGCATGAAATCAATCAACAGACCCAGCCGCTAAGTGAAGGTGCTGAGGGCATTATTCGGGAAGCGTTGAGCAACGACACACGCCCGCTGTTTGTGCTGGTGCTCGGCCCGGCCACCGATGTGGCGCTGGCCTTGCAGGCGCGGCCTGAGATTGCCAGTCGCTTAACCGTGGTATGGATTGGCGGCAATCCGTATCCAAAAGGCGGCTGGGAATACAACCTGTATAACGACCCGCAGGCCGGACGCATTCTGTTCGCATCAAAAGCCCCGCTGTGGCAGGTACCGCACAACGTTTATATGTCGATGCGTGTGTCACTGGCCGAGCTGGCCGTGAAAGTCAAACCGCAGGGGAAAACCGGGGAGTATCTCTGGCAGCAGATGCTGGAATTTAACGACTGGGCATCGGCTAATCTGAAAGGCATTCCCTGGCCAAAAAGTGAGGTCTGGGTGCTGGGCGACAACCCGGCGATTGCCCTGCTGCTGGACGATCACGAGTATCACTATACGATGGTGAAAGCACCGAAGCTGAATGATGATCTGACATACAGTATCGATGAAAGCCATCGCGAAATTCGTGTCTATAACGCAATTGATGCGCGCTTTGTGCTGGAAGATTTTTACGCCAAATTACAGCTGGCCTACGGTCAGTAAGCGTCAGGGGCAGGCCTTTACCGGCCTGCCCGTTTTAGATAACGTTATTTCAACCCACGGTGATGCAGCATCGGTTCAATGGCCGGTTCCTGTCCCCGCCAGTCATGATAGAGCTGCTTGAGGTCTTCACTGTTACCGCGCGACAGCACATTATCGCGAAAACGCTGACCATTTTCCCGCGTCAGCCCGCCGTGCTCTTCAAACCAGGCAAATCCATCATCGGCCAGCATTTCGGTCCACAGATAGGCGTAATAGCCGGCGGCATAACCATTGCCCCAGATATGCTGGAAATAACTGGAACGGTAGCGCGGCGGTACGGCAGCCAGATGGATATGTTCTTTCTCCAGCGCCGCCTGTTCAAAGCGATCGGCCTGTTGCAAGGGCTGCCCGTTACTCAGGCTGTGCCAGTGCAGGTCCAGCAGCGCGGCAGCCAGCAGTTCACTCATGTCATAACCTTTATTAAAGGTGCTGGCGCGCAGCATCTTTTCACGCAATGCCGCAGGCATCGGCTCCCCGCTCTGGTAATGACGGGCAAAGTGGTTAAAAACCTGAGTGTTGCTGGCCCAGTGCTCGTTAAACTGCGACGGGAACTCGACAAAATCTCGTGGCGTTTCGGTACCGGAGAGGCTCGGGTAGCGCTGTTCAGCAAACATGCCGTGCAGCGCATGGCCGAACTCGTGGAACATGGTGATCACATCATCCCATGACAACAGCGCAGGCTGCCCGACTACGGGCTTGCTGTAGTTAGCCACGTTGTAAATCACCGGTTTTGTCCCTAACAGCGTCGACTGCTCAACAAAATTGCCCATCCATGCGCCACCGCCCTTGTTGTCGCGTTTGAACCAGTCGGCGTAGAACAGCGCCAGCGAACTGCCGTCTTTATCCAGCACTTCATAGACTTTCACATCCGGGTGATAAACCGGGATATCCGGGCGCGGTTTAAAGGTGATGCCGTACAGCTGGGTGGCCGCATAAAATACGCCATTTTCCAGCACGTTGTTCAGTTCAAAATACGGTTTAATCTGCGTTTCATCGAGGTCGTATTTCGCACGACGGACCTGCTCGGCATAGAACTGCCAGTCCCAGGGGGCCAGAGTAAAGCCGCCTTTCTGCTGGTCAATGACTGCCTGAATATCGTCCGCTTCACGCTGCGCCCGCGCAGTGGCGGCCGGCACAATTTGACGCATAAAGTCAAAAGCCGCCTGCGGGGTTTTCGCCATCTGATCCTGTAATTTCCAGGCAGCGTAGCTGTCAAAACCCAGCAGTTTTGCCTGCTGTGCGCGCACCTGCGCCAGACGCACGATCACCTCGCGGGTATCATTGGCATCGCCTTTTTCGGCGCGCGTCCAGCTGGCGGTGAAAAGCGTCTCACGGGTAGCGCGATCCGTCAGGGTTTGCAGATCGGGCTGCTGTGTGGTGTTGTGCAGAGCCAGCAGCCACTGATGGTTTAATCCGCGCGCCCCTGCTGCTTCCGCCGCCGCCGCCTTTTCTGCATCACTCAGTCCTGCCAGTGCCTGCGCATCGTCAAATACCACGCCTCCCGCTTTGGTGGCGGCCAGCAGACGGTTGGTAAAGCGCGTACTGAGTGTGGCTGACTCCTGATTCAGAGCTTTCAGCGCCGTTTTGTCGCTCTCCGTCAGGCGTGCGCCCGCCAGCACATACGCCTGCCAGATGACCTCGACCAGGCGCAGTGACTCCGGGTCCAGCGCCAGTTGCTGCCGCTGCTGGTAAACCGCATCCAGCCGGGCAAACAGCTTACCGTTCAGCTTGATATCATCATCCAGTGCGGCCAGCGTCGGTGACATCTCCTCATCCAGTGCCTGAAGTTCATCGCTGGTGTTTCCCGAGGTCATGGCGCTGAACACATTGTTGACGCGTCGCAGGCGTTGCCCACTCTGTTCCAGTGCCTGGAAGGTATTTTCAAACGTCGGCGTGGCGGGATTATCTGCAATGCGTGCAATCTCATCGCGCTTTTCCGCTACCGCCGCTATCAGCGCCGGACGGTAGTCATCGATAGTGATACGGTCAAAAGGCGGTGCCTGGAAAGGCAGTGAACTGGCCTGACTGAAGGGGTTGTTGTGCTGCGACGACATGTGACGACTCTCCTTTTGCGGCTCTGCCGCCAGTGCGCTCTGTGCGCTGGCGGTCAGTGCCAGACTAATGGCCCAGACTAACGGTGCGATCCTCATTTCCTTGCTCCCATTCCCTTTGGCTGAACCTCCAGCATAATCGCCCGCGCGCCGTGGCGCAAAATCATTCCCGTCGTTGATAGCAGGCAATAATCTCCGCCGCCACGGCCACCGCGATTTCCGCAGGGAGTTTACCTTTCACATCCGGCAAGCCAATCGGGCAGCGCAGACGATTGAGCTGGTCACGGCTGAAGCCTTTGCCCTCCAGCCGATAGTCAAAGCGCTGGCGTTTGGTGTCTGAGCCGATCATGCCGAAATAAGCGACATCATCACGGCGGAGGATCGCTTCACAGAGTTCAAGATCGCGTGGATGATGATGGGTCATCACCACGTAGTAGCTGCCCGCAGGCATACGTTTTACCTGCTCTGTCGGGTCTTCAAGGCAGCAAACGGTGACGCCGGGTGGCACCTGGGTAAACTGTTCCGCCCGTTCATCCACCCAGTGAACGTGACAGGGTAACGTTGCCAGTAACGTCACCAGTGCCTGACCAACATGCCCGGCACCGAAGACCGCTATCTGCGGCTGCGCCTGGATCAGCGGTTCGAACAGCACGCTGCTGATGCCGCCACAGCACTGCCCAAGACGCGCCCCGAGGTTAAACTGCTCGTAGCGCGCCTGCGTCTGCCCGGCAAGCAGCATCTCGCGTGCAATGGCAACCGACTGAAACTCAAGATGGCCGCCGCCGATGGTCAGCCAGGTTTTATCGGCGGTCACCACCATTTTACTGCCGCGATCGCGTGGGACAGACCCTTTATCATCCAGTACCGTCAGCAGCACACAGGGCTCTGCACGATCGCGCAGGTTTGCCAGAACAGTAATCCAGTCATCGCTACGCATCTTCACCTCCTGAACGCTGTTTCTCCGCGCCCCAGAACACGCGCTCTGGCGTGGCGGGTGCATCCAGCAGCGGATGCTGGCGGTAGCCGCCCACGCTGGACACCGCATCCTGCAAGGCGCACCAGACGGCGATCCCCAGCATAAACGGCGGTTCTCCCACCGCTTTAGAATGGAACACGGTGTCCTGCGGATTTTTGCGATTTTCGACCAGCGTCACCCGCAGATCGTGCGGCACGTCGCCAATCGCAGGAATTTTGTAGCTGGCCGGGCCATCGGTCAGCAGACGACCTTTGTCGTTCCACACCAGCTCTTCGCTGGTCAGCCAGCCCATACCCTGTACGAAACCGCCCTCTACCTGACCGATATCAATGGCCGGGTTCAGCGAAGCCCCCACGTCATGCAGAATATCGGCACGCAGCAGGCGGTATTCCCCGGTCAGGCTGTCGATCAGCACTTCGGCACAGGCCGCGCCATAGGCAAAGTAATAAAACGGCTGCCCCCGCCCGGCCAGGCGGTTGTAGTGGATGCCCGGCACACGGTAGTAGCCGGTGGCAGAAAGCGGAACCTGATTCAGCCATGCCAGTTGGGCGACATCGGCAAAGGTAAAGTATTTATCGCCGACGTGAACAATGCCGTTGCTGAACGTTACCTGTTCTGCGCGACAGTCATGCAGCTTACACAGCATGCTGACCAGTCTTTCACGCAGGATTTCAGCCGCATTCTGCGCCGCCTTACCGTTAAGGTCTGTGCCGCTGGAGGCCGCCGTGGGCGAGGTGTTAGGCACTTTCCCGGTATCGGTAGCGGTGATCTGAATGCTGTTAATATCGATTTGCAGCACCTCAGCGACAATCTGCGCCACTTTGGTGTTCAGCCCCTGGCCCATTTCGGTGCCGCCATGATTCAACTGTACCGTACCATCGGTGTAAATCAGGATCAGTGCTCCCGCCTGGTTGAGAAAGCTGGAAGTAAAGGAGATGCCAAACTTCACGGGTGTCAGGGCCAGGCCGCGTTTCATCACCGGGCTGGCAGCATTAAAGGCGGTGATCTGCGCACGGCGTGCGGCATAGTCCGCGCTCTGTTCCAGCTGTGCGGTGATCTCATCCAGCAGATTATCCTCGACCGTCTGATAATAGTGGGTGACGTTGCGCGTCTGTTTGCCGTAGTAGTTACGTTTGCGCACCTCCAGCGGGTCAAGGCCCAGCTCACGGGCGATATGATCCATGATCTGCTCAATCGCCACCATGCCCTGCGGGCCGCCAAAACCGCGATAGGCGGTATTGGACGCGGTGTTCGTGCGGCAGCGGTAGCCGGTGATCAGCGCATCACCGAGATAGTAGGCGTTGTCGGCGTGGAACATGGCGCGATCGACGATCGAACCGGACAGATCCAGCGAGTAGCCGCAGTTCCCCGCCAGGTCGATCTTCACCCCGCTGAAACGCCCGTCATCCTCCACACCCACGTCATAACGCACGAAAAACGGATGCCGTTTTCCGGTCGTCAGCATATCGTCACGCCGCGACAGCCGCATTTTGGCAGGCCTCCCGCTCAGACGTGCCGCCAGCGCACAGAGGCAGGCGACGCCTGCTGCCTGCGTTTCTTTACCGCCGAAACCGCCTCCCATGCGGCGCATATCGATGGTCACTTTATTCATCGTCAGCCCCATCACCGATGCCACCAGCTTCTGCACTTCGGTGGGGTTCTGGGTAGAGGAGTAAACCTGCAACGCGCGATCTTCGCCCGGCACCACCAGCGCCACCTGGGTTTCCAGATAGAAATGCTCCTGACCGCCAATATGAAACTCGCCCTTCAGGCGATGGGGTGCCTTCTCCAGCGCTGCATCAGCATCCCCGCGCTGGTGAACATGCGGCTGCTGGACAAAACTGCCCTGCTCCAGCGCCTGCTTCACGTCCAGCAACGGGGTCAGCGGCTGATATTCAATCACCGCCAGCGCGGCCGCCTGACGCGCTGCCTGCTCACTTTCTGCGGCCACCACCAACACCATCTGCCCGACGTATTCCACAATCGCTTTCGCCATCAGCGGATCGCCCGGCTCCAGCGGACCAATATCCAGCTCACCGGGAACGTTTTCCCAGGTCAGCACCTGCACCACGCCGGGTACGCGGTAGCACGGTTCAACGTCGATGCTGAGAATACGCGCATGGGCATGTTCGCTAAGGCGCGGAGAGAGATGCAACATGCCCGGCAGTTCCAGACGGTCGTCAATGTAGAGGGCTTCTCCGGCGACATGCATCGCTGCGCTGTCATGTCGCGTGCTTTTACCCACGCCCCCCGCATTGTGCTGTTGAAACTGGCGGGCCAGCGCGTCCGGGCTTAACGCCGGGGGTTTATAAGACATAGTCTGATACCTCCGTCACGGTCAGTTCGCCACTCAGCGTGGCGTGATAACGCCGCAGCAGGTTTTTCGCCAGTTGCAGGCGATACGCAGCGCTGGCGCGGAAATCGCTCAGCGGCTGAAAATCCTGTTCCAGTGCACGACAGGCGCTTTCTACCGCGGTCGTCGTCAGCATTTGTCCCAGTAATTGTTGCTCACAGTGATGGGCACGGCGTGGTGTTTCGGCCATCCCGCCAAACGCGATGCGCACGCTGCTGATGCGGCCCGCGTCATCCGTCGCCAGCGTGAAGGCGGCAAACACAGCGGAAATATCATCCTCCCGCCGTTTAGACACTTTCCAGGCGCGGAAATGCTGCGCGATCATGGCCCGTGGTATCACCACAGCGCGGATAAATTCGCCCTCGCGCAGCGCCGTTTTACGGTAACTGAGGAAGAAGTCGTCTAACGGCAGACGACGCTGGCTGCCGCCCTGTTGCAAAATCAGCGATGCATCCAGCGCCAGCAACATAGGCGGCATATCGCCAATCGGAGAGGCGTTGCCAATATTCCCCCCCAGCGTGCCGAGGTTGCGGATCTGCTGCGAGGCAAAACGCGCCAGAATCTGCGTCAGCGCGGGGATACCCTCCTCCAGCCATTGCCAGCAGTCGCTCAGGGACGTCCCGGCGCCCAGCACCATCTCATCGTCACTGAGCGTGCAGTGCTTCAGCTCATCGATCTGATCAAGGGCGACCAACAGCGGTAACGCTTCGCCGCGCTGGGTCACCTGCAGCGCCAGGTCAGTTCCCCCGGCCAGCAGTTTCGCCTGCGGATGGGCTAGCAGCGCATCGGACAGCTGCTTCACTGTTTTCGGCAGCAGGCAGCGGTTGCCCCGGTGGTTAATTTCCTGCATCTCCGGGGTTTGCAGCGTCAGCAACTGCGCCACAGTCGCCGCTTCCTGCCGATCAAAGCTGTCCTGCTGTGCCAGCGCGCAGGCCTGGCGGGCGGCATCGACAATCGGACGGTAGCCGGTGCAGCGGCAAAGATTGCCGGCCAGCGCCTGTTCGATCTGCTGGTGATGACCGCCGCCATTTTTTTGCAGGGTGAAAATCGACATCACAAAGCCCGGCGTGCAGAAACCACACTGTGAAGCATGGCAGTCCACCATCGCCTGCTGTACGCCATGCAGGCCCTCCGGCTGGCGGAGATCTTCCACGCTGATCAGCTGTTTTCCCTGTAAATGGCTGACAAACGTCAGACAGCTGTTCACCGTCTGATAGCGCATTTTCCCTTGATCCACATGGCCCAGCGTGACGGTGCAGGCACCGCAATCCCCGGAGGCACACCCCTCTTTGGTGCCGCAACGCCGGTGGTTCTGGCGCAGGTAGTTCAGGATCGTGGTATTGGGGTCAAGGTCCTGCTCACTGACCAGGCGCTGGTTAAGTAAAAACTGGATCATGCGGCCTGCTCCTTCTCTTCACGCTGCCAGACGCAGCGACCATTGACCCAGGTGGCGGCGATATTGCGATCGTCACCCAGCGTCATCAGTACAAACAGTTTCTCCCAGATATCACGGCTGTTGGCGTGGCGCATCTGTTGCAGCGGGGAGACTGCCGGATCGAGGATCACAAAATCGGCCTCTTTACCCGGCATAAAGTTGCCAATGCGGTCATCGAGATCCAGCGCTTTCGCCCCGCCCAGCGTGGCATGGTAGAAGGCTTCACAGGCTGAAAGTGTATAGCGCTGGAGCTGCCCCACTTTGTAAGCTTCTCCCATTGTTTGCAGCATGTTAAAGGTCGTGCCCGCGCCGACATCCGTACCAATGCCCATCTTCACCCCTTTGTGCCAGCAGGTTTTCAGGTCAAACAGGCCGCTGCCCAGGAACAGATTGGAGGTCGGGCAGAATGCGACGGCGGAATCGGTGTGGTGGAGGCAGTCCCATTCGTGTCGGTCCAGATGCAGGCAGTGCGCAAACAGACTGCGCTTCCCGGTCAACTGATACTGGTGATACACATCCAGGTAGCCGTTATGCTGCGGGAAAAGTGTTTTTACCCAGGCGATCTCCTGCGGGTTTTCGCTGAGGTGCGTGTGTACCCAGGTATCCGGGAACTCATGACGCAGCTGCTGCACTTTCGCCAGCAGTTCGGGCGATGAGGTCGGGGCAAAGCGCGGTGTCAGGGCATAGCTCAGGCGCCCTTTATTATGCCAGCGCTCAATCAGTTCACGGGTCTGTTGGTAGCTCTGCTCCGGCGTCTCCATCAGCGCATCCGGACCATTACGGTCCATCATCACTTTGCCCGCAATCAGCCGCATTTCGAGGGCCGATGCCGCGGTAAACAGCGCATCCACCGACTGCGGATGGACGGTGCCAAACACCAGAGCAGTGGTGGTACCGTTACTCAGCAGCTGTTGCAGGAAAAATGCCGACATGCGTGCCGCATGCTGCGGACAGTGATACTGGCTTTCAACCGGGAACGTGTACTGATTTAGCCACTCCAGCAGCTGTTCACCAAATGCGCCGATCATTTCGGTTTGCGGGTAGTGGATATGCGTATCGATAAAACCCGGAACAATCAACCGACCACGGCAGTCCAGCAGATCCACCTCCGACGTCAGCCGGTGCTGCCCCTCTTCCCAGTCTGACAACCCGACGATAACGCCCTGATTGAGCAACAGCAGCCCGTCGGCAATATAGCGAGCGGCCTCCGGCAACTGCTGCGGATGGTCCACCGTGTGGGTGATATCAAAAAAACTGGCGCGGATAGCCTGGGTTGCATTCTGAGACATAACAATTCCTTTCATTAAGCGGCCTGCTCATGGTGCGTCATGGCGGGCTGGCAGATGAAAGCAATAATGCAAGAGTTATGCCATGAAAGAACTCCTGTTAATTAACATTAAAAAACAATTAGTTATATATTTTAATTGCGCGTTATCTTCTCTTTTTCGGAAAATGCCCACGCAATCGGTTGCCTGAAAAGCAACCGATTGCTTACCCAGCTTTTATCCGGTTTTACCTCATCATCCTGATGGCGTTGCACCGCGCTAACGCAGAATCTCCCGCCGTTGCGCGCTGACGGTGCAATATGCCTTGTGACAATTTTTATAGAAACACAGAGATATACCGGCCTGGACAAATAACAACAAAAGATAACCAAAAACATCTATATAATTTCATGGGCAGAAGAATTATTATATCAACCTGATATTAAAAACTAATTTTAAAAAAATAATAATAAAAAACACTTTCATTTATAAATTACTGGCTTTATTTAAGAAATATCCTTTGTGCTTTTAATATGTAATTCAATGTTTATGTCCACTTCCCATAATTCCCTTTTTAAGGTAATGTCCACATAATATATAACTAAGGGAGAACGATATGAGTACGGACATTTTCTTAAAAATTGATGGTGTCACAGGGGAGTCAAGAGATGCCCGCCATCAGGGATGGATACAGATAGAATCATTCAGCTGGGGTGCTACGCAACCATCTGGCATGGAAACAGGAAGCGGCGGAGGCTCCGGGAAAGTCATATATCGTGATTTAACGGTGAATGCGTTTATCGATAAAGCAACATCTGGTCTTGTGCGCTATGTATCGAATGGGAAACATATTAATTCGGTACAGCTTTCTTCATGTAAGGCTGGTGGCGAACAACTAGAATTTTTTAGGATAACACTAAAGCAGGTCATGGTAACGGATGTAATATTTAATGGTGCATCGGAACAGGATTTATTTGGCGTCACCTATTGCTTCAGAGCAGCAGAGGTCAGTAATCATTATTTTGAGCAAACACAGGAAGGTTCCCGTGGCGCTGAATTCTCGTCAGGATGGAATATCAAAGAAAACAGAGAGATATAACCCTGATTGTCAGATTTAACCAATGCCATCCCTGCTAAGCGTAAGCCTGGAGCCCAGACTTGCTATGCCGTAATAATTAAATTGTATTTTTTAACAGAAAGGGAATTTTGAGGAATGAGTACACGGAATGAAATCATTGATGGCTCACAAGCGGCAAGTGCCAGAGGTGGCCTGATCTACACGGAAGTGCTGGGCTGGATTGATCTTGGTCATGCGAGAGGAGATGACATCAGAATATTGATGAGCAAATTCGACGCTGGTGAAGCAATGAGTGCAAGTCGCTACGATGCCACCTATGCCCAGTCTATGGTATCTCCGTACCGGATAATTCGGGTAGGAAAGTTTATCAAATGGCGTATACGAAAGGGACGTCCTTATCAAGAACGCAAAAGCATCGCACTCGCTATGATGATGACAATGGCGCGAAAGTTTGAAGCATTTCAGGGTTCATTTCCTAACAATATGGTGACTGACAGTGGATTTAGTGGAGAAGACCTGGTGTCAGACTTGCTGGGCTTTTACCGTGTTGTTTCCGTTCAGAATCCTTTCGCAATGCTGCGTCCAGTCAGCAAAGCAGAGGCACTGAAAAGATGGGATTATTACGGAAAAATCGGTTCCTGGAAAAATGAAACCTTCCGACCATTATTATTCCCGAACCCAGAGCGATTCCCAAACGCTAAACCACGCTTAGGCCAGTTGCCTAATTTCATGCAGGCCATAAAACCCTACAATGACTGGAAATCAGGAAACGTTGCTATTGCAACCATGGATGGCTCTTTCATACAAGATGGCAAGAGGAAGGATTTAATTGTATGAAAAGCTCACTTAAAGCAACACTGTTCATTATCGTTGTGATAGCAGGCGTGTTTTTTTACTGCTGGCCAACGATAAAAATAGAGCTGGCGGGTAGCGCACACTACACTGAACAAGATAAGCGGGAATATGAATTTTACACCCCGGACATCCTGAAAAAAATACCAAGAATATCTGACCGCTATGAGTTTGATTTTTATAACGTGGCGGGTCCCGGATCACTTGTCTATTCGGTTACGTTTTACAATACAATTGATGCCAGTAGGGTTAACGCTTATCTGGCATCTCTTGGCTACACTAAGCAAAAGTTCTGTTCAGTGGAGGGATATTGCTGGAAAGGCAGTGATCCTGCTGAAACTGTCACTGTTAGTTCAGTTTCAAAAATTAATGTGGTGATGGTGCAAGTCGATAACTCACCACAGTTCTGATCATGCATAGAAGCAGCCAGGGGGTGCGTGAAATTTGTGCAGTTTTTATTGCCAGGGGGTGTTATCCATTCTTTCTCATTCATCATAACAATTCGCTTCTTATCACCTCGGCCATCAGATGGTAAGGTGATAAAAATCCAAAATGTGTTGAGGAACAGTGAGATGATCGTATTTGTTACCGGCGCCACCGCCGGTTTTGGTCAAAGCATTACCCGCCGCTTTATCGCCCAGGGCCATAAAGTCATTGCGACCGGTCGCCGTCAGGAGCGTCTCGACGCCCTACAACAGGAGTTTGGTGAGAGTATTTATACGCTGGTACTGGATGTGCGCGACCGCGCGGGCATTGATGCCGCCATCGCCAGCCTGCCTGCTGAGTGGCGCAACATTGATATTCTGGTCAACAACGCCGGGCTGGCGCTCGGTATTGAGCCTGCGCAGCGCGCCAGCCTGGAAGACTGGGAAGATATGATCGACACCAACAATAAAGGGCTGGTGTACATGACGCGCGCCCTGCTGCCCGCGATGGTAGAACGTAATGTTGGCCACATTATCAACATCGGTTCAATCGCCGGAAGCTGGCCTTATCCCGGTGGGAATGTTTACGGTGCCACCAAAGCCTTTGTACGCCAGTTCAGCTTCAACCTGCGTACCGACCTGCACGGCACGGCGTTACGCGTGACCGATATCGAACCCGGTCTGGTCGGCGGCACCGAGTTTTCCAACGTGCGTTTCAAAGGTGATGACACCCGTGCGGGCAGCGTGTACGACGGTACTGAACCGCTGACGCCGGAAGATGTGACCGAAGCCGTCTGGTGGGTTGCCACCCTGCCGAAGCATGTCAATATCAGCGCGCTGGAGATGATGCCGGTGGGTCAGAGCCAGGCGGGCCTGCGCGTGCACAAGGCGTAATCAACGCTGTTCGGGCCTGCCTTCAGGCCCGTCCCCATCCTGCTACGATAATCAACATTCCGCAGAACGCCACGGCGGCACCCACCCAGTCATAGGTGCTCAGTTTTACCCCATCGACAATACGCAACCACAACAGCGCCGTGACCACATAAACCCCGCCGTAAGCCGCGTAAACACGCCCGCTGGCTGCCGGATGCAGCGTGAGCAACCAAACGAACACCATCAGGCTGACGCCCGCAGGCAGCAACAGCCAGGCAGACGCATTTTTCTTCAGCCACAACCAGGGTAGGAAACAGCCGATGATTTCGGCTAATGCCGTGGCAAAAAATAGCAGTATCGTGGTCAGCACGTTTTCTTTTCTCTCTCAATGGTAAACGGCAGTGTCAGGCAGACTGGTGAGGGCCTGAAAGCTGGTGATATACTACATGACATGACCTGTTCAGTCGCCGTTGCCGTGGCTGCCCATATAAAGGAACCGATGATGAATACCCTGAAAAGCCGTCTGACAAAAGCCACTGTCCCACTGCTGCTGCTGACCGCGTTGTTTTCTGTTCAGCACAGCGCTCAGGCGCGTACTGACCGTCTGATTATTTCAGAAGGCGATAATGCCCTCACGACCGAGCAGGCACGCGAACAGAAAGAGCAGTGGGATGCGACCCGTAGCCTGCGTAACAAGGTGAACACCCGCGTGGAGAAAGAGTTTGATAAAACTGACCGTGCGTTTGATACCCGTGACGGTTGCGAACATAGCCTGAATGTGAATGCCTATTGGGAACCCAATACGCTGCGTTGCCTCGACCGTCGCACCGGCCGTCCGGTTGCGCCATAAGTGGATTTAACTGCTATAGTTAGCGGGATTTTCACACAGATAAGGATGAAATGATGAAAGGGTTTAAGTGGATGTTAACCGGGCTGATTGTTGCGATGCCACTCGCTGTTCAGGCGTCGTGCGAAACGGTCAAAGCCGATATTAATCAGAAAATCATTAACAATGGCGTGCCGGCTTCCGGTTTTACGCTTGATATTGTCCCTAACGACCAGGCCGATCAGGCTGCAGGACAGGTTGTCGGGCATTGCGAAAATGACACACAGAAAATTGTCTACAAACGCACGGGCAACGATGGTGACAGCAGTGTTCCCGCCAGTGCAGGCACCTCTCAGGATGCCCCTGCGCAGTAGTCTTCTTTAGGGCGATCCTTCCAGGGCCGCCCTGCCTTACCGCTAGTGTGGCTTCTCTGCCGGCACAAAGCGCGCAATCACCAGGCTCATTACCGCAATCACCGTCGATACCGCAAACACCCAGTGCAGCGAATGCGCAATTTCACTCAACATCACCTCCAGACTGGGGGCATCAATCTGCTGTCGCTGAGCGTGTGACATCACCTGCTGTACCGGATCATTATCGCCAGGCAAACGCAGCAGTAAATTGTAATTCAGTACCGCACCCATTAACGCTGTTCCCAGTGCCGATCCCAGCATACGGCTGAACATAATCGAGGCAGTGCAAATGCCCCGGATGGCAAAGTCGGCCGTGTTCTGTACCGCGATCAGGAAAGTGGTGCTGGTCATGCCCATGCCGGTGCCAATGACAAAAGCAAATAGCCCGGCGTGCCATACCGGGCTTTCCCGGTGCAGCGTCAGTAACAATGCGGTGCCGGCGATCAGCAAGGCGGAACCCAGCAGCGCGGTAAACCGGTACGAGGTACGCTGCATCAGACGCCCGCTGAGCGTACTGGCCAGCGGCCAGCCGATCGACATCATCGCCAGTGCGCTGCCCGCCTGAAGTGGCGTTCCGCCATTGACGCCCTGGATCCAGGTGGGCAGAAACGCACTGATCCCCATCATCGCCGCACCAATCAGCAGATTTCCCGCGTTACCCGCCAGCAGTGTGCGACTGCGCCAGATCGCCAGTGGAAACAGCGGTTCGCTGGCCCGACGCTCATGCCGCAGAAGCGCGGTACCCGCCAGCACGGCCAGGACCAGTAGTGCAACAACAAACAGGGTGCCAAGTGCTTCTGCCTGCAGCAGGGCCACCAGCAATGCACTGACGGTCAGCATCAGCCAGGCGCTGCCTGCCAGATTGAGCCGATGCGGGCTACGTTCCTTCGACTCAGGGAAAAACCGCGCCAGCAACAGCATCGACACAATGCCAATGGGGACATTGACCCAGAAGATCAACGCCCAGTTAAAGTGCTGCACCAGCCAGGCCCCGGTCAGCGGCCCGACAATCGCCGCGATACCCCACACGCTCGACAGCCAGCCCTGCACGCCCGCGCGCTCTTTCGGCGGATAGACATCGGCAATAATCGTCGAGGTCAGCGGCATAATCGCCCCGGCCCCCAGCCCCTGGAAGGCGCGGAACAGGATCAACCAGCCCATATTGGTGGCGAACCCACATAACACCGACCCGATGAGGAACAGCCCGGTGCCGATAAAAAACATCCGCTTTCTGCCCCAGAGATCTGCCAGACGACCGTAGATCGGCACGCTGACCGCCTGAGTGAGCAGATAGATTGAAAACACCCAGCCAAACTGAGAGAAGCCCCCCAGCTCGGCAATAATCGTTGGCATGGCGGTGGCAACAATCGTGACTTCAATGGCGGCCATAAACATCGCCAGCATTGAAGCGATAAGCACCCAGTGACGGTGTGTCACTTGTGTCGCAGTCTGTTCCGTCATATATCCCCTTTCTGTCGTACGTCCTGAAAGTGTGCATGATATTCCACACAACAGTTTTCGGATTGTGCTCTATGCCGTCTGTGACGGTGTCACTTAACATCGATGAATTTTTTTCATCGACGATTTTCCCAGCGCTATCAACGGCTGACGCCTGTTTTGCCGAAAAAGTATCCTGCTGATTTTCGGCCAGAAATTTGGCAAATCTGCCGTTACGCTGCTATAGCTTTGAAAGCAAGTTTACCGGGTAAAGTGATAATCGCCCACGAGATAAACACTTTTAATGCTTATTTGCCCCCCAGGGAGAACACTGATATGCCACATTCCACGCTGTTACGGCGTGCCTTACTGGCGACGCTGTTTGTCGCTGCGATCATCGCCCTGCTGGTCTGGGGGCTGGGGATTGAGACCATTAAGGCGAAACGCGTCGATCTGATCTACCTCGGGCAACAACACATGACGCTGGTGTTCTGGTCTATGCTGTTTGCCCTGTTAATCGGTATTCCCAGCGGTATCATTCTCAGCCGTCCCGGCGCCCGTCGCTGGGCCGAGTATGTGATGCAGATTTTTAACGTCGGTAATACGTTACCCCCGCTGGCGGTACTGGCGCTGGCAATGGTGGTGATCGGCATTGGCGATCGCCCGGCGATCATCGCGCTGTTCCTGGCCTCACTGCTGCCCATCGTGCGCAACACCTATTCCGGCTTGTGTTCAGTGCCGGACTCCCTGCTTGAGGCTGCCAATGGCATCGGCATGACCAAAGGTCAGCGCCTGCGTCAGGTGGAAATTCCGAACGCTATGCCGGTGATGCTGTCCGGCATCCGCGTGGCAATGGCCATCAACGTTGGCACCGCCCCACTGGCGTTTTTGATTGGGGCCAGTAGCTACGGCGAGCTGATTTTTCCCGGTATTTACCTCAATGATTTCCCGACGTTGATCCTGGGTGCTGCGGCAACTGCGCTGTTTGCCCTGATCCTCGATCTGTTGCTGGCCGGCCTTGGCCGTCTCCTCAGCCCACACACTGCCTGAAGAATAAGGAACGGATAATGGCTGATGCTACTGTACTGACCCGCTGGCTGCGTGCAGCCGCCCTCGCCCTTGCTGCCTCGATGACACTGAGCAGCATGGCAACGGCAGCCCCGATTGTGATGACCACCAAAAGCTTTACCGAGCAGCATATTTTGTCTGCGCTGACCACGCAGTATCTGCGCAAACAGGGCTTTGAGATCGAACCCAAAACCAATATCGCCACGGTAATTGGTCGTAATGCGATGATCAATAAGCAGGTTGATATGACCTGGGAATACACCGGGACCTCACTGATTATCTTCAACCATATCACGCAGCGGATGTCACCCGATGAGACCTGGCAGACGGTGAAAAAACTGGATGCGAAGCTGGGTCTGGTATGGCTTAACCCGGCACCGATGAACAATACCTATGCTTTTGCCATGTCGGCCAAACGGGCCGAAGCCGAGCATATTGAGACGATTTCACAGATGGTGGCGAAGCTGGAGCACGTGCGTCAAACCGACCCGGATAACAACTGGATGCTGGGACTGGATCTGGAATTCGCCGGGCGCTCAGATGGCCTGAAACCGTTGCAAAAAGCCTACAACATGCCGCTGGATCGTCCGCAGATCCGCCAGATGGATCCGGGGCTGCTGTATAACGCCATTCGCGACGGTTTTGTCGATGCCGGGCTGGTGTACACCACCGATGGCCGCGTAAAAGGCTTCGACCTGAAAGTACTGAAAGATGATAAAGGATTTTTCCCCAGCTACGCCGTAACGCCCGTGGTCACGGCAAAAGCGCTGAAGGACCATCCGGGTCTGGATGCCGCACTGAATAAGCTGTCGCCGTTAATCACCGATGAGGCGATTACTGAAATGAACAAACGTGTGGATATCGATCATCAGTCGCCGCAACAGGTGGCACATGATTTCCTGACATCCCATAACATGCTTTAAGGAGGCCTGGTGGAAACGATTCATTACATCATGGACAACAGCGGTTACCTGGCGAGCCTCACCTTCCAGCATCTGTGGCTGGTGGCGCTGGCTGTGGGTTTCGCTATCGTAATTGGCGTCCCCGTCGGTATTCTGATTGTGCGTTTTAAGTGGCTGGCCACCCCGGTACTCGGTCTGGCCACCATTGTACTGACCATTCCCTCTATCGCCCTGTTTGGTCTGATGATCCCACTGTTTTCGCTGATCGGTCAGGGTATTGGTGTGCTGCCCGCCGTCACGGCAGTGTTTCTCTACTCCCTGCTGCCGATTGTGCGCAACACCCACACTGCGCTGGAGAATCTGCCCGGCGGGCTGCGCGAGGCGGGACGAGGTATTGGCATGACCTTCTGGCAACGTCTGCGCTGGGTAGAAATTCCGATGGCGTTACCGGTGATTTTTGGCGGTATTCGTACCGCCGTTGTGATGAATGTTGGCGTGATGGCTATCGCGGCCGTGATTGGTGCTGGCGGTCTGGGCCTGCTGCTGCTGGATGGTATTAGCGGAAGTGACGTCCGCATGCTGGTCGCTGGCGCACTGATGATTTGTTTACTGGCCGTCGTTCTTGACTGGCTGCTGCACCGTTTGCAGGTCGCACTGACACCTAAGGGGATCCGATAATGATAAAACTGGAAAATCTCACCAAAACCTTCAAACAGAAAAATGGCTCCAGCGTGAATGCGGTGGACAATGTCAGCCTGAACGTCCCGGAGGGTGAAATGTGCGTGCTGCTCGGCCCTTCCGGCTGCGGCAAAACCACCACGCTGAAAATGATTAACCGTTTGATCCCTGCCAGCAGCGGTAAGATCCTGATCAACGGAGAAGACACCAGCGGGCTGGATACCGTGACGTTACGCCGTAATATTGGCTATGTCATTCAGCAGATTGGTCTGTTCCCGAATATGACCATTGAAGAGAATATTACCGTGGTGCCGCGGATGTTGGGCTGGGACAAGCAGCGTTGTAAAGAACGCGCCAGCGATTTGATGAGCATGATGGCGCTGGATGCGAAGAAATTCCTGCATCGTTATCCGCGTGAGATGTCCGGCGGACAGCAGCAGCGTATTGGCGTTATCCGTGCGCTGGCGGCGGATCCTCCGGTGCTGCTGATGGATGAACCCTTCGGTGCGGTCGACCCGATCAACCGTGAAGTGATTCAGAATGAGTTTCTGGATATGCAGCGTCAGTTGAAAAAAACCGTGATGCTGGTCAGTCATGATATTGATGAGGCGCTGAAGCTGGGTGACCGTATTGCCGTGTTTGGCCAGGGTAAAATCGTGCAGTGTGCCAGCCCGGACGAGCTGCTGGCGAAACCCGCCAATGAGTTTGTCGGCTCCTTTGTCGGCCAGGACCGCACGTTAAAACGTCTGCTTCTGGTGCAGGCCGGTGATGTGACCGACCAGCAACCGACCCTCACCGTGCGTAAATCCACGCCGCTGTCTGATGCATTCGGCATCATGGATGATAACGATCTGCGCTCGATTACCGTGGTGGACGAGGACGGTAAACCACTGGGCTTTGTGAAGCGCCGTGAGGCGCGTGGTGCCAGCGGTCAGTGTGCTGACCTGTTGCACCACTTTACGGTGACGGGACGGGCTGAAGAGAACCTGCGCGTGGTGCTGTCGAAACTGTACGAACACAATATGGTATGGATGCCGATTGTCGATGAAGAGGGTCGTTACAGCGGGGAGATTTCGCAGGATTATATTGCAGATTACCTCAGTTCAGGGCGCACGCGGCGGGTACTGAACCCGGCTTAACGAACAGAGAAAATGGGGGGTAAACGGTCCCCCCATTATACTCAATGTGTTTCGACAAGATTATCCGGGAGCATGACGGCGATCTCTTCAGCAATGCCAAATTGTTCTATCAGCAGCTTACGCTGTTCTTCATTTGAAAGCGTCATTTTGGTTTCAGTGCCGGTGGCATTTCTGACCACCTGTTCACCCTTCACAATGCCAATAATCGCCTCAGGCTCGGCGAGACGGATCAGCAGTGCGCCATCAAAGCGGCTGTTGTGCCTGCTCATCTCATGACGGCGCGGATACTCACTGGTCGGGGCATTTCGCTCAAGGAGGCGACAATCCAGTCGGGGGCGTCCCAACGGTTTCCAGTTGACGCACCAGTAACCGTCACTGCGATGCACCTGCGTCCCCCACAATGGATCGGTTGAGTACCACTCTCTGAGAGGAAGTGGCTCACCATGCAGCATGGTGGCATCGACAATAAAGCTGCCCTGTTCCAGGTTAATCAGCAAGGTACCGTGACCCGGAGAACCCGCAAGTGATGTCCGTTGAGAGAGCATGGTAGACAGGCCCACGGAGACCGGAAATTCAAGAAAACGCAGCAATGCATAAAGCGCACCATGCCCTGCCCAGCAGGTGCCGCCGGTACCTAATCTGAGCCAGTGATCAAAAAAATCCGTTGCCGTTGCGCCAGGCAAAGGGCGACGCTGTTCACTGCAGGCGTCGATGCGCTTGCGGATATTGTCAAAAGGCACTTTCCTGCACCACGCCTGATAAAGGGCAGCCAGTCCTGCTTCTGTCACCGCAGGAAAATAGCTGAAGGCGAGTTTTTCCAACACCTGTTCCGCCAGTGCCGGTGATATCGTCATCTGTTCAGACACGTTTTATCTCTTATCGGTTAAATCGGAGGCCAGATTATGACCCGTATTTTCGTCCGCGGTTTTACGCGCAGCCCATACATATAATGCCGTGCAGATCATCAGGCACCCGGCAATCAGAAAAGCACTGCGGATAGTCAGAAGCCCGGAAACTTTTCCCCAGGTCAGGCTGCCCAGCGTCAGCGCACCGTAAAAGCACATGCTGTACACCGACAACGCCCTCGCCCGGACGGATACGCCAAAGACAGACTGCGCCGCTGAGTTAAGCGTCGAGACAATCGCCGCCCATGAAAAACCTCCCACTACCGCCACTGGCACCAGCGCAACCATCGGTAAAGTAGCGGAAAACACCAGCAGAGAAATACCGTAAATCAGAGCAGCCCCTCCCAGAAGCTGGTGTCGCTCAAACACGCTTCTTAGCGTGGGCAATGCAAACGCTGAAATCACTGCGCCGCAGCCGAATCCGCTCATCAATAGTCCCAGCGCGTGGCTGTCTTCGTTTAATGCCAGACTGACATAGGCAGGTAACAAAGCCTGAAACGTTGAAACAGAAAAAAACACGATGACCGTCGTAAACAAAATACTGCGAAAATGTTGATTACCGGCACTCACCTTCATGCCTTCGGCCAGCAGGGCGCTATAGCCCTGTCGCTTTTGCGACACGGCCTGGTGGTCTCTTCGCTGCATCCAGATATAAATCATCACCAGAGATGCCAGACAAAGTGCATGAGTGAAATAGAGGATGGAAGGTCCCGCCAGCAGGAAAAGCAGAGAGCCCAGAGAAGGACCAATAACGGAGGCGAGGTTATAGCTCAATCCGTTCAGGGTTGCTGCAGCCTCTATTTCATCCGGCTCAACCATTGATGACATTGACGCTTGCCAGCCAGAGGCTTTCAAGGCGGTCCCCGTTGCCGTCAGAAAGGTGAACAGGAAAATGACGCTGATCTCCGGAGTGGCAAAAACAGATATCCCTCCCAGTACCGCTGCCGACAGGAACATCATGCTATTCACACCACCAAGATAGCGGTAGGTTGCATATCTGTCCGCCAGCACTCCCCCCATCACGGAAAAGAGAAAAACCGGAATTTGAGTCAGTGTCTGCGCCAGCGCCGCGACGGAAGGGTCCCGGGTTTGCGAGGCGACCAGCCAACCCGTGGCAAAAATCTGCATCCAGCTACCGATATTCGCCATAAAGTTCGCCACACACAGATGGCGAAAAGTCCGGTGTCGGAAAGGACGGAAAAGTGGCACTTTTTCCTTTCTTAAGGTCACGTCGCTTTTATGCATAGTCAACGGCTTTAAATTCCCGAGTGAGGTATTCAAACGTACGCTTTGCCTCATCGACGTTATTACAGGTGACAAAAAATCGCGCCGCATAATCAATATTCGTGGTGGTATCGCTGACCTCCTGCCCCGCCGTGACCTGCCAGTCAATGTCAATCTCAGCCTCTGTTTCAGGGGTGTTCAGGGGTGTTCAGGGCATTGATGCTACCGGAAATTTTCGGGTAGACGACAAAGAAGGAGGGGCGTGACCGGTGCTGACTGTGCGGTAATGCAATATCGGAAGCAGGCATACCACACTGGATCAGCAACACCAAGTCATACATATTGACGCCTTCCCAGCGTTGATAAGCCGGTACCGTCATCAGTCCTGGTGAACGTGCCGCGACTTCGAGGAAAACTAACGTCACCAGCAGAATAATATAGTAACAATACTTATCATTAGCGTTGATTGGAGCAAAGAAATATCAGTTACCCTTCACAATTTGATAACAAAATCGTGATGTTAATCACATTTATTTAACTAAATTTACAAAAAAAAATGATTTGTTTATAAATTTGTCATTCAGACGCATTTGACACTGAAGCCTGAAGGACAGAAAGGGAGGATAAAACAAGAGGGGAATGAGCATCCAGGGGGCATTTACGTCGCATACTCAGGCTATATGTTTGCAGTATTACACCATGCCTGAGCTTATCCGACCGTCCGAAAAACGGCCGAATAAGCAGCGACTTTGGCCAGTACAAGGAGGTGATTGTTACAAATTCAGCGCAGTCAAATCCAAATAATGCGCCAGATCGCGACTCTCCGCTCGTGGTAGATACGGTAGTTCGCCCAGCAGCGGTGCCGGGATTTTATCGCGCAGCACATCAATGATTTCCGCGTAATGTGCCAGCCCCGGATTGATGCGGTTCGCTACCCAGCCCAACAGCGGCAATCCATCGTTGATCACCGCCTGCGCGGTTAGCAAAGCGTGGCTGATGCAACCCAGTTTGATGCCTACCACCAGTACGACCGGAAGCTGCTCCTGCACTGCCCAGTCAGACAACGGGCGCAGATCATTCATCAGGCTACGCCAGCCGCCCGTCCCTTCCACCACGATATAGTCCGCATGCTGATCCAATGCTTGCAGGCCGCTACTGAGCGCGGCATAGCTGATGGGCGTGCAACTGGTGCTGATCTCATCTTCCAGTAAGGTGACCGGGTTAATGGCATGGTAAGGCAACTGCACTGAGGAGGATGCCTGTAGAACCAGAGCATCTTTATTACGTGGCCCTTCTTCCGTTTGCTGGCTACTTTTCGCGACGGGTTTATATCCTACGGCCTGTTTACTGCCCGTTGCCAGCTTTTGTAATAACGCGCGCGACACCACGGTTTTACCGACTTCCGTATCTGTGCCGGTGACAAATAAACGTTTTAACATGGGATGACTCCGACAGGCACTGCCTGGCCTCATTGATAATTTTCGAACATGATGAATGAACGAAAATTGTAGGGTAGTGCCGGATGTCGGGGATTGCGTTAGCGCAATGTTTAGTGAATTTATCAGCCTTGTAGCAGTTTGATTAATAAGGATCCGTTGTAGAGCGCATCCTTCACCAGTGCGGCACCCGGCATGGTGCCAAGATTCACAAACTCAGTAGGTTCTACCTTAAGATCGGCACTGTAGCGCGGTAATGCCTGCTGGCGAATACAGTTAACGATGGCAGGGAAGAGAATCCGTTGCGCCTGATTAAGCGGGGAACCAATCAGGATTTTTTGTGGATGGAAAAGATTGACCATGATGGCGAGAATGCGCCCTACGCTGTTACCAACGCCGGTAATGACATCGCAGGCAATATGATCGCCCGCCAGCGCCGCCTCACACAGTGCATCAATGGTCAACGGCTGATTATGCAGGACCGAGCTCATCGACGCCTGCATGCGCTGCGCTGCCAGCTCAAGCATATTGTCGATGCTGGCCACGGTTTCCAGGCAGCCATTATTCCCGCAATAGCAGCGTTTTCCCCAGGGATCGACCTGGGTATGACCGATTTCAACCAGCGAACTGCTACCACCGTGCAGCAAGCGCCCACCGGTAATCACCCCGGCGCCCACATGGTGATCAATCACCACCTGAAGCACATCGCTGGCATCGCGTGAAGCACCAAACAGCGATTCTGCCATCGTCCAGGCGCAGATATCATGCTGAATATACACTGGCAATCCGGTGCGCTCGGCAAGAACCGGGCCCAGCGGCATATCATCAACCTCGTAAAACGGCATGCGGTGAACAATACCTGACTGGCTGTTCATGATGCCCGGCAGTGTGATGGCAATGGCCGTCAGACGCTCGAGTTTGTGCTGGTGGTGAATAAAGAACTGGTCGACTTGCTGGACGATACGCGTCAACAACGGCAAATCGGCCTCTGCGGGAAGGGGGAATTGCTCTTCAACGACCATTTTGCTGCTGAGATCGCGCAGCGCGAGGGTGATTTCGCCATTACCGATACGGGCAGACAGGAAGTGCCAGGCCTGGGTGTCCAGCACCAGTCCGACAGCCGGACGACCACGACTGCCTGGGTCCTGAAATTCCGTTTCCTGCACCAGATGCGCTTCCAACATTTCACGCACAATTTTCGTGATGCTGGCCGGGGCCAGTTGCGCTTTTTTGGACAGCTCTATACGCGAGATGGGACCAAACCGATCAATCAGTCGGTACACCGCTCCGGCATTAGTCTGTTTAATCTGGTCAATATGACCAGGCTGACTATCCGCAATCACACCCCACTCCCACTTATCACCTGTCTTAAAAGGCGCTGCTGTCTGTTATTTTCACGCTTCAAAATAAAGCATTTCGCTCATGGTGAAACACTTATCAGATGGCGTCAAATATTTGATTCGATATGTGATTTGCCGCACATAAACCGTTGCTGAACGCTCATGTTTTCCGCGATTGCCAGATCATTTCGGCAATAACAACGTCATCATCGCGGCAACCACGGCAGGAATCTCACGTTGCTTCGACCACACCAGCCACACTTCCGAACGCGCGTCCTGCTCCACCAGCGGGATCCACACCACATCGCTCAGGCGCACGCGTCGGAAAGATGCCGGAAGAATAGAGACGCCCAGTCCGGTAGACACCAGGCCGATAATCGTCATTGCTTCCCCCACTTCCTGAGCAATATTAGGTTGAATATCGTAACGGCCAAGTAACCCCAGAATTTCACCGTACAGCGCTGTTCCCACCTGCGGGTCAAAGAAGACAAAGGGCTCCTGCGCCAAATCGCTCAGTGCAATTTGCGGCCTGCCTGCCAGGCGATGGGCACGATGCACCAGCGCATACATGGGTTCACGAAGCAGCAGCTGATGATCGAGGGTTTCCGGCAGAAGGGTATTGCGCATCACGCCTAAATCAAGCCGCCCGTCACCCAGCGGCGCCAGTTGCTGGCGGGTATTGATCTCCTGCATCTGGATATGGACCGCCGGGAAGCGCTGACGAAAGGTGAACAATGCGTCTGATACGACGGTGATAAACGGGGCGGATGACGTAAAACCAATACGTATTTCGCCTTCGTCACCGCGATGCAGGCGCGCAGCTTTGTCGGCAGCCTGATCGACCTGTTGCAGTACCAGACGAGCATCCTGCAGGAACTGCTGCCCGGCCGCCGTCAGTTGGACGCTGCGGTTGGTACGGGCGAAAAGGCGTGCGCCTATTTCATGCTCGAGGATCTGAATTTGCTGGCTGAGCGGCGGCTGGGAAATATTCAGGCGCAGTGCCGCACGGCCAAAATGTAGCTCTTCTGCCACGGCGATAAAGTAACGCAGGTGACGCAACTCGATATTCATATGTTAAAAGTATCATTCGAGATTATTAATATATTAGACATCATAATCTGACTTTCTTACCCTTTACAACGTGAACTCCCTGAATATCTCTAAGGATCTGTTGTGAACCGCTCATCCCATGCCGTCAGACCGCCGTATTCTGCTGACCGTGCATCTCTTGCCATCACCGACTCACCTGCTGTCGATAAAAATCTCTATATCAAACGTGGTACTCCTCAATTTATGCGCGTCACGCTGGCGCTATTTTCAGCCGGGCTGGCGACGTTTGCCCTGCTCTATTGCGTACAGCCGATCCTTCCGGTTCTGTCGCAGGAGTTTGGCGTTTCTCCGGCGACCAGCAGCATTTCCCTGTCGATTTCCACCGGGATGCTGGCGCTTGGGCTGCTGGTAACCGGTCCGTTATCCGATGCCATCGGGCGTAAATCGGTGATGGTGACCGCGCTGATGCTGGCCGCAATTTGTACCCTGCTGTCCGCGAGCATGACCAGCTGGCACGGGATTTTACTGATGCGTGCGCTGACCGGCCTGTCGCTGAGCGGTGTTGCGGCCGTGGGGATGACTTACCTGAGTGAAGAAATTCATCCCAGTATGGTGGCGTTTTCAATGGGGTTGTATATCAGCGGGAACTCGATTGGCGGTATGAGCGGCCGTTTACTCAGCGGGGTGATCACCGATTTCAGCAGCTGGCGCATTGCCGTGATGGCCATCGGCTGCTGTGCACTGGCCGCTGCGCTGATGTTCTGGAAAATTCTGCCTGCCTCGCGCCATTTCCGCCCTGCTTCGCTTAAACCGCGTAGTCTGATGATTAACTTCCGGCTGCACTGGCGCGATAACGGTTTGCCGCTGTTGTTTGCCGAAGGTTTTCTGTTGATGGGGGCCTTTGTCACCCTGTTTAACTACATCGGCTACCGTCTGCTTTCGCCGCCTTATTCAATGAATCAGGCGATTGTCGGCCTGCTGTCGGTGGTCTATCTCACGGGGTCATGGAGTTCGCCTAAAGCGGGTGCGATGACGGCAAAATATGGACGCGCACCGGTGCTGCTGTTCTCCACCGCACTGATGCTGAGCGGTCTTCTGATCACTCTCGCCAGCAATATCTGGTTTATTCTGCCAGGTATGATGTTGTTTACCGCCGGATTTTTTGCTGCACATGCCGTTGCCAGCGGCTGGATTGGCCATCGTGCGCGCCGCGCTAAAGGCCAGGCATCATCGCTATACCTGTTCAGTTATTATCTGGGGTCAAGCGTTGCCGGTACGCTCGGCGGTGTGTTCTGGCATCATTTTGGCTGGTACGGAATTACAGCGTTTATTGCTGCCATGCTGGTGCTGGCGTTACTGGTAGGAAGCCGTCTACACGGACGAAAACTCTAACTTCCGGGCACAATGTGTTGTCACAGGCGGACCGAAAAAGAAGGTCCGCCCCTACAAAAAATGAATCCCTCTGATCAATGGCACCATTTTCCCCTGCCCGACGCAAAAAACACCGTTGTTGATGTTCATCTCTGTTTTCGACTGCTATAGTCATTAGTATGTTGTAACTAATGGAGGTGTCATGCGTCATTACGATACTGTTGAGCAGCTTCACCGCTGTGTGGCCGATCTCGAACAAGAACTGGAGGCATTAAAGCAGCAGATCCTGAGTATGCGTCTGCTGACCGCCAGGGTGTTTGAACTGCCAGAGGTGGAAAAAGGTAAGGAGCACGACCCGCTGACGCAGGTTAAGGTTGAGCAGTTGACTGGTCAGGCCGCCCTGCAGCGCTCCCTGACGCATTTTGCGCGTCTGTTTATGCAGCACCAGTCAGAAAAACTGAGCACTAAGGCGGCGGTGCGTCTTCCTGGTGCGGTGTGCCTGGAAGCCGATAATACGCAATCTGCCCTGCTCCACCAGCAGGTCGCCTCAATCAATCAACTGAAACAACGGCTGGAGCAGATTATTACCGTGGAATCGGGCCTGCCGAGCGAGGAGCGGTTCGAGTTTGTCCACCGTCATCTGCGCGGGTTGATTACCCTGAACGCTTACCGTTCGCTGACGCTGCTTGAAGCGCCCGATTCCGTGCGCTTTGGCTGGGCGAATAAGCATATTATTAAAAATATCAGTCCTGATGAGATGCTGGCAACGCTGGAAAAAAGCCTGAAGGCCGGACGTGCCGTGGCCCCCTGGACACGTGAGCAATGGGCAGAACGCGTCCAGGGCGAAATTGAAGCGGTAAAATCACTGCCTGCAGGCGCGGCATTGAAAATTAAACGCCCGGTGAAAGTACAACCGATTGCCCGCGTCTGGAGCAGCAGCGATCGAAAACAAACCCAGCTGGCCTGCCCTTCTCCGCTGCTGGTACTGTGCCCGGACGCCAATAGCGTGCCAAAACTGGGAGAGCTGCTGAATTATGATGCCGCTAACGTGACCCATCGTTACAAACCTGATGCTCAGCCGCTCTATTTACTGATCCCTCGCTTGCATCTTTATACCGATCGTCTGGTGCAGGCATAAAAAAACCAGGTCTAAGACCTGGTTTTTGGCAACAACTTACACCTTCATGCTACCGACCATCTCTTCCGGACGCACCCAGGCATCAAACTCTTCTTCCGTCAAATAACCCAGCTTTAGCGCAGACCCTTTCAAGGTCAGCCCTTCTTTATGCGCTTTCTTGGCAATTTCAGCCGCTTTATCGTAGCCAATATGCGTATTCAGCGCGGTCACCAGCATCAGAGATTCATTCAGCAATTGAGTAATACGATCGCGGTTTGGCTCAATACCGATAGCGCAGTGGTGATTAAAGCTGTCCATCCCATCCGCCAGCAGACGAACAGATTGCAGGAAGTTATGGATCACCATCGGACGGTAAACGTTCAGCTCGAAGTTACCGGATGCGCCACCGATGTTTACCGCCACATCATTGCCCATCACCTGACAACACAGCATGGTCATGGCTTCACACTGCGTCGGGTTCACTTTACCCGGCATGATGGAGCTACCCGGCTCGTTTTCCGGGATAGCGATTTCACCGATGCCACAGCGCGGGCCGGATGATAACCAGCGCACGTCGTTGGCGATTTTCATCAGTGATGCCGCCAGGCCTTTTAGCGCACCATGGGCATGAACCAGCGAATCACAGGTGGCTAAGGCTTCGAACTTGTTCGGCGCGGTGACAAAAGGCTGTTTAGTCAGCTCAGCAAGCTCCTGGGCAACGCGCACGGCATATTCAGGGTGAGTATTCAGCCCGGTACCGACCGCTGTACCACCCAGTGCCAGCTCGGCAACATGTGGAATGCTCTGTTCAATATGCTTCAGGTTGTGGCTTAACATCGCCACCCACCCGGAGATCTCCTGGCCCAGCGTCAGCGGTGTGGCATCCTGCAAGTGAGTACGACCAATTTTGACAATGTCTTTATAAGCTTCAGCTTTTTCATGCAGCGTCTGTTGCAGCACTTTCAGCTCAGGGATCAGGTGTTCCTGCACGGCCACCACCGCCGCCACATGCATCGCGGTTGGGAAGACATCGTTGGAACTCTGGCTCTTGTTCACATCATCATTGGGATGCACAAGGCGTGACATGCCGCGTTCGCCACCGAGGATCTCGCTGGCCCGGTTCGCCAGCACCTCGTTCATATTCATATTGGTTTGTGTACCCGAGCCGGTCTGCCAGATAGCCAGCGGGAACTCACCCTGATGCTTGTCGGCCAGCACTTCATCAGCCGCCTTGATGATCGCGCCCGCGCGGTCATCCGGTAACAGACCGAGGTCATTGTTCACTTTTGCCGCCGCACGCTTAGTCAGCGCCAGCGCATACACCAGTTCAGCAGGCATTTTCTCCGTGGAGATACGGAAATGTTCCAGAGAACGCTGCGTTTGCGCCCCCCAGAGTTTGTCGGCAGGTACATCAATCGGTCCCATTGAGTCTTTTTCAACGCGGTTCGCAGCCATTTCTGTCTCCTTGAGCACAAACATATGAATATTATTGACGCTGATTAGCCGTTTTGCGGTTAAAAAGCGCGGCGGTAGTCTGACATACACCAGGTTACGATTATGCGACTCATTCGCGTTTATTGCATCCCGATTGTCTTTCAGCGGTGCTTTTCTGCTTTAATACATCCAGTAACCAGTGAATGACCAGGGAGATATGATGCAAAAATTAATCAATTCGCTGCAAAATTACGCATGGGGCAGTAAAACCGCGCTCACTGAACTGTATGGGATCGCTAATCCGTCGCAGCAGCCGATGGCCGAATTATGGATGGGAGCCCATCCGAAAAGCCCATCGCACATCGTCGTCGATGGCAAATCTCGCTCGCTACGCGATGTGATCGATGCTGACCCGCCTGCGCAGTTAGGTGCCGGTGTGGCGCAGCGTTTTGGCGAGTTGCCGTTTTTATTTAAAGTGCTGTGCGCTGCACAGCCGCTGTCGATTCAGGTGCATCCGAGTAAAGCGGCGGCCGAAGTTGGCTATGCACGCGAAAACGCCAGCGGCGTTCCGCTGGATGCGGCCACGCGAAACTATAAAGATGCCAATCATAAACCGGAGCTGGTGTACGCGCTGACGCCGTTTAAAGCAATTAACGGCTTCCGTCCGCTGTCTGAAATCGTCTCGCTGCTACAGCCGGTCGCAGGCGCTCATCCGGCCATTGCCCATTTTCTAAATACGCCAGATACCACGTCTCTCGCTTCGCTGTTTGCCAGCCTGCTCTCTATGCAGGATGAAGAGAAATCCCTCGCGCTGGATATCCTGCGCACCACCGTTGCCAGTCAGTCTGTTGAACCCTGGCAGACCATCGCTGAGATCGCTGACGTTTATCCTTATGACAGCGGCCTGTTTGCCCCGCTATTGCTGAACGTCATCACCTTACAGCCGTCTGATGCGATGTTTCTGTTCGCCGAAACACCGCATGCCTACCTGCACGGTGTGGCGCTGGAGGTGATGGCAAATTCAGATAATGTGCTGCGTGCCGGGTTGACGCCGAAATACATCGATGTCCCGGAGTTGCTGGCCAATCTGCGCTTTGATTCCCGTCCAGCAGAGAGTCTGCTGACCACACCCGTGCAGCAGGGAACGATGCTTAACTTCCCGATTCCGGTGGATGATTTCGCCTTTGCCATCCACACGCTGACCGACGATCCGTTAACCGTTAGCCAGCAAAGCGCTGCGATCCTTTTTTGTATTGACGGTGAAGCGCTATTGAACTGTGGTGAACAGATGTTGTCGTTAACAGCAGGCGAATCGGCATGGATTACCGCCAGCGAGTCTCCCCTTACGCTAAGGGGTAGCGGTCGCGTGGCGCGAGTCTATAACGATCTGCCGAATTGCGGCTGACGTCAGCGACCATAATTGCTAAGATTATCCAGGAATTATCAAAAACGCCGTTATGGCGTTTTTTATCGCCAAAGGGTTACCTGCAGGACCTGAACGGGTACGCCCGTCTTCGTGAACAGAAAAGGACGATATTACAGATGAAAAAAACAAAGATTGCCGTGGGTGTAGTGATTGCTCTTGGCGTGGCCTGGACTGCGGGAGCCTGGTTTACTGGCAAGCAGTTGGAAAAAAACATGGACCAGATGGTTCAGAAGGCTAACGCGCAAATCCAGAACACGGCACCGGAAAGCCGGCTGAAGTTGAGCTACCAGGATTTCCAGCGTGGCGTATTCAGCAGCCATGCGCGCTTTGTCTTACAGTCGAGTTCACAAACCGAAGATAACTCTATTCTGAAGCCAGGCCAGAGCATCATTTTCAGTGAAAATATCGATCATGGCCCTTTCCCGCTGGCCCAGCTGAAAAAATTCAACCTGATGCCGAGCATGGCCTCCGTTCATAGTGAACTGGAGAATACCGATGTGGTGAAAAAGCTGTTTGAAATCACCAAAGGTCAGTCCATCGTGCAGGCAGAAACCCGTATCGGCTACGGCGGCAGCACCGATTCAGACATTCGCCTGTTGCCGGCCGATTACAGCAATGCGCAAACCGGTGAGCGCTTTGCCTTCAATGGCGGCACCCTGAAGGTGAGCGCCGATGACAAAGGCGATAAGGTCGACTTTAGCGGTGATATCGACAGCCTGGTGATGACCACCAAAAATGAGCTGGATATGCCGGTGCTGTTTACCGTCAACGGCCTGAAAATTGATGCCAATACCCATCTCAGCCCGGAAGGACTGCGCATTGGCGATCAGACCATCAATCTGAAAAAACTGAGCGCGGCGGTGGAAGGTAAAGAAGCGATGGTGGCTGAAGGACTGAACGGTAAGTCCAGTTTTGACTCCACCAACAACCGCGTTTCCGGCCTGATTGACTACAGTTTAGACAGCCTGAAATTGCAGGGTCAGCCTTTTGGCCAGGGCAAGCTGACGATTAAACTGGATGGCTTCGATGGCAAAGCCGTCAAGACCTTCTCTGAAAACTATAATCGCCAGGTGCAGGCGCTGACCAACGATCCAGCGATGCAGGAAAACCCTGAGCTTTATCAGCAGCGCGCCAGTGAACTGCTGACGGCTAACCTGTCGTTGCTGTTGAAGGGCGATCCGTCCATCAGCATTGCGCCATTTAGCTGGAAAAATGACAAAGGGGAAAGCACCTATACCCTGAATGCACAGTTCAAAGATCCGTCTACTGCCACTGCCCCTGTGCAGAATCTGGGTCAGCAAGTGGACAGTGTGTTGAAAACGCTGGATACCAAACTGGCTGTTTCGATGCCAATGGCGACCGAAATGATGACTCACGTCGCCATGGGTGAAGGCTACAAGCAGGAAGATGCGGTGAAACTGGCTGACCAGCAGGTGAAAGGCCTGGCGGCGATGGGCCAGATGTTCAAACTGACCACGCAGCAGGATAATAACATCACCATCAGCCTGCAATATGGCGCCGGTCAGATCACCATGAACGGTGAGAAGATGCCGCTGGAACAGTTCCTCTCCCGCTATATGCTGGGTGGCGGAGCGGTACCGGAAGGTATGCCGCAGTAAGATGTGTTAACCAACGGGCCGCAACAGCGGCCCGTTGGCTTTATAGACTGGAAGGATCTGAATTTAACAGCACCTCTTCCCCGAAATCTGGCAGTGTATGCTGGCGCATATAATCCAGTAAGACGTTTACTTATTCGCTATCCCATCCATTCTTTAAGTTAAGGAAATATTTTTGCTTTACGGTTTTATTCGCCTTGTCCTTAAAATCCACCACCCCATAACCGGTATCGTAAATCCCCCACTCCCCAAAGGATTCATCTTTAAAGGTTACTTTCCCAGTCGCAATGCAGGGAGAGTAGTATTCGTGTAGCCAACCCTCGCTAGAATCCGCTTCTTTAGCATTGACAAAGTAGTCCATCAATTGTTCTTTGGTGGGATTCCAGCCTTTACATTCCGCAGTGTAGTTGTAGGGATCTTCCTTAGAAGCCCCCCCATAATGACCGCTTTGTAATATTTCAAGTTGCACTACTTCCCTACCGGCCTGTGCATACAAAGATAATAAGAGCATAGCGCTTAGTAAGAGATTTTTTATTCCCATATCGCTGTACTGGCCTCAGTTTCGTTTTTTCTACCTACATCAGGAATACATCGGGATTGCATCAATCCAACATGCCATGTCATTTTTAATAGAGAGGCTGTTTGATAGACCGTTCCATCTTTATCAATTAAAAAATGCGCCCCATTCGCGGACGTATTATGATAGCTATTAAATGTACTCTGAGCCGACGTGCTGTCAGTTTGATGGACTACAATGCCATTAACGTTATCCAGGTTACCCCGTTCTATCCCTTTAAATATTTTCCTTTCAATTCGGACGTCAAAAATATAACCGTCTTCATCTACGTACATAGTGTATTCCTTTACATGATGTTAAATTGCAGCAGTCCTTTTCATATTATAAACCATCACTCTCCTATTTTATTACGTGTCCGATTAGGGTTCGGTAATAAAGGTTGATACTGTACCAGTCGTATGAGACTGCGTCAGTAGTGATTTTCCTGGAATACAATAAATCCGTCTTTACTGTCCGCTGGACGATCCACTTACGGACGGACTCAGCGTGAGTCCAGCGGGCACGGTATATCAGAAAGTCCGAAAACTGTTGCCCCGACTCGGCGTTTCGCAACAAAATATGCTGGGTAGTTATGCCATACCGGAAGGTATGCCACAGTAAGATGTGTTAACCAACGGGCCGCGACAGCGGCCCGTTGGCTTTATAGACTGGAAGGATCTGAATTTAACAGCACCTCTTCCCCGAAATCTGGCAGTGTATGCTGGCGCAGATAATCCGCAAAGGATGCCCGTGGATTCTCCGCTTTCCAGGCTGACTGCAACTTTCCGAGCAGGTCGGTTGACGTTGATTTCTGCTCAGGGGTTGTCACATCAGACATCAGCTCCCCTTTCACATACTTTTGCACTCGCGTTGAGGTACTCGCCGACTGGTCAAGCGTCGCCGACACCAGCGCCCCTTTGCGATACTGCACTTCTGTGGTGCTTTCCGCCTTATCATCAATCTGCGTGTAGAAATAATTCTGCGCGTTTCTGTCCGCGGTCAGCGCGAGTTGCAGCCCGGAGGTCAGCGCTTTATGGTAGCTGGCGGTCAGATGCGACTGCTGCTTCTGGGTGATATGACGATTCTGGTCGCTGGTGCCGGAAAGCGTGCTGGTTTGCGATACCTGATACGAGAAGGTATCACCCTCACTTAGACGTATCGGATTTGGCGACTGCGGGGTTTGCGTGACAGAAGCCGTAAAATCGGCCAGTCCGGTCAGCATGTTTTTGTCCGTCCGCGTCAGGGAGAGATAAAGGGTTTGCGGACGACTTTGGGCGGGCGTACTGCTGTCGTAGTGACTGTTTAGCGCCGTAAAGGCATCCTTGAACATGGTCATCAGCGTACTGTTACCCTCACCCCGGCTTTGCGCCCGGTCGAACTGCTTCAGATACTGGCTCAGCGCCCGCTGCTGCTGACTCTCATTACCCAGGATCGCCCGCTTACTCATATCCACGCTGATATCTACGGTGCCGAGGGTGCCGGTGGATTTTACCGAACGCGTGTTAGTGTCAGCATGAAAAGCCAGCGTCAGCTTATTTTCGCCTGTCACTTTCGCCTGCAGATCGACTGACGTCAGTACTGCACTGTTAAATCTGGTCAAGCCGCTCAGGTCAAGACGCGGTGGCTGACCTGTCAGCCCTTCCATCGCCTTCTTAAAACCGTCCGACAGCTTCTCAAGCGCGCTGCGTTCAGCTTCACTCAAGGTTCCCTTGTTCACTTTGATCTGAACACCCGACCCGTCACTGGCCTGGGTCAGTTCAACCTCTGCGCCACTGGCGGTTTTTACGCTCAGAGTCCCCTGATTGTCGGTTTGCGTCGCAGCTGTTGAAACACGTGGCAGAGAATAAACGGGGGGCGCGGCCGCAGACTGGCCGAGAGACACCGTGGTTGAGGAGAGGGGCGGCGTTTGTAACGTGTCTACCGCCGCAGCGGTAGTGGCCAGTTTCGTTGCGCCCGGCAACGTGTTCACTGACAGGTTTCCAACAGAAGAAATAACAGTCATTGCGTTCAGTCCCTTGGTCTTACGCCTTAGCGTCACAGTAAATGTGGTACTTCTGATGCTATTTTCGGCAAAAAAACTAAAACCTTTAACCTGATGCGCAATTAACTGGCGCTGTTGCGCAATAAGTTTTTATAATGCTCCGCACTTTATTAAAAAAACAGAGAGTGCCGATATGATCGATTCCCAGCTTCCCCTCACCGACATTCACCGCCACCTTGACGGCAATATTCGCGCACAAACCATCCTCGATTTAGGCCGTGAGTTTAATCTGACGCTGCCTGCCAGCACGCTGGAAACCCTGCGCCCGCATGTGCAGGTGATTGAAACCGAGCCTGACCTGGTGAGTTTCCTCAATAAGCTGGACTGGGGCGTAAAAGTGCTGGGCTCTCTGGATGCCTGCCGCCGTGTGGCGCTGGAAAACGTGCAGGATGCGGCACGTGCCGGTATTCATTATGCTGAACTGCGTTTCTCCCCGGGCTATATGGCAATGACCCACAACCTGCCGATTGCGGGTGTGGTTGAAGCCGTTATCGACGGGATTAAAGCGGGTTGCAGCGCAAATAATATTGATGTGCGTCTGATTGGCATTATGAGCCGTACCTTTGGTGAAGAAGCCTGTCTGGATGAGCTGAACGGCCTGCTGGCACACCGTGACAGCATTACCGCACTGGATCTTGCCGGAGATGAGCTTGGCTTCCCTGGCAGCCAGTTCCTCAGCCACTTTACGCGCGCCCGTGATGCCGGACTGCGCATTACCGTCCACGCCGGAGAAGCCGCAGGGCCGGAAAGCATCTGGCAGGCGATTCGTGAGTTGGGGGCAGAACGTATTGGTCACGGCGTGAAAGCGGTGGAAGACCCGGCGCTGATGGACTTTATGGTGAAACACAGCATTGGTGTGGAATCCTGCCTGACCTCCAATATTCAGACCAGCACCGTGGCTTCACTGGACCGTCATCCGCTGAAAACGTTCCTGGAGCACGGCATCCTGGCCACGATCAATACGGATGACCCGGCAGTCCAGGGGATTGAGATTGGTCACGAGTACCATGTGGCAGCCCCGGCAGCCGGTTTAAGCCAGGCACAAATGCGGACGGCGCAGGAGAACGGATTGAAGATTGCGTTCCTCAGCGATGCTGAGAAAGCAGCGGTTCGCGCTCGCGTTACGGCGTAACGCTAACAAGGGCGGGTCATGACCCGCCCCTACCGGGGCATCAGCCCGTCTGCTATTTCAGTGACATCGTCTGGCGTTTCTCAGCCGATTGCAGGCCAAGCTCGATCAGTTCCATCACCTGAATCGCCTCTTCCGCTTTCACCGGATTTTCACCTGTGCCGTTCACCGCATCACGGATCGCTGCATAGTACGCCGGATAGTTACCGGGAATGGTCAGCAGCGCTTTCTCTATCATCACATCCCCATCCGCCAGCGTCAGTACGCCGTCACGCATATCGTAGCCCCAGTCTTCCTGCGGCGGACGTGCACCGGACTTCAGGCTGTCTTCCTGCGGATCGAGGCCAAATTTGACATAGCTGCCTTTGGTGCCATGCACCAGATAACGCGCAGATTCGGCGGCCACCAGTAAACTGCCGTGCAGCACCACGCGGCGCTGTGGATAGATCAGCGTGGCGTGGAAATAGTCGGTCGTCACTGAACCCGCACGCAACTCGGCGGTATCAACATTAATCGCCACCGGGGAACCGAACAGCTGTAATGCCTGGTCGATAAGATGTGGACCCAAATCGTACCAGATACCGCTGCCCGGCACCTGCTGCTCACGCCAGCGCTGCTGTACCTGAGGGCGGAAACGGTCAAAGTGTGACTCGAAATAACGCACGTCCCCCAGCGTCCCTTCAGCCAGCAATGCTTTCACCGTCAGGAAATCACTGTCCCAGCGGCGGTTATGGAACACCGACAGCAACAGGCCTTTGGCCTTCGCCAGCGCATCCAGCTCCCGCGCCTGTGACAACGTCACGGTAAACGGTTTATCCACCACCACATGCTTACCCGCGGTGAGCGCGGCTTTGGCTAACGGGAAGTGGGTTTCATTGGGGGTAGGAATGACGATCAGGTGCAGGGTGGGATCGTCAAACAGCATCTGGGGATCGGACACAACCTGTACCGACGGCCAGTCGGCCTGGACTTTGGTCGCATTGCTGCTGGAAATGGCGGCCAGTTCCATTTCTGATGTGCCGGCAATCAGCGGTGCATGGAAGGTTTTACTGGCAAAGCCGTAGCCGACCAGGCCAACTCGAATCTTGTCACTCATATTAATCCCTCTCGTGGTTACCCGTTGATTTAAGACGATCAACTCACTAACCACAAGAAGGATTTGGCTGAATTACGCCTCCTGGGCACGTCGGGGTAAATGCCAGGTTTCCTGAGCAACCAGCGCATCATGGGCGTCCAGGCTGCGGCGACGGAAGTCGCTGGGGCTGACACCCGCCCGCTTGCGGAACACGCGCGAGAAATAGAGCTGGTCGTCATAGCCCACTTCACGGCCAATGCTGGCTATCGGCTCCTGAGTGGTCTGCAACAGCAGTTTGGCCCGGATCACCCGCTGGTCTTCACGCCAGCGCAGCAGATTCACGCCCATTTGCTCACGGAACAGATGCGCCAGCCGTGACGGTGACAGACAGACATGTTTGGCCACCTCTTCGATTTTCACCTCTGCGGCCAGGTTGTTGGTCACATACTGGCAGGCTTCTACCACACGCGCATCGCGCACCTGCTGCTGGCTGCGCGGATCTTCCTGTACCGCCCGCAACAGCAAACGCTCCAGCAGGTTCATTGCCAGCTCTTCTGCAAACGGACGCCCGGAGTTATGGGTATGTTCGATATTGGCAAACAGACGGTCAAACTCACCGCGTAATGACTCCGGCAGCCGCAGTCGCCCCACGCCCTGCGCCTCATCCTGCCACTCCAGCCAGTCGCTCCAGTAGGCGCGCGGACGAAAATAAACCCAGCGGTGATACCAGCAATCGCTGTCCGGCAGACGCCCGTAATAATGCGGTGTTTTAGGCTGAAACAGCAGCAGGTCACCGGGTTCACAATCGAAGGCCGCTTCACCGTCAAACACCCGCCCGCGCCCTTTGATCGTCAGGTTGAGAATGTAGCCTTTCATGCCGTGGGGACGGTCGATAAAGAAATCGAGCGGCCCCATCGCATTAATGGGCGTCAGCCCCGCCACCAGCCAGGCGCTAAACGGATAGCCGGGCAGTAACGGGTTGGATTGCGCCACGGGCGCCAGACGATGATACATAACGCCTCCTGTCAGACCGCTTTCGCTTTTTGTTTGTAACGGTCGAAAATCACCGCTGCTAACAATATCAGACCACGTACCACGTACTGTGAGAAAGGCGATATATTGAGTAAATTCATCGCATTTTCCACCGTTCCGAGGATCAAAACCCCGGCCACCACATAAGAAATTTTCCCAATACCGCCCTTCAGGGAGACGCCGCCGAGCACACAGGCTGAGATAACAATCAGTTCATAACCCAGCGAGGTCATCGGCTGGCCGCTGGTCATACGCGATGCCAGAATAATTCCCGCCGCTGCCGACACCAGGCCGGAAAGAATAAAGATGATGATACGGGTGCGTACCACCGGCACACCGGCCAGACGGGCGGCTTCTTCATTGCCACCAATCGCCAGCGTGTTGCGCCCAAAGGTGGTTTTGTTCAGCAGGAAAGCAAACAATACCAGGGTAATAATGGTCAACCATACCGGGGCCGGCACGCCCAGCCAGCTGGCATAACCCAGGGCGAAGAAGCGCTCGTCTTCGATACCCACGGCTTTACCGTCGGAGAAGATATACGCCAGCCCGCGCACGATCTGCATCGTGGCCAGCGTGGTGATCAAGGCGTTGATTTTCAGTTTGGCAATCACGAAACCGTTCACAAAGCCGCAGGCCACGCCGAGTAACAGCCCGGCAATCACGCCGATCCACAGGCTTTCGGTCATGTTGATGACCACCGCGCAGACGACACCGGCACAGGCAATCACCGAGGCCACCGACAGGTCAAAGTCGCCGGACGCCAGGCAGAACAGCATACCGCAGGCCACCATGCCGGACATCGACATCGCCAGCCCTAAGCCTTTCATATTGATAAGGGAACCAAAATTCGGCACAAACACCATGCAGGCAATAAACAGCGCGGCAAACACCACCAGCATGCCGAAGTTGTCCCACACGCGGCTCAGACTGAAGCGCGATGGGGCAGCGGGTGTAACAGATGAGGTCGTTGACATAGATTTCTCCTGCATAGTCAGGCCACGTGTGTGGCAGGTTTGGCGGTTTTTGGCATCGCCAGACTCAGCGTCAGGGCTTCAGTGGCGTCGTTATGGTCCAGCTCTCCGGCGATTTCGCCTTCGCGCATCACCAGAATACGGTCAGCCAGCCCCATCACTTCGGGCAGGTCACTGGAGGCAAACAGCACCGCAATACCCTGGTCGGCCAGGGCGTAAATCAGCTGATAAATTTCGTTTTTCGCGCCGACGTCAATGCCGCGCGTGGGTTCATCCAGCAGGATGACTTTCATCTCTTCGGACAGCCATCGACCGAGGATCGCCTTCTGTTGATTGCCCCCGGACAGATTCATAATCAGCTGGTCTGCCGACGGGGTTTTGATATTGAGCGAGCGGATATGCACTCCGGCATTACTGGCTTCCCAGCTGTTGTTGATCAGACAACCTGCCTTGAGGTTATTACGCCTGGCGCTGATATTGATGTTGTCGCGCACGGAATGTACCGGGATGATGCCATCGGCCTTGCGGTCCTCCGGGCAGAGCATAATACCGGCGCGAATGGCTTCAATCGGCTCATTAATCTGGAGTTTTTTACCATCCAGCCACAGTTCACCGCTGGTCAGACGCGTGGCACCAAACAACCCTTTCATCAACTCACTGCGCCCGGCCCCCACCAGGCCAAACAGCCCGACAATTTCCCCTGCACGCACGCTGAACGATACCGGACTGCGCACGCCTTTGGCATGCACATTGTCCAGCTTCAGTCTCACATCGCCCTGCGCGCGTGGTCGGTAACCGTAGATATCACCAATTTCACGCCCCACCATCGCCTGCACCAGTTCGTCGTTTCCGGTGGTGACCATATCGGTAAAGGTACGTACGTAGCGGCCATCTTTAAACACCGTGATGGCATCGCTGAGGGCAAAAATCTCCTCCATGCGATGGGAGACATACAGCACCACGCGGCCGTCGGCACGCAGCTGGCGGATCACGCGGAACAGCTGATCAATTTCACGCGCCGAGAGCGAGCTGGTCGGCTCATCAAAGGCGATAACCTGCGCATTACGCGTTAACGCTTTGGCAATTTCCACCATCTGCCACTGCCCGAGAGAGAGGTATTTCAGCGGCATATCCGGGTCAATATCCATACCGAGGATTTTGAGCTGACGCGCGGCTTCTGAGCGCAGGCGGGAGCGATTGACCAGCCCGGCACGTTGTGGCAACTGGCCTAAAAAGATATTTTCTGCCACCGACATTTCCGGCACCAGATGGAGTTCCTGATAAATAATCGCCACCCCGGCATTGAGCGCATCGGTGGTGTTTTGAAAATTAACTGGCTGGCCCTGCAGGCGAATCTCACCGCCGCTGGCCTGATAGCTTCCGCTGAGAATTTTGAGCAGCGTTGATTTCCCGGCGCCGTTTTCCCCCATCAGGGCATGCACTTGTCCTGCATAACAGTCAAAACTGATGTCCTGTAGCGCCTTCACGCCCGGGAAGGTTTTGCTGATGCCGTGAAAGCTGAGGTACGGTGGTTGCGAAGTCATGGTGTCTCCTGCATTTTTGGGTGGAGGCATCCGGGCGAGGCATGCCTCGCCCCTACGGTCGTGTGTTATGCAGGGGCGGGCATCCCTCACCCCTGCGGTCGTGTGTTATGCAGGGGCGGGCATCCCTCACCCCTGCGGTCATGTGTTTTGCAGGGGCGGGCATCCCTTACCCCAGCGGTCATGTGTTATGTAGGGGTCGGGCATGCCCGACCCGCTGCCACGGATTACATCAGGCCTTTTTTCGCCAGTTCTGCTTTGAAGTTGTCGCGGGTGATCAGCACCACATCGGTCACTTCGGTAAATTTGGCAGGCTCGATATCTTTCGTCACCCAGTCATGCAGCATCTGGATACTGCGATAACCGTGGACATCCGGGCTTGGCAGCAGCGAACCATAGAATCCGGTCGCCTGGCCTTTCGACAGTTCACTCACTGCATCCACACCGTTAATGCCAATCCCAATCACATTCGGCGCTTTAAAGCCCTGACCTTCGGTCGCACGGACGCCACCCAGTACGGTGTTATCGTTCATGCCAACAATCAGCCAGTTCTTCACTTCAGGATGCTGAACCAGCAGGGAGTTACCGGCATCAAAGGCGCCGGGGATATCGTTAGATTTGGTGGGGATCTGGTAAATCTGTTTTTCCGGGAATCCGGCTGTTTTCAGGGCATCAATAGAGCCACCGGTACGGCGGCGGGCGGTGTCCAGCTCATTGGCGGTGATCGCCATCACCGCGGTGTCTTTCACATCCCAGCCGCGTTTCTGCATCTCTTTGTACAGTTCCTGGCCCTGACGTTCGCCAATTTTGGTGGCAGCCATCATCACCAGCGGTACGGTGTCCATCGGTTTGCCTTTCGCGGTCACAAACTGGTCATCCACCGCGATCACTTTCAGGCCATAACTGCGTGCTTTGGCCACAATGGCAGAGCCGAGTTTGGGATCAGGTGTACAGATAACAAACCCTTTCGCGCCGCTGGCCGCCAGACTGTCGATAGCATTCAGGGTTTTTTCACCATCCGGCACAGCGATTTTGATCACCTCGAAGCCGAGATCTTTACCGGCCTTATCGGCAAATTTCCATTCAGTCTGAAACCAGGGTTCTTCCGGTTGTTTCACCAGGAAACCCAGCTTCATGGTTTCCGCCATAGCGGATTGTGACATAACGGCTGCGAGGCCAATCGCGGCCAGCGCTTTAGTGAATTTGTGCATGAGGCTCTCCGGCTCAGTGCCCGCTCAGGGCGGGATTGTGTAAACGGTAACAATCGGTTGTTGAAAAAATTAAAAGCATTTAAACAAGACCTTACCTGAGCACTGACAACTTAACAGTGGCGGTAGTGCGCTAGTTTTACCCGCAAGTAAAGGGAAATATGTAGAGCGCTATCACACCCTGAAATTACAGTCGTTTTGTCCATCTATTCAGCCAATTTAACCGACAGGCAACATTTGAAGCCCATCACATTCCCACCCTGCATGACAGAAAAGTGCATATTTGCAGCCAGCCGCACCTAACCACTCCGCCGCGATGTTTCCAGGATAGAGGAACAGTAAAAGAGCCTCTTCTGAACATAACGGAGAACAACTATGCATAAGGGTGCGATTACCCTCGGTCTGGATTTCGGCAGCGACTCGGTCAGGGCGCTGGCGGTCGATTGCGCCAGTGGTCGTGAGCTGCACAAGCACGTGGTTGCCTATCCTCGCTGGAAGGCCGGGCGATTCTGCAACCCGGCGAACAATCAGTTCCGTCACCATCCGCAGGACTATATTGATGCCCTGGAACAGGCCATTCGTGACGTTGTCACTAAATTAACCCCTGAGCAGCGCCTTAACGTGGTGGGTATTGGCGTGGACTCCACCGGTTCCACCCCCGCCCCTGTCGATCGTGAAGGCCGCGTGCTGGCGCTGCGCCCGGAGTTTGCAGACAACCCCAATGCGATGTTCGTGCTGTGGAAAGATCACACCGCGATTGAAGAAGCCGAAGCTATTACCCGGCTGTGCCACAGCGGTGACTATCAGGATTACTCGCGCTTTATCGGCGGTATCTATTCGTCCGAATGGTTCTGGGCCAAGATCCTGCACATCAGCCGCAACGATGCGGCGGTACGTGAGGCCGCCGTTTCCTGGGTGGAACTGTGCGACTGGGTACCCGCCCTGCTCAGCGGCACTACCGCCCCTGCCGAGCTGAAGCGTGGCCGCTGTGCTGCCGGTCATAAATCCCTCTGGCACCCTTTATGGCAGGGACTGCCGGAAGCGAAATTCCTTAATGCTCTCGATCCGTTGCTCACGGCCGATCTCGATCACCCGATGTTCACCGAGACCTGGACCGCCGATGTGCCTGTCGGCAAGCTGAGCGCCGAATGGGCCGAACGTCTTGGTCTGCCAGACCATGTCGTGCTGTCCGGCGGGGCATTTGACTGCCATATGGGCGCGGTGGGCGCAGGCGCACAGCCTTATACCCTGGTGAAAGTCATTGGCACTTCCACCTGCGACATTCTGATTGCCGATGCGGATCGCGTGGCTGACCGGGCGATTAAAGGCATCTGCGGCCAGGTGGACGGCAGCGTGGTACCGGGCATGATTGGCCTGGAGGCCGGACAGTCAGCCTTTGGCGATATGTATGCCTGGTTTGGCCGCCTGCTGAGCTGGCCGTTAGTGCAGGCGGCCACGCTGCACCCCGACCTGCAGCCGCAGCTGGAAGCGATCCAGCACAGCCTGCTGGAACAGCTGACCGCCGCCTGGGCGGCTGACCCACAGCTCGACCATCTTCCGGTGGTACTCGACTGGTTTAACGGTCGTCGTACCCCCTTTGCCAACCAGCGCCTGAAAGGCGTGATCACCGATCTGAATCTGGGCACCGATGCCCCAACGCTGTTTGGCGGGTTTATTGCGGCGACCGCATTTGGCGCGCGCGCCATTATGGAGTGTTTCGAACAGCAGGATATTCCGGTACAGCAAATCCTCGCGCTGGGTGGGATTGCCCGCAAATCACCAACCATCATGCAGGTGTGTTGCGATGTGATGAACCGTCCACTGGATATTGTCGCCTCCGATGAGTGCTGTGCCCTTGGTGCAGCGATTTTTGCTGCGGTGGCCGCTGGCGTGTATGCGGATATCCCCGCAGCACAGGCGCAGATGGCCAGCCCGCTGGAACAAACCCTGCAACCGGACCCGATGCGCGTTGCCCGCTTCCAGCAGCTTTATCAACGTTATCTTGAATGGTGTGAACTGGCGGAACCGCAGTTTGCCCCACAACCTTCATCAGTCAGTTAAGGAATCGTTTTATGACACAGTTAAACGCCCGTAGCGTATGGTTTGTGATTGGTACACAGCATCTGTACGGTGCGGAAACCCTGCGCCAGGTGGAGCAGCACGGACAGCAGGTGGTGGATGGCTTAAACCGGGCGGGTAAACTGCCCTTCCCGCTGGTCCTTAAACCGCTGGTGAAAACCCCTGATGAAGCGCTGTCGCTGTGCCGCGAGGCTAATCACGATCAAAGCTGCCTGGGCATTATCACCTGGCTGCATACTTTCTCTCCGGCAAAAATGTGGATTGGCGGCCTGTCGATCCTGAATAAACCGTTGTTGCAGTTCCATACCCAGTTCAATGCGGAAATCCCGTGGGACACGATGGATATGGACTTTATGAACCTGAACCAGACCGCACACGGCGGGCGTGAGTTCGGCTTTATTGGCGCGCGTATGCGCCTGCCGCATCAGGTGGTGACCGGACACTGGCAGGACGAGCGTTCCCAGCAGCGTATCGGCCAATGGATGCGCGGTGCCGCCGCCCTGCTCGCCAGCCAGCAGCTCAAAGTGGCGCGCTTTGGCGACAATATGCGTGAAGTCGCGGTGACCGAAGGCGATAAAGTCGCGGCACAGATCCAGTTCGGCTATGCGGTCAATGGCTGGGGCGTGGGCGATCTGGTGGACGTGATCAACCAGGTCAGCGACGGCGATGTGAACACACTAATCGACGAGTATGAAAGCAGCTATGAGTTCAGCGCGGCGGCAGCGGTAAACGGTAATAAGCGCCAGAATGTGCTGGATGCTGCCCGTATTGAGCTGGGGATCAAGCGCTTCCTGGACGATGAAGGCTGCCGTGCGTTTACCACGAATTTCCAGACCCTGCATGGCATGACGCAGTTGCCAGGTCTGGCGGTTCAGCGCCTGATGCAGCAAGGCTATGGTTTTGCCGGTGAAGGTGACTGGAAAACCGCTGCACTGCTGCATGTGTTCAAGGTGATGGCAGGGGATTTACCGGGCGGCACCTCGTTTATGGAGGATTACACCTATCACTTCGCACCGGGTAACGATCTGGTGCTGGGTTCCCATATGCTTGAAGTCTGCCCGACCATTGCACGCGAAGCCAAACCGCTGCTGGATGTGCAGCCGCTGGGTATAGGTGGCAAAGCCGATCCGGCCCGCTTGATCTTCTCTGCCCCTGCCGGGCGCGCGGTGAACGCCAGTGTGATAGATATGGGCGACCGTTTCCGCCTGCTGGTGAATGTGGTGGATGCGATTGAACAGCCGCAGGCCCTGCCTAAGCTTCCGGTGGCCCGTGCACTGTGGCGTGCGCAGCCTTCGCTGGCGACAGCGTCTGAAGCCTGGATCCTCGGCGGCGGTGCACACCATACGGTGTTCAGCCAGGCGCTGACGGTGGAAGATATGCGCCTCTATGCTGAACTGCACGGAATTGAGGTGCTGGTGATTGATGAGGAGACAACGCTGCACGGGTTCCGCGATGCCCTGCGCTGGAACGAAGCGTACTACCGTTTGAATCAGCGTTAATCCCACGGGTTCAGGGAGATATCAGGCGGACCGCAAGAGGTCCGCCCCTCCCGTCCCACCGTCGTGCCTTCCTGTTTCCACCGCCTTTCACTTTATTTCAATCTCTGCTGGTCAGCACGGCTGCATTCCGCTTACTATGAAACCCCGAAGCTGGAAACTCCATGATTTCATTGAGTTTTAATCACATCGTCATTCGCGCCTCGGTCAGAGGAATTATTCTGATAATTATTCAAATGGAAGTGGTTCATGTCGCAAATGCTCGCTCTTTTACTGATTATTTCTATTCTATATCTCGGTGATCTGGTTTCAGTCAGAACGAAAGCGTGGGTGCCTTCCGTCTTTGTCTGCGCGGTACTGTTTTTAATCGGTTACTGGACTTTTTTCCCCAAAGATATTGTCAGCGTTGCCGGGATCACGCCGGTGGTAGCGGTGATGCTGATGTATCTGCTGATCACCAATATGGGCACGCTGCTGTCCGTGCCGGAGTTGATCCGTCAGTGGAAGACGATTGTTATTTCTCTGGCCGGTATCGCCGGTATTTTTGTCACAGTCTTTGGCGTCTGCCTGCTACTGTTCGATTTTAATACGGCTATCGTCACTATCCCGCCACTGGTTGGCGGTATCGTTTCGGCAATTATTATGTCGAAAGGCGCGGCCAGTGCGGGTCTGGTCGATTTGTCGGTATTCGCCATTCTGATCTACGTGATGCAGGGCTTTGCCGGTTATCCGCTAACCGCCATTATGCTGCAACGCGAGGGCAAGCGAGTGCTGAGCCTGTACCGCAGCGGGGCGTGGCCTCAGGCAGTCGTGACAGCAGAGACGCCTGCGGTGACAGCGCACCCGTCAGCGGATGTCATGCCACGCCTGTTTAAACGCTTTCCAGCCCATTACAACACCAGCTACTTTAAATTCCTGCGCCTGGCGGCCGTCGGCTATCTGGCGTATCGGGTGTCTGGCTGGCTGGCGCCAGTCATCTCCGTCAGCCCGTTTGTCCTGTGCCTGCTGTTTGGCGTGGTGGCGACCACGCTAGGCTTTTTAGAGAAGCAGCCATTACAGAAAGCCAACGGTTTTGGCTTTGCGGTGATGGGGCTGATGCTGTTTATCTTTGATACGCTGAACCGCGCGACGCCGGAGATGTTATTGCGCCTGCTGTTGCCCATGCTGGTGCTGATCGCCACTGCGGTTATCGGCATGTTTATCGTCTGCTGGGTGGTGGGTAAGCTGCTGGGCGTCAGCACCGAGATGGCCTTCGCCATCGCCCTGACCTCAATGTACGGTTTCCCGGCAGACTATATTATTACCCATGAAGCCATTACCGCCCTGACCCGCGATGAAAATGAGCGCGAGGTGCTGATGCAGCACATGCTGGCCCCGATGCTGGTCGGTGGATTTATCTCCGTGACCATGGTGTCCGTGGTGATGGCCGGTGTCATGGTGGCGTATATTATTCCTGCATAAAAAACCAACAAGGAAGCTAAACAGTGATTAATCACGATATTAAAAAATCCGTCCATGCGCATGTTGACGCGATGATCGCCCTGCGCCGCGACCTGCATGCCCACCCGGAACTGCCATGGGAAGAAGTACGCACCACCAATACGGTGGCCGCTCTGCTGGATGAAATGGGCATCGACTATCGCCGCACGCAACCGACCGGGATCATTGCCGAGATCCGTGGGGGTAAATCGGGTAAAACTGTTGCCCTGCGCGCCGACATGGATGCGCTGCCAGTGCAGGAGCTCAGCGACTCACTCAGCTATAAATCCTTGACCGACGGTAAAATGCACGCCTGCGGGCATGATGCCCACACCGCAATGCTGCTGACGGCAGCCAGAGCATTACAGGAGCATCGCACCCGTTTGCGCGGTAATGTACGACTGATTTTCCAGCCTGCAGAAGAGATCGCCCAGGGTGCACGTGCCATGGTGAAACAGGGCGCGGTGGACGGCGTTGATAACGTTTTTGGCATGCATATCTGGACGACCACTGCCTCTGGTAAAGTGTCCTGCAACGTCGGTTCATCCTTTGCTTCCGCCGACCTGCTGAAAGTCACGTTTAAAGGGCGCGGTGGCCACGGTTCGATGCCGGAAGCCTGTATTGACGCGGCGGTGGTGGCCTCATCGTTTGTGATGAATCTGCAGGCCATTGTGGCGCGGGAAACGTCCGCGCTGGCGTCCGCCGTGGTGACCATCGGGCGTATGGAAGTGGGCACACGTTTTAACGTTATCGCCGAAAATGCGGTTCTCGATGGCACGGTGCGCTGCTTTGACGTCGACACCCGTGAACGTCTTAAAGCGGCGATTGAGCGTTATGCGCAGCATACGGCGGCAATCTATGGTGCAACAGCGCAGGTTGAGTACACCTACGGCACACTGCCGGTGATTAACGAGGCACGCAGTGCGCTACTGGCACAGTCCGTGATCAGCGATGCGTTTGGGGCCGGGGTGCTGTTTGACGAGAAACCGACCACCGGTGGTGAGGATTTCAGCTTCTTTATGGAAAATATCCCCGGCTGTTTTGCCCTGCTCGGCTGTGGCAATGCCGAGAAAGGCACCGACTGGGCGCACCACCACGGCCGTTTTAATATCGATGAAGATGTGATGGTGACCGGGGCCGAACTTTATGCGCAGTACGCCTGGTGCTACCTGCAACAGGATGATTTTTAACCTCATCACGTAGACACTGTCTTGCCAGATCACTGGCAAGACATATTTAGATGATCTCCCCGTAAAACCGGGTAAGGCCCCTGCTCAACATCACGGGCAAACCGGAAAAAAGGGTCTGCCCCTACGTGAAGTGAACCGCGCTTGCGAAGGCATCCACGCAGTGGACGCAGCGCCTGCCGCAAAGGGCGGCGGCGACTGGCGGACCGCATAAGAAGGCCCGCCCTTGAGGTTATGAGTTGTGAACTTAACTTAATCGCTTCACCGGCGCATTCTGCTGCCGATCCCACATCACCGTCAGCAGCCGTTGCAGCGCAATAAACGCAAACAGCAGCACGCCGATGGCAATCTTCGTCCACCATGAACTCAATGTGCCGTCGAAGTTAATCCAGGTCTGAATCAGCCCCTGGATCAGCACGCCAAACAGCGTCCCCAGTACCGTGCCGACACCCCCCGACAGCAGCGTGCCGCCGATCACCACCGAGGCGATGGCGTCCAGCTCCACGCCCATTCCTGCCAGCGCATAACCCGCCGAGGTATAAATGGAGAATACAATGCCTGCCAGCGTCGCCAGACCCGATGACAGCATATAGATCCGCACCGTGGTGCTGCGGGTGGAAATCCCCATCAGCTGTGCAGAGGTGGCGTTGCCGCCAATGGCGTAGACCTGATTACCAAAACGGCTGCGGTGCGCCAGCAGGATACCGAACGCCACCACCACCAGCATAATCACCGCCAGCAAACTCAGGCGCCCGCCCCCCGGGATCTTCCACGCCATGGATGAGAGCGTGGCATACAGTGGGTGATCGATCGGTAATGAACTTTCAGCCACCAGATAGCTACAGCCGCGCAGGAAAAACATCCCGGCCAGCGTGATAATAAACGCCGGGATTTTCAGGGCATCAATGAGCCAGCCCATAAAGGCACCGAACGCCGTCCCCAGCGACATCACCAGCGCAAAGGCCAGCCACGGGTCGACATGGAAATCACCAATCAAACGGGCAAGGAACACCCCGGTAAAGGCGATCACCGCGCCCACCGACAGGTCAATACCGCCAGAGAGGATCACAAAGGTCATGCCAACGGCAATAATACCGAGGAAGGCGTTGTCCGTGAGAATATTGGCGATCACCCTTGTTGAAGCAAACCCCGGAAACTGGCTCAGACAGAACAGATACCCCGCCACAAACACCAGCAGGGTGATCATTAATGGCAGATGACGTTTAATCACGGCGGTGCCCTCGTTTAAACAGTTGAATAAAGCGCGGGGATTGCAGCAACAGAACCAGCATCACCACCACCGCTTTCACCACCTGATTCAGTTCTGGCGGGAAACCGGAAAGCAGAATACCGGTGTTCATGGCCTGAATGATCAGCGCGCCAATCAGCGACAACAGAAGATTAAATCGCCCGCCCATCAGAGATGCACCACCAATCACCACCGCCAGAATCGCGTCCAGCTCCAGCCACAATCCGGCGTTGTTGGCATCGGCACCGCGAATATCCGCCGCCACAATCAGCCCGGCCACCGCGGCACACAGCCCGCTGAGAATATAGGTGCTCATCACCACCAGCCAGCCGTTGACGCCCGCATTGCGCGCCGCACGCAGGTTGATCCCCACCGCTTCAATAAACATCCCCAGCGCTGTTTTTCGCGTCAGCAACCACACCAGCAGTGCGAGGGTCAGCGTGATCCAAACCGGAACGGGCAACAGCAGCAGTGTCCCGCTGCCGAGCCGCGCCAGCGCATCACTGTCGAAGGTGACAATTTGCCCCTGGGTGATCAGCTGCGCGATACCGCGCCCCGCCACCATCAGGATTAATGTGGCCACAAACGGTTGGATCTTAAGCAACGCCACCAGCACCCCATTCCATAATCCACACAGAATGCCGCTGCCCAGCGTGACCAGAATAATCACCGGAATACTGTGCCCGGCCACGGTCAGCGTGGCCGCCGTTGCGCCTGCAATCGCCATCACGGCACCCACCGACAGATCGATGCCCCCGGTGGCGATCACCAGCGTCATACCGATAGCCAGGATCGCGACGGGGGCGGCGCGGTTGAGAATATCAATCGGGCTACCGAACAGTCGTCCGTCCTGCAGATGGACAGCAAAAAAGTTGTTTGCCACCAGACTGTCAATAATCAGCACCAGCAGCAGTGCGCCAATCTGCGGTAATCCCGGTGGTAGTTTTCGTTTTAACATCGGTGGTTTCCCCGCCATCAGATGCGATTCAGGCATGTTGCTCCCCTCCTGCGGCAATCGCGTTAACAATGGCCGCAACGGACAGTTGCTCCAGTGGTATTTCCGCCACCTGCTGGCGGTCGCGCAGGATCACCACGCGGTCAGCGTATCCGACCAGTTCCTCCAGCTCCGACGAAATCACCAGCAGCGCCAGGCCGTCGGCACAGAGCGTCTCAATCAGGCGGATAATCTCTGCGTGGGCACCCACATCAATGCCACGCGTGGGTTCGTCCAGAATCAGAAACTGCGGCTTTGTGACCAGCCAGCGGGACAGCAAAACCTTCTGCTGGTTACCGCCGGAGAGCAATTCCACCGGCTGCTCTGCGTCCGGGGTACGGATCCCCAGGCTTTTGATAAAGCGGTCAGCCACCTGTTGCTGCTCACGTTTGGGGATCGGTCGCAGCCAGCCGCGCTGGGCCTGCAACGCCAGGATGATATTTTCGCGTACCGATGCTGCACCAATAATGCCGTCGGTTTTACGATCTTCCGGACAGAAGCCCATGCCAAGCTTCGATGCCTGGGCCGGTGAACGGATTGTTTGCGGTTTTCCTTTGATGAAGGCACGGCCGCTGTCAGCACGTTTAATGCCGAACAACAGTTCAGCGGTTTCCGTCCGTCCTGACCCCAACAGGCCAGCCAGCCCAACAGCCTCCCCGGGACGCACGCTCAGGCTGAAGGGTTCAATCGTCCCTTTTTTGCCATAGTCTTTAAATTCCACCACGGGCTGATTGCTTTTCAGCGTGCTGCCAGCCCGCTGTAAGGCGGTTTCCAGCAGATCGCGCCCCAGCATCAGCTTGATCAGCTCTATTTGCGGCAGCGTCCGGGTATCGCGTGTGGCGATAAACTGCCCGTTACGCAGCACGGTAATACGGTCGGTAATGCGGTAAACCTGGTCAAGGAAGTGGGTGACAAAGATCAGGCTCATGCCTTTCTCTTTGAGTTGCGTCATCAGTGTGAACAGCATGGTGACTTCACTGGCATCCAGACTGGCAGTCGGCTCGTCGAGGATCAGCACTTTTGCCGAGAGATCCACCGCGCGGCAGATGGCGATAATTTGCTGCATCGCCACCGAGTACTGTCCAAGGGGACGTGTCACATCCAGCTCAAAACCGTAGTCGGCCATCAGCTTCACCGCCCGCTGATTTAATGTCTTACGGTCAATCAGACCAAAGCGTTTCGGCTCGCGGCCGATAAACAGATTGTCAGCGACTGACATATTTGGCAGCAGGTTCACTTCCTGGTAGACGGTGCCAATTCCCAGCTGCTGGGCTTCTGCCGTGTTGCGGGGATTTATCGCCTGCCCGCCGAGCATGATGGTCCCGGCATCGCGCTGATAGACGCCAGTCAGTACCTTGATCAACGTGGACTTTCCTGCACCGTTCTCCCCCAGTAGCGCCATGATTTCGCCAGGGCGAAGGTCAAACGAGACATTATCCAGCGCCCGGACGCCGGGAAAAGATTTGCTGACGTTGCTGATATTCAGCAATGCGGGCAGAGGGGTGTCGATGGTCATGTTGTGCCTCAGGCCATGAGTAAACCGCCCCGAAAGGGGCGGTGAGGGGATCAGTAACCCATCCCTTTTTTGGTGTCCAGCTGTGCCTGAGCATCGGCTGGCAGGAAAAGTTTCGTTTCAGTTTTGATAATTTTTGGCGGCATGGTGCCGTCTTTTTTCAGTTTTTCCAGCGCATCAAACGCCGGCCCCGCCATATTTGGCGTCAGCTCCACGTTGGCATTTGCCTCACCTGCCAGCATCGCTTTATAAATATCCGGCACGCCATCAATCGATCCGGTTAAAATATCTTTACCCGGTTTAAGTCCGGCTTCTTTAATAGCCTGAATGGCACCAATCGCCATATCATCGTTATGGGCGTAAACCATGCAGATATTCTTGCCGTTGTTTTCTGCCTTAATAAAGCTTTCCATGACCTCTTTCCCTTTGCTACGGGTAAAGTCACCGGACTGCGAGCGGATCACTTTAATATTGGGTGTGTTAGCAATGGCTTCAGCAAAGCCTTTTTTACGGTCAATGGCCACGCTGGCACCCACCGTGCCTTGCAGCTCTACGACGTTACAGGGTTTGCCTGCCTGATGTTTGACCAGCCAGTCACCGATCAACTTACCTTCGTAAACGTTATCGGCGGTGACGACGGCCTGATAGAGCGATTTATCTTTGACGACGATGGCACGATCGAGCAGGAAGACCGGAATTTTGGCGTCTTTGGCTTCCGAGAGCACCGGCTCCCAGCCTGTCTGAACGACGGGCGCAATAAATATTGCGTCAACGCCCTGAGCGATAAAGGAGCGTACAGCTTTGATTTGATTCTCTTGTTTTTGCTGGCCGTCCGCGATTTTCAGCGTAATGCCGCGTTTCTGAGCCTCACTTTTTGCTACGCTGGTTTCTGCTGCGCGCCAGCCCGATTCAGAGCCAACCTGTGAGAATCCAACGGTCATGGATTCGGCCAGTGCCGGTGCAGACAGGCTGGCACTGATGAGAGTGGTTAAGAGTAAACGCTTCCACATGATCATTTTTCCTCTGATGGGATTTTATCGTATAGGGTTAAGAGCCACTAAAGCCTGGACTATTCACCGCAAAACATTTACGACAATGCTCACAAAATTCAACAAATCAAATAGCTTACGCGACAAGACCGATCTGTTTCTGTGCTAATCGATATGGAAAAAACGCGCACAGGGCGCCAAAAGAAGGTTAAATAACTGTAATAAACATAAGCGGTTGCGCCAGAAGCATTTGGAAGCGATTACAATACCGCGTGAAGTTCTGTCACCCGTACTCCCCTTCCGTTCATCCCCGATCAAACAGCAGATTTGTGAGCTGCTGCACAGTTTAATCTGTCGCGTAAAACCAGCTGCCCGCCGGTGCCGTATTGCGTATGGCTTAGAAGGAATGCTGAATTTTCTGATTTTTATATTACAAAGCCGAAACAACGTGGAATCTTTTTCTCTGCAACATATAATCAGCGACTCATTATTCTGTCGCTGGCTGACCGCAATGACCGTTCAAGACTATTTGTTAAAATTTCGCAAAGTTAATTCTCTGGAGACGCTGGAAAAACTCTTTGACCATTTGAATTACTCCCTGACCGATGACAGCGATATTATCAAGATGTACCGCGCCGCCGACCATCGTCGGGCGGAGCTGGCCTCCGGCGGACGCCTGTTCGACCTCGGCTGCGTCCCGAAAACGGTCTGGCACTACGTGGTGTAGTCCGGCAGTTGATTATCGTCCTGATGACCTTAAGCGCGATATTCCGTATAATCCTCCTCATCATGCGTAGGGCTCTGTGCAATGCGCGCTTTGCCGTCTCTGGCTGAATAAGGACAATCTGTGCCTGTTAATTCTAAACCGCGCCTCGGTGGCTGGCTTTTTGTGCCGTTGACCTGGCTGGTGTTAGTCGTCATGAACATGATTCTGGTGTTGATAATCTATGGGGGCGGACTGATTGGCCCAGCCTTTCGCAGTGCGTTAACCAATCTGCCATCGTCTGCGCTGTTGCTGTGGGGGGCCTTCCTGCTGACGACAATACTGATGCTGAGCTACAGTACCTGGATTATCTGGATGTTCTGCAAGCGTTCTCCGCGCCTGCCGCGCCATTACATTATCTGGCTGTTGATCAACGTGCTACTGGCGCTTAAGGCCTTTCTCTTCGCTCCAGTGGAAGACAGCGCGGTGGTCAACAGCTTGCTGCTCGCTCTGCTGGCGGCCAGCGTGTTTGTGCCCTATTTCAAGCGTTCTCAGCGGGTTAAAAACACTTTTATCGCACCCTGATGTCGAAAAAAGCGTCATAAATTTAATCCTGAGTGCGCTATTAAAAACCCACAGACCCGGAGCGGTTGTGGTCAGGCACGCAATGCCTGATAATAAGCGGCTTTCTCTATATTTTCAGGCGTATCAATGACCGAATACCTGCTTCTTTTTATTGGCACAGTGCTGGTGAATAACTTCGTTTTAGTGAAGTTTCTCGGCCTCTGTCCCTTTATGGGCGTTTCCAAAAAACTGGAAACGGCAATTGGCATGGGACTCGCCACGACATTCGTCATCACACTGGCCTCCATTTGCGCCTGGCTGGTGAACCATCTGATCCTGCTGCCGCTGGACCTCGTCTATCTGCGTACCATGGCGTATATCCTGGTGATCGCCGTGGTGGTGCAGTTCACCGAGATGGTGGTGCGTAAGACCAGTCCTGACCTTTATCGCCTGTTAGGCATTTTCCTGCCGCTGATCACCACTAACTGTGCCGTGCTTGGCGTGCCGCTGTTAAGCGTTAATCTTAATCATACTTTCCTTCAGGCCGCGCTTTACGGTTTCAGTGCTTCACTGGGCTTCTCTCTGGTGATGGTGCTGTTCGCCGGTATCCGCGAGCGCCTGGTGCTGGCCGATGTCCCGGCACCGTTTAAAGGCTCTTCCATTGCACTGATCACCGCCGGACTGATGGCGCTGGCATTTATGGGCTTTAGCGGGTTGGTCAAGTTCTGATGAGTGCGATTTGGATAGCGATTGCCGTGTTAAGTGCGCTCAGTCTGGTTTTCGGTGGACTGCTGGGGTATGCCTCGCGCCGTTTCAAAGTGGAAGAAGATCCGATTGTTGAGCAGATCGATGCGATTCTGCCACAAAGCCAGTGCGGCCAGTGCGGTTACCCTGGCTGCCGTCCCTACGCGGACGCCGTGGGCAATAACGGTGAGATGATCAATAAATGTGCTCCCGGCGGCGAGCAGACCATGCTTAAGCTGGCGGCGCTGCTTAATGTTGATCCTCAACCGTTGGGCGATGAAATGCCCACGGAGCCGGAACGCAAAGTGGCCTGGATTGACGAAGCCAACTGTATCGGTTGTACCAAATGTATTCAGGCCTGCCCGGTTGATGCCATTGTCGGTGCCACGCGCGCGATGCACACCGTGTTAAGCGACGTCTGTACCGGCTGCGATCTGTGCGTTGCCCCCTGCCCGACCGACTGCATTGAGATGCGTCCGGTTGCGACTACCACTGCTAACTGGAAATGGGATCTCAACACCATCCCAATCCGGGTTATTCCTGTAGAAAGTCATGTTTAACCTGCTTAATTTCTTTAAAAAAGATCGGCTCTGGGATTTCGAAGGTGGCATTCATCCACCGGAGATGAAAACCCAGTCTAATGGCGTGCCGCTGCGTCACCTGCCGTTACCTGCGCAATTTATTCTGCCCCTGAAGCAGCATATTGGCCATGAAGGCGAGATTGGCGTGCGTCCGGGCGATAAGGTGCTGCGCGGGCAACCGCTGACCTTCGGCAACGGCCGCATGTTACCGATCCACGCGCCGACGTCGGGTACTGTCACGAAGATTGCGCCACATATGACGGCCCATCCGTCGGCGCTGGCTGAAATGTGCCTGTTTATTACCCCTGATGGTGAAGACCTCTGGGTGGATAAGCAAACCCTGAGCGATTATCGCAGCGTGGAACGCAGTATCCTGGTAGAGAAAGTCCATCAGGCTGGCGTTGCCGGTCTTGGCGGCGCGGGTTTCCCTACGGCGACAAAACTGAAAGGTGGCCTGCGGGGTGTAAACACGCTGATCATCAACGCCGCCGAGTGCGAGCCTTATATCACCGCCGATGACCGTCTGATGCAGGACTGTGCCGATGACGTGCTGGAAGGCAGCCGCATCCTCGCGTGGATCCTGCAGGCAGAGCAGGTCTTAATCGGCATCGAGGATAATAAACCCGAGGCGATTGCCGCGCTTAAGCAGGCGTTAGGCAGCGCCACGGATTTGCATATCCGGGTGATCCCGACCAAGTACCCCTCAGGCGGTGCCAAACAGCTCACAAAAATTCTGACCGGGAAGGAAGTGCCGCACGGTGGTCGTTCAACCGATATCGGCGTACTGATGCAAAACGTCGGCACCGCTTTTGCCGTTAAGCGCGCCATTGTCGACGGTGAAGCACTGACCGAACGCGTGGTCACCCTGACCGGTGAGTCTGTGGCAAAGCCGGGCAATGTCTGGGCGCGTCTCGGCACCCCCATCAGCCATCTGTTGCAACAGGCTGATTTTATGCCGGGTGCAGAGCAGATGGTGGTGATGGGCGGCCCATTAATGGGCTTTACCCTGCCAACGCTGGATGTGCCCGTGGTGAAGATCACCAACTGTATTCTCGCGCCCGCCGCCAGCGAAATGGGCCAGAACGAACCGGAACAGGGCTGCATCCGTTGCAGCGCCTGTGCCGATGCCTGCCCGGCAGCCCTGTTACCGCAGCAACTTTACTGGTACAGCCGGGGCGGCGATCACGATAAAGCGCGTGAACATAATATTGCTGACTGTATTGAGTGCGGTGCCTGCGCTTACGTCTGCCCGAGTAATATCCCGTTGGTACAGTATTACCGTCAGGAGAAAGCGGAGATCCTGGCTATTGACCAGGAGGCCGAACGTAATGCGCTGGCGAAGAGCCGTTTTGAAGCACGCCAGCTTCGCCTTGAACGTGAAAAAGCCGCGCGCGATGCCAAACATCAACAGGCAAAACGCAGCGTAGCCGCCAGTGACGCCGATGCGATCAGCGCGGCACGCGAGCGAGTCAAAGCGAAGCAGGCTGAAACATCCGGCCAGGATGCTGCAAATCAGGCAGCAAAACAGGCGCAGCGGGAAGCGCGTCAGGCGGAAGCCCATGCCCGCCAGGTGGAAGAACAGGCCAGCAGCGAACCCGTTACCCGCCAGACTGACGATCCGCGTAAAGCGGCAGTAGAAGCCGCCATTGCACGGGCAAAAGCGAAAAAGGCCACGCAGGCCACCGCCAGCGCAGCGGAACCTGCTGAAGCCGAACCCCCTGCCGCTGAACCGGTGGTGGATGCACGCAAAGCGGCAGTAGAAGCCGCCATTGCCCGCGCAAAAGCGAAGAAAGCCGCGCAGGCAACTGCCAGTGCAGCAGACCCCGCTGAAGCCGAATCGCCGTCGGCTGAACCGGTGGTGGATGCACGCAAAGCGGCAGTAGAAGCCGCCATTGCACGGGCAAAAGCGAAGAAAGCCGCGCAGGCCACCGCCAGCGCAGCACAACCCGCTGAAGCCGAATCGCCGTCGGCTGAACCGGTGGTGGATGCACGCAAAGCGGCTATTGAGGCCGCCATTGCCCGCGCAAAAGCGAAGAAAGCTGCGCAGGCCACTGCCAGCGCAGCACAACCCGCTGAAGCCGAATCGCCGTCGGCTGAACCGGTGGTGGATGCGCGCAAAGCGGCTATTGAGGCCGCCATTGCCCGGGCAAAAGCGAAGAAAGCCGCGCAGACCGCAGAGTCAGTGAAAACAGAAGAGAGTGAAGCGCCTGCCGCTTCAGATGATGCACGTAAAGCGGCGGTGGCAGCGGCCATTGCGCGCGTGAAAGCGCGTAAATCGCAGCAGCCTTCAACGCAGCAAGAGGATTAAATGGCTTTTCGTATTGCAAGTTCGCCTTACACCCACAACCGCCGCAGCACCAGCACCATTATGCTGCTGGTGCTGATTGCCGCCGTGCCTGGCATGGTGGCACAGTGGTACTATTTTGGCTGGGGTAACCTGATTCAGGTCCTGATTGCTGCCATCGCTGCCATCGGTGCTGAAGCCGCCATACTGCGCCTGCGCAAACTGCCGCTGGCAGACACACTGAAAGATAATTCTGCGCTGCTCACTGCCCTGCTGTTGGGCATCAGCATTCCTTCGCTGGCGCCCTGGTGGGTGATTGTGATCGGTACGCTGTTTGCCGTAGTGATTTCCAAGCAGCTTTACGGTGGTCTTGGGCAGAACCCGTTTAACCCGGCTATGGTCGGATATGTGGTGCTGTTGATCTCCTTCCCGGTGCAGATGACCAGTTGGTTGCCGCCGGACAGTCTACAGGGGATGACACCGAGCCTCGGTGACACCCTGAGCATGATCTTCCATTTCCATACGCTGGATGGTCACACCATGCAGCAGTTGCAGGTGGGGATTGACGGGGTCAGCCAGGCAACGCCACTGGATACCTTCAAGACCGGACTGCGCGCCGGGCACAGCGCAGAACAGCTGCTGGCGCAGCCGATTTACAGCGGCGTACTGGCCGGGCTGGGCTGGCAATGGGTGAACGTCGGTTATCTGCTGGGCGGTGTTTTCCTGCTTTGCACCCGCAGCATCCGCTGGCATATCCCGGCAGGGATGCTGATCTCGCTGGCGTTTTGTGCCACCCTGGGCTGGTTAATTTCTCCGCACAGTCTGGTGTCTCCCGTCATTCATCTGTTGTCCGGTGCGACCATGCTTGGCGCGTTCTTTATTGCCACTGACCCGGTCACCGCCTCAACCACGAACAAAGGCCGGCTGATCTATGGCGCATTAATTGGCCTGCTGGTATGGCTGATCCGCAGTTTCGGGGGTTACCCGGATGGCGTGGCGTTTGCCGTGCTGCTGGCCAACATCTGCGTACCGTTGATCGATTACTACACGCAGCCGCGCGTTTACGGCCATCGGAAGGATAAATAATGCTGGATGCCATTCGTAAAAACGGTGTCACGCTGGCCGTGTTTGCCGCTATCACTACCGGGCTGACGGCGGTGGTCAACACGGTCACCAAACCGACGATTGCTCATCAGACTGCGTTACAGCAGAAAGTATTGCTGGACCAGGTGGTGCCGCCGGAGCTGTATGATAACCACATTCAGCAGGAGTGCTATATCGTCAGTAATCCGGCCCTGGGTAATGCCAGTCCGCACCATCTTTATCTGGCGCGTAAAGGCGATAAACCGGTTGCCGTAGCCGTTGAAACCACCGCTCCCGATGGCTATTCGGGTAATATTCAGATGATTGTTGGCGCCAGTTTTACCGGCACGGTTTACGGCACACGCGTGGTCGAACACCACGAAACGCCGGGTCTGGGCGATAAAATTGAGCTACGCATTTCCGACTGGATCAACAGCTTCAACGGCAAACAGGTAAAAGGCGCCGATGACAGCCAGTTCGCAGTGAAAAAAGACGGGGGTGAGTTTGACCAGTTTACGGGTGCCACCATTACCCCACGCGCCGTGGTGAATGCGGTTAAGCGCACAACGTTGTATATTGAAACCTTACCGGAGCAGCTTTCTTCGCTGCCACCTTGTGGAGAGTCCAATGAGTGAAGCCAAAACCCTGCTGGTCGGCGGGCTGTGGAAGAATAACTCAGCGCTGGTTCAGTTGCTGGGCCTGTGCCCGCTGCTGGCCGTGACCTCAACGGCGACAAATGCGCTCGGCCTCGGTCTGGCAACCACGCTGGTACTGACCTGCACCAATAGCGGAATTTCGCTTTCGCGCCGCTGGGTGCCCTCTGAAATACGTATTCCTATTTACGTGATGATTATCGCTGCGGTGGTGAGCTGCGTGCAGATGTTGATCAATGCCTATGCTTACGGCCTTTATCAGTCGCTGGGGATCTTTATCCCGCTGATCGTCACCAACTGCATTGTCGTTGGACGTGCGGAAGCGGTGGCATCGAAAAGCAGTATTCCGCTCTCGGCCCTGGATGGCATGGCCATCGGCCTGGGGGCCACCAGCGTGATGGTGGTGCTGGGTTCGATTCGCGAAATCATCGGTAACGGCACCCTCTTTAACGGTGCGGATCAACTGCTCGGCCCCTGGGCGAAAGTGATGCGCATTGAGGTTGTCCACTTTGATTCCCCGATGCTGCTGGCGATGCTGCCGCCGGGTGCTTTTATCGGTCTGGGCATGCTGCTGGCCGCTAAGTATCTGATTGATAATAAAATGAAACAACGTGCCGCCCTGAAGGCTGAAAGAGAAGCGCAGGCGTTGCCGGATGGAAAAACAACAGGTGTGCTGTGAATAAGGAAAAGCGTCAGGAAATTTTGACCCGGCTGCGGGATAACAACCCGCATCCCACCACGGAACTGATGTTCACCTCTCCTTTTGAACTGCTGATTTCGGTTCTGCTGTCTGCGCAGGCTACCGATGTCAGCGTGAATAAAGCCACGGCAAAACTCTACCCGGTTGCTAATACGCCTGCCGCCATTCTGGCGCTGGGTGTCGATGGGGTGAAAGAGTACATCAAGACCATCGGCCTGTTTAACAGCAAGGCTGAGAACGTGATAAAGACCTGCCGGATTCTGCTGGAACAGCATGGCGGTGAAGTGCCGGAGAGTCGTGAGGCACTGGAAGCGTTACCCGGCGTTGGGCGTAAGACGGCCAACGTCGTATTAAATACCGCCTTTGGCTGGCCGACTATCGCCGTCGACACGCATATTTTCCGCGTCTGTAATCGCACCCGTTTTGCACCTGGCAAAAACGTGGAACAGGTGGAAGAGAAGCTGCTGAAGGTGGTGCCGAAAGCGTTTATGGTCGACTGCCACCACTGGCTGATCTTGCATGGCCGCTACACCTGCATTGCGCGTAAACCGCGCTGCGGCTCCTGCCTGATTGAAGATCTTTGTGAATTTGATGCTAAAGTAGAATGACCAGACGTCTTAAAAATGCCTTCTGACCCTCATAACAATATCATTTTATGACTATTATCGGCCCGTTCCCTGACGTGGTTCGCGGCCATAATCCAGGATAGAGAGAGTGCTATGCAACATATCATTGAAGGTTTCCTCAACTTCCAGAAAGACATTTTCCCCGAGCAAAAAGAACTTTTCCGCAGCCTTGCTTCAAGCCAGAATCCCAAAGCGCTGTTTATCTCCTGCTCCGACAGCCGCCTGGTGCCGGAACTGGTCACCCAGCAGGACCCGGGACAACTCTTCGTGATTCGTAACGCAGGTAACATCGTGCCGTCATTCGGGCCTGAGCCTGGCGGCGTGTCTGCCACTATCGAATATGCCGTGGTGGCGCTGGGTGTGACGGATATCGTGATTTGCGGCCACTCCAACTGCGGTGCAATGAAGGCGATTGCCACCTGTCAGTGCCTTGATCCGATGCCTGCCGTAGCGCACTGGCTGCACTATTCTGATGCGGCGAAAGCCGTGGTCGAGAAAAAGACCTATGCCACTGAAGAAGACAAAGTGAATGCGATGGTGCAGGAAAATGTCATTGCGCAATTAAATAATATTAAAACTCACCCCTCGGTCGCCGTAGGACTGCGCAACAATGCGCTGCGGCTACACGGCTGGGTGTATGACATTGAAAGTGGTGCTATTCGCGCACTGGAGAAAGACACGAAGGAGTTTGTTCTGTTGTCGGAAAACCCTGAGGTTTACTTCGAGTAACGATTTTGGTTACGGGGCGACCGAAACGAAAAGTCGCCCTACAGCAAACGTCGGGGCTGACCTTCTGTTTCGGTCAGCCCACATCGTATTAACGGCTTAACTGATAGTAATCCGCTTCTGACAGCGGTAATGGCGCTTTGCCGCGAATGGCGTCAGATATTTTCTCCGCAATCATCACCGTTGGGGCATTCAGGTTGCCCGTGACAATCTGCGGCATAATCGACGCATCGACCACACGCAGGCTGTTCATGCCGTGCACGCGCCCTTCTGCATCCACCACGGCCATCGCATCGGTACCCATCGCGCAGCTACCACAGGGGTGATAGGCGGTTTCCGCATGCTCACGGATAAAGGCGTCGATCTCCTCATCGCTCTGCACGTTGATCCCGGGCTGCAACTCTTCACCGCAATATTCGGCCAGCGCTGGCTGACGCATAATCTCGCGCGTCAGACGCACTGCGTTACGGAACTCCACCCAGTCACGCTCTTCCGACATATAGTTGAAGAAGATCGATGGCGCAGCATACGGGTGTTTGGATGTCAGCTTGATACGGCCACGGCTCATAGAGCGCATCGGGCCGACGTGAGCCTGGAAACCATGCTGTTTCACCGGGCTGCTGCCGTTGTAGTTAATCGCTACCGGAAGGAAATGGTATTGCAGATCGGGCCAGTCTGGCTGATCGTCACTGCGGATAAACCCGCCCGCTTCAAACTGGTTGCTGGCACCTACACCCGTGCCGTTGAACAGCCACTCAGCACCGATAGCGGGCTGATTCCACCACTGCAAGGCAGGATACAGGCTGACCGGTTTTTTACAGCCGTACTGCATGTAAACTTCCAGGTGATCCTGTAAGTTGCGCCCGACGCCTGGGAGTGCATGAACCACCTCGATATCCAGCTCACGCAGCCACTCTTCCGGCCCAACGCCCGAACGTTGCAGGATCTGCGGCGAGTTGATCGCCCCGGCACACAGCAGCACTTCACGGCGGGCTTCCGCCTGCTCTTGTTTACCGTTACGCAGCCAGGTGACACCCGTGGCGGTTTTGCCGCTGAACAGAATACGGTCGGTCTGCGCATGGGTAACAATGGTCAGGTTCTGACGCGTTTTGGCCACATCCAGATAGCCGCGCGCGGTGCTGGAACGACGGCCTTTGGCGGTCACGGTGCGGTCCATTGGGCCAAAGCCGTCCTGGCGATATCCGTTAAGATCGTCGGTTTCATGATGTCCTGCCTGCTGGGCGGCATCAATAAAGGCGCGATAGAGCGGATTATTGCCTTTTTTCGGCGTGGTGACGCTGAGATAACCGTCACCACCGTGCCAGTCGTTTTCTCCGATATCGCGCTTTTCCGCACGACGGAAATACGGCAGGCAGTTCAGATAGGACCAGTTTTCCAGACCGGGTTTGCTCGCCCAGTTGTCGTAGTCCATCGCGTTACCACGGATGTAACACATACCGTTGATCAGTGAAGAACCGCCAAGGCCTTTGCCGCGTCCGCACTCCATACGGCGGTTATCCATATGAGGTTCAGGATCGGTTTCAAATGCCCAGTTGTAGCGTTTACCCTGCAGTGGATAAGCCAAAGCGGCTGGCATTTGGGTACGGAAGTCCCAGCGGTGATCTTTGCCGCCTGCTTCCAGTAACAGTACCGATACGTCAGCATCCTCAGTCAAACGGGTTGCCAGCACGTTGCCTGCTGAACCCGCACCAATAATGATATAGTCAAATTTCTGCATTAAACCTCCGGAAATATTGCCGCGACGCGCACGCCGCGGCGAAAAATCAGAACGCGGATGGATACTCACCCATCTCGATCAGAATAGATTTGGTTCTGGTGTAGTGATGCAGCGTTTCCAGACCATTTTCACGCCCTACGCCCGACTGCTTATAGCCGCCAACAGGCATCGGTGCAGGTGACTCGCCCCAGCTGTTTACCCAGCAGATACCGGCTTCCAGCTGATGGATCACCCGATGTGCGCGATTCAGTGAAGTGGTAAACACCCCGGCCGCCAGACCGTACTCGGTATCATTGGCGCGCTTGATGACTTCGTCTTCATCGTCAAACACCAGGATGCTCATAACAGGGCCAAAGATCTCTTCACGCACGATACGCATGTCGTCGGTGCAGTCGGTAAAGACCGTTGGCTGCACGTAACACCCTTTCGCCAGTGGACCTTCGGTAATACGTGAACCGCCAGCCAGCAGACGCGCCCCTTCTTGTTTACCGATCTCCAGATACGAGACCACTTTCTGGCAATGCCCTTCACTCACCAGCGGGCCAAAGTTGACCGCCGGGTCGGTCGGGTCACCACAGTGGATCCCGGCCATTTTCTCTTGCAGACGTTTTTCAAAGGCAGGCAACAGCGAACGCTGGACAAACACGCGCGTTCCGTTGGTGCATACCTGGCCGCTGCTGTAGAAGTTTGCCATCATCGCGCCGTCGACCGCACGCTCCAGATCGGCGTCCTCAAACACCACCAGCGGTGACTTCCCGCCCAGCTCCATAGTGACAGACTTCAGGTTAGCCAGTGCGGCATCGGCCATTACGCGTTTACCGGTGTTCACTTCACCCGTAAAGGACACTTTGGCAATCCCGGTGTGCTGACTCAACCCCTGACCCACGGCAGCAGCGCCCTGAACGACGTTGAACACGCCATCCGGCAGCCCGGCTTCGGTAAAGATTTTGGCCAGTTCGAGTACGCTGAGAGGCGTGACTTCACTCGGCTTGAAGATCATCGCGTTGCCCGTTGCCAGCGCAGGTGCGCTTTTCCACAGGGCAATCTGAATCGGATAGTTCCAGGCACCAATGCCAGCACAGACGCCCAGCGGCTCGCGGCGGGTATAGACCAGCGCGGTGTCACGCAGCGGAATGGATTCGCCTTCGACGGCGACGGCCAGCCCGGCGTAATACTCCAGCACATCCGCGCCGGTGACGATATCCACGGCTGAGGTTTCACCGATCGGTTTGCCGGTATCGGCCGTTTCCAGCTCGGCCAGTTCCTGATTGCGTTCGCGCAACAGGGCAACGGCCTTCAGCAGAACGCGGCTGCGTTCAACCGGAGTATAGCTACGCCAGATACGCTGGCCGGCTTGTGCAGAAGCAACAGCGTCATCAATATCCTGCTGGCTGGCGGCGGTTATTTCAGCCAGGACATTGCCGTTGGCAGGGTTAACGGTGGTGAACAGTTCGCCATTGCCAGGCACTTCGCGTCCGTTGATGTATAAACCGCGGCGTTTCATATCGGCCATGTCTCCTCCTGTCAGGGGGTGGGTGCGCTGTTCAGCCACAGCGCAAGATTTTGATAACAAAGCATGCGGGCCTGATCCAGGCCCTGTTCCATCGGCTGAGGTGCCAGCGTCATGCGCAGCCACACCCCATCAATCAGCGCCGCAAGACATGCACCTGCGGCACGGGCCTGTTCCTCAGGCAAAACACGGCGGAAATGCGCCGTCAGATTGGAATAAAGGCGACGATCGTTCATGCGTTGCAGGCGGTGCAGATTTGGCTGATGCAGGCTGTCAGCCCAAAACACCAGCCAGGTTTTCAGCACTGGCGCAGCAATCTGTGTAACGTCAAAATTGCCATCGATAATAGCGCGGATCTGCGCAGCAGGGTCCGGTGCCGCCTTCTGACGATGGTGCTCTAATGCTACATAGAGGTCAGAGAGGATCTGGCGCATACAGGCGTCGAGCAGACCGTTTTTGTCGCCAAAATAGTGGCTGACAATCCCGGTAGAAACCCCGGCTTCTTTCGCTATTAATGCCAGACTGGCATCTGCCAGTCCGACCCGGTCAATTACCGTCAGCGTCGCATTAATCAACTGCGCCTGACGAATCGCCTTCATTCCAATTTTTGGCATTGCTTCATCGGTTTTAACTATTGAATGAGCTTAATTGTAGACGTTTTATATTGAACGTTCAATTAATAAAAAACATTTGGAACTTATCAGTTGCTTTGCAACAAAAATTATCACACCTTCTGTGATTAAAATCACACAAAGTGGCTTTACCTGTTATTCACTCCACACACCCGTAATACAACAACCAACAATCACTAATAAAACCCTATAAAACAGTCAATAAATCTCACAAATTTATTTATTGAAGACGTTACAACCAGAAAAGCCATCACCAGAATTATTGTCTGCCCATCGGACGATCACGCAACAACCACTGGTGCAATCATTCACATAAATCACCAAAATCAGCACAATAAAACAAGTAAACTGCAAGCCCACTCATTTAAGACTGTTATTTCATCAGTTAGCGATATTGAAATAACGCTTGCCTCAAGGCCTGCAATCGGCGAAATTATTTGGCGTTTTTCCATCTTATAACTATACGGTGAGCGCACGTCCCGCGTTACGCCGACTTATTTCCTGTCACGAAACAGGTCAAGCATTCAGAGGTACTAGTGTCAACTGCAAACAAGAAACCTGAGGTAGCAAGCCTCAACGCGTTCAAGCAACCCCGATCGTTTTATCTGATTTTCTCCATCGAGTTATGGGAGCGTTTCGGTTACTACGGCCTGCAAGGGATTATGGCTGTCTACCTGGTGAAAATGCTGGGGATGTCAGAAGCGCAGTCCATTACCCTGTTCGCTTCGTTCAGCGCCCTGGTGTATGGACTGGTCGCCGTTGGCGGATGGCTCGGCGATAAGGTGCTGGGAACCAAGCGCGTTATCGTGCTCGGCACGCTGGTGCTGGCGCTGGGCTACGCGCTGGTGGCCTGGTCAGGTCACGACATTAGCCTGGTGTATATCGGCATGGCGACCATCGCCGTGGGTAATGGCCTGTTTAAAGCTAACCCGTCGTCTCTGCTGTCTACCTGCTATGAGAAAGACGATCCGCGCCTCGACGGTGCGTTCACCATGTATTACATGGCGATTAATATCGGGTCCTTCTTCTCTATGCTTGCCACGCCGTGGCTGGCGGCGGAGTTTGGCTGGAGTACGGCATTTGCTCTGTCATTTGTCGGCATGCTGATCACCCTGGTGAACTTTATGTTCTTCCGTAAATGGGTGAAAAATCACGGTTCGAAAGCAGATTTTGCCCCGCTGGACATTCGCAAATTGCTGATGACGCTGGTTGGTATTGTCGTCATGATCACCCTGGCAACCTGGTTGCTGCATAACCAGGGTATTGCCCGCCTGGTACTTGGCGTGATCGCTGTCGGTATCGTACTGGTGTTTGCCAAAGAAACCTTCGCACTGAAAGGCCATGCGCGCCGCAAGATGATTGTCGCTTTTGTACTGATGGTACAGGCTATCGTCTTCTTCGTGCTGTATATGCAGATGCCCACCTCGCTGAACTTCTTCGCTATTCGTAACGTCGAGCACAGCATTCTGGGCATCACTTTCCAGCCAGAGCAGTTCCAGGCACTGAATCCTTTCTGGATTATGGTGTTCAGTCCGTTGCTGGCCGCTATCTATAACAAGATGGGCGACCGCCTGCCGATGCCACATAAGTTTGCGCTGGGCATGGTGCTGTGCTCCGCAGCCTTCCTGGTGTTGCCGCTGGGTGCCTCTCTGGCTAACGAGTTGGGTATTGTTTCCGTCAACTGGCTGATCCTCAGCTACGCGCTGCAAAGCGTTGGGGAACTGATGATCTCTGGTCTGGGCCTGGCGATGGTGGCACAGTTGGTTCCACAGCGTTTGATGGGCTTTATCATGGGTTCCTGGTTCCTGACCACCGCAGGTGCTGCCATGGTGGCCGGTAAAGTGGCCAACCTGATGGCGGTGCCAGAAAACATTACCGATCCGCTGCTGTCGCTGCACGTTTATGGTGATGTGTTCCTGAAAATCGGCATCGTCACTGGGGTGATCGCTGTACTGATGATGTTCACAGCTCCCCTGCTGAACCGTATGACTCAGGACGGGACCCCCGCTCCGCAGAACGCGAATGACTGATTACTAACAGTATGATGATGAGGGCGACAGTGATGTCGCCCTTTTTTTATCTTTCAGCTGCCAGTGTGGACACGGCATATTCCACGTCCGTTCCGGCAGCGGGTAATAACTGCCTGAGGCGCAGGATGCGTTCCGGTTCAACCGTCCAGTAACGTTCCACTCGCCCTTCCCCCGGTGATTGCCACAGGATCTCAGCCCTTCCCTGAATATGCAGTGCTGCACCCTGATGGAAGTCCATGATCAGCAAAGCACAGCGGGGATCCAGCAGCAGGTTTCCCAGCGTGTTCATATAACGATTACCTGAATAATCCGGGATAAAAAGCTTTCCCTGCCTGAGGGTGATAAACCCGGGTAACCCTCCCCGATGCGAGATATCCGCCCCTCCCATTCCCTGACTGCGCGGTGCATGGCTGGCCACAAAGAAAGTATCCGCAGCAGAAATCAGATAGCGCGCATCGGCATCCAGCGTGTAGAGGGGTTCGATATGCAGCGATCGTCGCTTATCCTGCGCGGGCAGTGTTCGTCGCTGGATATACTGCGGACAGTTGCCAAAACTTTCCTGTACATGCAGCTGTAGCCGATTGTCACTGAAACCCTCTACCACTGCGTTGACCCGATTACGGCGACGGCTGGCGAAGTCGATGCCAAGGCCACCGAACGCCATTCCGGACTTCAATGCAGGCAGATAAGGTACCGCCTCGATGGCACTGCGCAGCAGGGAAAAATGGCTCTCATCCGGCGTAGTAATGAACCCGGGAGCCCCCTGAACCAAGGCTGCAAACGGGTAACCGCTGTCATCCTGTACGGTCATATAGAAAGTCTGCAGGTCCTGATAAAACAGACGGTGCTGTTCAGGCATCGATGGATAAAGGGCGGCTTTCACCTGCTGATAGCCTGCTTTTTTCTGCGCCTGCAACTCCCCTGGATGGAACATCGTTACGCTTCCGCCGGTAAAGGCAGAGGTGGCAGCGTGATAAAGCCCGGCAGTGCGGCCGTCTGCTGCAACCAGGCCTGAATGTGGGGATAGGCATGCAGACCAATGCCCCCTTCAGGCGCACAGGCCACGTAGGCATAACAGGCCAGATCAGCAAGGGTGGCACGTTTTCCCACCAGCCACTGACGATCGCTAAGATGTGCCTCCAGTTGAGGTAAAAATTTCTTTGCCACATATACCGCTGAAGCGTAGTTTTCCGGCGCGTTGAACTGCTTAATCAGACGCGCAGACGCCACACCATAACGGATTTCTCCGGCGGCTTTTGCCAGCCACTGGTGCACCTGCACCTCCTCCAGCAAATCAGCCGGCAACCAACCACTGTCGGGTGCGTAGCGCTTCACCAGCCAGATAAGAATGGCATTACTGTCGCTGATCACCGTGTCACCATCCACTAAAACGGGCACCTGCCCGAGAGGATTGAGCGCCCGATATCCGGCACTTTGTCTGACCTCGGCATCAGCTTCAACCCAGGTGGCGGAAAGACCCAGTATGCTTAACAACACGCTGACGCGGTGAACGTGGCCGGAAAGTCCGGTGCCATATAACGTTAATGAACTCATGATGATCTCCTGTTTTTTACTCAGCTTACTCTTGCTGAAAACGAGGTAAACAGGCAAAAATAGCAATTCATAATTTCGCAAAGTGGAATAATCATGGATAAACTGGATGAACTGGCGGTGTTTGTCGCCGTGGTGCAACAGGGGAGCCTTGCCGCAGCGGCACGCACTCTGCGGCGGTCGCCTCCGGCGATTACGCGTGCCCTGACAGCGCTGGAAAGCCGTTTTGCCGTGAACCTGATTGAACGAACTACCCGGCGTCTGTCGCCCACGCCCGCCGGACTGGCGCTTTTTGAACGTGCAAAAGGCGTGCTGGAGGATTATCAGCAAGCACTGAACGCCACCACCCGCAATCAGCTGAGTGGCAGGGTCCGTCTGACCGCGCCGGTTCAGTTCGGCCGCCAGCATATTGCACCGCTGGTGCTGACATTTCTCGATCGCTACCCCGATATCCAGATTGACCTGATGCTCAGTGACCGTTATCAGGACCTCATCGAACAGGGGCTGGATATGGCGGTACGCATCGGCCAGTTGCGGGACTCCTCACTGGTGGCGACGGAGGTGGGTCAGGTGCAAAGGATGCTGGTTGCCAGCCCTGACTACCTCACCCTGCACGGCACACCGCTGACGCCCGCCATGCTGATCGATCATCACCTCATCGCCAGTGCGGCACTCACCGCGCAAAGAGAATGGCGCTTCGGCCCTGAGGTGCAGCAGGAGCGAGTACGCATTACGCCAAGACTGACTGTCAATGAGGTCGAAACTCAGCTGATTGCTGCCCGCGCCGGGAAAGGTATTGCCCGCCTGCTCTCTTATCAGGTGCATGATGACCTGCTGCGGGGCACCCTGATCGAAATTCTGCCGGACTTCCGCCCTCCGGCCGTTCCGGTGCAACTGGTCGCGCAGAACGTAAAATATATGCCGGCAAAAGTGCGCGCATTCTGGGATCTTGCCCGGACATCTCTGCCTGAACTGAGCAGTCTGGGGCAGCAGCGTTTGCCAGTGGTTAATTAACCCGCAAAAAATGCGCCATTGTCCGCGCGTTGACACTGACTTTTATGTTCTTCGGCAGTAAGCTGAGGAGATGGTCATCATTCAATGAAAGGAGCGAGCAATGAAGCTGTTCTGTAAACCCGGGGCCTGTTCACTGTCACCCCATATTGTGCTGCGCGAATCCGGCCTTGATTTCACGCTGGTCACCGTGGATACCAAAACGAAGAAGACGGAACAGGGCGAAGACTATCTGCGAATCAATCCGAAAGGCCAGGTTCCGGCGCTGCAACTTGATGACGGGTCGGTGCTGACTGAAGGCGTGGCGATTGTGCAGTATCTTGCCGACCTGAAACCTGACCGCCAACTGCTGGCCCCACCCGGCAGCCTGACACGCTACCATACGCTCGAATGGCTCAATTATATTGCCACTGAACTGCATAAAGGGTTCAGCCCGCTGTTTCGCCCCACCACTCCGGACGAGTTTAAGGTACTGTCCAGAGAATTGCTGGAGCAGAAATTCCAGTACGTGAATGCCGAATTAAAAGAGAAGCAGTGGCTGATGGGGCTGCGTTTCACCGTGGCAGATGCTTATCTGTTTACCGTGACCCGCTGGGCTCATGCGTTGAAGCTGAACCTGAGTGGACTGGATGCGTTAAACGACTGGTTTGAACGGGTGGCTGCGCGCCCTGACGTGATCGCGGCGCTGAAAGCTGAAGGGTTGAACTAATGACGACGGCAGGCCTAAAAGGCCTGCCCGGTATCGCGATAGCGGGTCAGAGTTTCTCTGCCGCAAAATGCTGCTGCGGTTCAGCAATCGCCTGCTGTGCAGCAACCAGCTGTAGCTCATACTCACCCATCTGATGGGTTTTCAGCATCACTTCATACACAGCGGCCGTCACATGTTCCAGCGCCTGTTGCAGCGATAGCCCGTGCAGGAGGTCCACCAGCAATAATCCGCTGGTCAGGTCACCCACCCCTACCGGCTGGCGCACGCCAAAGTCAATCAGCGGACGGGCAATATGCCAGGCTTCATCTGCCGTCACCAGCAGCATTTCGAAGCGATCGCTACGGTAACCGGCCCGCGCAAGGTGCTTAATCAGCACCACTTTTGGCCCTTTAGCAATCAGCTCACGTGCTGCCGCAACAGCCTGCTCCACATCGGCCACCTGACGCCCGCTCAACATTTCCAGCTCCAGCAGATTGGGCGCGATAATATCACTGGCGGGTAGGGAGGCATTCGCATGGAACTCAGCCACACCCGGTGCCACAATGCAGCCCTTTTCCGGATGGCCCATCACCGGATCACAGAAATACCAGGCTTCCGGGTTTGCCGCTTTGACCATCCGTACAATCTCAAGAATAGCCTCTCCCTGCTCGGCGGAGCCGAGATAACCACTTAACACCGCATGGCAGGTTTTCAGACGATCAATATCACCAATACCCCGGGCAATCTCGGTCAGATGGCTGGCCGGCATGACCGTTCCGGCCCAGTGACCATACTGAGTATGGTTGGAAAACTGAACGGTATTCAGTGGCCAAACGTTTGCGCCCAGGCGGCGCATAGGAAATTCTGCTGCACTGTTTCCGGCGTGACCAAAAACAGTATGGGACTGGATGGAGAGAATATTTTTCATCGCGCGACTCTGACCCTTCTTGCCTAAAAAAAGCCGGCATTGCCGGCTTCAGTACGTAACGAACCTGCTTATTATTTCCAGCTGATTAAGCTGTAGTTCTTTTTACCACGGCGCAGCAGGGTGTATTTGCCGTACAGGCGGTCGGCCTCTACGAAGGCATACTCTGCCTCCGTTTGCAGTGCACCGTTGATGCTGATGGATTTCGCCTCGATCAGTTTACGAGCCTGACCACGTGACGGGGCCAGCTCGGTATTGACCAATGCCTGTTGCAGATCCTGCCCGTTTTCCAACTCAACACCCGGCATGCCATCCTGTGCCAGCTGTGCCAGATCCTGTTCCGTGAGTTCGCTCAGCGCCCCGGAGAACAGGCTTTGGGTAATGCGCTGTGCAGCCACCAAACCGTCCTCACCGTGTACCAGTTTGGTCACCAGTTCGGCCAGAACATACTGGGCACGGGGTGCTTTACCGCTGTTTTTGTCTTCATCTTCCAGTGCGTTGATCTCGTCAATACTCAGGAAAGTGAAGAACTTCAGGAAACGATATACGTCTGCGTCAGCGGTGTTGATCCAGAACTGATAGAACTTGTAAGGGCTGGTTTTTTTCGCGTCCAGCCACACAGCGCCACCTTCGGTTTTACCGAATTTGGTGCCGTCAGATTTAGTGATCAGCGGAACGGTCAAACCAAACACCTGGTTCTGGTGCAGACGACGCGTCAGGTCGATACCGGAGGTGATGTTCCCCCACTGGTCAGACCCACCAATCTGCAACGCCACGCCGTGGCGCTCGTTCAGACAGGCGAAGTCGTAACCCTGTAGCAGGTTGTAAGAAAACTCAGTAAAGGAGATCCCCTGGTCATCACGATTCAGACGTTGCTTAACGGCTTCCTTGTTAATCATCTGGTTAACAGAGAAGTGCTTGCCAATATCACGCAGGAAGGTCAGCACATTCATGCCGCCAAACCAGTCATAGTTGTTGGCTGCAATCGCGCTGTTGTCGCCGCAGTTGAAATCAAGGAAAGGGGCAACCTGATGGCGGATTTTATCGACCCATTCATTCACGGTATCACTGGTGTTCAGCTTACGCTCGGCTGCTTTAAAGCTCGGGTCGCCGATCAGGCCAGTTGCGCCACCGACTAAAGCCACTGGCTTATGTCCGGCATCCTGAAAACGTTTCAGGCAGAGCAACGGCACCAGATGCCCCAAGTGCAAGCTGTCGGCAGTCGGGTCGAAGCCACAATAGAGTGCGATTGGCCCCTGCGCCAGTCGTTCTGCTAACGCCTCTTCATCCGTTACCTGGGCGACAAGGCCCCGCTCTTGCAATTGTTTGATCAGGTTACTGCTGGCCATCTAAGACTCCATGTGAAAAAGTCTGCACCTAAGCTGGTACACAGCTTTCCGCTGAAACGCGGAGAGAAAATAAGGGATATAGAATAATGGGCCGGACCGCTGCGATCCACCCATTGACGGCATTATTTCGTGTTTTAGGGTGCCAGGCGGTCGATTTTCCATGCGTCATCTTCACGCTGGTAGAAAAAACGGTCATGCAGACGGTGAGCGCCGCCCTGCCAAAACTCCATTGAGTCAATGTTGACCCGATAACCGCCCCAGAAACTCGGCAGCGGAATTTCACCCTGCTGGAACTTCTGCTTCAGTTCAAGGAACTTGCCTTCGAGAATGCCACGGGCAGAGATGCGGCTGGATTGCTTCGACACCCAGGCCCCCAGCTGACTGTCTCGCGGGCGGCTGTGGAAGTATTTCAAGACTTCTAGCGTAGATAAACGCTCAACACTCCCCAGCACCATGACCTGACGTTCCAGCATATGCCAGGGAAACAGCAGGCTGATGCGCGGGTTAATTTCAAGCTGCTGCGCTTTGCGGCTGCCCAGGTTGGTGTAAAACACCATGCCGCGCTCATCAAAATGCTTCAACAGGACGATACGCTGATAGGGTTGTCCTTGGTCATCCACCGTGGCCACACTCATGGCCGTGGGATCCGGCAACTGTGCTTCAACCGCCTGGTTAAGCCAGTGTTCAAACAAGGTCAACGGATTAGCGGGGAGATCCTTGCGGCGCAGGCCGCCACGGGTGTATTCACGCCGCAGATGGGCAATTTGTTGCAGATGGTCGCTGTCAGTCATCGCTCTGGCTTCTGATAAGTAGGGATACCGCATTGTGCGCCGCACCCTACAATAGTTCAATGGGTTAACTGGCTGGTTGCTGAAGCTGACAGTCATCGATAATGATTTTGTCATTGCGCTCAATGAATGCGCTGTCGCCCTTCGACCAGAAAACGTAATGCTCATCGCTGTAGCGGGTTCCGGACGCCGCAGGCTGCTGCTTCAGCACCAGCGGTTGACCGTCGAGGATCAGGCTAACTTCGCTTTTACTGTTATCCAGTTTGACCGTTAACGGCAGCGTGCCGCAGGTATAATGCAATGTGTTGACCGGCGTATGAGAGTCGGTCTGAAAATAGCTGCATCCTGACAGCGCCACCAGCATGCCGGCGACGGCGATATACCCCTTTTTCATTGTTTATTCCTTGTGAGCTACGGGAGGTTCACTTAGGCTAAAACGTCTTTTCAGGTGATGCAATCAGCGAAAAGGACGATTTGCCGGGAATATTGCCCCGATCACGCTGGCCTCACGCGCACCGGTCACCGACGGTAAATTGCCGGGTAACCCACTCAAGGTACACCAGGCCAGCCAGGCGAAAGCCAGTGCTTCCATATCATCGCCACTGATGCCAGCCTGGTCGGTACTCGTCACTTCCGTCCCGGCCAGCTGCGCCGCCAGACGGGACATCAACAGGGGATTGTGGCCCCCACCGCCGCAGACCAGCAGCCTGTCACACCCCCCGCTGAGTAAGACCTGTTGTGCGATAGTGGTTGCCGTCAGTTCCACCAACGTTGCCTGCACATCCTGTGCGGGCAGACCCGGGAAGGATGACAGCTGCTGTTCCAGCCAGCTCAGATTGAAATATTCACGTCCGGTGCTTTTCGGTGCACTCAGTGCAAAATAGGGGTCACTGAGCATCTGTTGCAGCAGTGGCCAGGCCACGTGACCGCCGGCCCCCCATGCCCCCTCTTTATCATAGGGTTTGCCCTGCTGCCGCCAGATCCAGGCATCCAGCAGCATATTGCCAGGCCCGGTATCAAACCCACGCAATGTTTGCCCGGGTAGCAGCAAAGACAAATTCGCAATGCCTCCGATGTTCAGCACCATGCGGCGCTCAGTGGGGTGCATCAGTACCGCATGGTGGAAAGCCGGCACCAACGGTGCGCCCTGCCCGCCCAGCGCCATATCGCGCCTGCGGAAATCGCCCACTACGGTGATACCCGTTGCTGCTGCGATTTGATTATTATCGCCAATTTGTAAGGTATTTGGGGCATCGCCCTGCGGCTCATGCCACACGGTCTGGCCGTGACAACCAATGGCGGTAATATCATCCGCTGACAATCCCTGCTGCTTGAGTAACGCCAGTACCGCATCCGCAAACAACCGTCCTAAGCGGGTATCCAGTTGCCCTAACTGCGACAGCGTTAATGATTGCCCCTGGCAGATCGCCAGGATCTGCTGGCGCAGCGTTTGTGGGATCGGGTGACTATAGCTGGCCTGCTGTGCCACCATATGTTCATCAATCACCGCCATCACCACATCAACGCCGTCCAGGCTGGTGCCAGACATAACGCCAATAAACCGACCTGATTTCATGCCTTCGCCTTATCCCGTCTGCGGGTATGAGTGTCATTGCGCCAGCCTGGCAAAATTAGCGCGTCAATTCTATGATTTAGTGATCTTTTATTCACGTTGTTAACGACGTCGTATTTTCTTGTCGTGATTGAATCCACGTTTAAGCACTCCAGGTTATCTTTCTGCGGTGCTTTTACAAACTAATTGTGAGAAAGGCGCGGCTTGTACCTTATAATAGTGTTATTGACCGCTGCCCGATGATCCGCAGCACCTGCTACACATAGGAGTTTTAATGATGACGATGCGTTTATTAATCGTGGCGCTTGCCGGGATAACGCTGGCTGGCTGTGTAAATGACAATACTCTTTCCGGTGATGTTTACAGCGCCTCTGAAGCTAAACAGATTCAGACCGTGAGTTACGGTACGCTGGTATCTGTTCGTCCGGTGCAAATTCAGGGTGGCGATGACAGCAACGTTATCGGTGCCATTGGTGGTGCAGTACTGGGCGGTTTCCTTGGTAACACAGTTGGTGGTGGTGCGGGTCGTAGTCTGGCAACCGCAGCTGGTGCCGTCGCTGGTGGTGTTGCAGGCCAGGGTGTTCAGGGCTCGCTGAATAAAAGCCAGGGCGTTGAGCTGGAAATCCGCAAAGATGATGGCAACACCATCATGGTGGTCCAGAAACAGGCTGTAAGCCGCTACTCTGTAGGTCAGCGCGTAGCAATGGCGTCAAACGGTAGCCAGATCACTGTTTCCCCACGCTAATGACACAGTAGCGCATAAAAAAACCGGCTCCTTATGCCGGTTTTTTTTATTCATCTCGTCCCTGAAGCTCAAGAATATTCTTTTCCAGTCTGGCAATCAGCGTCACCATTTTGTCGATCTCCGGCTGAGAAATTCCGGCCAGGATGTCATCACGAGTCGCATCAATCACATGCTCAACCTGAGTAATAATCGGTTCTGCCTGCGCCGTGAGGCTGATACGCTTAGCACGGCGGTCATTCGCACAGGTGCTGCGCGTGATTAACCCTTTCTCTTCCAGCTGGTCGAGGGTGCGTACCAAAGAAGGTTGCTCAATACCAATGGCTTTTGCCAGCTGAATTTGCGACTGTTCAGGCGGTAGCTGGTGGATGTTGTGTAACGTCACCCAATGGGTTTGTGTCAGCTGCAACGGTTTCAATCGCTGATCAATTAATGAGCGCCATATACGTACCAATCTTGACAAGTCGGTTCCCAGAGTTGTATTCAATTTCTACCTCTTATAATTAGCTTGCTAGCTATCAAGCATGATTTTAGACTATTCTGCGAGTTTACAAGGCAAAACACAAATCCATCATAATCAGATGGACTCATTCAGTTATCCTCATCGGTAATTCACTGGTCATAGGGATTTTGTGTGTGATGACATCAATATTAACGGCTGCCAGCCCCATCACCGAGCTGGTGCTCGGGGACTCACTTTTTTTTCCGCCCCTGTTCAAAGTCGTTCTGCTCGGTTTTTTCTTATGGCTGCTACTTCATCCGTTACTGCGTGACTGGATGTACTCAGGCGAGATCTGGCACCCCACTTTATTGGATCTCTCCTTGTTTACTCTCTGCATAGCCGCCTCTCTGGGGTTGTTAATCGTCGGGTAACGTAATGAAACTAAATTATTTAAGATACTTTTCCACCGTGTTTTTTTTCGCGGCGGCACTCTGTGCCGGCTGGTGGATGTGGAATTACTATATGCAGTCACCCTGGACACGAGATGGCAAAGTCAGAGCCGAACTGGTCAGTATTACTCCACAGGTTTCCGGGCGCATTGTTGAGCTCGATGTCGAAGATAACCAGTTTGTGACTAAAGGAACCCGCTTGTTTACCCTTGATGATAAGCCCTATCGTATTGCCGTACTGAATGCAGAAGCCCAACTGGCAAAAGCACAGTCGGACCTTATCAAGGCACAGCATGAGGCTCATCGCCGTCAAAATCTTGGCCGTAATGTTATTTCAGAAGAAGCGCTTGATGTCGCTAATCTCAACGTCAAGGCAATGGAAGCAAACGTTAAGGCTGCTCAGGCTGAGGAGGACCGTGCACGCTGGAACCTGTCGCAAACCGTGGTTTTTGCCCCCACCGATGGCTGGATCAACAATCTGGAAACCCGGATAGGCAACTACGCCACCACCGGATCACCGCTGTTTGTGCTGGTAGATAGCCATTCGTTTTACGTGATGGGTTATTTTGAAGAGACCAAGCTGCGTCATATCCGCACAGGCGCCAAGGCGAATATCACCCTGTACAGTAACGATCAGCCACTCACCGGCGTGGTACAAAGTATTGGCCGGGCAATCTACGACCAGAGTATCGAATCCGACAGCGGCCTGGTGCCGGATATCAAACCGAACGTCCCCTGGGTCCGGCTGGCCCAGCGCGTACCGGTGCGTATCCGCCTGACTCATCTTCCGCCCGCCATAACACTGGTCGCCGGGACCACCTGCACAATTTCTGTCCAGCAATGAGTCGACTTAATCTGAGCTGGCTGCAATGGCAGCAGTTGCCGTGGAACAAAGCCACTGCTGCGCAATGGCGCTACGCCTTGCGTAATACCATCGCCATGTGTCTGGCCTTGAGTATCGCTTACGGTCTTCAGCTGGATGAACCTTACTGGGCGATGACCTCTGCTGCCGTGGTGAGTTTTCCTACTGTTGGCGGCGTGATCAGTAAAAGCCTCGGGCGCATTGTGGGGAGTATGCTGGGCGCGACGGCAGCCCTGGTGATCGCCGGTCATACACTGGACGAGCCATGGCTTTTTGCAGTGTCGATTGCAAGCTGGCTGGCTTTGTGCACGTGGATATCAAACCATTATCAGAATAATGTGGCCTACGCCTTTTCGCTGGCAGGCTATACCGCCGCCATCATCGCCTTTACCTGTGTCAATGAAGTTGAGATCGACAGTATATGGACCATTACGCAGGCACGCGTCTGTGAGGTCATTTCCGGAATACTGTGCGGCGCACTCATGATGATGATCTTGCCCAGCACCTCGGATGGAGAGACGTTAATTCATTCCCTCAAAGAGATGCACAGCAAGCTGCTCGCCCATGCAACGGAGATGTTAAATAAAGAGGACACCAGCACGATACGCCAGGCCCACGAAAACGTGATTGGCGAAATCCTGACAATGAATCTGCTGCGCATCCAGGCATTCTGGAGTCATTACCGCTTTCGCCGTCAAAACAATGTGCTGAACTATGTTTTGCACCAGCAGTTGCGCCTGACCAGCATTATCTCCAGCCTGCGTCGGATGTTGCTTAACTGGGAAAACCCACCAGAAAACCTGTTTGTAACGCTACATCAGCTACTGGAAGCCATGGCTAAGGGTGAAAAAGATAAGTATTACCTGGCGCAAATACTCTATCGCGCTGCCCCGATGGACACGACGGACTATCGGCACCGGGCCTTCTGGGAGCAGCTACGTTATTTCTGCTGGCTGTATCTGAATATCGCACGCTGGCTACGCCAGTTCGAACGTGCAGATAACCATACGGATCTCACTCCTCCGGTTGTGCCATCACTGGCTCGCGAAGCAGATGGGGCAGAAGCCAGCTGGAATGCGCTGCGAACCTTTTGTGTGATTTTTTTCGGAACCAGTTTCTGGATCACAACGCAGTGGGATTCCGGTGACTCAGCACTGACGCTGGCCGCTATCAGTTGCGTGCTTTATTCATCTTCTGCATCCCCGGTCAGCAGCGCCACATTATTGATCAAAACACTGGTGCTGCTGTCACTCTTCAGCTTTGTCATGAAGTTTGCTTTCATGATTCAGGTGACCGTACTGTGGCAATTTCTTATCGTACTTTTCCCTCTGCTGATCACCATGCAACTGATTAAATTACAGGATAAAAAACGGGCTGCCCTTTGGGGGCAACTGGTTGTTTTTATGGGGTCCTTCCTGTCAGTCACCAATCCCCCCACCTATGATTTTTCGGGTTTTGTTAATGATAACCTGGCAAAAGTCTGTGGCGTGGCGATGGTCTGGCTGGCCTTCTGTATTTTGCGTCCCAGTTCTGATAAACACCGCAGCAGGCGTCATATCCGCGCTTTGCGCAGTGAGTTTGTCGACCAGTTGGGAAGACGCCCTCGCCTAAGTCAGAATAGTTTTGAATCGTTGGTTTATCACCGCATCAACCAACTTAAAAATAGTCGCGATGACCAGGCACATCTGTGGCTGATGCGCTGGGGCGTTGTATTGCTCAACTGTTCGCATATTGCCTGGAATCTGCGCAACTGGAAAACACCCTCTTCAGCATTAGCAAATATACGCGACGCCGTGCTACACGATTTGCAATCTATTATCAGTGAACGCGGGATACACCCTATTCCCCTGAACGATACGTTGAAAACACTACAACAGCGCATCGATATACTGCGTGATACTCATGAAGATCAAGGCATCGATCTGGCCGGGATTATCTGGCGTTTATACTGTTCACTCTCACGGTTGCAAACGACATCAACGTGATGTCGTCAGACAATGATGCTACTACTGTTGATTGCGGATTACGGCACATCAAAACCCAGGGCCGCTTTACGAATACGGAACCACTGCTGACGAGTCAGCGTCACGTTAACCGCTCTCGCTGCCGCGCTGACTCGTTCAATTTTACCACTTCCAATAATCGGCAGTGGCTTAGAAGGTAATTGCAGAATCCAGGCATAAATCAACTGCTCAATATTCTCTGCACCGGTCTCTTGCTGGATCAATAACAGTTCATCACGCAGCGGCTGGAACTCAGGTGCGCTGAACATCGTCCCGCCTGCAAGACATGACCATGCCATCGGCCTGACCCGCATCTGCTGACACTGATCCAGCGTACCGTCTAATAACAGCGGCTGGTGCACAGGGGAAATTTCAACCTGGTTGGTGACCAGTGTAAACGGCAGTCGTGACTGTAACAGCGAATATTGTGCAGGAGTAAAGTTAGATACACCGAAATGTTTTACTTTTCCGCTTTGATGAAGCTGCTGAAACGCACTGGCAACTTCATCTGCCTCCATGAGGGGATCGGGACGATGGATCAATAACAGATCGAGGTAGTCGGTATTAAAATAACGCAGGGAATTTTCAGCACTCGTCATGATGTGCGCGGCATCAGTGACATAGTGACCCAGGGCGTTGTCTGGGTTTGCCGTTGTGGCAATCCCGCATTTCGTCACCAACTCCAGACGTTGACGCAAAGACGGTTGCAGGCGCAGTGCTTTGCCAAACTCGGCTTCACACTGATAGCCGCCATAAATATCAGCGTGGTCAACCGTACTGATACCACATTCCAGATGTTGCTCAATAAATTGCACCAGCTGCTGAGAGGTCATTCCCCACTCCATCAACCGCCAGTATCCCATCACCAGCGGTGAAAATGACGGTCCCTGTGGGGCGATCTGTACACGTTGTAGCATCTTATTCTTACTCCCGTTGATGAAATAGCTGACCCGGATAATACGCCATCAGGTCATCGCTACAACAGGGGCGGATCAAACTCCGCGTCAAAACAACGTGGGTTGCTCTGGCTGATCCGGAATGTCTGGATTCTCCCCACGACGCTGGCGCTGGAGACGCAGGCGACACAGACGCAGAACGTCACGTTTCTGTGCATCGTTATACGTCATCCAGTTGAACCGTTCTTCACGGCTACGCAGGCAGCCACGGCAGTAACCGCGTTCGTTAACCTGACAGATCCCGCGACAGGGACTGGGTACCGGGAAAAACTCTAATTGCTCTGCCACCGCCACTCCTGGTAAGTTCACTCTGTCTTCATTGAAGACGGCTCATCCCATGTCTGCAAGTGTGACCCGGTGATTTTTACTAAAATAGTCACGTAACGCACGTAACGCCTGCTGACTTTTCTCCGGTAAAACGCGTTCCAGCGTGAGTGCCGTCAGCTTTAGAGGGCTGGCGCGCCACTCAGGCAGCAGCACCATGAGTTGCCCGCTGTGCAGCTCCTCCTGTATCTCCTGCAACGGCTGCAATGACAGCCCCATCCCCGCAACGGTAAATGCACGCATCACGTTCATACTGTCACTGACTACCTGCCCTTCAGCCAGACGCAGCGTCAACGCCCCTTCTCTTGGATGATGGAAATCAATATGGCGGTGCGTCCGATGACCGTGTATCCAGCGATGGGCTGAGAGTGCCTGCGGCGTTTGCGGCACGCCATAACGGCTGAGATAGGCGGGTGCTGCGCAGATAACCATCGGCCATTCTGCCAGCGGATGGGCAATAATATTGGCATCACTTAACTGGCGGCTAAAGCGTAAAGCAATATCAATCCGATGCTCAATCATATCCAGCACGTTATCGGTGGCAATAATGCGTAGCTTCAGCCCCGGATTCTGTTGTAACAAGGGTGATAACGCACTACACAGCGGCTGGCCGCCGATCCCTACCGTTGCGCTGATGCGCAACTCTCCGCTCAGCGTATCGCGCATTTCCGCGAGTCGTTTTTCCGCTTCCAGCGCGTGGTGAAGCATGGCCTCGCAGCCCGGATAGAATGCCGCCCCCGCCTCAGAAAGTGTGAGCTTTCGGGTTGAACGATGCAGTAATGGCACACCCACCGCCTGCTCAAGTGCCCGCAGATGCTGGCTAACCGCTGAAGGCGACATGCCCAGACGGCGTGCAGCGGCTGCCAGAGAGCCTTCGCTGACAACCGTTGCAAACACGGCCATACGATTGAGTTTTTCCATTATTCGTAAGTATCACTTCATTATAAAAGCTAAAATATGCCACTTATCATCCTATCTGTTAAGCCGTAAAGTTGAATCCACACTTACAGAGGAATGAATAAATGAAAATTACCATTATTGGCGCAACGGGTTTTGTCGGCCCTGATGTTGTAAAAGAAGCCCTGGCACGCGGCCATCAGGTGACGGCCCTCTCTCGCTCAGGAAAAAATCTGCCTTCAGATCCTCAGTTGACTGTGGTCACAGGTGATATTCATGACAGCGCCTGGTTGAGTGGCGTTCTGAAAGGTCAGGATGCCGTCATCAGCGCCTATAATCCGGGTTGGGCGGAGAGCGATCTTTTTGAAAAATTTACCCGCGGCAGCCAGCAAATCCTGCAAGCCGTAAAAAGCAGCGGCGTGAAGCGCATACTGGTAGTGGGTGGCGCTGGCAGCCTGGAAGTGGCTCCGGGCGTAGAGTTGGTCGATACGGAAGCCTTCCCGGCTAATATCAAACCCGGCGCGCTGGGTGCACGTGCATTGCGTAATCAGCTTCAGGCTGAAGAACAGGCGCTGGAGTGGACTTACCTTTCCCCGGCCGCGTTTCTCGAACCGGGCCCGCGCACCGGGCAGTTCCGTCTGGGCACCACCTCATTACTGATGGATGGAGACAAACCCGCGTCTGTCAGCGTTGCTGATCTGGCCGTAGCCATCCTGGACGAAATCGAACATCCGCAACATATTCGCCAGCAGTTTACCGTTGCTTACTAATATTATGGCCCGCTTCTGGCGGGCTATCCCGATGTTTAAGCAAAGTTAAGGTTTATCTAAGCTTTCCCGGTTACTCTTGTTTCAGATTATTCTGTTACTGGACGACCATGAAACGCCTGAACAAGTTACGTTGTAATGAAATTACCTTTAACGTTTGCGCTGCGCTGTTTTTCGCGCTGATACTCAACAGTATCTTCCTGCTTCGGGCATGGGAAATTATTCCCTATCAAGGACTGCACGACTATCTTTATGCGGCTACGCTTCCTCTGGTGCTGTTCTGCGCCTTTTTAGTGATCTTCAACGTCGCCGCCCTGCCGTGGCTACGTAAGCCTTTATTGGTGATACTGATCGTTGCCAGTGCCGCCGCCAACTACTTTATGTACAGTTTTGGTACGGTGATCGATACCAACATGATCCAGAACGTGTTTGAAACGGATCTGCAGGAAGCGACCTCGCTGTTCAGCGTGAAATATCTCCTCTGGCTGCTGCTACTGGGCGTACTCCCTGCGGCGATCATGTTGCTGACCCGAATCGAAAACAACCGCCCGTGGTGGATGGCTATCGTCTGGCGCGCAGTGACGTCTCTGAGTGCCATTCTTGTGGTACTTTTGGTGGCAGCGCTGTTCTACAAAGATTACGCCTCGATGATCCGTAATAATAAAGGTCTGGTGAAAATGATCACGCCAGCCAATGTGGTCAGCAGTATTGGACACTACACTGACAACCGCTGGTTTGCGGGTGATCAGGCGCTGATTAAAATAGGCCAGGATGCCCGTAAAGGCCCACAGTTAGCCGGTGAGCAGAAAAAAACACTGGTGATTTTTGTGTTGGGTGAAACCGCGCGGGCTGAAAACTTCTCACTCGGGGGCTATACGAGGGAAACTAACCCAAAACTGAAACGTGACAATGTCATCTACTATCGCAACGCTACGTCCTGCGGCACCGAAACCGCCATCTCCGTGCCCTGCATGTTTTCTAATATGCCGCGCCAGCAGTATGACGCGGGTCGTGCACACCATCAGGAAGGGTTGCTGGATGTCATGGCGCATGCCGGTGTTAACGTACTCTGGCGAGAAAATGACGGTGGCTGTAAAGGTGCCTGCGATCGCGTACCTCATACTGATATGACCAAATGGAAGGTCAGTGCATTATGCAAAAGTGATTACTGCCTTGATGACGTGCTGCTGCATCGCCTCAGTAACTATATTGACAGCGTGAAGGATGACACGGTGATTGTCCTGCATCAGATGGGCAGCCATGGCCCGGCGTACTATCTGCGTTACCCGGATGCCCTGCGACAGTTCACACCAACCTGTGACAGTAATCAGATTCAGGACTGCGACCCTCAGGCGCTGGTCAATACTTACGACAACTCCATTCTCTATACTGACAGCATGCTGGACAGCACGATTAATCTGCTGAAGTCGTACAGTGATAAATACAACGTGGCGATGGTCTATCTCTCCGACCACGGGGAGTCTCTGGGGGAACATGGGATGTATCTGCACGGCACCCCCTACGTGTTTGCACCGAGCCAGCAGACACATATTCCGTTTTTACTCTGGATGTCACCGGACTACGCCACCGCATTTGGCATTGATCAGCAATGCCTGCAACGACAGGCGCAGACCGATGATGTCTCTCAAGACAACATCTTCCATACCCTGTTGGGTATGATGAATGTGCAAACCCGGGAGTATCAACCTTCTCTGGATATGATCCGATCGTGTCGTAAAAGCAGCTAAGGGTTGAAACCGACCGTTCGGTCTAGTACTCTGCTGCGATGAATAAAACGACCCGCTTTGACACACGTGAACATCTGCTCGATACCGGTGAACTGCTCTGCCTTCAGCGCGGCTTCAACGGTATGGGCCTGATCGAGCTGCTGAAACAGGCAGAAGTGCCAAAAGGGTCGTTCTATTACTACTTTGCCTCTAAAGAAGTGTTCGGCGTTGCCATGCTGGAACGCTACTTCGCCCGCTATCATCAGCGTCTGCAAGATTATCTGAATGATCATCAGGATGATTCCCGCCAGCGCGTGCTCGACTATTATCATCAGTCACTCTCTTACTGTGAAGAAAGCAGTTTTGCGGGATGCCTGTCGGTGAAATTATCCGCCGAAGTCTGCGATCTGTCTGAAGCTATGCGCAGTGCGTTACATGCGGGATCAACCGCGTTGATGGATACCCTGAAGGCATCACTGGAAAGAGCACAACAACAGCAAACACTGCATGCTGACGTGAACAGTGCAGCCTGTGCACAAACCCTGTACACGCTGTGGCTGGGCGCCAGTCTGCAAAGTAAAATCTGCCGTGATAATGCACCGTTACTCAATGCATGGCAGGAAATGACGCGCATATTGCGTAAAGCTTAAAAAAAACAACCCACACTAGTCGACCGGTCTACCAGGAGTAAGTTATGAAACTGAACACGCTGTTTACCCCGTTGAAAACCGGTGCCATCACCGTGCCTAACCGCATTTTTATGGCACCGCTGACGCGCCTGCGTAGCATTGAGCCCGGCGATATCCCTACCCCACTGATGGGTGAATATTATCGCCAGCGCGCAACTGCCGGGTTGATTATTACTGAAGCGACACAGATCAGCTTCCAGGCGAAAGGTTATGCCGGTGCACCGGGATTACATTCATCAGAGCAGATGAGTGCCTGGAAAGCGATTAACGCCGGGATTCATCAGGATGGCGGCCACAGCGCCGTGCAGCTCTGGCACACCGGGCGTATTTCTCATGCCAGCCTGCAACCTGAAGGTAAGGATCCCGTTTCTGCTTCTGCTATTAATGCCGAAACCCGCACATCCCTGCGTGATGCAGAGGGGAAACCGGTACGCGAGGCCACTTCCACACCGCGCGCATTAGCCACGGCAGAAGTTGCAGGCATCGTTGGTGACTTCCGTCAGGCCGTAATTAATGCACGTGAGGCCGATTTTGATCTGGTTGAACTGCATGCCGCTCATGGCTACCTGATTCACCAGTTCCTTTCTCCGGCATCCAACCAGCGTGACGACCAGTACGGTGGCAGTATCGAAAATCGTACCCGCTTTGCGCTGGAAGTCGTGGATGCCGCCATTGCAGGCTGGAGTGCCGATCGCATCGGTATCCGTATTTCTCCGCTGGGGCCTTTCAACGGTCTGGATAACGGCGAAGATCAGGAAGAAGCCGCCCTGTACTTTATTGCTGAGCTGGCAAAACGCCAACTGGCCTACCTGCACATCTCTGAACCTGACTGGGCCGGTGGCAAGCCTTACACCCGTGAATTCCGTCAGGCCATCCGTGCTGTTTATCCTGGCGTCATTGTCGGCGCGGGCGGTTACACGGCAGAAAAAGCCGAAGCCCTTATCGGGCAAGGCCTGATTGATGCTGTTGCGTTTGGCCGCAGCTATATTGCCAACCCGGACCTGGTCGCGCGTCTGCAAAACGATGCTCCGCTGAACGAACCTAAGCCAGAAACTTTTTATGGCGGCGGTGCCGAAGGTTATACAGACTATCCGTTCCTCGGTTAATTTCCACAAGGGTTCGCACCCGATGGCATAATCGTTATACTGGTTTTTTTACGTCATCCATCGATGACGCCGATAAAAGAGGATGTTATGCGTTTACTTCACACCATGCTGCGCGTTGGCGATCTGCAACGCTCTGTTGATTTTTATACTAAAGTGCTGGGCATGCGCCTGCTGCGCACCAGTGAAAATACCGAATATAAATACACCCTCGCGTTTGTCGGCTACACCGAAGAGAGCGAAGGTGCTGTCATTGAGCTGACCTACAACTGGGGCGTGGATAAATACGACCTGGGCAATGCTTACGGACATATCGCACTGGGCGTGGATGATGTGGCCGCGACCTGCGATCGTATCCGCAACGATGGCGGGAACGTGACCCGTGAAGCCGGTCCGGTAAAAGGTGGCACCACCGTGATCGCGTTTGTTGAAGACCCGGATGGCTATAAAATTGAGCTGATCGAGAACAAACAAGCGGGTAATGGCCTCGGCCACTAAGTATTTCGGGTGCCTTTTAGGCACCCGCTTCCCCTCCCTGCTGCATCCCCCGACAAAATTTGCCATAATGCGCGCTGCCTTTTTTTCTCCTGTGAGATGCCGATGTCTGAATCGAATGAACTGAATACCCTTAGCAGCCGTTTTCGCGGTTTTTATCCAGTCGTTATTGATGTTGAAACCGCCGGTTTTGATGCCAAAACTAACGCATTACTGGAAATCGCAGCGGTGACGCTAAAGATGAATGACGATGGCTGGCTGGAGAAAGATGAGACGATCCATTTCCACGTAGAGCCTTTTGTCGGTTCAGTTCTGCAACCTGAAGCGCTGGCATTTAACGGTATCGACCCGGAGAATCCGCTGCGCGGTGCGGTCAGTGAACATGAAGCGTTGCATGCCATTTTCAAACTGGTGCGCAAGGGAATTAAGGAGAGCGGCTGTAGCCGGGCGATTATGGTGGCACACAACGCCACATTCGATCTGAACTTCATGAATGCGGCTGCCGAACGCGCCAGCCTGAAGCGTAATCCTTTCCACCCATTCGTCACCTTTGACACCGCGGCACTCAGCGGGCTTGTACTGGGGCAAACCGTTCTGGCGAAGGCCTGTACCGCAGCTGGAATGCCTTTTGATAACGCCCAGGCACACTCCGCACTGTACGATACCCTGCAAACGGCCGATCTGTTCTGCGAACTGGTCAACCGCTGGAAACGTCTGGGAGGCTGGCCACTGCCGGTTGATGCAGAAAGTGACGACAGCGAAGAATAAAGCAACGTGCTGTAAACTCGAAAAAAAACCGGACCTCTCAGGGCCCGGTTTTTTTTATGCTGCCAATAAGCCTGCGTTACTCTGCGGCGTCAGACGGATATTTCTGCGCAGTTTCTTTAATCAACTGCTGCAGCTCGCCGCGCTGATACATCTCGATGATGATATCGCAGCCACCCACCAGCTCACCGTCTACCCACAGCTGTGGGAACGTTGGCCAGTTGGCATATTTTGGCATTTCTGCACGGATGTCCGGGTTCAGCAGAATATCAACGTACGCGAAGCGCTCGCCACAAGCAGATAACGCCTGAACAGCCTGAGCAGAGAAACCGCAGCTTGGCAGTTTAGGGGACCCTTTCATGTACAACAGAATAGGGTTTTCAGAGATCTGACGTTGAATTTTTTCAACAGTACTCATAAATATCTTCCTCAATACGATACATCGTGTGTAGGCTGGGCGCAGCCTGCTTATTGTAGCGATTCTGCCCTGGCGATGAAAATGACATTTTCACATGCGAGAGAGGTAAAAATGTGACCAATAGACAAAACAGGGAAACAAAATAACATTTTCTTATCATCACTGCTGCACCTGTTATGACTAACACTGGTTTTATTGCTGGGTTAACCACCTGATTGTGCTCAATATTACATCATTTTCTTGATCTGTATTATTGAAACAAAAAAGACCTTACCCTTTGTTAAGAAGTTAGATTAGAATTGGCCTAACCTTCTGCATACCGCAGAAATCTCTTTTTTTACCGCGTTGCTGCTTTTTTGTAGCGCACAAACTGTTAATGGGAACGATGCGTTTACTCATCACGCTCTTCATACTGGCTTTCACTCAGTTGTTCTTCAACATGGCGCACGCATCGCCACATGCCCCTATTAATGCAAAACAGCAAAAAGCCGAAAGCAATACTGCACGTGTAGATGACCGCCGTAAGCGCCGCCCGGTAAAAGCCACTTCGACCAAAAAAGTCAAAGAACCTGTCAGTAAGAAAGCCAAAGAAACCGCTAAAAAAGAACCCTCTAAATCAGCACGGCTTCTGCTGGCAAAAAAACTGAAAGAGAAAGAAAAGAAAAAAACCAGCGTGGCCCCGGTGCGTAATGCGAAGGTGGAGAAGAAAACACTGAGTAAAAAACTCGCGGCCAGCAAAAAAGCAGATAAAAAACATCATGGTCGTCAACGCGCAGGCAGCAAAGCCACTGACGATGATAACGATGCTCTGAACGCCCCGCTCAAACTCAGCAAAGCGCATCGCGCTCGCTACCAGAAAGCACGTGAGACGGCGATGAACAAGCTGATGGGCCAGCTCGGTAAACCTTATCAATGGGGCGGCACCTCTCCGAAAACCGGTTTCGACTGCAGTGGTCTGGTGTGGTATGCCTATAAAGACCTGGTGAAGTTCAAGATCCCACGCACGGCTAATGAAATGTACCATCTGCGTGATGCGGCTTCGATTAAGCGCGATCAGTTAGAGAAAGGTGATCTGGTCTTCTTCCGTATTAACGGACGTGGCACAGCAGATCATGTTGGCGTCTATCTGGGTGGAGGGAAATTTATTCAGTCTCCACGGACAGGTAAAGATATTCAGGTCAGTGCGTTGAGCGAAGATTACTGGCAGGAACATTACATCGGTGCGCGCCGTATGATGACGCCTAAAACGATTCGATAATGCGTGTGGGTTCGGGAAGAGTTTCCTCCTCCCGTGCAAGAATTAATGCATTACCGCCGTAAAACTAAACGCAATAATCATCAGCAGTGAACCCACAACGGTCAGCGCCGTCATTTTCATATCAGTGTTCATTCTCTCTCCTCAATAACCTTGTTATTAGTAAGCCAACAGATTTTCCCACAGTTACCCGTAAAAATCTCGTTTTCTGTGCGCAGCCTTGTTAGAATTCTTTATTCCGTTGCGCAACACCGTTGGCAACGTGTAAAAGTCAGCACTGCATGTCACTCTACGGACGATTTTACCCCTTCCCGACCCTTTGAGACAGCACCCAAAATAATTCTGGTCGGGCAGGAATGGCTGTACCCAGGCAAACGTTTAACCAATTAGTTATCAAGATGTTACGATAACACCAGGAGTACGATTTTCATGGCAACAATTAAGGATGTGGCAAAGCGCGCCGGTGTTTCAACCACCACTGTGTCTCACGTGATTAACAAAACGCGCTTTGTAGCCGAAGAGACGCGCGAAGCGGTATGGGTTGCAATCAAAGAATTGCATTATTCCCCCAGCGCCGTAGCCCGCAGTCTGAAGGTCAACCACACCAAAACCATTGGCCTTCTGGCAACATCCAGTGAAGCGCCCTATTTTGCAGAGATCATTGAAGCAATAGAAAACCGCTGCTTTGCCAAAGGCTATACGCTGATTTTGGGCAATGCGCACAACGACCTGCAAAAGCAACAGGCCTATCTGTCAATGATGGCGCAAAAACGCGTCGATGGGCTGCTGGTGATGTGTTCAGAATATCCTGACACGTTGATTTCTATGCTGGAAGATAACCGTAATATTCCGATGGTCGTCATGGATTGGGGCGAATCACGCGGTGATTTCACTGATACCGTGCTTGATAATGCTTTTGAGGGTGGTTACCTGGCGGGGCGCTACCTGATCGAACGCGGGCACCGCGATATCGGCGCGATCCCAGGCCAGCTTGAGCGTAATACAGGCGGTGGCCGCCATGCCGGATTCCTGAAGGCACTGGCAGAAGCGGGCATCACTTTGCGCGATGAATGGCTGGTGCAGGGCGATTTTGAACCTGAATCTGGCTATCGCGCCATGCAGCAAATTTTGTCGCAGAAGCAGCGCCCAACGGCCATTTTCTGTGGCGGTGATATTATGGCCATGGGCGCGATTTGCGCAGCAGATGAAATGGGGCTACGCGTACCGCAGGATATTTCAGTGATCGGTTATGATAACGTGCGCAACGCCCGCTACTTTACGCCCGCACTGACCACCGTCCACCAGCCAAAAGAGCGTCTGGGCGAAACCGCTTTTGATATGTTGCTGGACCGTATTACCAGCAAGCGCGAAGATCCGCAAACCATTGAAGTTCACCCTTCACTGATCGAGCGTCGTTCCGTTGCCGATGGTCCTTTCCGCGACTACCGCCGTTAATCACTCACCTGCCACTGGCCAGGATGTTCGCTTAACCACTCTGCATTCAGGGTTTCTGTGCTCCCCAGATAGTCCAGTAACCAACTTAGCGCCGGTGAGGCGCTTTGTTCCGACCAGCTGAGATAACAGGGACTGTCGGGAAACGGGGACGTCAGCGTCACTTCTCCTAACACGCCTTGTTGCAGCCAGGGCTGGGCAAAATGACCGGGTACCATCCCAACACACAGCCCGGCTCGCAGGCAGTCAAACGCACTTTCCCAGTCAGGCACCACCAGCCGTCGTTGATTATCTAATGTCCACGTGGTGCGTTTCGGCAAGGCACGTGAGGTATCTTCCAGCACCAGCGATGGCCACTCACGGATTAACGTCTCGCTTAACGGTCCCTCATGGCTCAGCAGAGGATGTGACGTTTTCACCACGCAGCGCCAGTTAAGACTTCCCATATCACGAAAAGCAAAACGTCCTCGTACCGGGATCGCCTGAGTCGCACCGATCGCAACATCGACGCGACCGTCAGCCAGCGCATCCCACACACCGTTGAACACTTCCGGCATGATATGCAGTTCCATATCCGGAAAATGCCGGTAGAAATCCACGACCAGCTGCCGGGTGCGTGCCGGGCGCACAATTCTGTCGACCGCAATATTGATTTGTCCCCGCCAGCCGTTAGCCACCTGTTGACAGCGTGTGCGGGTGGCGAGCATTTTTTTGATAACAGCACGACCTTCTTCAATGAAAACCCGTCCGGCGTCCGTCAACTCCACATCACGATGACGACGCTCAAACAGACTCACGGCCAGCCAGGCTTCCAGCTGGCGCACGGTATAACTTACTGCGGAGGGGACGCGATGCAATTCCGCCGCAGCAGCGGTAAAGCTGCCCGTCCTCGCCACCGCATCAACCACTTCAAGAGAATGTTCAGACCACATGATTCGCCTTCAATATTTTTCATCGCAACCCACGAATATTAGCGTTTCACAGACGGGTCAGCACGCGATTACACTGCACGCGTAAAAAAATTGTCTAATAAGAGTTAAAAACCATGCGTTCCAAAGGATTTATGATTTACCTTGCGCTGCTCAGCATGCTGGGCTTTCTTGCTACCGATATGTACCTACCCGCGTTTGGCGTGATGCAACAGGACTTGCAGACGGAAGCCGGCGCCATTAGCGCCAGTTTAAGTATCTTCCTCGCCGGGTTTGCCTGCGCACAGCTAGTCTGGGGCCCGTTGTCAGACCGCATCGGCCGCAAACCGGTGTTGATGATGGGCTTGAGTCTGTTCGCCGTTGGTTGTGCAGCCATGCTGTGGGTGGAGTCGGCTTTCTGGTTGCTGATCGTTCGCTTTATTCAGGCCGTGGGTGTGTGCGCTGCGGCGGTGAGCTGGCAGGCTCTGGTGGTTGATCGCTACAGTGGTCCGCGGGCCAACCGTGTCTTTGCCACCATTATGCCCCTGGTCGCCCTCTCGCCTGCGCTGGCTCCCCTGTTGGGTGCCTGGTTACTGCAACACTTTTCCTGGCGTTCTATTTTCGTTGTCCTGTTACTGCTCAGTCTCGCGCTACTGATCCCTACATTGCGCTTGCCGTCACGCCCGGTGGACGATCACGCTGCCGTTAAGCCCCGCACGCCTGGCTTCCTCACATTGCTGAAGTCGCCTATTTACAGTGGCAACGTGGCGATTTATGCCGCGTGCTCTGCCAGCTTCTTTGCCTGGCTCACCGGCTCCCCTTTCATTCTGGGTAACCTTGGTTTGTCCCCTGCAGATATTGGCCTCAGCTATGTTCCGCAAACTGTGGCGTTTCTTGTCGGCGGGTTTAGCTGCCGCGCCCTGTTGAACCACTTTGCCGGGCGCCAATTGTTGCCATGGCTGCTGGCCTTCTACAGCGTCAGCATTCTCGCGATCTATTTTGTTTCACTGCAGCCGCAGCCTTCCTTGTTTGCATTGCTACTGCCGTTTTGTGGAATGGCGATGGCAAACGGTGCGATTTACCCGATTGTGGTGTCCAGTGCGTTACTGCCCTTCCCCCAGGCGACCGGTAAAGCCGCCGCCTTGCAGAATATGTTGCAGCTCGGCCTCTGTTTTTTCGCCAGTCTGGCGGTGTCAACATGGATTGAATCCCCGTTACAGACCACTACGCTGGTGATGGCTGGCACGATTGTTCTGGCTGTCGTTGGCTATATCGTCCAGCGACTGGCGGAGCAAAAACAGCCCCACCTGACGGCGCCGGGCCAGGTGGAATCCTGTAAAAACACTTAGTTAGCGCCCTAACAATAATGAATTGAATATTACCTTTCGTGGGCATATACTTTTCAGCGCAATATAAAATAACAACTTAACACCATTTTTGAGTGGGCGATGGCGTTTGTCGTCGTCCACTGTTGGTTCCTGACAGGGTTGTCATGGAGTTGTTCCGAGTGACTACGTTACGACCTCTGTCAGTTTCACATCAAACCTCTTTTTTAACGTCGGATATCAGACTGCGGCATTCGCCGTGAGTGCTCTCACAGGCCTGTAGAAACAGACAATTCTTTTTCTCAGGTTTTAATCACACAGGGTGATGGAGAAGCTATGAGTTCATCGTGTATAGAAGAAGTGAGCCTTGACGACAACCCGTGGTATCGAATCGTCCAGGAAATGTTGAGTCAGGCCAATATTGAAATCAATGGTTCCCGTCCCTGGGATATCCAGATTACCAACCCCGATTTTTTTAAACGCATTCTGCAGGAAGGATCGCTGGGGTTAGGTGAAAGCTATATGGATGGCTGGTGGGAATGCGAACGCCTGGATATCTTTTTCCAGCGTGTTTTGCAGTCAAAATTAGATCAGCAACTCCCTCACCATTTCCGCGACACCTTGCGTGTTGTGGCCTCCCGACTCACGAATCTGCAAACGCGCAAACGCGCGTGGATTGTTGGCAAAGAGCATTATGATCTGGGTAACGATCTCTTCACCCACATGCTCGATCCTTATATGCAATATTCCTGCGGTTACTGGAAAGAAGCCCGTACGCTGGAAGACGCTCAGGAAGCCAAATTGCAGATGATCTGTGAAAAACTTCAGCTGGAACCGGGCATGTCTTTACTGGATATTGGCTGTGGCTGGGGAGGTCTGGCCGAATATGCCGCGCGTCACTTTAGCGTAAATGTTGTGGGTGTTACCATTTCCGCCGAACAACAAAAGCTGGCGCAACAGCGCTGCGAAGGGCTGAATGTGACGATTTTGCTTCAGGATTATCGCGACCTGTCTGAGCAGTTCGACCGTATTGTTTCTGTCGGAATGTTTGAACATGTCGGGCCGAAAAATTACGCTACCTATTTTGATGTGGTGAATCGTAATCTGAAACCGGAAGGTATTTTCCTGCTGCATACCATTGGTGCTAACAAAACCAATAATGATGTTGACCCGTGGATCGACAAATACATTTTCCCTAACGGTTGCCTGCCCTCTGTGCGTCATATTGCCGCCGCCAGCGAACCCTGGTTCGTGATGGAAGACTGGCACAATATTGGCGCTGATTATGATGTGACGTTAATGCACTGGTATCAGCGTTTTCTTAGCGCCTGGCCTCAACTGTCGGATAAATATGGCGAGCGTTTTAAAAGGATGTTCACTTACTATCTGAATGCTTGTGCGGGGGCGTTTCGGGCAAGGGATATTCAGCTCTGGCAGGTGGTATTTACCCATGGCAAACAAGGTGGACTGCGCGTTGCGCGTTAGGACATACTCTGTTTAGCAGGGGCGACGTCATGTCGCCCTTTTTTATCGCATTACGCTTCCGGGCTCTCAGCCTGTTGTTCGCTGACTGCGGCAGCCAGTAATGCCGCTTCACGCTGAGCCAGAACACGCTCAACGGTTTCCACAATCGCCTGCGTATGCGGGTCGATCTCAATATTCACACGATGCCCCAGACGTTTGCTGCCTAAGGTGGTGCGCATCAGTGTCTCGGGGATCAGATGAACACAGAATTTTGTGCGCGTCACCTCTCCTACCGTCAGGCTGATACCGTCAATGCCAACAAATCCTTTATGCAGGATATATTTCATCTGACTGGCATCCTGCGGTTTAAACCAGATTTCGCGATTGTTTTCCGAGGTGAGTATTTTGCTGATCTCTGCCGTGGTCATAATATGACCTGACATCAAATGACCGCCAATTTCATCACTGAATTTTGCTGCACGCTCAACGTTAACGGTATCACCGACTTTCAGATCGCCCAGATTGGTAATACGCAGCGTTTCTTTTACCAGATCAAAGCTAACGCGGTCGCCATCGACTTCGGTCACCGTCAGGCAACAACCATTATGGGAAACGGACGCACCCAGTTCCAGCCCGGGCAATAATGCCTCCGGCATTCTGATCACATGGGTACGAAAATTAGGTTTTTCGTCAATGTCCAGCACCTCCGCGGTGCCCTGCACAATACCGGTAAACATAGCTGTTGCCTCAATCAATGTGTTTTCGCTCCAGTTAGTTTGCCCTGGCATCGCCACAAAACCAAATAAAGTCCCGTTTAATTGCGTGACATAAAGAGCGATTCTTTTATCAGAAGATTGGCTATTTCCACCGCTGACACTAGAATGGAACGCCTGCCCTGCTGGCATCATCGCAAATGCCGTTTATTTCTTCAGCAGTGTCTTTCATCATTCAACTCCCCAATGGATTTCACGTCGCAGTAAAACGTCGCGAAACATAGCGGAAAAATTAAAAAGGTGTATGTGTGCAGAAGTACCTCTTAGAGGCGCGTCAGTTATTAGCCCTTGCTATCCCGGTGATCCTTGCGCAGGTTGCGCAAACCTCCATGGGCTTTGTTGATACAGTGATGGCCGGTGCCGTTAGCGCCACGGATATGGCCGCCGTTGCAGTAGGAACCTCAATCTGGTTACCTTCCATTCTTTTTGGTCACGGTTTGATCCTGGCGCTGACGCCGGTGGTGGCTCAGCTTAATGGTTCTGGCCGACGTGAGCGCATTGCGCATCAGGTTCGCCAGGCCTACTGGCTGGCAGCGATGGTCTCTGTGCTGATTATGGTGGTGTTGTATAACGCCGGATACCTGATTGGCGCCATGCACAATGTTGACCCGGAATTATCCAGAAAGGCAGTGGGATACCTGCACGCCTTGCTGTGGGGCGCTCCCGGTTATCTGTTTTTCCAGGTCGCCCGTAATCAGTGTGAAGGTTTATCCAAAACGAAACCCGGCATGGTCATGGGTTTCCTCGGGCTGCTGGTGAATATCCCGGTTAACTACGTCTTTATCTACGGTCACTTTGGCATGCCTGCACTGGGCGGTATTGGCTGCGGCGTGGCAACCGCATCGGTCTACTGGGTGATGTTTATCGCGATGAAGGCCTGGGTGAATCGAGCCAAATCAATGCGCGATATCCGTGTTGAGGGACGTTTCAGTCCGCCAGACTGGAAAGCATTACGCCGTCTGACCGGGCTTGGTCTGCCGGTTGCGCTGGCGCTATTCTTTGAAGTGACATTGTTCGCTGTCGTGGCCCTGCTGGTGTCTCCGATGGGGATCGTCAAAGTCGCGGGCCATCAGATCGCCCTGAACTTCAGTTCACTGATGTTCGTCCTGCCTTTGTCGTTGGGGGTCGCTACCACCATCCGCGTAGGCTTCCGGCTGGGTCAGGGTTCGGTTGAGCAGGCAAAGGTCGCCGCATGGACAGCACAGGGCGTGGGCATCTGTATGGCTTGTCTCACCGCGGTGTTCACCGTGACGTTCCGCGAAGAGATCGCCCTGCTGTATACCGATAACCCTGAGGTGATTACGCTGGCAGCACAGCTGATGTTCCTGGCGGCGGTGTATCAATTCTCTGACTCCATTCAGGTGATCGGCAGCGGCATCCTGCGTGGCTATAAAGACACCCGTTCAATCTTCTTTATTACCTTCGTCGCCTATTGGATCCTCGGCCTGCCGAGCGGTTACGTGCTGGCGATGACCGACTGGGTGGTCCCGGCAATGGGCCCTTCAGGATTCTGGACCGGCTTTATCATTGGACTGACCTCCTCTGCCGTCATGATGATTTGGCGGATGCGCCGTCTGCAACGTCAGCCTGCGGAGATGATTCTCACGCGTGCAGCGCGTTAATTTTCTGATAAACCCGGGGAAAATGATTAAAATTGCTGCGCTTCGCACAGTTGCGCAGCAATCAGACGCAAAAATCCTTTTTTCTCCTTGCCAGGCGTTCGGGGTGTCGTTAATATTCGTCCCCGTTGTCACCACGACAACAATTTGCGTCTGTAGCTCAGTTGGTTAGAGCACCACCTTGACATGGTGGGGGTCGATGGTTCGAGTCCATTCAGACGCACCATCTTTCTTCCAAAGAAAGATGAACGGAAGTTGCTATCAAAGCAGTAGTACGAAAGACGAAGCAAATTATGCGTCTGTAGCTCAGTTGGTTAGAGCACCACCTTGACATGGTGGGGGTCGATGGTTCGAGTCCATTCAGACGCACCAAATTCCTTTCCGAAGCATCACCCTACCCGTGTTACCCTACTCAAAAGGCTTTGCCCTGTTCCACGAAACGTACCACATCCCCTTTTTTTGCCCTCAACCAGACTTTCAGATTAACCTTACTTAGTGCTGGTTTGCGCAACGAATTTGATGCGCATCATTCCTGCATGCTATTTCACGCTTTTTAATTGGTTTTCGAACACTTAGCGACTATAATACGGAACGTTGTTTCACTTGAATGGTTTCAGCGTATGGTTGCCCCTCAATTTATAACGAGTACCTGTTGCGCAACGTCCTGCTGCGCCTGCGCCGAAACCACGTCTCAACTTACCCTGCATGCTTTAATTCTGTCACCTATCCTTACTCAGTATCGACGTTTTCATAACGCAAATTTTTTCCTCCGGGGGAAACACCGCCGGGATCCATCTTTAATCATCCATCACAACTTAATAGATAAATCGTCATGAAAAAGACTAAAATCGTATGTACTATCGGCCCAAAAACCGAATCTGAAGAGATGCTGACTAACCTGCTTGATGCCGGTATGAACGTGATGCGTCTGAACTTTTCCCACGGGAATTATGAAGAACATGGCCAGCGTATTACTAACCTGCGCTCCGTCATGAGCAAAAGCGGTCACCAGGCTGCCATTCTGCTGGACACTAAAGGTCCTGAAATCCGTACGATGAAGCTGGAAGGCGGTAACGATGCCTCCCTGAAAGCGGGCCAGACCTTCACCTTCACCACCGACCAGACCATCATCGGTAACGCCGATACCGTCGCGGTGACTTACGCTGGTTTCGCTTCTGACCTGAAAATCGGTAACACCGTACTGGTGGATGACGGTTTGATCGGTATGGAAGTTATCGAAGTCACTGAAAGCACCGTGGTATGTAAAGTGCTGAACAACGGTGACCTGGGCGAGAACAAAGGCGTTAACCTGCCGGGCGTTTCCATTCAGTTGCCTGCGCTGGCTGAAAAAGACAAGCTGGACCTGATCTTTGGCTGTGAGCAAGGCGTCGACTTCGTTGCTGCCTCGTTCATCCGTAAGCGTTCAGACGTGATCGAAATCCGTGAGCATCTGAAAGCGCACGGCGGCGAGCATATCCAGATCATCTCTAAAATTGAAAACCAGGAAGGCCTGAACAACTTCGACGAAATCCTTGATGCCTCTGACGGTATCATGGTCGCTCGTGGTGATCTCGGCGTTGAGATCCCGGTTGAAGAAGTGATCTTCGCTCAGAAGATGATGATCAAGAAGTGTAACCGTGCACGTAAAGTGGTGATCACCGCCACTCAGATGCTCGATTCGATGATCAAAAACCCGCGCCCTACCCGTGCGGAAGCCGGTGACGTTGCCAACGCCATTCTCGACGGCACTGATGCTGTGATGCTGTCTGGTGAAAGCGCCAAAGGGAAATACCCGCTGGAGTCTGTCACCATTATGGCCACCATCTGCGAACGTACCGACCGCGTGATGAAAAGCCGCATCGACTCCCAGCACGACAACCGCAAAATGCGCATCACTGAAGCAGTCTGTCGTGGAGCGGTAGAAACGGCTGAGAAACTGGAATCGCCACTGATTGTGGTTGCCACTGAAGGCGGCAAGTCTGCGAAGTCCATTCGTAAATACTTCCCGAATGCAACGATCCTCGCCCTGACGACAAACGAGCAGACTTCACGTCAGCTGTTGCTCAGTAAAGGCATCATCACTTCCGTGGTGAAAGAAATCGCCTCAACTGACGATTTCTACCGTCTGGGTAAAGAAGCGGCAGAAGCCAGCGGCTACGCGCAGAAAGGCGATGTAGTGGTCATGGTTTCTGGTGCATTGGTACCAAGTGGAACGACCAATACTGCATCAGTGCACGTTCTGTAATTAAAAATTACGCCTTGCATTTAAAAAGCGCCCTCAGTGGCGCTTTTTTTACAACTTGCGTAAGACGTTTCACAAAGCGTCCAATCGAAATTAACGATTTAATTACCGAAGAAACGACGTTCCCTCCGATTAAAATCGCCTGTTTTCGCTTCGTTTTTTGTAAAATATCAGAAATAAGATGCTTCTTTGAGCGAACGATCAAGTTTAAGCACTTTCTCATCAAAAAATTATTCTCATTAGAAAATACTTTGTGTAATACTTGTAACGCTACATGGAGATTAACTTAATCTAGAGGGTATTAATAATGAATCGTACTAAACTGGTACTGGGCGCGGTAATCCTGGCTTCAACTATGCTGGCTGGTTGCTCAAGCAACGCTAAAATCGATCAGCTGTCTACCGACGTGCAGACTCTGAACGCTAAAGTTGACCAGCTGAGCAACGACGTGAACGCAATCCGTTCTGACGTTCAGGCTGCTAAAGATGACGCAGCTCGTGCTAACCAGCGTCTGGACAACCAGGCTCACTCTTACCGTAAGTAAGAGTTCTGGTAATGAAATGGCGCACATTGTGCGCCATTTTTTTTGCCTGTTATCCGGAGTCTTCCACCATGCGTCCAACCCCGTCTAAAACGCCCTGTAAACGATTCTAAGCCCCGCCAGCCCCAATACTAGTCACTGGTGCAGATTTGCCCTCCGAAGCAGCAGGATGCTGTTTATCATCGTTAACAGGCAACTCACGGTTACCATCGACTTTCTCACCCTCGTTGACCAGCACTGGCATCCCTGCTCTGCGTTCAATCGCCGCTTTGATGACTACCCGATCGCTGGCATCACTGTTGATGAACTTCTTAGCAGCCACCGTCAGTGCAATCGGCATGGTTTGTGGGTCGTCCTTTTCGCTATGCGATAACGGCTGATGCACTTCCAGATAACGCTTACCGTCCGGTTCAACCGCGTATTTCACTGGCTGATTGATGATCTGCACGCGCGTGCCTTTAGGAACGCTGTTAAACAGTGCTTCGATATCGTCCGGACGCAAACGGATGCACCCTGAACTGACGCGCATGCCAATACCAAAATCAGCGTTAGTACCGTGGATCAGATAGTGCTGCTTACCGTAAGCCAGACGCAGCGCAAACAGCCCCATTGGGTTATCCGGCCCTGCGGGTACGGTTACCGGCAGCGTCTTACCTTCAGCCGCGTAGCGCTTACGAATATTAGGAGTGGGTGTCCAGGTTGGATTGGGGATTTTCTGGCTGATGCTGGTGACCATTGCCGGGGTATTCGCCCCCAGTTGACCAATACCGATGGGATAGACGATCACTTTGTTTTCATCTTTGGGATAGTAGTAGAGGCGCAGTTCAGCCACGTTGACAACGATCCCTTCACGTTTCGTATCAGGAAGTAGCATCTGCGTTGGAATGGTCAGCTGTGAACCCGCTTTGGGCAACCAGGGGTCGGTACCGGGATTGGCTTCCAGCAGGCCCAGCAGGCCCACTTTGTATTTGGCTGCCACGGACTCCAGCGGCTGCCCGTCATTGGGCACGACAAAAGTGGTGTTCTCACCAATCAGGCGGCTGTTGTCGGGAGGAAGCGGATACTCGGTTGCGCTAACGGCGTGCATCCCGGCAAGAAAGGTAAGAACAGAGATCCCGGCAAAGCGGTAAAAAAGTTTCATGCGCATTTCTCGGTTATGAATGGATAGATACACAACCTGACTCGCTTATGGCGGACGATAAATCCCCCCGTAACCGGTATCTGGATGTGTAAACACCCCACTGTAGCCTGGCGGGGTGCTTACCGAGAAGTGTAGCAATTCAAGGCTGAGTAAGAATCAGCGCTTTCTTACGAATGGCACGAATCATTGCTTCCAGTCCCTGAGAACGGGACGGCGTTAATTGTTGCGTCAGTGAAAGGTCGGCAAACCAGGGGCGGACATCGAAATCGACGATTTCCTGCGGCGTCATCTTTTGGTACAGCGCGAAGACAATGGCAATCAACCCTTTCACCAGCGCGGCATCGCTGTCGCCCTGCAGGCGAACACAGCCTGTTTCATCGGTGTCGACGACAATCCACACCTGACTCTGACAGCCCGGAATGATGTTTTCCGGCTGCTGGAGGGTTTCCGCCTCGCCCGACAGGCGCGCACCCAGCTCAATGATGTACAGATACTTCTCTTCCTGGTTAGCGCAACGATTGAAGTTACGTACCAGCTTGTCTTTATCTGGCAGAGTTGCCATTGCTTCCTCACTTAAAAACGAAAGGGCGAGGCATGCCTCGCCCCTGCGGGTCGGTGCGGGTTGAAACTTAACCCAGCAAACGGTGAATACGTGTTAAACCGGCGGCCAGTCGGTCCACTTCTTCTTCGCTATTATACAGAACAAACGAGGCACGACACATGGCAGGTACCTCGTAATGCTGCATTAACGGCATGGCACAGTGATGACCGGTACGTATCGCGATGCCATACTGGTCCAGGAAGCTGCCAACATCAAAAGCATGGTGCTTACCCAGGTTGAACGCAATCACGCCAGCGCGCTGCTGCGGGCCATAAATCACCAGATCCGGCACTGCGGCCAGTTTATCCAGTGCATAGCGCATCAGTTGCTGTTCACGTTCGGCAATCACATCCAGCCCCAGATCGCTGACCCACTTGATGGCAGCGCCCAGACCGATAATCGCCCCGGTATTCGGTGACCCCGCTTCGAAGCGCCATGGAGCCGCAGCAAAGGTGGTGCCTTTGGTCAGGCTGACGGTAGCAATCATCGCCCCGCCCCCTTCCCACGGCGGCATCTGATCCAGCAGTGCCTTACGGCCATACAGGATGCCAATGCCGGTCGGGCCATAAAGTTTGTGCCCGGAGAAAACATAAAAATCGCAGTCCAGATCCTGGACGTCGACCTGGTGATGCATCACGGCCTGCGCACCGTCGATCAACGTAACCACGCCTGCGGCTTTCGCCTGCGCTACCAGCGCTTTCACCGGATTTTCAGTTCCCAGCACGTTAGATACCTGCGTCACCGCCAGCAGGCGGGTACGGCTGTCCATCAATACAGGTAACTGAGCGATATCCAGCTCACCGTTAGCAGTCAGTGGGATAAAGCGCACTTCAGCGCCGGTGCGCTGTGCCACCATCTGCCACGGCACGATATTCGCGTGGTGCTCCATCTCCGTAATGATGATGTTGTCGCCCGGCTGCAACTGGCTGCCGCCCCAGCTGTTAGCGACCAGATTGATCGCTTCTGTGGTGCCTTTAACGAAGACGATCTCTTCCGCTGAAGCCGCATTGAGGAACTGTGCGGCCTGAGTGCGCACATTTTCCATTTCCGTGGTGGCTTCCGCACTCAGCGTGTGAATACCCCGGTGCACGGCGGCATAGCCATGTTCATAAAAGCGGCTTTCTGCGTCAATGACTGCCTGCGGCTTTTGCGCACTGGCCGCACTGTCGAGATAGGCCAGCGGTTGCCCGTTGACCTCGCGCGCCAGCAGCGGAAACTCCGCCCGAACGCGGGCCAGGTCAAAACTCATTGCAGGCCTCCAGGGAAACGCTGCGCGATGCGCTGCATCACGGCTTCTTTCAGCGTTTCATCAGAAATGGCTTCGGTTAATTCAGCGGCAAACGCATAGATAATCATGCGCTGTGCGGCGGCTTCGTCGATCCCACGAGAACGCAGATAGAACATCTGCTCTTCGTCAATACGACCGATCGTCGCACCATGACCGCATTTCACGTCATCAGCGTAGATTTCCAGCTGCGGTTTGGTATCCACTTCTGCCAGACGTCCCAGTAACAGGTTGTTGTTACTCATCTGACCGTCAGTTTTCAGCGCATACTTGGCCACTTTAATATGACCATTAAACACCGCACGGGCACGGTCACGCACAATGGTTTTATGCAGCTGACGGCTCTGGCAATGGCCTTTGTTGTGCTCAAGATAGGTGCGGCTGTCACACACTTCTTTGTCCAGCGGCAGCATCAGGCTGTTGATCACCAGGTCGCTGCCCTCGCCTTCCAGTTTGCTGCTGGTGTTGTGACGGGTCAGACCCGCCCCCAGCAGGAAGCTGTGGCTCTGCACGCGCACATCACGGCCCAGCATCAGGTCGTTATGTGAGAAGTGATAGCTGCTCTGATCTTCGAAGCAGAGGTTGTAGTGCGTCAGCTGCGCGTTATTGCCCACATCGGCGGTGAAACGCGCACCGGTAAAGTGCGTTGAGGCGTTAAGCGTGACGTAATGCTCAATCACCGTCGCTTCCGACGCTTCTTCCAGCACCAGATGGTGACGATAGTGAGAGGTGTTCATCTCGCCTGCCGCACTGCCGCTGCTGATGTGAAGCAGGTAAAGGGGACGTGCTGCTGCTTTACCACGTGCCAACTGAATGGTCGTCACTTCCTCTGCCAGGCTTTCTGTCAGATGCAGGAACACTTCGGGCTGAATTGGCGCACTCAACTCGCGACGTTCCGCGGCCTGAGTCACCTGAATGGCGAACAGGTCATACTCACTGTCACTCAGGGCCGGTGCAAAACGTCCATCAACAAACACCAGGCGCACAGCATCAATCGCCAGTGCCACGTCGTCGATAGCGTCTGTATTTAGTTCAGCAGGCTGAGGCAGCACAAACTGATGGCCCAGCAGCTGGTCCAGCGGCGTGTATTTCCAATTTTCCTGCTTACGCGTAGGCAGGCCTAAGCGCAGCAGCTGCTGCCAGTGTTGCTGAGCCTGCAACGAACGGCTTTCACCACGCGTTTCAAACAGGTGATGCCACTGTTGCAGCGCGTTATCACTCTTGGTCGGTAAGCCAGCCATAGCCTTGCTCCTCCAACTGTTTAACCAGTGAGAAATCACCTGATTTCACAATTTTGCCCTGATACAGCACATGGACGAAGTCCGGCTGGATGTAGTCAAGAATACGCTGGTAGTGCGTGACGATGATGAATGAACGTTTGCCATCACGCAGGTTGTTAACCCCGTTTGCCACGATTTTCAGGGCATCGATGTCCAGACCGGAGTCCGTCTCATCCAGGATGCACAGATCCGGCTCAAGCGCCGCCATCTGCAGAATATCATTACGCTTTTTTTCACCGCCGGAAAAACCAACGTTGACGGAGCGGGTCAACAGATCCTCAGGCATTTTCAGCAGCTGAATCTTATCTTCAATGAAGTCCTGGAAATCAAAACGGTCCAGCGCTTCCTGTTCACGGTATTTGCGCACCGCGTTAACCGAGGTTTGCAGGAAGAACTGGTTACTGACGCCAGGGATCTCAACCGGGTACTGGAAAGCCATAAAGATGCCTTCACCGGCACGATCTTCCGGGGCCAGTTCCAGCAGGTCTTTACCTTTAAACTCCACGGAGCCGCCGGTGACTTCATAATCTTCACGCCCTGCCAGAGTGGCAGAAAGGGTACTTTTCCCTGAGCCGTTTGGCCCCATGATGGCGTGAACTTCGCCCGGTTTGATTTCAAGATTCAATCCACGCAGGATAGCTTTGTCTTCAACGCTGACCTGTAAATCTTTAATGCTTAACATAAGGTTTCCTTCGTAGTGCTTTCCGGCACCATATCAATGCTGTGCGTAGGTTAGCCCACGCTGTGTTCGAGGCTGATGGCCAACAGTTTCTGCGCTTCCACTGCAAATTCCAGCGGCAGCTCTGAGAAGACATCCTTGCAGAAACCGTTAACAATCATAGAAATCGCATCGTCTTCGCTGATCCCGCGTTGCAGGCAGTAGAACAGCTGGTCTTCACCAATACGTGATGTGGTGGCCTCATGCTCTAACTGTGCGGTGTTATTACGCACTTCCACATACGGGAAAGTGTGTGCACCGCATTCCGCACCAATCAGCATCGAGTCACACTGGGTAAAGTTACGCGCATTGGTGGCGGTTGGCATGATTTTCACCAGGCCGCGATAGGTATTCTGGCTGGTGCCAGCAGAGATACCTTTAGAGATGATGGTTGACTTGGTGTTTTTACCAATGTGGATCATCTTGGTGCCGGTATCAGCCTGCTGGCGTCCGCTGGTCAGCGCGACAGAGAAGAACTCACCAATCGAGTTATCACCGCGCAGGATCACACTCGGGTATTTCCAGGTGATTGCAGAACCGGTTTCCGACTGCGTCCAGGACATCTTACTGTTCGCCCCTTCACACAGTGCACGCTTGGTGACGAAGTTCAGGATACCGCCCTCGGAGTCGCCACCGGAGAACCAGTTTTGCACCGTGGAGTATTTCACTTCCGCATCTTTGTGGATGATCACTTCCACCACCGCCGCATGCAGCTGGTAGGTGTCACGGACCGGCGCTGAACAGCCTTCGATGTAGCTCACGTAACTGCCTTCATCGGCAATCAGAATGGTGCGTTCAAACTGGCCGGTTTTCGCCGCGTTAATACGGAAATACGTCGACAGCTCCATCGGGCAGCGCACCCCTTTCGGGATGTAAACGAAAGTCCCGTCAGAGGCCACCGCTGAGTTCAGCGCGGCGAAGAAGTTGTCATTTGCCGGAACAACGGTGCCCAGATACTGTTGAACCAGCTCCGGGTGCTCGTGGATGGCTTCACCGAACGAACAGAAGATAATGCCCTCTTTCGCCAGCTTATCGCGATAGGTGGTCGATACGGAGACGGAGTCAAAGATCGCATCTACGGCCACTTCCTGGCCTTCACGTACCGGTACGCCTAACTGTTTAAAGGCGTCTTCCACTTCCTGGGTCAGGTAGTTGGGCGCATCGGTTCCTGAAGCCTGTGTGGCACCTGGCTCAGAGGCACAGCTGTCATCACAGTTGCCGCAGGACGGCGCGGAATAGTAGCTGTAATCCTGATAATCCAGCTTTTTGTAGTTGGCTTTCAGCCAGTGAGGCTCTTCCATTTCAAGCCATGCAGCGAAGGCCTTCAGGCGGAATTCCAGCATCCACTCAGGTTCGTTACGTTTAGCCGAGATTGCGCGCACCACATCTTCATTGATGCCGTGTTCAAACTCTTCGGTTTGCAGTTGGGTAAAGAAGCCTTCTTTGTAGTTCTGAGGGCTGCCTTCCCAAACCTGTACATCGTCAGATGCTTCAGTATTACGAGACATAGGGTTCACTCAACGCCAAAGCTCTCACCACAGCCGCAGGCGTGTTGAGCTTTAGGGTTATTAAATTTGAAAATCTGGTTCAGGCCTTCGCGCACGAAATCCACTTCCGTACCGTCGATATAGGGCATCGCCTGCAGGGGCACGAATAACAACGCACCGTTATGGCTGAACACCAAATCATCCGCCGCCGATTCTTTCGCCATATCCATGGTGTAACCAAATCCGGCACAGCCAGAGGTTTTGACACCCAGCTTCAGGCCCTTAATCTCAGGGTCACCTGCGGCCAGATTGATGATTTGCTTTGCTGCGCTGTCAGTAAGCGTCAGCCCTTTCCAGATGTACTCATCCGGAGAAAAAGTGGCAGGATTTGCTGATTGCATAATTTACCTCGCGATACGATAGCCCTTCGGGCTAGTGCCCCTATGTTAGTGATTACCAGAATCACTTCAACCTCTTGTTTTGCAGGGATAAAGGACAAAAGGTGCTTTTAGGGAACTCTTGACTAAGTTTAGACCCTGTAAAAAAGATTGCGCTTTGCCTGAAAGACGCATCGTCTCAAAAGATAAGCGTTTGAAAATAAGATGTTTATATTTTGTTATCTAAACCGAATACTTTCTCTAACTCATTCTCGTTATTCACCGTGACGCGGTTATCGTTATCACCGATTTTTCTGACAGGTGAGGTATATCAATAAAAATTCCCACGTTACGATTGAATAATATCGCAGTTATAATATGATAATGATTATCATTAGCGCGACTGGAACCCGTAATGAATCTGTCGATGAGTGCGTGGCTGCAACATAAAATTGATGAGTACACGTTTTCCGTACGTGATATCACCGTCGACTTTTACATGGCGCAGGCTAAGTTAAACCGGCCCGACTGTTCCATTGAACAACTGCGTAAGTTCAATGATACCTGCCTCGACATGGCCGAACTCTGCCAGCTGAATGGCGACGATCAAAGCTATCTTCACGCGCTGGGAAAACTCCATCAACGACAGGTTGTTGAGCTGAGCAACACCGACCGCGAACGCCTGTTCCGGATGCAAGCCTGGCAACTGGCACGCCACTCCCTGAGTCGCCTCTGTCATCAGCTGGCAATGAATGGCGAATGGGATAAAGCGACCGTGTTGCAAAGCGAATTCGTTAAGCACGCGTCGTGGATAATGTAATCTTCAGAGTATTATACCGCGTGCCAGTGATGCGAAAAACCCCGCATTAAGCGGGGTTATCGGTCAAATCACAGCAGTTGTGAGGCGGGACGTACAGCACAAGCGATTATTGTTGTCGAAAATTTCTATTTGCCACACCTGATGACGCCGTCCGAGATGCACAGAACGGCACACACCACGGACCTCGCCTTCCCGTGCGGCCCGCAGATGATTGGCGTTGATCTCCAGCCCAACCACCTGCTGTTCACCCTCGGTGCAGAGATACCCAGCCATTGAGCCTAGTGTCTCCGCCAGCACCACCGATGCTCCGCCGTGCAGCAGACCAAACGGCTGGCGCGTACGCTGATCAACCGGCATCACCGCTTCAATTCGGTCCTCCGCCAGCACCGTAAAACGGATGCCAATATGGTCCACCATCGTGTTTTGACTGCGCAGATTTAACTGCTCAAGCGTGGCTTCACGCTGCCAGATTGCCATTACAGGATCTCCAGTAATGCCTGCAGAGGATGGCGTATACCGCTACCTTCAATACGTTTCACCTGACTGCGGCAGGAATAGCCGGTCGACAGACAGCGCTGACGCGGCAGTTTTTGCAGGGCATTTTGCCAGGAGAGCGCATAAATCCCGAGCGAGTTTTCCAGGTTTTTTGCTTCATGCCCGTAAGTCCCGGCCATGCCGCAGCAACCCACGCTGACATTTTCCAGCCTGGCACCAAAGCGGGCAAAGATCGTTTCCCACTGTTTAATCGAGCCGGGCAGCGCAGTGACCTCGGTGCAGTGGCCAAACAGATACCAGGATTCACCTTCTGCTGCGGGCTGGGCATCACGCGTCGCCAGCGCAGTATGCAGCCATTCATGGACTAACTGCACATGGAAATCCCCCCGTTTATCACCCAGTACCTGCTTGTACTCATCGCGGTAGCAGAGCACCAGCGCCGGATCGACACCCACCAGCGGCATCTTCAACTGCGCCACACGATTGAGGAAATCAGCAGTTTTCTGTGCGGTACGCGCAAACTGTTGCAGGAAGCCCTTAATATGCTGCGCTTTGCCGTTCGGCGAGAACGGCAGTACCACAGCAGTGAAGCCCAACTTTTCAATCAGTTGCACAAAGTCGGCCACCAGCTGTGCTTCGTAATAGCTGGTAAACGGGTCCTGAACCACCAGCACAGTCCGCGCACGCTGTTCAGCACTCATCTGTTCGAGATCTTCCAGCGTCGTGCCCGATGCCCGATGACCGGCCAGCTGCTGCTTCAGCGTCGGTGACGATAAGAGCGGCAGGTCGACCATACCAATATGGCGCTTGCTGAGCGATTTGACCCAAGGCTGACGTAAAAAGAAGTTAAAGGTCTTTGGCGCTTTTGCCATCAGCGGCGCATAGCTCTCCACCGTTGCGACCAGATAGTCACTGGCCGGACGCAGGTAGCGCGTGTGATAGAGCTGTAAAAAGCGTGAGCGGAAACCAGGAACATCGATTTTGATCGGACATTGGGTTGAACACGCTTTACAGGCCAGGCAGCCTGACATCGCGTCTTTCACCTCGTGGGAAAAATCATACTGCCCGCGTTTGGCCTGCCAGCTGTTGCGGGTCCGCTGGATCATACCGCGCAGACTGATTCCTTTTGACGGCAGTTGCTGCTCAAGCACCAGTGGATCTACGCCCTGCTCGGCCAGCAAACGCAGCCATTCGCGCGTCAGCGTGGCACGCCCTTTCGGTGAATGCATGCGGTTGCTGGTGATCTTCATTGACGGGCACATCGGGCTTTTCACATCAAAGTTAAAGCATAAGCCGTTGCCGTTACACTCCATCGCGCCACGCCAGTCAGTCCGAACGTTAACCGGGATCTGGCGATCGTACGTGCCACGTTTCACTGCATCGACTTTGAGCATCGGGTCGTCGACGCCCAGCGGTGCACAGATTTTACCCGGATTCAGACGGTTGGCAGGGTCGAAGGCGGCTTTAATGCGGCGCAATTCGTTATACAGCACCTCGCCAAAGAACGCCGGACTGTACTCCGCGCGGAATCCTTTCCCGTGCTCCCCCCACAGCAGGCCGCCATAACGCGCTGTCAGGGCCACGACTTCATCAGAGATCTGTTTCATCAGCATCTCCTGCTGCGGGTCGCACATATCCAGCGCAGGGCGCACGTGCAGCACCCCGGCATCCACATGGCCAAACATGCCATAACTGAGGTTATGCCCATCGAGCAGTGCACGGAAATCGACAATATAGTCAGCGAGGTTCTGCGGCGGCACGCAAGTGTCTTCAACAAACGGAATCGGCTTGGCACGCCCTTTGGCATTCCCCAACAGCCCCACGGCTTTTTTGCGCATCCCGTAGATACGCTCAATACCGGAAACGTCATCACAGAGCTGATAGCCAATGACCCCGCCCTCGCGCAGTGACATTAACGTTTCAAGTCGCTGGCACAGCGATTCCACCTGGCTGTCGATCAGGGATTTATCGTTGCCAGCAAACTCCACCATATTCAGGCCAAGCATCTCTTTGTCAGGAATATCCGTAATCAGTTCACTGACGGAGTGCCAGACAATGTCTTCACGGGCAAGGTTCAGCACCTTAGAATCAACGGTTTCGACCGACAGCGCTTTGGCCTCCACCATAAATGGCGCATTGCGCAGCGCAGAGTCAAAGGAGTCGTATTTAATGTTAACCAGCCGGCGCACTTTTGGGATCGGAGTGATATCCAGGGTGGCTTCGGCGATAAACGCCAGCGTGCCTTCAGCGCCACATAAAATGCGCGTCAGATCCAGCTGTTGCAGATCGTCACTCAACACATGACGCAGGTCGTAACCGGTGAGAAAACGGTTAAGTTTAGGGAATTTGTCGATGATTACGTCACGCTGCTCACGGCAGCGGTCCAGCACCACACGATAGATATTACCTTCCGCACCAGGTGCCTGCGCGCGTATTTCCGCTTCGCTGACGGGCATCGCATACGTATCCAGCACCTCTCCTCCCAGCAGGACCGCTTTCAGTCCCAGTACATGATCGGAGGTTTTGCCGTACACCAGCGATCCCTGGCCTGAGGCATCCGTGTTAATCATGCCGCCAAGTGTGGCGCGGTTACTGGTGGACAGTTCCGGGGAGAAAAAGTAGCCAAAAGGTTTCAGGTAATCATTGAGCTGATCTTTTATGACGCCGGCTTCAACTTTTACCCAACCCTCTTCGACATTGATATCCAGAATGCGCTTCATATGGCGCGACATATCCACCACAATACCCTGATTGAGTGACTGCCCGTTGGTGCCGGTGCCGCCACCGCGTGGCGCAAAGGTCAGGGAATCGAAGCGACTGTCTGCCGCAAGGCGTGCAATCAGTGCCACATCAGCCGTGGATCGGGGGAAAATAACTGCGTCGGGCAACAGTTGATAGATACTGTTGTCGGTGGACATAATCAGACGGTCGGCATAGCTTGTCGCTGTGTCGCCAGTAAAACCATCCTGTTTTAAGGCATCCAAAAAACTCAGCACCAACGGAACAAGACCCGGTGCCTGGGAAATCTGTGGGATCATTATCGGGTGACCAAAAAGTTATGTGAATCGTTTGCGTTGCTCAAATAGCGCAGTTATCCGTTTTATCACATTTTTTTATGACCTGCCGTTATTTCAAAAAACGAAGCAAAAGAATAACCTGTCTCTTTAATTCAGAGAAACCCAACAACACACCTTATATTTAATGCATTAAAATCAATTAATTACATTAAATTCTTGCATCAATCACACCCAAAGCAATAAAAAATGTCGCAAAAGTGTCGCTTAAGTCATCTGCTTCCTGAAGTTAATTCACACTGATAATCAAACGCAGCTTGCCAGGCTGAGTCTTCATCAGGGAATAGCTGGTCTGCAATTGCCACCCAATCCCGGCTACCGCCACCGACTACCAGATAACGCACATCCCACCCCTCACCACGTGGCCACAACACGTATCGGCCATCCGGCACGCCGTTGCGCGGTAGTCCATCTTCTTCAGTCAGTTTCTCACCTCTGGCCATGAACATAAAAACTGCCCCATTGATGATTACGCGGCGCATAAGCCCTGCCCTCTAAATAATAATTAACTGTACATAAACACAGTATATCTATTTCAGTAATTTCAGTAACCCTGAACACCAAAAAATGCAGTGAAGCCGCGCCACGCCTGACATGGCGTTTTTCATCTCCGCCGCAAACGATCCACGCAACGATCTATTCAACTGACGTAAAACAGCTAAATCCCTTTAAATTCTGTTAGTTATGTTTTTCACACGATCCACTAACGATCTATGAAACTGAAAAACACTGAAATCCTTTTCAACCTTTTCAGTTTGGGTTCTCCGGCAAAGCCCCAGCAGCGGCGCGGGCTGGCGGGATGGTTTGTAGAAAATCCAAACTGAAATAACTTTCAGATCCAAAAACGGCAGGCGGGTGCGGTGTAGTGCCGTTTTCGTCTCCGATCAGTTTATTTTGTCTGGTTGTGGCAGGCTGTGCGCCACGCTGCGGGGTTAATCCTTTTTGATTTGAAACGGGGATGGATGTGAGACAGCGCCTCACTGAACGCGATAGGGTGGCTTTAATTCGGGGCGTAAAAAAGCCCGCACGCGGCGGGCTGTGTTGTCGGGACGAATTAACCGATTACCGGTTTATATTTTTCCTTCAGTATATTGGCCTGGCCTCCGGCCTGAGCGATGTCCGCTGCATTGGTTGGGGTTCCGGTGTCCGGGTGCGTGTGGGCTGCTGTCAGCTGGGCCAGTTGCCTGACCACATCAAGCGTGTCCAGCATCAACTGCATAACGTTAATCTGCTGGCTACCCACCCAGACGACTGGCGCAATGATCTGCTGCTGTGCGGCCGCAACGCTGCTGCGGATACCTCCGATTTTTTCCAGCAGGTCGCCCGCTATCTCGCTGGTACTGCCGCCCACAATGCGGGCATCACGGTTACCGCTGATGCTGGTTTTACAGTCTCCTCCGATGCTGGCCACCCTGTTACCCTGGATGGCCAGCGCGTAATCCCCCAGGGTGACATGCTGGATGGCTCCGGCCATCAGCGTGACCTTGCCCACCACAGTAGTTTTGTCCGTGGCCTTGATAGTGGTTTCACGTGCGACCAGCGTGCGCCTTTCGTCGTCAGCCTCAACCACGCGGGACATAGATGATTCACTGATCGTCTGGTCAGTTTTACGCACCCAGTCACCGCCCTGGGTGATGCGCTGCGAAACTTCCTCCCGCTGCTGCTGTAGCTGCTCACCCGGTTTAACATCCGGCAGGCTGTTGCCCTCCGGCATTGTCTGCCTGACGAAAGGCTTATCCGGGCGGCCTCCGTTGAAACCAATTTCAACCAGCGTCCCTTCCGGTGGAAACTGAAACGTACCTGAATCGTTACCCGCCCCCGGCACCGGAAGCGGCACGGCGGGATATTCAGGCGTGTTTCTGTCCGGATTGCCGTCAGCGTCCAGCAGCTGCACGTTGACCGCATAGCGCGGCCGGAACGGGTCAGCAAAATCACCGCTGGTTACCGCTTCGCTGGGTGCGGTTACCCGCGCAAACTTCGGCAGGTGCACACCGGATGCCAGCTCCGGGTAAGCGGTTTCCACCTGGCGCTGTAGCGGCGTTTTTTGCAGTGGTGCGCCCGTGGCTTTGTTGCGCGGGGTCCATGTGATTTCAAGATCGTCATTGTACAGGCGGACACGCGTCACGCGCTGGCCGTTCAGCTCAACGCCGGGGCGGATGCTCTGCACAACAGGGATAGTCATGGAATTGCCGCCCGCCGCGCTGCTGGCGAACTCGGCGGGGATTTCAACGGGTTTTCCGGCAAACAGGGCATGTTCAGCGGCACCCAGCCAGACGTCACCATCCGGCAACTGATACCACTGATAATCGGTCACATTAAATGCCGCACCCAGACTGGCCAGCAGTTGAAAACCCGTACCGGAATGCGTGAAATGAGGGATCGGCTTATCGGCATAATCCGCACTGGCCACGCTGACCGTCAGGCCGCTGTTTTCTGTCAGCCAGGCCGCGATCTGACGCAAAGTCGGATGCTGAAAAGAGCACGGCCAGTTGCGGTCAAAGATACCGACCATTTCACGCACAAACAGGCGCTGATAGCCATTCTCTGCGGGCTGACTGCGCTCAACGTACCCCGTAAACCAGCGCAGCAGCTTATCAGTGTAGCCCACGTCAAGCCGGACCATTTTACCCGTAAAATCCTCGCTGGTTTCCGCCGTGATGAACCCCCGGCCGCACCCGTTCAGCTCCAGCGCAACATTAACGTCTGTCAGGTGTACCAGCTCACTCGACAACCACAGTTTTTTAATCGGTTTCATCCCTACCCCAGCGAATCATTGACGGGCTTAAGCACCTTGCGTTCGAACCACGTCATTTTCTCTTCATCTTCAGCAGCAGCCACGCCACCACCCGCACCAGAACCGGAAGCGCCCTGTTTCGTCGCGCTGATTTTTCCGCTTGCCCGCGCCTGTTTTTTTTCATCAACGCTCAGGCGCTCTTTGATCGTGAACGTCACCAGCCAGGCCATTTCTTTATCCTGCCGGGGGGCGTCGATATTTCCCGTGAACGTCCCCTCACGAAAATTCACGTTTCGCGTCTCAAGGCACGCGATGCGGTAAACCTTCAGCTTTCCGCCGCCATCACGGGCGCTGGCCAGTTCAAAAATGCGCTTCAGCACTTCGGGTGTACTGAACGGGACCAGACCGGAGACACGCAGTTCCTTTGCCTTAATACCCTGTTCTGCTGTCGCCGTGCTGGACGTCTGTCCTGACTGGTCTTTTTCTTCAAACGCCATCGAAAGGGTGATGCGGATGCTTTTCAGTAAAATGCCCTCGCCATCAAGGGCGAACGTGGCTATCGATGTCATGGATCATCCCTCCCAGCGCCGTTAAATCCTCACCAACAAACATCATGGCCACGGTGTAAATAGCGGATGGCTGCGGGATATTTTTGAGCAATTCAGCGGCGGCGGTGGCCACATCCCCACGTGATGTATAAACCCAGGCTGGCGCTGACTTTGATTTCAGGTTTTCCAGCCCGCCGCTGATGCTATCCAGCAGGTTGGCGTGTTCCGCAGCAAACTGGCCCAGCTGTGCTTTCAACCCCTCCAGACTGCTGCCCGCGCTGGCCTCCGCCTGCGCGGCTGCGGTGCGTTGTGCATTCAGAGCGGCGCGGCTTGTTAGAACGGAAAGCGGCAACGAGGGTGGCAAGCTGTTAAGCCCCTTTGCGGGCAGCTGCATTTTTACCGTATTGAGCACCGCTGAAGACTGCGCCAGCCGTGCCACCTGAGTGAAAGCCGGTGCGGGGAAAACGGCGGTCAGCAGATTAAGCGACTGCATAAAACCGTCATGGGAATCACCGCAGATCATAAACACCGTCAAGTCAGCATCGCCGCCCTGGCTGGCCAGCTTTCCGGCCAGCCAGGTGACCGCATTAACCGGGCTGAGATATGCCCCGTTAGCCGTCTGCTGACCCAACCCGTACACCCACGGATGCGCCGCAACAATCGAGCATGACAACGCCGCCGCATCAGAGAAAGCAATGTCAGCTTTACGCCACATCAGCAGGTTCCTCTGGCCAGACGATGGATTCCCCCTGCGAAATATCAACGGCTTTAACGCGTTTCTTATAGTCCAGCCAGTTCAACAGCTTCGCTTTGTCATCATCGCTGATGACACCCAGCGCCAGCTCGTCCCGCCAGTCACGCATGATGTCATCAGCCTTAGACAGCAGGCTGGTGCGCACTGCCTCAAGCTGAACGACCTGCGCAGCATTTTGTGCATCCGTGTCTGTGACCCATTTTTTTCCGTTCCATACATCGTAAGGGGTGACAGGCGCAGCGGACACATAGCCCTGATGAATGTCGCCTAAATAAGCAATCTGTTGCGCCTGCCCGGTGGCGGTAGCGTAGACTGTCTGCCCCCTTAAATCCTTCAGGTATATCCAGTCACCCTTCTGACAAACGCGGGCAAAACCTGCTTTATCCTTCGGTGGCGCGGTCAGCGTGGATAAACCGGGAATCCCCGTGCCTTCAATAATTCTGATCTCGTAAGTCCCGGTAAACTCACCAGTAACAGGGTCGAATCCGTGTACCGTGGTTTCCAGTGTTTCCAGTGCGTTTCCGTTTTCATCAAGCATTATTTCGCCCTCACGATCATATTCCATGCGATGTTCCGTGGTCGGTTTTCTGCGGCTGTCGGTACAACTACAGATGCGTCGAACTTCTGAATTGTGCCCGTTGCTGGGGAAACTCCTGACTGCCTAGTGGCACCGCTCGTTGACGAGATAAATGCGCCCATATTCCTTGGCGCTTCATAGTCAAATAGATTATGAAAAGATCCAGTGATATTCCTGATCGCATCACCCTGCGCACTAAGCAAAATGCGCCCCCTATCGATGCCTCGCCCCTCATCCCACCCCCTAACAAAATCACCACGCATATCAACAGGTAGGATCAATGAGGGATGCAGTTGCGCCAGTAAGGGGAACTTAGCGCCATCAAACGACTGCGCCATATAGGGAATGAATTCCATCGTCATATCTGGCCAGATTTCCTGTGGCATTTTTTCGAGCGGCCATTCAACAAGTTCACCGATCATCGTACAGCCATATTTCATGATGAACGGCAAATCCTTCAGCCCCAGGAATTTGAGCATGTCCGCCAGATTGCCCTGCTTCAGCATGTCGCGGCTGTAGTCACTCACCCCCAGATATTTAAGTGCTTCCTCTGCGCTGACCTTTTCCAGCAACGTGCGGGCGTAATCACTCAAGGAGGTTTTACCCAGCGCTTTGTCTGCCCCGAACCACACCAGTTTTTTGGCTTCCGGGGTCAGCTCCTGCAACGCTTTCACCGTGCCGGATGGCTGAAGATCACGGTCTGTTTTATTACCGTTTGGGCGCAGGTCGGTAACGGAACCATCTGCATTAATTTCAGCCAGAGCAAAGACGTAATGCTTTTCATCACCGTTGTAATAATCTGCCAGAGCATCAGCCACGGTGATTTTTGTTTCCGCGCGCCATTCACTGGACAGCGTTCCGCGCCAGCACACATCCACCCATACTTTTGACGGCTTATTAGCGATGGCAATATCCTGTTTGGACAGCAGTTCCGCACGTAAGCCGGACACATAACCTGCCCCCGCTTTTACGCTGTATTGACTGCCGGATTTAGTCACCATGAAGCCATCATTTATAAAGCCGGCATTACCCCAGACGTCGATATTTTCCAGGCGAATTCGTTCGTCCATTCCGGCCAGACGGGCGGTAAAATCAATCTGCCACGTGTCAGCCGGGGTAATAATCTGGGTCTGCTGTGACGCGCCGTTATATTCCATCAAAAAAGAGCGCGTCAGTACGTTGCCCTGCTGGCCTGCTGCGGTTTTAATTTTCTTCTGCAAAGGCGCGTGAACAATCATCGCCACGGTGTTGCTGCTCTTGTGCACCAGACCGACCCAGTTGAATTCAAAATCCCCGGCATCCGCACCCAGCACAACGGAGTACACCACCGCGTTTTCATTCACCATGCCCGTTTTACTCACCGCCTGACGGTGGACAATCTGACTACCTGCGGGCCATGACTCATCACGGTTGATCGGGTCGGTAATGTTTAAATCCGGCACGTTTGCAAAAACAAATTCATCAAGGGTAACAATGGAACCGTTAGCCGCCTGCTGCGCCTTAAGCCGCTCAAAGGCTTTTGTGATAACTGTCTGACTCATGATGTACCTATATTTTGGCGCCAAACGTGGCGTTAGTTTGATTTTCTAGACGCGCCGGGAAGCAAAGATATTCACCGGGTTTCACTTCACCGCGTGGGCTGTTTCCGCCCTGATAACAGACGTATTCCCCGCCCTCCCAGCCCGCACTGATAAACAGCTTCTGACTGGTCAGCACTTCAAACTGATAGCGGCGGCAGGTGCGCCCGTACTGCCTGATGATCTGCAACATCAGGTCAGGATTAGCCGCCAGCTGACCATCTGAAACCCGGACGATAATCACGTCCCAGTCAATCTCCGGCTGGCGCTCCAGCAGCTCTACGTAACCAATCCCCAGGCGCTCAAAAATGGCGATAAATCCCGCCACCGAACCCGCGTCACGGGCATTGATAAATGCGTAAGCCACGCGTAAACGAAAGAGACTCAGCGGCTCATTGCTGAAGCGGGTAATGTCCCTGTCGTAGGCCATCAGGTTGAGAAACGGCTCCGGGCAGGTCAGCGGATCAAACCGGGTCAGCGGGAAGTTAATCCAGCCATACACTTTCGCCCACCATACCCGGGCCGCTTTCAGCAGCTTTTCCGGCTCCCCGGCATTCATCCATGACGGCAGGGAAAGCCCCGATAACATTTTGATGAAATCAGGCATTTGCAGGCACCACCGTTAGCGTTTTCAATCGCGGCACGGACATATCACTGATGATGTCTGCCAGCGAAAATTCCAGAGAGTCGATCAGGCTGAACTCGCGATGGGCCTCATGTGCCAGGTTAGAAAATGAAAACCGCGTGAATGGCCATGTGCGCTCTACGTCGAAATCGCTGTTCTCACGGAATGCACTGCGGATCAGATTGCTCACCCCGCTCACTAATGCCGCCTGGTCTTCAGCCGTCACGTTGGCCAGATTTTTGACATACACGGTCACAGCCAGATCGTGAAGGGTTTCCGGCATCGGATAGCACTGCATATCATCACCGTGACCGTGATGGCCCTCCGTATTGATGTATGCATTAACCGCATCAACAAATGGCGCTGACACCACCCCGGTATCCAGCAGCAGGTAGGCATTTGCCGTTCCCGGTCCGCGTGGGGCATCGTGTTCAAAAAAAATCCGGTCAACACTTAGCCCGGCCACGCTGGCGATCATCGAACGGTACACCGCGTCAGTGTGATAATTTCCGACCAGGTTAAACTGATTGCGTGCACGGTCCCGTAGATCGTCATCAGACTCTTCATCGGCCCCCGGTGATGTCAGCCAGTTTTCACCATTTTCAACACGGGCGATCCCGGCCACCGCTACGGGTAAAATCCGGTAATACCCCGGCGCAAGGTTCCACGCTCCGCCCGTGCCGGAAGCGGTAACCGCTATCTGCGCATCTGGCTTGTCTGCCGTAATCGTCACGTCAGCAACCGTTGTCAGCACGTACACCACGCCGTTAATGCGCTCAGTCTGAACCGCCGTACCCGCTTTCACGGTCACAACGGCCTTGGTATCCTGTTTGATGAAACGGATCACACCCTGCGCAGCCGTGGCGGGTTTCGGTGTGATGTTCACCGCCCAGGCCAGCAGGCGCAGCATGGCACCGCTGGCGGTGGCCAGAAACATACTGGCGAGCACGGTGTTGGCCAGAGCTGTAATCAGCCACATCACTGGCGTGGTGACAATCGCCGTAATCAGACGCCAGAACGGCGACATGCGTGAGGTGTTCGTAATAAGCCCTTCGGCCTTAACGATGGCATCAAATTCCTGGCGCACAGCGTCAGCCGTAACCGGGACGCCGTTCTGTTTTAATACTTCGGTAAAATCCACGTCCGGCTTAGTCGTCACAAGGACACCCCCGCGTTTATCGTTCCGAATTCATAAGTTTGTGCTGTGACAAATAACCGCTTCGCGCTTTCTTCCTGAATTCCAACCGTACCAGGAATAATGCGCTCATCGTTTTCCACCAACAGCTCCAGCTGTGTGAAGACGTCAGCGCGTAATATAGGGCTACGCTCTGCGACTAGTTCAACAACCAGACCCGATTCAATAATAGAATGGATAATATCCTGCCCGATGCTCTGCTGATTATTACAGGTGAAAGGTTCATTACCGCTGTTAAGCGAGAAACTGCCATCCGCAATCAACAGGTCGATATATAATAAATCACTCATCCGGCCATCTCCTGCCATTCCATTAATTGCCCCGGCGTCATTCCGTTGGCGGTGTGAATTTCAACCTTATCAATCCGCTTACTGTTATCCGTCATGCTTTTACTGTTACTGGACAGGGTTTTATTAATTCCGCCCTTTTCAATACCGTTAATATTCCCGCCAGTGGACAGGGTATTATCAATAACAGGCGGTTGCGGGTCCGGCACACCACCAATCAAATCAATATCAATTCCCGGGATCATGTTCAGCTTTTCAATCAGCCAGTTCAGCGAACTCATTGCCGTCCGCTTAACCGAAGCCCACACGTTGCCAAAAATATTCATAATGCCGCTGGCCACGTTGCCCAGCGTTTTAGTAATGGAGAAATTCGCCAGCAGTGCGATAAAGCTATTCCAGCCCTCGGTAATAAACGCCCAGGCTTTGACAAACACCCCGGCAACCGCCCTCACGACAGCAGCAAGAACCTGAAATGAAGTGGTATCCATGATGGCCGCTTTTATCTGGTCCCAGTGCCTGACGAGCAGATAACACCCTGCAACCAGCAGCGCAATAGCACCGATAATCAGCAGGATTGGCCAGCTCATAAAATTAATCGCCACGCCGGATGTGATTGCCGCCATGCGCACTGCCAGCAGCACGCCGCGCAATGCCCCCATGATGAAGTTGAAAGCCAGCACCGCTTTTTGCGCCACCCACAGAACAGCCGTGTAAGAGCGCACCACCGTAACCAACAGTCTCCAGATGCCCTGCAACCCGCGCATAATAAATCCGCTAACGCCCATCACAACGTTAGCCCCGGCCCCCACCGCCGCAAAACTCAGTATCGCCATTGCCGCATAGCCCACAACACGGGCGATGTTAGGAAACATCTGCATCCAGCGGGCAAAGGTCTGTCCCATATCCGCCAGGCGGTTAAGCATCGGATAAAGAACCGGTATCAGCGTCAGGCCGATCACGCGGCGGATAGCCGTCAGAATTTCAATAAAGCGATCCCACGGCTTCACCATCTTGCCCGCCATCTCCTGCGTGCGCTTCAGCCCGTCACTGCCGCCCAGCTCGGTGATATTGCGCTGAAGGACATCCACATTGCCCCACAGCTGTTTCACCACAGCCGAACTGTCACCAAATGCACCATCCAGCGCGGCCTGCGCCTTGAGATTGCCCTCAATGCTTTTTCCGTACTTACCCTGCAACTTAATCAGCATTTCAGGCATGGAAAGCATCTTCCCGGCTGAATCACTGAGGCTGACGCCCAGTTTTTTTCCGCCCTCAAGCGCCGCCGTCATAAACCCTTCATACGCACCGCTGGCCTCTGAACCCAGCGTGCGCCTCAACTGGCCCATGACCGCCATCTGTTCATCAATGCCGACACCAAAGTTAGACCCGACCCCGCGTGCGCCCTCCATCAGGTCTTTGATAGCGGCCATGTCCGTACCAAAGGTGTTCTTCATGTACGCCATTTTCCCGGCCAGCTCGTCAGCAAACTGGACCTTGCCGACCTGATTTGCATAGCTCTGGAAGTTGGCGAACATCTGCCCCATGAATTCAGCCGATTCTGTCGCCGTTCCACCCAGCGCAGCGGCCACAATATTGGCGGTGCGCGTGACCTTCGGCAGCTCGGTGGCCGTCAGCCCGGCAATGGAGGCGTTAATATCCGCAGTGGACTGAACAAACGTCACAGCGCTGCGGCCATAAGTCATCGCGAACGTATTCGCATCACGCTCAATGGTTTTCAGTGCGCTGCTGTCGATCCCCCTAGCTGACTGCTCCTGGAGCGTGTCGTACATTTCAATCGCCGGGCCTAATGCCCCCTTGATCGCCATGCCCACACCAAACAGCCCGGCACCACCCACCGCAATACGCTGGAATGAAACACGGGATTTATCCGCGAATGACGTCACCGAACCCTGCGCCTGTTTTAACGGGCGGGTGATTTTATCAATCAGCGATAATGTAAATTCCAGTGACTTCATTCTTTTCCCTTAAATGCCAGCGCAACGCCGTTAGCCACGGATATACGCTGATATTCCCAGTGTCGGTTATCAAGCCATAACGCAGCGGCGAGACTGTCCTCACTATTATCCTCATGGGGTAAATAGTGACGCCGCAAAATAACGTATTGTTCGAGTCCGTTAGATTCTATATTACGGACCCGCTCGGTTAGTTTTTTACCGTGATTTCCAGATCAGGGGTATACTCTTCCAGCAGTTTAGCGACTACCTGAAGCGTAGCTCCCGGTTGCTCCATGATTTTCAACAGCGCTTCTTTGCTGTCTGCTTCCACAATACGGATAAGGAAATTATGCGCAGGAGCGACTTTATTGCTCATGGACATTTCATTGATATATTTGTTATACGTTGCCATGTCGGGTGAAAATGAAATATCAGTCCCGGCGATGGTCAATACAATTGATTTAGCCATTATTCAAACTCTCTCTTATTAAGATTTCATCAATTAACTGATTGTGACGTGCCGCGCAGACGGAATAAATATCCAGCCATTTAATCAAAGACTCTGCGGCAGCCTGTCCGTTATTAGCCGTTAACCGGGGAAGATTAACGGGGCATTTTACTTTCAGGTTTTCCTGATAAGGTTCGTTCTGCTTTTTCAATTGCGGCGTTGTACATCCCGATGAAATCATCAGAAACACAAACGTTAGTAAAAACAGGCTTAACCACTTCCGTACGAATTGACGCGGGAATAACATCCCTCAGTTCCTCCAGCTGCGTTTCCAGTTTTTTTCCCGATGCGCTGGAGATGGCCTGAACGGCAACCCGGCTTTTTTCAGCACTGGCGCTGGCGGCACGCTCGATCACCAGGTCAGTGCTGTCCCGTTCCCATCCGGCCGCCGTCCACCCGGCCAGAAACGCGCCCAGCACAGCGAAAACAATCAGTGCTACGTTTTTGGCCATCAGCGTACCCCGTTGTGCTCAAGGCTGAAATGATTGCCGTCAGGATTAGACTTGAAGCGTCCGCCCCATACACCACCGATGGACTCCCAGTACTCACCCAGCGCCCGGTAATCTTCAGTGCGGGTTTTATACTCGCCGTTAATAAACAGGTTGAAGTCCACCGCCAGCCGCTGCGTGTGCAGGCTGTTGCTGATACCTGTCCCCTTGCCAGCGTTTATGCGGGCCTGTTCCGGCGTGCGGTATGCCTCACCAAACGTCAGGCGCATCCCGTGATCGCCTGCATAGGTGATCAGCTGCGCAATAAGCGCGGTGAACAACTGCTGCTTTTCGCTCAGTGTCATACTGGTTTTTTCCCCGTCAGCAGCGTGCTGCCTTTGCGTTTAAGCCACATTTCAATCGCCTGGTGACCTGCAATCCCCAGCCCCGACCCGATCCCCAGAATCGCAGTGAGCGAAAGCCCAGGTATCCAGACCAGCACCGCCCCGGCCACCATCGACGTGGCCGATCCCAGAATGATGCGCCCCAAAAAAAGACGCGGGGTCACCTGTTCCGCGCTGACCAGCAGGTTTCCCAGCGCGATCAGCGCCCCGGTCATCAGCAGAAGCAAAATTGCCAGTACCCCTTTTTCTTCCTGCATGTCCTGTCCTTAGCTGATGAGGTTTTCAGTCGCCGCCTGTTCCAGATACGGCACACCGTTGAGATTGACGAATTTAGGACTCGTCACGAAATACTTAATTTTGTGCGTTGTGATGCTGCCACCCTTCGGATCGAGATCCAGCACGTTGCTCACGACCAGCTTGCAGCCGAATGCCTCCACCTTGACCTCCTCCGTACCCGCTTTCGCGTAGAACAGAAAATCAACCGGGATAATCCCTCGCCATGAACCGGCACGGCGGGCGGTGGCGGAAAGCTGCATAAACGTTTTGCTGCTGACCTCCACCTCTCCCTCTGCTGCCACGTCCCCGGCAACAAAACCATCCGGCACGCCCTGCGTCTGTACGGCGGCGGTGTTGTCGGTAATATCCAGGCTGATTTTTTCGAAGTGGACCAGCTCACCGTCCATATGCACATCAAATGACTGGCCCGATAAACGCTGTGTCATGCTGCTGCCTCCGATGAATCAATGCTGGTATCCAGCATCAGGCTGACGGTGATTTCTTTCGGACATTCAACCGGGCGGATCACCACGTAAATGCTCACCTTCGTCGCAGACGTCCACACGACAGACACATCGCCATCCTTCGGAGACTTAACCTCACCGGGGAAACGCACGCCGTTAATCTGGCTGGAAATCGACATTTCGCGCAGCGGTTTGGCCATGTACAGCTGTGCCGCCGCCATGCTGGATGGCGTGGTATTCAGCGAACGGTCAGCAATGCGGGCAATCGCCAGCAAACGGACGCGCCGCGCCACCTTGTCAGCAATGCGCAGGTACTCAATCACCTGATAATCACCGCCATTCACGTCCAGCGTGCGCCCGTCCGCCCAGTACATGCCGTCATAGTCCGGATACCACATTGGCACGCTGTAGCGCTGCTTCTCCAGCGCCTGAAGCGTTGCCAGCTCCAGCGGTTCTCCGGTGCCGTCTGGCGGAAAATCATCACTGCCTAAATCAATAACCGCACCCGTTTTCACCCGCGCCGGACTGTCTGCAATCGTGACTGAACGACTGCATAGACGCCCCGCCAGCACACCCGGCTCATGCCCGAACAGACGGGGAACCAGCTGAACCGATGGCGCGGCAATGCCCTCCTGCAACGCGCTCAGACGCGCCAGATACTCCGCCCAACCCTCTTCAGCCTGCGGCCCCTGCACGGCAAGCATGAACCAGACCCAACGGCTGAATTTCGCCAGCAGCGTGGCACGTAAAGCCACTGCGGCATTAATTGTTGCTTTGCTACTGATATCATCAGTCAGCACAACCCCCTCAACAGAGGCTACTCGCTGCGCTGCCAGCACCGCATCCGTCCAGGCGTTGTCTTCTGCATCTGCCGCCAGCACATGCACATAACCCGCCCAGTTCTGGCCAGCGTTAGTCATTGCGGCCTGCACGTCACTTTTTAATGCTGATCCCACTACACCCAGCAGCGTTTCCAAATTGCTTTGGGTATTCACCGCCAGCGTCTTACCCACGTTGACCGTGCCGCGTCCGATGAACAGCACGCTGCGTTCAATTTCGTCCGTCTCACCCTGCAACTGGTTTAACTGATTAACGGTGACATTTGGCCACGTCATACACGTCCCCTGATATCCTGTGCGCGGACGTCTGCTCCGTAGCCAATGGCCTGAAGCTGACGCGCCAGCGCTTTGTTAAAATCATCGTCGCTCATGCCGACAAACTGACGGGCAGGGAGATCGATAGTCCACGCGGCCTTACTTGCCTTGCCGCTGAGTTTTCGGATTAATAACCCGGCCTGCGAAAAGCTCATTTTTTCGGTAATTTCATTCAGTGGAGGCTTACGCCAGCGCACACCCCGTCTGACCTTGTAACCCAGCTTTCGCAGCTTTTTTGCCTGCGCCGCGCTGGCCATCCGGCCGGGGTCGGTACGCCCCTGGCTTTTCCCGGCGCGTACCGTGGTTTTCATTCCTTCCTGATGCGCATACCCCACTACCCCGGCATTCACACCGCCGTATTCTCCCCCGCGCAGATACAACCGCACGGCGTCGATTTCGGGCATTTCCCTGATATGCAGCAGCCCCGGCATATTGCGCAGCATCTTGCCCCTGCGCCGGGTTTTTCGCCCCTGCCATGCCGTGCCGTCCGGTGCCTGCTGATTGCGCACATTGCGCTTTGCGGCCGGGATAACGCCGTATTTGGCCATTCGCCAGATAAAGCGCTGGCGCTTCTTCTGCGGCAGGTCCAGCGCAGCAATTTCCCGGCGCATATCACGCAGCTGAGCGGCGTTTAGCTCAGCACCAAAAATGCTCATTCATCCTCCGCACTGGCCGCGCTGCCGTCTGCGCCGTAAATCTGCGCCGTCAGCGCCGTCCAGATAACCGGATCGGCCAGCCTCCATTTTTTGCCGTCGAACGGGATCACACCCTTTTCGTCCTGGACAATCACCAGCTCCTCCGCCATCGGGATGGTCACGACTACCATCGCGGCCTTGTCGTCGATAACGCCGATATCCCAGTCGGGATCGGCACCAGTAATGCCGATTTGGCGCAGTAAATCCCGGTCATCAGACGCCAGCCAGGCATCAAGGAGGGACATCAGCACTCGGGGGTCATACTCCCGGTACGGATAGCGCTCCCATGACAGCACCGCGTCATAACGGATAATCGACTGACGGTACTGACTGAGGCCGTAATCCTTCGCAGCCGGGATGGTTTTCATCCCGTCAATTTCACTGCTAAACGACTGCATAGCGCGGGGCGGCATGTGTTCCGTAAAAAAGGCAGTCAGCGAATCTATGGGACTCATATTTTTGTCACCGTGGCCCGCTTCAGCCCCTTAATCAGTCGGATCGCAATTGACGATTCAGCAAGCAGTCCATTGCGCGTATCTTCGCTCTCCTGTCCCGGATGCGACTCGCGGCGGCCAACGGACGCAAACTCGCCTAAAAGGTCTGCTTTTGCCCTGGCATACACCGCTTTTTTATACTGAGCGCACAGCTGGTTTTGCTCACCCATCCGCGCGCCGGGTACGTCCTGCGCAACGGCATACCCATTGCCCTGGTGTTTAACCTGAATGCCGTCCAGCAGGCTGTTGACCTCACCCGTTGCGGCGAGTAACGCCTCTGCCACCGTTCCGGCGTCAACGTCAGCCGGGATAGCACGGCTTCGCTGAAAGTCCGCCAGATTCAGGTCTGGCCAGAAACCGTTATTCGTCAGCGGTTCGTCCTGGTACTCAATCGGTGTGCCGCTAAACATTCAATTCTCCCGAAAAAAGCGGGCTGACCGGGGTCCACGGCACATTGCTTTCGCTCTGCCCTCACCCGCGCCCGCTCGGCTTGCGGTAGTCGTTATTGCTGATTGCTCAGCGAACGGATGCGGGCGGCGATACTTTTACGCACCGTTCCCACACCCACTTTTTTGTGACGGGATTCAGCAGCTGCAAGTAAAACATCTGCTTTTTCCAGTAATTCCACATCATCATGCGCGGTGGCGCGGGCTTCTCCCCGGTCATCACGCAACAGCATCAACCCGGCAAATTTCAGCCATTTAGCCGTGATTTCTTCATGCAGCCGCCAGTTTTCCGTCACCTTCTCAAAGGTGCGGGAGAAATACGGTTCAACGCTTTCGCCACGGCTCAGCGTATCGTCAGCCCACGCCAGCACCGTATCCGCTACAAAAGCAGGGAACGTGCTCTTAATATTGTCAGGCGTTGGCTGCTCCTGGCTGATAGCGATATCCGCCCAGTCCAGCGCCTGCTCAAAATCACCCACGTCAAACAGCCAGACAACACACCAGGCGAATACCGGATTGCGGTAGACCTTCCCGGCGTCCAGATACGCCTGAACGGTTGGCATCCAGCGCGGCAGCATTTCGGTGCGCTTCAGTTCGATGCGATCGGCAATCGTTGGCTGAGACTGCACCCGCGCAACGTCCTCATTCAGTGCCAGCAACTGCATATGCAGGCTGGTTGCGCTATCCGTGGCCTCCTGCCGCGCCAGATGGCGTTCCATCTCAATGCGCTGGCTGTGACGCTGCGCGGGTGACAGTCCCATGATTAACCCTCTACTGGTGCAGTGACTTTACCGATGGTTACCGCGCTTTCGTCGATTGCCGCGTACAGCTCCGGCTCTTCAACGGCGTAACCTTCGTTGCGCAGGTACTTGTTTTCGTACTGCTTGCGGTCTTCAACAAACTCCGCCTTACGCTGACGGGTGTTACGCTGCGTATAGAGATGCAGGTTACTGAGCGGCGTCACGACCATGCGTTTACCCGGCATGAACGGCGGCACAATGGCTTTACGTCCGGCAATCGTGCTGTCGAGCATCTGCGCCGCAATTTTTTCAGTCGGACGGTCAGCTTTCTGGTAAAGCCGGTATTGTTCTGCGGCGACAAGATCGGCACCGACCAGCACCACCAGACGCGGGTCATTACGGAACTGCGCCGGGATTTTGATGTTAACCAGGTCAGACGCCATCGCGTCCAGTGACTCATAGTCGCCACCCTCGCCCAGGGTAACGGCATCGGTCAGGATTTGCTTGCCAGACTCATAGTCGGACATACGCTTATGCCAGCCGATATTGACGTCTTCGCCGTTCGGGTTTTTTTCAGGGTCAGAGTCTTTTGCCACTGACGTTCCGTTAAAGCCGATACGCAGCTGATCCAGCGCGAACGCCTGATTAGAAAACGTCTGCACCAGCTGGAAAAACTCGTTTTCATCGCCAGCATTGGCCCAGATGGACAGCAGGTCCCAGCGCAGAGCCGCACATGAGTCGGTTTCAACCAGCTCATATTTGTTACCGCCAACGCCCACGTTCTGGCTAAAGCGCCCTTTCTCACTGCGGCCTGTATGGAGTTTGTTGCCACCAACATTCACAACCTGCCCGGACAGCTGATCGACATCGGCCACGGTAATCAGGTTGAGAAATTCAACGGACTCCAGCAGCGCCTGACGCAGCGAAATTTCCTGCGGTTCGGTCAGCGAAAAATAACGGTTGGGTTTATTAACACCATAACTTTGCGCCAGCCCGGCCGCATAGCGGTTAATAAAATCTTCCGCGCGTCGATTTAATTGCATAAAATTCCCTCTCGCCACATAGCGAAATAATAATTAACTTTTACCCGGCAATGAGAATTACAGGAATTTAAAGCCTTTGTCTTTCGACTTGGATTTATCACCAAATTTACGGTGCGGTAAAGTGGTGATTTTTTCATCCAGCTTGCTGAAGTTTTTAACGATAGCGCCTACGTTATCGCGCAGGGTGGCGAAATCAGCGGTATCAACCACTTCTTTAACTGTATCCAAATCTTCCTGCGTATCTGACAGCTGAGTTTCAATCGCTGTAACTCGGGCTTCCAGACTGTCTAATGCTTCAGCCAGAACCTGTAACTTATCTTCCGGCGCGGCTTCGCTTGGATCAACTTCCGTTTCTTCAAAATGTTTAGGCTTGATACCAAACCAGCTCTGCCAGTGTTTCTTATTCATTGCGTTATCCTGTTTAATTCCGTTCCGGCTGACGCGGCAGGCGTAATAACCGGGTTGATATTTTCCACGTTTCCTAAAGCGCAGCCGGGTAGTGCCAACGCTGGCGGGGGTATCGGTAACAGCCAGCCCCTCCAGATAGCAGCGCCCCGTTCCGCGCCAGTTGTCTTCGCTCAGTTCAACTGAGAAGTAAATCAGCTGATCGCGGCTGTTTGCTTCAAGCAGAAACGCATTGGGCCGCAGTTGCACATATAACTTAACCAGCCCGCTATCATCTTCCTGCCACATGGTACAAAGCACTTCGCCAAAATTACCGTAGTCCTTTTCATGTTCAGGCCAGATTAATGCTCCGTATAAATTCGGGTTATAGGTTTCAGCAGCATCAATTAACCACTGTCTTTCTAAAACCCGTTTATCCACGGTATCTCCTTCTGTAGCAACACAAAGCCAGTCAGTGCGTAAATGCGACATTATTTTTCCTGATTGCTTAATGCGTTCCAACGAAACCAATTATTCATCATCGCAACCCCCTACGCACCTTATTAAATTCGCCATCATTCGGATATAAGACCTTTATCGAACCCATGCGAATAACACCACCATATTTATATAAATTATCCCGGCATAATAAAGGTCATGACTAAATACAGTGACGAATTAAAAGGCGTGGCACGGGCGCTTTACCTGCGCCGCTATACGCCAAAGGAAATTGCTTCCGAATTAAATCTGCCAAATGCGCGGATCGTTTATTACTGGGCGGAGAAATTCGGCTGGGCGGATTTACTCAGCCATGAAAGCACAGAGGAGGCAATTGAGCGCCGCTGCCAGCTGCTGGCGCAGCGCGACGGCAAGACGGATCTTGAATTAAAGGAACTGGACCTGCTGATTGCGCACAGCACCAAGCTGCGGGCGCAGTCGAACAAGCATAAAGAGAAGCTGGCAGAGGCACGCGGGCGCGGCGGCCCCGGAGCGGGCGGCAGCAATGAAGACGAGGACGGGCAGCCACGTAAAAAGCGCCAGTATAAGAAAAACGATATCAGCGGGCTGAATCAGGAAGACTTTGACGAGTGGGCCAAAGAGCACCTGTTTGGCTATCAGAAACATCTCAGGCAGAACATTGGCCAGATGGTGCGCAACATCCTCAAAAGCCGCCAGATTGGGGCAACCTGGTATTTTGCGTTTGAAGCCTTTGAAAACGCCGTCATGACGGGCGACCCGCAAATTTTCCTGTCTGCAAGTAAGGCACAGGCTGAGGTGTTCCGGTCATACATCGTGAATATCGCAGAGCAGTATTTTGGCATCACGCTGACGGGTAATCCTATCCGCCTGAGCAACGGCGCAGAGCTGCGCTTTCTGTCGACGAATAAGAATACGGCGCAGTCCTACAGCGGACATCTGTACTGCGACGAATACTTCTGGGTGCCGAACTTCGCCAGGCTTAACGAAGTGGCCTCCGCGATGGCCACACACGACAAATGGCGCACCACCTACTTTTCCACACCATCAGCCAAAACGCACCAGGCTTACCCATTCTGGACGGGTGAAGAATGGAAACAGGGCAATAAAAAACGTGCTGCTGTCAAATTCCCGTCTTTAAAAGAAATGCGGGACGGCGGGCGGTTGTGTCCCGATGGCCAGTGGCGCTACATCATCACGCTGGAAGATGCTATCAGGGGCGGCTTTAACCTCGCCAGCATCGACAAACTGAGGAACCGGTACAACGACACCACCTTCAACATGCTCTACATGTGCGTGTTCGTTGACAGCAAAAACTCGGTGTTCAAATTCAGTGACCTGGAGGCGTGCGCCGTTGACGTCACGACATGGCAGGATCACAACATCCACGCCGCACGGCCATTCGGTAACCGCCCGGTATGGGGCGGATTTGACCCGGCCCGCTCCGGCGACATGTCCACGTTTGTGATAATTGCGCCCCCACAGCATGACGGCGAAAAATTCCGGGTACTGAGGGTTATCAACTGGCAGGGAATGAACTTCCGCTGGCAGGCAAAGCAGATCCAGAAGCTTTTCGGTCAGTACAACTTCACTTACCTGGGCGTTGACGTGACAGGCATCGGTTCAGGCGTATTCGACAATATCCAGCACTTCGCCTTACGCGTTGCCGTGGCCATCCGCTATGACCGCCACACGAAAGACCAGCTGGTACTGAAAGCGGCGGATGTGGTGGGCAGCGGCCGCATTGAATGGGATAAGGATTTGAAGGAGATCCCGGCCTCGTTTATGTCCATCCGCCACACCACCACGCTGAGCGGCAACGCCATGACGTTTGTCGCTGACCGCAGCCCGGAAACGGGACACGCAGAATCTTTCTGGGCCATCACGCACGCGCTCATTAATGAACCGCTCAACTACGAGAACAAACCAAAATCAAAATGGGGGCTAAAGAAAGCAGCATGAAGAAACAGCACAGGCGACCCGCACGAACAAAGCACAGCGCCCCGGCAAAAAAGCAGCGCAGCATGAGCATTATCACCTTTGATAAGCCGGAACCCGTACTGACAACAGGCACGGATTATCAGGATATCCGTTATGACGGTGACAATAACCACTACACGCTGCCGATTGACCGCCTCGCCCTGGCGCAGCTGGTTAATCTCAACGGCCAGCACGGCGGGATACTGCACGCACGTAAAAACATGCTGTTATCCGACTACATCGGCGGCGGTCTGACGTTCGACCAGCTGGAGGGGGCTGCAATGGACTATTTCACCTTCGGTGATCTGGCCATCCTGAAGGTGCGCAATGGCTGGGGTGAAGTGATCGCACTTGAACCCATGCCGGGGCTGTACATGCGCCGCCGCAAAGACGACTTTTTTTTAGTTTTGCAGGATGGTGAGCCGCTGGAATACCCGCCAGAAGACGTCATTTTCATCAGGATGTATGACCCGCAGCAGCAGGTTTACGGGCTGCCGGACTATATCGGCGGCGTACACTCTGCCCTGCTTAACAGCGAAGCGGTTATTTTCCGCCGCCGCTATTACCACAACGGCGCACATACAGGCGGCATTCTTTACACACGCGACCCGGCAATGACCGACGAGGTGGAAGAAGAAATAGGACGACAGCTGGAACAAAGCAAGGGGATCGGCAACTTCAGCACCATTCTTGTGAATATTCCTGGTGGTGACGCTGACGCGGTGAAGTTCATTGAGATGGGGGATATTGGCGCGAATGACGAGTTCGCCAACGTGAAGAATATCAGTGCACAGGACGTGCTGAACGCGCACCGCTTCCCGGCAGGGCTGGCGGGGATTATTCCGCAAAATGCGGCAGGGCTGGGAGACCCGGAGAAATCCCGCGCCACATACCGAAAAGATGAAATTACACCGATTCAGCGCCGTCTGGCCGCAGCGGTGAACAGCGACCCGGAAGTACCGGAACGACTACACCTGAAATTTCCCGATGAAACAACGAACAAGGATGCAGTGTGATGCAAAAACGGCTAAAATCCAGGCACAAATACTTTGCCGGAGCCGCTAACATGCGCGTGTTAAAAATTGAATGCCCTGAGTGCGGTTCTAAAGCGGTCATACGCAAGACTAACCGTAAGCACCGGGATATCGCTGATATCTATTGCTCCTGCGCTGACGTCGAATGCGGACACACTTTCGTGATGAACCTGACGTTCTCACACACCATCAGCCCAAGTGCCAAAACCGGGGATATGCTGTTACAGCAGGTGTTAAGCAGCATGTCACCCCAGCAAAAACAGATTGCCCTGGACCTTCTTCAGGGGTCAGCAGCCGCATGACCATCAGCCTCCTTACTGGAGGCTTTCTTTCTGACTACATCCCTTTAAATCAACAATCAAATCCTCTGTCAATTCACTTAGCCATATATCAAGCAACTCCCTTTCCTGCCCAACCACTTCAGAACAAATCATAAACTTAACTATAAAATCAATACGTTGAGCCTTAACAAGCTGCTCCAATGGATCTGCCATAAAACCTCCCTGACGAAAAGTACTGGATATGCGTACAGTATAATATTCATATCGAAATATGAAACATTTTTTAAGATTAATTACCTAAAAAATGACGCGACATGGCTCAGTAACATATTGATTTAGCTCCAGCCGGGCCACATTTCGCCCGACAAACCATCGTCATCCTCAATCACCCGGCCATTTCTGAACTTAACCTTACCCGCCCCGGCAAAATTCAGCCCGCTACCGCTGAGCAGGATCGATATTTCAGCCCCACTTCCCTCAAAACCACGACTTTTCAACTCCAGCTCTAACCGTCTGCGCTCCGCGCCCGTACAGTTATTGACAGAACTCCAAGGGGCCGCGTTGCGGCCTGAAACTGCATCCTCCGCTGACGCTTCGGACAACTTCGCTACCTTTTCCCACTTGACCAGGCGCGTGGGAACCTCAGATCCAGATACGTGCGGACTATAGATGCCCTGTACGCGCTGGACGTCTTCTCCATATTCGTTGCCGCACTCGGTGATTTCATAAGCCAGGCGGATAACAAGAGCATCACGCGCAACTAACGGGCCACCCTGCGCTTGGGTGTACGCAGCCCAGTCTACTGCTACGTCAGCCGCCGCCAGCACAGCGTCCATCTTCGGATCGTCCAGCGTCTGCCCACGCATCCGGCGCAGCTCACGCCAGACGGTAACGGGAGCGCCGCCAATCTGCTGGAACTGACGGATACGCCAGCGCGAAGACCACGCAGAAACCGCCTTAGCCATTTCTTTAGCCTTGCCGCCTGTTTCTCCGTCTGCCTCATCACCCAGGGCGTAACCGTCGATATTCTTTGAGATGTATTTAGCGATATAGCCCGTGGCGCTGCCCTTGGCCGGATCGATATCTTCCGCATGAAAACGCGCCTTTAAAGCCTGCGCTGTGTTTAACTCGTCTGCATCTTCTTCGCGGGCATATTTCGCCATGATTTCAGTTGCACGTTCTTTATGCTCCGGCAGCATGAAAAACAGCATGTGCCAGTGCGGCGTCCCATCGTGATGCGGCTCGACAACTCGGAAGCCAAACAGGTGAATTTCTTCACGCGACAGCGCTGCACGTATTTTTGACCATACCTTGCACAGGTACTTTTGCGTTTCACGCGGGCTGCTGCCGTTCCATTGGGAAACGAAACCTCCCTTGTTGTGTACTGAGTGATAACGGGATGGCGCGGTGATGGTGTAGAACACACCCGCACAGCCCATATCGTTAGCGATATCTTCAAAACCCCTCATTCTGGCCATTAGTTCACATCTCCTGATTGCCGGGTTAGCGTTGCTACGGTCAACCATCGCGGCCAGCGCGATACGGTCACCATCATCATTGATAAGATCAAATCGCTTGAAGAACTCGCGGTTGCGCTTCTTTTGCTCCACCCACTCGCCCAGCGTGCTGCGTGATACATAGGCGGTGGCCGTGCGCTGAACCTGCCCCACTGCGATAGCCATATGCTCACGTTGCAGGTCACGGCGCCGCTTGAGACGCACACGCCACCATTCGGGCGACATCATGCGCAACAATGCACTTTCAGCATTCCGCCGCTTAATACGCCCGGTTTTTTTGACGGACTCCCAGAAAGGTGGCGTGGTGCCGCATTTGAGCGCTTCACGCGCCAGATACACATAAGCTTCAGCAGTACGCTGGCGGCTTTCGTGCTTGTCGGGTGTCTGTTTCGGGGCAGTATCTTCCGACCAGGCGTTAAATGTCTCAACCAGATAGTTGGCCACGTTGTAAGAGAGATCGCGGATCTGGTCCCGGCCATACGTTGGCAGGTTGTCCAGATTGTCGTTGAAAGGGGATGGCATTCCGTGGCTATAGTCTTTCTGCCACTGGTGGGTAACGTTCTTTAACCGTGGTAATACGCTCTTCCCGATGGTATTTCGTAAAAACGTATTAGCACGACGGCGCCCACTCTTACCGGACGCCAGCAACTTTTCATAACGGTGGCCAAAATACCCGGCGAGGAAGTCGGGCATGTCTTTTAGATACTGACTGCGCCAGTTGTGATCTACTGCATCAGCGTGCCACAGCTTCAGCTCTGTCAGGGATATGTCACTCGGTGCGCCAGGCGCGAAGAACTCACGCCGTTGCTGATTAACGGCGTGATAGTTCTCAGGGGAAAAATCTACAGCGGCAAGACTCATTGCTGGACTGACAACTGAACGGCAGGAAACCGGGTTGCGATGATTTCCGGGGCAGCAATTCGACTACCGGCACTCGCACCAACTGACCGGGCAACCGTAATCTTATGCAGATCAAAGCGACCATAGCCATACTGGCCATGAGTCAGCACGCTATCACTATTCGACGCGATAACAGGATATCCCTGCACTGCCAGTGAGTGCAGCTTATTAGCCAGCGCCTGCTGCTGATTGGTTCCGAAACCGCCAGTGTGGTAACCCGTAAAGCTCTCTTTTCCCTCAAGCGGGTTGTACGGCGGATCGCAGTAAATCACATCACCAGACCGCACCATTTCCAGCGTTTCGCTGAAATCAGCACAAATGAAAGTGGTACGCTTAGCCTTTTCAGCAAACGCACGGATCTCAGTCTCCGGGAAATACGGAGCCTTGTATTTGCCGTATGGGACGTTGAACTGGCCAGCCTGGTTATATCGCACCATGCCATTGAAGCAGTGCCGATTCAGATAGAGGAATATTGCAGCTTTCTGCGATGGTGTCGGACTCTGGTAGTTAAGAACGTGCCTGAAACGGTAATACTCTTCCTCGCTGTTGGCCGTTTTGAAAAGGGCCTCTGCCGAAAAGATCACATCGTTGGTAGCAACAAGCAGCTGCTGGTAAAAATTGATTAAGTCCGGGTTTATATCTGCGATCAGATACTCGTCATAGTCAGTATTCATCATGACCGCGCAGGAACCCGCGAACGGCTCAACAAGACGCTTACCAGCGGGTAGATGTTTCTTCAGTTCAGACATTGCACGGCATTTGCTGCCGGGCCATTTCAGTGGTGTACGTTGTGCCATATTCCCTACCCTCAGTCGTAATCACGTAATTCGTAGCGTTCGGCTTTCGTAACTTCAAAAAGCTGAGGCATCCAAAAAGCCAGGCCCATTAAGATGATCAAAATGAGCAACAAAGCGGCAGCGCGGATCAGTGCCAATGATTCACCCACGTGACCGACTCCTCCCGCATTAGCTCAACTATCTCAACGGCCGACAGCTCACCATTGCTGACCTGGGTAGCCAGCAGATCAAGGCGGCCGGACAGCTTTGTTGCCATATCCTTACGCCCTTCTGCGTGCGCGTTAGTGCAAAGTTCCTGAACCAATTCGGCAGCTGTGACGCTGTTTTTTTTGATGTCCTGGCGGGTCATTTTCATGGGGTTTCTCCGGTTAAGAGCGCAGGAATCCCCGGCCACAATTACGGGGCCGTTAGATTTCTGCGGTTTTGGTTAGTGAGTAGTAAAAGGGTGACGAAGGAACGAAGAATCAGACTGATGATTAACTGAACCTTGCGAACGGTTGAACGTTGGCAGGCGATGCAGCGCGTAGGCATGATCCCACCACATACGGATGGCCGCTGTGACAGCGCCTTGCCCCATCATCCCGGCCACGTAATACAAAGCGCGAATGGCGCTGATCGCCTCCACCTGCTCAATCTTCTGGCCAGCTTCGCGATAAGCCATGACCCAATAAGCCGCACTGCAACGCAGCCATTGCCCTGATGCATTCAGATGTGTCGTGTCATTGAAAGCAAACGGGCGAAGTGAAACTGTATGGCCATCGTCGGCGCATTTAGAAATGAAGAAGTCAGCGTACTGGTGAGTAACCCCCCAGTTACCCATCTCCACGATCAAGCCTTCTTTCTGTACTGTGATAATTTTCATTGCTGCTCTCCTGCTGTATTACTGCGTTGTTCAGCCGCAATCAACGGCATGATGATATGTGGCGCTACAACCATTTCCTGACCTTCGCAGACAGTAGACGCCTTGCTATCTGGCCGCAGTGCTGTGCTGCGGGTAAAGCTGGAACGGGACAGACTGCCAAACCCTTCGAACACATCGCGTGCCATTTGAATACCGGTGCGAAGCTGGACCATCCCACGCGAATCAACACGGTCATAGAGTTCGCGCCAGTTACAGCCGGAAAGGTGATGGCTGAAATTCTGTGAACCGGATAACGAAGCTGCGTGAAGTACAAGCCCGCGCATCTCCGGCCGTAGGGAATCCCAGTAATCAGCGGCTTTTGATTGGCTACAGTTGAGCTGCTGCCGAATACGCTCAAGCCACTTTTTGTTATCAGCCACGCTTACCTCCTAACCGCAGTAACCGGGAAAGAGCGGAACGGCGCACAGCCTGTTTAAACGGTTTTGTGCCCGGTGCCGGTTGCCATAGTCTGCCGTTCGGCAACTCAATCCAGCCGTGTCCAAAATGGGGCAACTGCATGGATGGAGACTGACGTTTTAGAAAATTGACGAAGGTTTTCATTGGATACCTCACACTATTCCGGGCATGGCGCTGACTATATCGACAGCAGCGGCCATGATCGGCGTGGACTGGAACCGGGATTCAACGGTAAGCATGATTAGGGACAGATTGCGGATCGCATTGCTTGCCCGGTCTAAGATGGCGTTTCTACGCGCCTGGGTCATCGGTTCTACTGATACAGCCTGGCCAGCAATCGCGCCCACATCCGCCGTGGCGTTGAGCGCATAGACAGGAACACTGCTGGTCACCATTTCATTAACGGGTACAGACGGCAGGCAATGAAGCTGCGCCAGCACACCATCAATCAGGCGAGCATCGTCGGAATAAACGACGATAGCCAGCAGGTCATCCACGGTCAGCTTGTGCGGCTGGTCCGGGTTCAGCTTGTTACGCAATACCTGCGGTGTCATGCCAACGGCGCGCGCAACTGCCTCTACGTTGTTGGCCAGCGCAAACGCTCGGCAGGCTGCATCAAAGTGAGAATGTTTGGATTCGGTATAATCAAACATGATTCGCATTTCCCTAACTAATAGAGTGCATCAAGCCATCAACGAAATGTTGCATTCGCTAAGTGCCTGTATGGTCAGCGCAGCCATGTTGACTTCAATGAGGCCTTTTTTTTGCGCCCCTTTAGGCTTTATTGGAAGTTTTCCGTATTCAATCAAGTTCTTAGCCGTTTCTTTATTGGTTCCAGTACGGCGACAATACTCATCTAAAGGCAGGTATGGCTCAGGGATGACAATTGTAATGTTAGGGCGCATAGGGCAAACTCCATTGGTTAGCCTGTACGGTAATACAGGGCAATTTAAGGCAATATCTACAACTTGGAGTAAGGTTAGTTAGATTAAATCTACATGTCAATACAATGTAGCTTTTATCTAACCCTAAAATCATCATGGCAAGATTTAGACTAGATCCAGAAACAGACAGCGCTCCTGTACTCGATAGAGTTCTGGAGGCCTATGGGTTCACTCAAAAACTTCAGCTCGCGGAACACTTAGGCATAGCCTCCAGCTCGATGTCAGCAAGGTACAAGCGTGGCGGGTTACCCGCAGATATCATGCTGAAGTGCGTAGCTGAAACCGGAGTGAACTTAGAATGGCTGGCGACAGGGTCTGGTAAAAAATTCGAAAGTGATGAAATTGATATCTTAAAGTTTCCACGTCAAAAATTAATTGATGGGCACCTTTACGATTCTGGCTTTCTTATGTTTGATAAAGCCATGTTTCTTCCCGGCGTTCCTATCCCTGAAAATCCAGTGTGCATCATTGATGGCTCTGTTCAGTCCGTCATTGAGAGAAATTACACTGAGGTTTTCGACGGAGACTGGCTGATCGAACTGGAAGGTAAAACCAGCATCCGCACACTTACCAGAGTACCGATCAAAAAGGTGCGAGTGAGTGGGTCCGGGATGGCATTTGATTGTAATTTAGATGACGTTAACGTAATTGGCAGAGTAGTAATGACCTGCCGTAATTAGTGCAAAAGGAAATAGCATGTTGAACTACAAAACAGCAACTAAAGAAGAATTAAAGCAGGAAATGAAACGTCTGGCCGCCGTGGTCACTGATACGCCATTCGGCACAAAAAAGGAATTTTTCCACCTTCCTGAAATTTTAAATACAGGTGAACAACCCCTGGCCATCGCAAGCGGTCTGATGGATAACAACACGTGGCTAATTACGCTTACTAATCACCGCGTTGTGTTTTTAGACAAAGGGATGTTTTATGGTGTTAAACAGATTGATGTGAATCTGAAAGACATTGTTAGTGTGGGTGGTAAAACGGGGCTACTGCTGGGCGAAATTATGATTTCGACAAGCGGTCAAAGTTATACAATCAAAAACGTCATGAAGGCTTCCGTGATACCTTTCACTAATTTAGTGAATGAAACAAGAAACGGTCTAAATCATCCATCCCCCACTCAAACTCCCCAGCAAACAGCAACCACACCTCAACCTTTTGACGATATCATGTCAAAACTAGAACGCCTGGCAGAGATGAAAGAAGATGGGATTTTAACCGATGAAGAATTCCAACAGCAAAAACAACGTATTTTAAACGGTTAATATATGTCTGTACGGAAACTACCGGATGGGCAATGGATTGCCGATTTCTATACCGTTGATCGCAGCAACGGCAAAGACGGTAAGCGCATTAGAAAAAAATTCTCCACCAAAGGAGAAGCACTGGCCTTTGAAAATTATACACTTCAACAGCATGCCGATTCGCCCTGGCTGGGTAAGAGCAAAGACGCACGATACCTGTCAGACCTGGTGAATATCTGGTTTGAGCGGCACGGCATCACACTGAGTGATGGTGAGAGACGCAAAGCGGCAATGCTGTGGGCGGCTGAATGCATGGGATCGCCTCTGGCTACAGAGTTTACTCCGCAACTTTTTACGGCATATAGAGCAAAAAGGTTAGACGGCCAACTCCCCCGTACACAGCGAATAGCCAAAGTAACACCCCGCACAGTAAATCTTGAGCACACTCATTTCCAAGCTGTTTTCAACGAACTCAAAAGGCTGGGAGAATGGTCCGGCCCTAATCCGCTCGAAAACGTTAGAAAATTCCGAACGAGCGAAGATGAAATGGCGTATCTAACATCAGATCAGATCGATTTACTTTTAGATGAATGCGCTAACAGTGCGGTGAAGGATCTGATACTGATAGTAAAAATCTGCCTGGCTACCGGGGCACGCTGGAGTGAAGCTGAAAAGTTGAAAAGCACCCAAGTCAACCTCGGAAAAATCACTTTTATAAAAACAAAGGGTAAGCGCAACAGGACTGTCCCAATCAGCAAGGATATCGCTGCGCTGGTTCCAAAAAAAAGCGGTCCACTGTTCTCCCCTTGCTACCGGGCTTTCAGCTCCGCATTAGAGCGGACGGGTATCGAACTACCCAAAGGACAGCTTACTCACGTTCTGAGGCATACATTCAGTAGTCATTTTATGATGAATGGCGGTAATATTTTAGTGCTACAAAAAATACTTGGTCACTCTGACATAAAAATGACCATGCGATACGCGCACTTTGCCCCCAACCATTTAGAGGAAGCTATGAGATTGAATCCTTTGAAATGTCGCAAAAGTGTCGCCTGAACTTAGGATTATTGCCCTATATTGCCTTTTACAGGCCTGCTAAACCTCTGATTTATTTATAAACCATTGATTTTCCGGAGTGACCGATGGTTTAACCTGTTGTTTCTGTCGCTAAATCGTTTCATACATCATGATTTAAACGTCAGGGTTAGCGTAACCGATGCGCCTGCGCTGATTTTAAGAGACAAATCGCATTTTACTTGAGGTCATTGTTAATCGATGAAGAACGCGCAAAAAGGTTGGGACTTACCGCAAATCGTGTTTTCACTGCTGTTTATCAGCCTGACGATTGTCGCGTGTTTTTGGGTGGTTCAGCCGTTTATTCTGGGGTTTGCCTGGGCCAGCATGGTGGTGATTGCCACCTGGCCATTAATGATCAAAATTCAGGGTTTGCTGTGGGGTCGCCGCGGGCTGGCGGTGCTGGTCATGACGCTGTTGTTGATTCTGGTTTTTATTATTCCTGTTGCCGTACTGGTTAACAGCCTGATTGAAAACGTCCCTCCGCTGCTTTCGTGGCTCAGTTCGGGCCATCTGCAAATGCCGGATCTGCATTGGCTGCGCAGCATTCCTCTCGTTGGTAGAAAGCTCTATTCGGCTTATCACAATCTGCTAGCCGGCGGCGGGTCAGCATTGATTACGCAGGTACAGCCTTATATTGGCCGCACTACCGGGTTCTTCTTTGCTCAGGCGGGCCACTTTGGCCGCTTTATGATGCATCTCGGTCTGATGTTGCTCTTTGCCGTGCTGCTGTTCTGGCGCGGTGAGCAGGTGGGGCACGGTATCCGTCATTTCGCCTTCCGTCTGGCGTCTCGTCGTGGGGATGCTGCCGTCTTGTTGGCTGGTCAGGCTATTCGAGCGGTCGCCCTCGGCGTTGTCGTCACCGCGTTAGTTCAGGGTGTTCTGGGAGGAATTGGACTGGCAATCTCCGGTATTCCTTATGCCACCATACTGACGGTACTGATGATTCTCTCTTGCCTGGTTCAGCTCGGTCCGTTGATTGTGCTGGTACCCGCTATCATCTGGCTTTACTGGAGCGGAGACACCACCTGGGGCACAGTCCTGCTGGTCTGGAGCTGTGTGGTGGGTACTCTGGACAACGTGCTGCGGCCCATGCTGATTCGTATGGGTGCTGACTTACCGATGATCCTGATTCTGTCAGGCGTGATTGGTGGCCTGATTGCCTTTGGTATGATTGGTCTGTTCATTGGCCCGGTCGTGTTGGCCGTCTCTTACCGCCTGGTTTCTGTCTGGGTACATGAGTCACCGGCACCGGAAGAAGACCCGCTGGCAGTGGTTGAAGAACTCGCCGAAATTGAAGCAGAAGCGCACCAGCCAAAAGCATAATCGCCCCTTCGTTTGCAGTCAGTTCGCTGACTGCAAACATTAGCGCATGGAATATTTCCGCATCATAAATCCTGATTTTCATTAATGGAATTTATCACTAAATCCCACTTTTCACGCTTTCCAGCCCTTGCATCACCAAATTGCTGATATTTTGCACATCAATTTGCGTTAAAAACCGCCACCTGCACCGGGAAATATTATGAGTTTTAAACTAATAAGATGATTCTTAAAGACGCCATAAACGCGGTTGCATAGTATGGATATCAAGTTTGAAATCACCCCACTGGTTTCTGAACAATGTTATTTCCCTGAGTAAAGAATTGCTGTGTGTAGTCTTTGCCCATCCCCTGTGATGGGCTTTTTTTTGTCTGAAATTCGGCATAAAAAAAGGATAACCGCAGCGCGGTTATCCCTTGCATCGATCCCGGACGCGGTATGCCACGCCTCTAAGGATATCTGGTTAATCGTAGGGGTCGGGCATGCCCGACCCGCAACCACCCGCGTTTACTTCTTCAACTCAGCCAGGCTCAGCCACGTCTGAACCACGGTATCCGGGTTCAGTGACAAACTGTCAATGCCCTCTTCCATCAGCCAGGCGGCAAAGTCTTCGTGGTCTGAAGGTCCCTGCCCGCAGATACCGACATATTTCCCCTGCTTCTTCGCGGCGCGGATTGCCATCGACAACAGCGCTTTTACGGCATCATTACGCTCGTCAAACAGCTCGGATACCACACCGGAGTCGCGGTCCAGCCCCAGCGCCAGTTGGGTCATATCATTTGAGCCAATCGAGAAGCCGTCAAAGTATTGCAGGAACTCGTCAGCCAGCAGCGCATTGGACGGGATCTCACACATCATGATGATCTTAAGCCCGTTCTCACCGCGCTTCAGTCCCTGGCGTTCCAGTTCCTCCACCACGGCTTTCGCCTGGGCTACGGTGCGCACAAACGGCACCATGATCTCTACGTTGGTCAGCCCCATATCGTTGCGTACACGTTTGACCGCCGCACACTCCAGTGCAAAGCAGTCACGGAAGCTATCCGCCACATAGCGACCGGCGCCACGGAAGCCGAGCATTGGGTTCTCTTCTTCAGGTTCATAACGTTCGCCACCGACCAGATTGGCATATTCGTTAGTCTTGAAGTCTGAAAGACGCACAATCACGCGTTTCGGCGCAAATGCCGCCCCCAGAGTGGCAATCCCTTCGGTCAGGCGGCCAATATAAAACTCAATCGGGTCGTCAAACCCTTTCATCATGGTGCAGATCTGCTTCTGCAACTCCGGCGTCTGCTGGTCAAACTCCAGCAGTGCCTTAGGATGTACACCGATCATTCGGTTGATAATAAACTCCAGGCGCGCGAGTCCCACCCCTTCATTCGGCAGGCAGGCAAAATCAAATGCACGATCGGGATTACCCACGTTCATCATGATTTTCAGCGGCAGCGATGGCATTTCATCAACCTGCGAACTTTTGACCTCGAAGTCGAGCAGTTCATCATAGACATAGCCGGTGTCGCCTTCCGCACATGACACCGTCACTTTATGACCGTCTTTCAGGATATCGGTGGCATTACCGCACCCGACAACCGCCGGGATCCCCAATTCACGGGCAATGATCGCCGCATGACAGGTACGCCCACCGCGATTGGTGACAATGGCAGACGCCTTTTTCATGATCGGTTCCCAGTCAGGGTCGGTCATGTCGGTCACCAGTACGTCACCTTTTTCAATGCGGTTCATTTCACTGATGTCGTGAATGACTTTCACTTCACCGGCACCGATACGGTGACCGATGGCGCGGCCTTCAACCACCACCTTACCGTTGCCCTGAAGTGTGTAACGCTCCATCACTGAACCGTTAGAACGGACGGTTTCCGGACGAGCCTGTACGATAAACAGTTTGCCGGTATGGCCATCCTTCGCCCACTCAATGTCCATCGGACGCTGGTAGTGTTTCTCAATCTGCACGGCCTGCGCCGCCAGTGCTTCCACTTCTTTATCCGTCAGGGAGAAACGGTCACGCTCTGCTTCTGGCACGTCCTCGATCCTGACCTGCTCGCCATGCTCCTGCGAATCTGCGTAGACCATGCGGATTTTCTTCGAACCCATATTACGGCGCACAATGGACGGGCGACCTGCGGCCAGCGTCGGTTTATGCACGTAAAACTCATCCGGGTTAACCGCACCCTGCACCACCATCTCACCCAGGCCCAGCGCAGAAGTAATAAATACCACCTGATCGAAGCCCGACTCGGTATCAATAGTAAACATCACGCCGGCAGAGGCGAGATCAGAACGCACCATGCGCTGCACCCCGGCGGAGAGTGCCACACCACGGTGATCGTATCCCTGATGCACACGGTACGAGATCGCACGATCGTTAAACAGAGAGGCATAGACATGCTTAACGGCAATGAGCACCGCATCATAGCCCTGCACATTGAGGAAGGTTTCCTGCTGCCCGGCAAAGGAGGCATCCGGCATATCCTCTGCGGTGGCGGAAGAACGCACCGCAAACGATGCATCAGCATCATCGGCTGACAACTGGTTGTACGCCTCGTGTATCGCCTGTTCCAGCTCTGGCGTAAACGGCGTTTCTACCACCCACTGACGGATCTGTTTACCCGCCTTCGCCAGCTCATCAACATCATCAATATCGGTCTTATCCAGCAGATCATAGATACGCTGATTGACGCCGCTTTGGTCGAGGAACAGGTTGAACGCTTCCGAGGTTGTCGCAAATCCGTTCGGCACTGATACACCCAACGATGACAAGTTAGTAATCATTTCACCCAGAGAGGCATTTTTGCCTCCCACCCGATCCACATCGTTCATGCCAAGCTGGTTATACCAGAGCACTAGCGGCAATTGGCCTTTATTGGACATTGAAGCAATCCTTGTAAGATTTAATTAAAAATATGAGGAGTACAGTAATGCTTCTTGAGACTCGCACAGTTAAGCCGGATTGATAAAGTGTTGAATCGTTCAAGCAGATGATTTTTTTATTTTTAAGATTTCTCCGCGTAATAAAACAGCGTTGCGCAACAAATAAAATAATAATTTATCTTACAAATCAGTAAATTGAAAATAATCACAAAATAAAATCGCATCGCCACTTGCGCAACAAAAAAGGATTCCATATTAGAATGTTTTTAATTGAAAGGGCGATAAAGATGAATAGTGAACAGAAACATCATTTCATTTTATGATAAAAGTGCGATTTCTCTGATTTTATAAAAATAAAAAGTTCAAATCATTAGTTAATGGTTTTTTTATTTTGTTTTGTAGACTGAATCACGATTTGCTTTAACAGGGCAGATTAATTTAGTCTGCACTGCATACCCGCCAGCGGAGATAAAATGGACGTGAACGCCGAACGTAGTGTTTTTTATATTTCAGATGGCACCGCCATCACGGCTGAAGTATTAGGTCATGCGGTCCTGTCACAGTTCCCGGTGGCAACGCAGAGTGTCACCCTGCCCTTTGTGGAAAACGTGCAGCGCGCTCAAGCGGTGAAAGCGCAGATAAATGCGCTGTACCAGCAAAGCGGTGTGCGTCCGCTGGTGTTCATTTCGGTGATCTCCCCGGAGATCCGCGAGATCATTTTGCAAAGCGATGGCTTCTGCCAGGACATTGTCCAGTCGCTGGTCGCCCCGCTCCAGCAAGAGTTAGGCGTTGACCCTGCGCCTGTGGCGAACCGTACGCACGGTCTGACCGCCAACAACCTCGGTAAATATGATGCGCGTATTGCCGCGATTGATTACACGCTGGCCCATGACGATGGTATCTCACTGCGCGGTCTCGAAGACGCGCAGGTGATCCTGCTGGGCGTTTCGCGCTGTGGTAAAACCCCTACCAGCCTTTATCTCGCCATGCAGTTCGGCATTCGCGCGGCTAACTATCCGTTTATCGCGGATGATATGGATAACCTGAAACTGCCCCCGGCATTGAAACCCTTCCAGAATAAATTGTTCGGGTTAACCATTGACCCGGAACGCCTGGCCGCCATCCGCCAGGAGCGGGCAGAAAACACCCGTTATGCGTCAATGCGCCAGTGCAGGCTGGAAGTGGGCGAAGTTGAAGCGCTGTTCCGTACCCATCAGATTCGCTACCTCAACAGTACGAATTATTCGGTGGAAGAGATCGCCACCAAAATCCTCGATATCATGGGTCTTACGCGCCGTATGTACTGATTTTTGCGTTTCCGGCTTGCTCGCAGCGAGCCGGAAATGCAATTCCCCTGCTGTTTTACGGTTGAAATCATCGCGGTTTGGTTTAAGGTGAACGCCATTACTTCCCGGTATTCCTGCCGTTGTGAAGACAAAATTTTAGAGATCCCCATGAACAAAACAGATGAACTGCGGACCGCGCGCATCGACAGCTTAGTGACGCCTGCTGAACTGCAGGCGCAGCTGCCGATCACGTCTGCCATTATCGAAAACGTGACAGCGTCACGTAAACGCATCGCCCGTATTCTCTCCGGTGAAGATCCACGCCTGCTGGTCGTGGTCGGTCCCTGCTCGCTGCATGACCCGGTTGCCGCCCTGGAATACGCGGAACGTCTGAACGTGCTGCGTGATAAATACCAATCCCGCCTGGAGATCGTGATGCGCGCCTATTTTGAAAAACCGCGCACGGTGGTCGGCTGGAAGGGATTAATTTCTGACCCGGATCTCGATGGCAGTTTCCGCATCAATCATGGGCTGGCAGTGGCACGTAAACTGCTGCTGGATATCAACACGCTGGGAATGCCGACGGCGACTGAATTTCTGGATATGGTGATCGGACAGTTTATTGCCGACCTGATCAGTTGGGGTGCCATCGGTGCGCGCACCACGGAGAGCCAGATCCACCGCGAAATGGCTTCGGCACTCTCCTGCCCGGTGGGTTTCAAAAACGGCACCGATGGCAATACGCGCATCGCCGTGGATGCTATTCGTGCTGCCCGCGTCAGCCATATGTTCCTGTCGCCGGATAAACGCGGCCAAATGACCATCTATCAGACCAGCGGCAACCCTTCCGGGCATATCATTATGCGCGGCGGCAAAGCACCAAACTTCCACCCGGCGGATATTGCCGCTGCGGTCGCACACCTGCGGGAATTCCACCTGCCGGAGCACCTGGTGATCGACTTCAGCCATGGGAACTGCCTGAAGCAGCATCGCCTACAGAAAGAGGTGTCCACCAGCGTAGCGCAGCAGATCCGCGACGGCTCGCGCGCCATTGCGGGTGTGATGATCGAAAGCTTCCTGCAGGAAGGCACGCAGAAAGTGACAGCAGAAACCCCGCTGGTTTATGGCCAGTCAATTACCGACCCCTGCCTCGGATGGGACGATACAGCCAGCGTCTTAGCACAGCTGGCGGATGCCGTCGATAGCCGCTTCTGACACCTTTGGCTGGCCCGTAACGGGCCTGCTTTCTTTTATACCCTAAATAATTCGAGCGGCTTCAAGGCGGCAATGGAAGGAATCCAACGCTGAAGCAGCTTGAAGTATGACGGGTATATGCCCTTCTTTATGCAAACTGTTACCTGAAGGTTAATTTCTGCTTGCACGCGGCCTTCTTTCATTGATAATGATTATCATTCTGATAATGAATACCCTTCCCTATTGGCGGCTCCGTGAGGACAACAGCAATGACTGCGCACTATCAACAATACAGCGAATTAAAAGAACAGCATCCTAAGAAATATGCGCGCGATCTGGCCGCGTTGATGGGGATCAGTGAAGCGGAACTGACCGCAGCGCGTGTCGGCCATCAGGCACAACCGTTACGCCCTGCGATGCGAGAACTGTTGCACGCGCTGGAAGCCGTGGGTGAAACCAAATGTATTACCCGCAACGAATACGCCGTACACGAGCATTTGGGCGTTTTCAGCAATATTCATATCAATGAACATGCCGGCATCGTGCTGAATCCACGAGCACTGGATCTGCGGGTGTTTGTTAATCAGTGGGCCAGTGTTTTTCACCTGCAGGAGATGACCGGTCACGGCGAACGTCAGAGCATTCAGTTCTTCGATCAGCACGGTGATGCGGTACTGAAAGTTTATGCCACTGAGAACACTCACTCTGAAGCCTGGCAGCAGCTGATCGCAGACTACCGTGCAGAACCCGTCACCTCACTCAGTGTGAGCCCGGCTACGCCTGCCGCCTTTGCCGACGAGATCGACGGTGCCACGTTGGAAACGGAATGGCGGGCGATGACCGATGTGCATCAGTTCTTCCGTCTGCTGAAAAAGCATAACGCCTCACGCCAGCAGGCCTTCCACGCCGTCAGCGACGATCTGGCGCAGCAGGTCAGCAATCAGTCACTGGCCACGCTGCTGGAAACAGTGCGTCAGGATGGCAACGAAATTATGATTTTCGTCGGTAACCGCGCCTGTGTGCAGATCTTTACGGGTCAGATTGAAAAGCTGATGCCCATGCACGGCTGGCTGAACATCTTCAACCCGGCTTTCACCCTGCATTTGCAGGATCAGCTGATTGCGGAGAGCTGGATCACACGTAAGCCCACCGCTGACGGCATTGTCACCAGCCTGGAACTGTTTGCTGCCGACGGCACGCAGATTGCCCAACTGTACGGTCAACGCAGCGAAGGCCAGCCAGAACAAACGCAGTGGCGTGAGCAGTTAGCCGCACTCAGCACGGAAGGTGCAACCGTATGAAATCACGCTTGTTCGCTCTGATTGCTCTGTCGCTGGCCTTCCACGCCGCTGCCGCTGAGCGCATCGTCAGTATCGGTGGCGATGTCACCCAAATCATCTATGCGCTGGATGCGCAGCAGGAACTGGTGGCGCGTGACAGCACCAGCCTGCACCCTGAAGTGGTCAAAAAACTGCCTGACGTAGGCTATATGCGCCAGTTAAACGCGGAGGGGATTCTGGCCCTCAAGCCGACGCTGGTCATCGCCAGTGAGCTGGCAAAACCGGCGCTGGCGCTGCAACAGGTTGAGCAAAATGGCGTGAAAGTGGTGGATGTGACCGGGAAGACAGACATTTCAGCCATCAATGAAAAGATCCAGACCATTGCCACTACCCTGCACCGTGAGGAAGCTGGCAAGGCGTTACAGGAAAAAGTCCGCAAGCAGCTGGCCAGCGTGCCGACAAATCCACTGCCGGTCAACGTGCTGTTTATTCTGGCACATCAGGGCATGGGAGCGATGGGGGCCGGACGCGATACCTCCGCCGATGCCGCCATCCGTGCAGCCGGTCTGCAAAATGCCATGTCCGGCATTCAGCGTTATCAACCGCTATCCCAGGAAGGTGTGATCGCCAGTGCACCCCAGCTGATTGTGGCCACCCGGGACGGCATCCGTACACTGGGCGGCGAAGATAATCTGTGGAAACTGCCCGGTCTCGCATTGACTCCGGCGGGGAAAAATCATCAGCTGCTGGTGGTGGATGACATGGCGCTGCTGGGCTTTGGCATTGATACGCCAGCCGCGATCCTGAAACTTCGTCAGATCGCAGAAACGCTGAAGTGAGGTCAGCGCGATCTCGCAGCTGGCTTGCTGCTTTAATGCTGTTATTGCTGGTACTGGGTGTCAGCGCCGCCAACATCGGTGCGATGCATTTGTCGCTGCCGATGCTGTGGGATGCAGGTACAGACAGCCGCCTGTGGCAAATCTGGTTCACTATTCGTCTGCCCCGCGTATTGCTGGCGGTGATGGTGGGCGGTGCGCTGGCCCTCTCCGGCTGCGTGATGCAGGGGTTGTTCCGCAATCCGCTGGCGGACCCGGGTCTGCTCGGGATCAGCTGCGGTGCCGCGCTGGCAGTGGCCATCTCCATCGTGCTTTCATTTTCGCTGCCCGGTGTACTGAAACTGTATCAGCCTCTGCTGGCCGCCTTTATCGGAAGTCTGGCAGTAACGTTGGTGATTTTCCTGCTCAGTCGGCAAGGCCAGACGGGACTCAGCCGCCTGCTGCTGGTGGGCATCGCTATTAACGCACTGTGCAGTGCAGCGATTGGCGTGTTGTCATGGATAAGTAACGATCAGCAGCTGCGCCAGCTGTCATTATGGGCGATGGGCAGTCTCGGCCAGGCCCAGTGGCCTGTTGTGCTGGTTTGCGCCTCCGTGGTGCTGCCCTGCATGGTTCTGGTACAACGCCTGGCTACGCGTCTCAACCTGCTGCAACTCGGCGAAGAAGAGGCGCATTATCTGGGCGTTGATGTGCCACGTACCCAGCGCTATTTACTGGTGCTGAGTGCGTTTCTGGTGGCGTCTGCTGTCGCGGTCAGTGGCGTGATCGGTTTTATTGGTCTGGTGGTACCGCATCTGATGCGCTTCTGCCTCGGTGGCGATCACCGCTGGCTGCTGCCCTCTTCACTGTTAAGCGGTGCCATCCTGTTGCTGCTGGCCGATACCCTGGCACGCACAGTCGTGGCCCCGGCAGAGATGCCGGTCGGGCTGCTGACCAGCCTGATTGGCGGCCCCTGGTTCCTGTGGCTGATCCTGCGTCGTCGTGGAGGTCTCAATGGCTGATGCCCTGATTGCCAGTGGGTTGAGCTATCAGCTGGATACACGCTGGCTGATTGACGATATTTCACTGACCCTGCGCCCCGGCGAGCTGGTGTCCCTGATTGGCCCGAACGGCGCGGGTAAATCCACGTTGCTGAGGCTGCTCACCGGGTTTCTCACACCGCAGCGGGGCAGCTGTGTATTGAATAACCAGCCGCTGGCCGAGTGGTCTGCTGCACGGCTTTCGCAGCAGCGCGCAGTGATGCGCCAGCAAAGCAGCATGGCATTTCCGCTCAGTGTGGTGGATGTGGTGGCGATGGGCCGCGCGCCCTGGCCTGGATCTGCTCAGCAGGTGGTGAAGGAAGTGATGGCCCTGACGGGCTGTGACGGACTGGCAGAACGCGACTATTTGCAACTTTCCGGCGGTGAACAGCAGCGGGTGCAGCTTGCCCGCGCGCTGGCACAGCTGTGGCGTCCGGATGGCCCACAGGGTTGGTTGTTCCTCGATGAACCGACGTCGGCGCTGGATCTCTACCACCAGCAGCATCTGTTGCGATTGCTATCACAACTGACGAAACAGTATCCCCTGAGTGTTTGTTGTGTTCTGCACGATCTCAACCTCGCTTCTTTGTGGTCCGATCGTGTGATGCTACTGGCCGGGGGGAAACTGGTGGCGGAGGGCAGCCCGGCACAGGTACTGGATGAGGCCACATTGACGCACTGGTATCACGCCGATGTGATGGTCCACCCTCATCTTATCGAGGGTGTGCCTCAGGTGGCGCTGCGCCGCTAGCTGGAGCAGCTCACTTCCAGCTTCTTACCCCAGTCAGGCGGACGACGCGCCAGGTCAGCAAACTCTGGCGCATCATCAAACGGCTGCAGCAGTGCATGATGAAGACGCGCCAGCACGCTGACATCATCCTGTTCTGCCTGCTCAATTGCCTGTTGTGCCAGATAATTACGCAGCACCAGCGCCGGGTTAGCCTGTTTCATGGCTTGCTGGCGCTGTTCATCACTCTGCTCATCCTGCAACAGACGCTGACGATACACGTTGTACCAGCTATCAAACGCCTCACGGTCAATAAACTCATCCCGCAGCGGTGAACGCGACTGTTGCTGTTCCACTGCACTCAGTTGACGGAAAGTCCGTGTGTAATCACTGTTCTCCTTCGTCATCAGTGATAGCAGTCCGGTCAGAATATTGTTGTCGTCTTTACCGGCCGTCATCAGCCCCAGTTTGGCACGCATTTTTTCGCCCCAGCAACGCATCAGCTCGGTTTCATACAGCGCCAGGGCCTGTTTCAGCTGTTCAGTGCTCATCAACCCTGACAGCGCGTGCGCCAGGCGATTCAGGTTCCACAGTCCGATCATCGGCTGATTCTCGAAACTGTAACGCCCCTGATGATCAGAATGGTTGCAGATAAACCCAGGCTGATAGTCATCGAGGAAACCGTAAGGACCATAATCCAGTGTCAGCCCGAGGATCGACATGTTGTCGGTGTTCATCACACCGTGAGCAAACCCCACGCTCTGCCAGCCTGCAATCAGGCGTGCCGTGCGCTTCACCACATCGCTAAACCACAGCAGGTACTTATCCGGCTCCTGCTGCCACTGCGGCCAGTGATGAAGGATCGCATAATCCGCCAGTCGGGTGACCTGTTCCTGCTGCCCCTGATAGTAGAAATGCTCAAAATGGCCAAAACGCAGGTGGCTCTCGGCCACGCGCAGCAGCATCGCACCCGGTTCGGCGCTTTCGCGGTAGACCGGTTCATCGCTGGTGACCACCGTCAACGCACGCGATGTGGGGATCCCGAGGGCATGCATTGCCTCAGAAGCGAGAAACTCTCGCAGTGTGGAGCGCAGCACCGCGCGGCCATCCCCCATGCGTGAATAGGGCGTTAACCCTGCCCCTTTCAGATGCCAGTCGAACTTGCGCCCGTCAGGCAGTTGCTGTTCGCCCAGCAGCAGACCGCGCCCGTCACCCAACTGCCCCGCCCAGACGCCAAACTGGTGACCGCTATAAACCTGCGCCAGAGGCTGCATGCCGTCCATCAGTGTTTCACCACTCCACAGGTCGACATTTTCTGCGTCAAACAGGCGGCTATCCAGACCCAGTTCCTGCGCCAGTGGCGCACTGTGGTAGAGCAGACGAGGATTTTTTAACGGCGTCGGTTCAAGAGCCGTGTAAAAACCACTCAGCTCCTGATACCAGGTATTATTGAATTGCATGGCGCCTCCATCAGTGCCACCGGGAACATTCCCGATAATACTGCTAGTGTAAAGCGCCACGGTGCTGGAAAACACGGAGAGTTTTCAGGGTTATTGCAGTATGCGTTCCCGCAGCTGATAAGGGGGTTCCGTCAGATGAATTAACGCCTCTTCACCGACCGGCGGGAATAGCGCGCTCTGAATACCATCGAAGGCATAGTCACGAACAGTCTGTAACCCGGTGATATCATCCACGCCCTGCACAACAATCTCCTGACAGTGGGGTTTGACGTGATCAAGGATAGCGTTGATAAACGGGTGAAAAGATAAGCGTTTAATATTGTGTTGAATAAATCCTTTATCCAGCTTAATACGATAAAACAAATCGTCAAAAACAGCTTTTGAGGTCGCTTTACCGGCACCGTAATTATTCAGACTTAAGTTAAATTTTTCACTCAGCGCTTTCAGAAAATTATTATTTCGCCCCAACGTTAAATCAGGAAAGCTTTCGCTGACTTCCAGTTCCAGGCAATCCAGCTGACACATTTTTTTCAGAATAAACTCACTCTCGAGGATGGTCTCAGCCAGCGGTTTATCAATATTAATCGCTACTTTCAGGTCATTGTCGCTAAAAAAATCGTAATGTTTTTCAATAACGTTAATTTGTTCCTGCAACAACAGGACACGCTGCCGGTCATTTAATAGCGGCGTAAGAATCTCCTGAGGCATGGCCACATTGGCACTGGCATGAGTAAAGTGGGTTAACATCTCAACAGACGTCAACAGCCCGCCTGGGCTGTAAACCGGGCAGAATGCTGTGTAAGTTTTATAATCAGCTTCCAAAAAGATGTTCATCTTAATCGCCATTATTAAGCGGCACTCACCGCATCCTATATCAACAAAATAGGACAAGCAACAGTGTCAACAGACTGTCACCCTGCGGAAATTCAATTGCAGTGTGCTTTTGCTTGTAATCCATATCCTTAAGCTAACACAAAACTGACATAAACGATGCTTACTGATATCACTTTCCTGATGCGTAAAAATAAACGTCGTTGTTTCCGGTAACGCTATCTTTACGAATGCGTATTTCGGCACCAGAGAAAAATTGACTTAAGGTAAATTTGAGTTGAAGTGGTATTTTAAATTCCGCAAACCCTATTTATGCGGACATAAATTAAACGCTAATTAAAACAGCAGGCCACGTCTTAATCTGGCGATTAAATACGCCGCGCCTGCCAGAATACTTTTCGCCAGTAAACATTATCCAGTGAAGAACGGGTGACGCCCTGACTGGTCGACGCATGGATAAACTGATTATCAGTGTCGTAAATGCCGACATGCAGGCCATTTTCTCCGCTGCCAGTTTTGAAGAACACCAGGTCGCCCGGTAAAAGCTGGGCCTTATCAATGCGGGTACCGATATCGGTCTGCGCGGAGGTGGTGCGTGGTAACTGCAAATTAAAGCGATCGCGGAAGGTCAGATAAACAAAACCAGAGCAGTCGACGCCACTGCGGCTCATCCCTCCATAGCGATAAGGCGCACCGCGCCACTGACCGAGCTGGTCATTAAGCTGGGCAATAACGGTAATGGAATCGGAGAGACGCCCGTCAGGTGCCGGGGCACGACTGCTACAACCCGCCAGAACAACAACAATAAGCAGAAGCCAGTAACGCATAACAATGCCTCTCAATAGCAACAGTCTGTAATCTAACGGTAATACCCGAAACAGGCAACAGCGACACCCTGCTCAACTGAGCGTTGTCAGCATCGCCTGCCCTTCTATATCCAGCATCCGGAATGAGACCTGATAAAGCGCGCTGAGATGTTCCGGAGTCAACACGTCCTGCGGATTACCCTGTAATGCACACTGCCCTGGCCGCATCAGCCAGACACAATCCGCATATCGCAGGGAGTGATTCATATCATGGCTGCTCATGATCACACTGACCCCCTGCTGCGTTAGCGCCGGGATCAAGCGGTCAAACGCGGCCTGCTGGGCAATATCCAGCCCCGTCAGGGGCTCATCTAACAGCAGCAACTTGCCATCCGGGTGACTGACCTGCAAGAGTACCGCCGCCAGTCGCACACGTTGCCACTCGCCGCCAGAAAGTTGCGTAAGAGGCCGGGACAACTTATCACTCAGCTGTAAGGCCTGGGCCAGCGTGAGTAGCATTGCATGATGCACGTCTCCCTGCTGCTGCGTATGCATTAGCAGATAATGCCAGACGGGCATCTGCCCCAGAGGAGACTGCTGCTGGGCGAGATAAGCGCGCTGGCGGGCCAACGCCATGCCGTGCCAGTCAGCCAGCGCACGTCCGGCAAACAGCACGTTACCGCGAGCCGACAGCAGCCCGGCTATCGCCATCAGCAGCGAGCTTTTTCCTGCACCATTGGGACCGACCAGATGAATAACCTGCCCGGCCTTTACCTGCGCACTGAACGGAAACAGGCGCCCGGTTAGCGCGACACCTGTTAATTCCAGCAGCATCGGTTACGCCAGCGCCTGGTGGATGCGGGCGATCAGTTGCGGATCATTCGGTGCCGTATCCGGCGAGAAGCGTTGTAACACCTTACCGTCACGGCCCACCAGGAACTTTTCAAAGTTCCATAAAACGTCTCCCGGCACCTTCGGCGCACGCCCTTTGCTGGTCATACGCTCGAGGAAACCACTCCCCTCCGGCGCAGTGGCTTCAGGCTGTGCGGCCACCAGCTGGGCGTACAACGGATGGCGCTGCGGGCCGTTTACCTCAATTTTGCTGAACATCGGGAACGTTACGCCGTAGGTGGTGCTGCAAAAGGTTTTAATCTCAGCGTCTGTGCCTGGCTCCTGCTCAAGGAATGCATTACATGGGAAGCCCAGTACTGTCAGCCCCTGTTCATGTAACTCTTTTTGCAGCGTCTCCAGCTCCTCATACTGTGGGGTGAGCCCACATTTAGAAGCCACGTTAACCACCAATAGAACATCGCCCTGCCATTGCGCTAATGTCGTCTTATCACCATCCAGCGTGACCAGTTCTGTTTCGAAAATACTCATCGTCTTTTCCTGTTTTAACGTAAGAACACGACAGCCTTCAGACTGTCAGCGGTTGCTCAATAATAGCCAGATAAACACCGGTGCGCCCAATGTCGCCGTCACCACCCCGATCGGCAGTTCAGCGGAGGTCAACGCCACGCGGGCAATAATGTCAGCAGCCAGCAATACACCTGCGCCAGCCAGCGCACAGCACGGCAAAAGAATACGATGATCGCTCAGTCCGTTCAGCCGCAGGATATGCGGTATCACCAGGCCGATGAAGCCGATAGCCCCTGCCAGAGCAACGCTGACACCCACCAGCCAGCCAACCGCCAGTACCAGCAGATTACGCCACAGCACCAGTGGCAGACCCAGCTGCTGCGCAGAGATCTCACCCAGCGCCAGCAGGTTAAGCACACGAACCCGACTGCTCAACCACAATAGCACGGGGATCAATGCCAGCATCAGCCAGCCATAGCGCCAGTCAATGCCGCTAAAGCCCCCCATCATCCAGTACATTAACTGACGTAAATCCATGCTGCTGCTAAAATAGACCGCCCAGGTCATCAGCGCGCTGCAAATAATCCCCAGCGCGACCCCGGCCAGCAGCAGACGGCTACTGGAGAGATGCTGACGGGCAAAACGCAGCAGAATCACGGTGACCAGTAGCGCCCCAAGAATGGCGCTGAGACTCATCAACCAGGGACTACCGACACCGGAGAGGATGCACATCACCAGCCCTACGCCTGCGCCGCCGGATACGCCCAGCAGGCCAGGTTCGGCCAGTGGATTACTGAACAGTGCCTGCATTGCCGCACCTGCGACCGCCAGCGAGGCACCGACCAGCATCACCGCCAGCGAACGCGGTAGGCGGAGTTGCCAGACAAAGAGTTGTGCGTCGGAGGTTGACCATTCGGCAGGCGAGATCCAGCGCTCACCCGCGCACAGACTCAGCAGCAGCAGCGACAGACAAAATATCCCCAGCCCGCACAGCCAGAAGCCGGAACGACGGTGAGCAGCGGATATCTGTTGGGAAAGCAGAGTCATAACCGACGTTTTTTAAAAGAAAACAGAGGGTTAATTGTAGAGGGAAATCGGCAAAAAGAAAGAGCCAGCAACGCTGGCTCTGAGTGGATTAATGATGCTGGTTTTGCTTTGGTGGTCTCGGCTTAGGGTGATCGCCGCCTTTCGGTCTGCTCTCATGATGAAAAAGGCCGCTTGCGCGGCCTTTTGAATAGCAGAAATCAGTCTTCTTTCGGTGAAGCGTTCTCAACCCGGCTTTTCAGTTTCTGACCAGGTCGAAACGTCACAACCCGGCGAGCCGTAATGGGAATATCTTCACCCGTTTTGGGGTTACGTCCCGGACGTTGATTTTTGTCGCGAAGGTCGAAATTGCCAAATCCAGACAGTTTGACCTGCTCACCATTCTCCAAAGCACGACGCACTTCTTCGAAAAACAGTTCAACCAGCTCTTTGGCATCCCGTTTGCTAAGACCAAGCTTCTCAAACAGGTATTCAGACATTTCAGCTTTTGTAAGCGCCATAGGTTCAATCCCTCAAGGATGCTTGGAATCGCTCTTTCAGTGCCTCTACGCATTTTGCAACGGTAGCGGCAATCTCCTCTTCTTCGAGTGTCCGGCTGGTATCTTGCAAAATCAGGCTGATAGCGAGGCTCTTAAAACCATCATTTACGCCCTTACCACGGTACACGTCAAACAAGTTTACGCCAACTACCTGATTTACGCCAACTTTCTTACACTCGGTGATAATATCTGCTGCTGGCACGTTTTCAGCGACAACGACAGCGATGTCACGACGGTTCGCCGGGAAGCGCGAAATGCCGCTGGCATCAGGCAGGACGCGGTCTGCGACCTTATCCCACAACAGTTCAAACACCACGGTACGGCCGTTAAGATCCAGTTTACGTTCAAGTTCCGGATGCACCACACCAATAAATCCGATGTGTTCGCCACGTAAATAAATCGCGGCGCTCTGCCCCGGATGAAGCGCCGGGTTAGTGGCAGCCACAAACTGAATCTCATCGAGTTTGCCGGTCAATTCCAGCAGGGACTCTAAATCACCTTTTAAATCATAGAAGTCTACCGGGTTACGCGCCAGATCCCAGTGCTCTTCGTTGCGATGACCACTGATCACGCCAGCCAGCATAACGTCCTGACGGATACCGAGGTTTGCCTGTGTATCAGGCACAAAGCGCAACCCGCTCTCGAAAAGACGCACGCGAGACTGTTGACGGTTCTGGTTATACACCACCGCACCCAGCAGGCCACTCCACAGCGACAGACGCATTGCTGACATCTCAACGGAGATGGGGCTTGGCAGCACCAGATTTTCTTCGCCCGGGTGCAGTAACGCCTGAATTTTCGGGTCAACGAAGCTGTAGGTAATCGCTTCCTGATAGCCTTTGTCCACCAGTAACGCTTTAACACGCTTCAGCGAAAGATTCGCTTCACGATGCTTCGTCATCACCAGACCGGCCTGTACAGGCACGTCAGGAATATTGTCGTAGCCGTAAACACGGGCGACTTCCTCTACCAGGTCTTCTTCGATGGCGATGTCAAAACGCCAGCTTGGTGCCACTGCCTGCCACTCACCCTGGCCTTCTGTCACCGTGCAGCCCAGACGGCGCAGAATATCGCCCACCTCAGCATCGGCAATCACATGGCCAATCAGACGGTCCAGTTTTTCACGACGTAGCGTAATGGTGGCACGCACAGGCAAGGTTGCTTCGTGGGTCACATCGATGACCGGGCCTGCTTCACCACCGCAGATATCCAACAGCAGGCGGGTCGCACGCTCAATCGCCGTGTGCTGTAATGCCGGGTCAACACCGCGCTCGTAGCGATGCGAAGCATCCGTATGCAGACCATGACGGCGTGCACGACCCGTGATCGACAGCGGGCTGAAGAAGGCACATTCAAACAGCACGTTCTGGGTTTCTTCATTCACACCGGAATGTTCGCCACCAAAAATACCGCCCATTGCCAGCGCTTTCTTCTGATCCGCAATCACCAGCGTATCGCTGCTCAATTTAGCTTCGTTACCATCCAGCAGAACCAGGGTTTCACCCTCTTCTGCCATACGCACCACGATACCGCCCTCAAGGCGATCGAGGTCGAAGGCGTGCATCGGCTGGCCCAACTCCAGTAAAACATAGTTGGTGATGTCGACAACCGGATCGATTGAGCGAATTCCACAGCGGCGCAGTTTTTCCTTCATCCACAGCGGCGTAGCAGCTTTCACATTGATGCCTTTCACTACGCGGCCAAGGTAACGCGGACAGGCTTCGCTCGCCTCCACACGGATCGGGAAAGTATCCTGCACGGTCGCGGCGACGGGGGCCATCTCCGGCGCCGTCAGTGGCAGCTTGTTAAGCACGGCCACATCGCGCGCCACGCCGATAATGCCCAGGCAGTCGGCACGGTTAGGCGTCACGCTGATCTCAATGGTGTTGTCATCCAGCTTGAGATAATCGCGGATATCTGTGCCGATAGTCGCATCCAGCGGCAGTTCAATGATGCCGTTGTGGTCGTCGGAAATACCCAGCTCGGAGAAAGAGCACAGCATGCCTTCTGACGGCTCACCGCGCAGTTTTGCGGCTTTGATTTTGAAATCGCCCGGCAGTACCGCACCCACGGTTGCCACGGCCACTTTCAGCCCCTGGCGGCAGTTGGGTGCACCGCAGACGATATCCAGCAGGCGTTCGCCGCCCACATTGATTTTGGTCACGCGCAGTTTGTCGGCGTTAGGATGCTGACCGCACTCAACGACTTCACCTACTACCACGCCATGGAAAGCACCGGCAACCGCATCGACACCGTCCACTTCAAGGCCGGCCATGGTGATTTGATCGGACAGGGCTGCACTGTCAATGGCCGGGTTGACCCATTCACGTAACCAGAGTTCACTGAATTTCATTGGTTTTACCCGCCCTTATTTAAACTGTTTGAGGAAACGTAAATCATTTTCGAAGAAGGCACGCAGATCGGTCACACCGTAACGCAGCATGGTCAGACGCTCCATTCCCATACCAAAGGCGAAACCTGAGTACACTTCCGGATCAATACCCACATTGCGCAGCACGTTAGGGTGCACCATGCCGCAACCCAGCACTTCCAGCCATTTGCCGTTTTTACCCATCACATCCACTTCAGCAGAAGGCTCAGTGAACGGGAAGTAGGACGGACGGAAACGAACCTGCAAATCTTCTTCAAAGAAGTTGTTCAGGAAATCGTGCAGGGTGCCCTTCAGATTGGTAAAGCTGATATTTTTATCAACAATCAAGCCTTCCATCTGGTGGAACATGGGGGTATGAGTCTGATCGTAATCGTTACGATACACGCGACCTGGCGCAATAATGCGGATTGGCGGCTGCTGGTTTTTCATCGTGCGGATCTGCACGCCTGACGTTTGAGTACGCAGCAGGCGGGTGGCATCGAACCAGAAGGTATCGTGATCGGCGCGCGCCGGGTGGTGGCCCGGAATATTCAGCGCATCGAAATTATGATAGTCATCTTCAATTTCCGGGCCCGTCTCGACAGAGAAGCCCAGTTCGCCAAAGAAGGTTTCAATGCGGTCAATGGTGCGCGTGACCGGATGCAACCCACCGTTTTCAATGCGACGGCCCGGCAGAGAAACATCAATGGTTTCCTGCGCCAGACGGGCGTTCATCACTGCAGATTCCAGTGCGTTTTTCTGCGCGTTCAGCGCTTCCTGCACCTGTTGTTTTGCTTCATTGATTACCGCACCCGCTGCCGGGCGATCTTCCGCAGGCAGTTCACGCAAGGAGGTCATCTGGAGCGTGAGATGCCCTTTTTTACCCAGGTATTCGACGCGAACGTTATCTAACGCGGCGACATCCTGAGCATCATTGATGGCGGCTTTCGCGCTCGCCACCAGGTCTGCGAGATGTGACATGCTTTCCTCTTCTTCCAGCCACGCTGGCTGATCTGTTTTTTTCAGGACGAATAGCCGCCCGGTCGTTATTTCACGTGCGCTAAAACGAAAAAAGCCTCCACGAGGGAGGCTTTCAGCGCGATTTTTCGTTTCTTTTCTTTGCGCTAAAGCCCCCGATGATCAGGCGCTAAAGTAAAAAAAGAAACGGAAAATAGCAGTATTCATGGTTAGCTGACCTTAAATGCAGTTTCGGACCGCTCTATTGAAAGGCCGGAGGGGAAAAAAGTCAATCATTTCAGATAATAAAAAAGAGGGAGACGAGCTCCCTCTTCAATCTGGCTTACGCCAGAGCTGATTTCGCTTTTTCTACCAGAGCAGCAAATACTGCTTTGTCGAATACTGCGATGTCAGCCAGAATCTTACGGTCGATTTCGATCGAAGCCTTTTTCAGGCCATTGATGAAGCGGCTGTAAGAGATACCGTTAGTGCGGGCAGCAGCGTTAATACGCGCAATCCACAGCTGACGGAACTGGCGCTTCCGCTGACGACGGTCACGGTAAGCATACTGACCAGCTTTGATAACAGCCTGGAAAGCAACACGGTATACACGTGAACGTGCACCGTAGTAGCCTTTAGCTTGTTTTAAGATTTTCTTGTGACGTGCGCGAGCAACTACACCACGTTTTACACGAGCCATTTAGCTCTCCTGTTTAATATTCTGTTAAAAAAATTGATACTTATGCGTACGGCAGGCAGGCAATAACCAGACCCAGATCGCCTTTAGACACCATACCTTTAGGACGCAGGTGGCGTTTACGCTTAGTAGATTTTTTAGTCAGAATATGACGCAGGTTAGCGTGTTTACGCTTGAAGCCGCCACCGGCGGTCTTCTTGAAGCGCTTGGCCGCGCCACGTACAGTTTTAATCTTTGGCATTTAAAAAATATCCACTTCGCATTGTTAATAAAATGAACCAGACAGGCGAATCACGCCGCGTGCCGAAACACGCAGCAAGATTACTTTAGGGCCTACTGTTTCTTCTTGGGAGCGAGCACCATAATCATCTGACGACCTTCAATCCTTGTAGGGAATGATTCGACAACTGCCAGATCAATATCTTCACACAGATCTTTACGGACGCGGTTAAGCACTTCCATACCGATCTGCTGGTGCGCCATCTCACGACCGCGGAAACGCAGCGTGATCTTGGCTTTATCGCCATCTTCCAGAAAGCGAATCAGGTTGCGTAGTTTTACCTGATAGTCGCCATCATCGGTACCAGGACGGAATTTAATTTCCTTAACCTGGATAATCTTTTGCTTTTTCTTCTGTTCTTTAGAAGATTTGCTTTTTTCGTAAAGGAACTTGCCGTAATCCATTATACGACAAACGGGCGGCTCGGCGTTGGGGCTGATCTCTACCAGATCCACGCCCGCTTCTTCAGCTTTTTCCAAAGCTTCATTCAGACTGACAATACCAATCTGTTCGCCATCGACGCCAGTCAGACGAACCTCAGTGGCGCGAATTTCTCTATTTATGCGATTAGGACGCGCCGGTTGAACTCGTTTTCCGCCTTTAATACTTTATTCCTCCAATTGATGAAGATTGCGGCTGCGGATTTCACCCTGCAGCTTAGCGATCACTTCGTTTACGTCCATGCTTCCCAGGTCTTTACCGCGGCGGGTGCGAACGGCAACTTTGCCAGCTTCCACCTCTTTATCACCACAGACCAACATATAAGGGACACGTCGTAAAGTATGTTCACGGATTTTAAAGCCAATCTTCTCGTTTCTCAAGTCCGCTTTTGCACGAATGCCCGCATTTTGCAGTTTTCGAGTCAATTCTGCAACATATTCGGACTGACCATCGGTGATATTCATCACCACAACTTGTACAGGAGCTAACCAGGTCGGGAAGAAACCGGCATATTCTTCGGTTAAAATCCCGATAAAGCGCTCCATGGACCCCAGGATTGCACGGTGAATCATCACTGGCACCTGACGTTCATTACTTTCACCGATATAAGAGGCACTCAGACGGCTCGGCAGAGAGAAGTCGAGCTGAACGGTACCGCACTGCCATGCACGGTCGAGGCAATCATACAGGGTAAATTCAATTTTAGGGCCGTAGAATGCGCCCTCACCCGGCTGATAGTCGAACGGTATATTGTTCTCTTTCAGCGCAGCGGCCAGGTCGGCCTCTGAACGGTCCCAGAGATCATCACTACCGATACGTTTTTCAGGACGGGTAGACAGTTTTACCACGATCTTTTCAAAGCCGAAGGTGCTGTACATGTCGTACACCATCTTAATACAGCCGTTGACCTCATCACGTACCTGTTCTTCGGTACAGAAGATGTGGGCATCATCCTGGGTAAAACCACGCACACGCATCAGACCGTGCAACGCACCTGACGGCTCATTACGGTGGCAACTGCCAAACTCAGCCATACGTAACGGCAGGTCGCGGTATGATTTTAGACCCTGATTGAAAATCTGCACGTGCCCTGGGCAGTTCATTGGCTTAATGCAGTATTCACGGTTCTCAGAAGAGGTGGTAAACATCGCCTCTTTGTAGTTTTCCCAGTGCCCGGTTTTCTCCCACAGCACACGGTCCATCATAAACGGACCTTTCACTTCCTGGTACTCATACTCTTTCAGCTTGGTACGAACAAACACTTCCAGTTCACGGAAAATTGTCCAGCCATCGTTGTGCCAGAACACCATACCTGGTGCCTCTTCCTGCATATGATACAGGTCGAGCTGTTTACCGATTTTACGGTGGTCGCGTTTTGCTGCTTCTTCCAGACGTTGCAGATAGGCGGCTAATTGCTTCTTATCGCCCCATGCAGTGCCGTAGATACGTTGCAGCATTTTGTTATTGCTGTCACCACGCCAGTAAGCACCAGAAATTTTCTGCAGCTTAAAGTGATGACAAAAACGCATATTGGGTACGTGCGGGCCACGGCACATATCCACATATTCTTCGTGATGATACAGACCAGGACGATCGTCGTGGCTGATATTTTCATCAAGGATGGTGGTTTTATAAGTCTCACCACGTGCAGCGAAGGCATCACGCGCTTCCTGCCAGCTGACTTTCTTCTTGATGACGTCGTAATTCGTCTCAGCTAACTGGTGCATACGCTTTTCCAGCAGCTCAATGTCTTCCTGGGTCAGCGTACGGTCGAGATCAACATCATAGTAAAAACCGTTGTCGATAACAGGACCGATAGCCATTTTCGTATCTGGCCACAGTTGCTTGATCGCGTGCCCTAAAAGGTGGGCGCAGGAGTGACGAATAATTTCCAGACCCGCATCGTCTTTCGCCGTGATGATGGCAACTTGTGCGTCTTCGGTGATCGGGTCAACCGCATCAACCAGTTCGCCATTGACACGTCCGGCAATACAGGCTTTCGCCAGGCCAGGACCGATGTCCAGAGCAATATCCATCACGCTTACGGCGTGGTCAAACGAACGCTGGCTTCCATCAGGAAGAGTAATAACAGGCATGAAACATCCTTAATTGCAGTGGTAACCCACACGTAAGATTACATGCAAAATTAAAATTTACGTTATACAACAAGCACTTTGCACTTGAAACCGACTCACATTTGCCGATTTGGTACAGGCCTGGTACACATATTCAAAAGTGTCTGTTTATCAGAAACTTCAGAAGGAGGAACATCTTACACTTCATAGAGGTCAATTGCACGGGGGCGTGTCTTAAGCAATGAACGGATACGTCATCAAATGGCTTTAGGATCAGAGAGAAACCGTTCAGAAACGAAGCAGGAGGATTCGAGGCAGGAGAAAAACGAGCCGCAGGCAGCGGCTCGTCTGAGGATTACATCGCGTAGGAAAGCATGATCGTTGTTTTGGTATCAGTATGATCAGGCGCAGACTCTGGAGGATTCTGGTTCCAGGTCACGTTGTAAGCCATTTTCAGGGCGAAATGTTCATTAATCGCCACCTGAAGACCGGTTTCTGAGTTGACGGTAGTATCGTCGCTACCCAGAACGGAAACACCCTGAATGAACTTGGTGGTATCGGTTAACTGCCACTGGTAGCTAAATGCACCGTAAGCCAGCGCCTGAGTTTCATGGCCACCTTGATGGTAATCGTCATAACGCACACCAGGACCGGCTTCCACACGCAGTGAGTGCACCGGGCCATTCAGCAGCTGACGACCATAACCTGCCGCCAGGATGGAACGACCATCGTAGCCATTGAAACGGTCACTTAACCAGCTTGCCTGGCCGAACAGGTAATCGGCACTGTTCATGTTGTAACGCGTACGGCCACCCACCTGATAAGTCTCTGAAGAGCGCTCATCATTGGAAGAGGTATTACTGGCGTTGCCCCACAGGCTGTATGCAAAGCTTGGCGTATACCAGGTCAGGTTGGTGTTTGCCGTTGCAGAGGAGCTGGTGGTGTTGCCAGACTGCGCCAGATAACCCGCAGCGGCGTTGCCTTCAAAATCTTTTTTCGCCGTGGAAGGGTCATCCATAACCGTGAAGACGTTATTATCCGCCAGGGCTTGTTGACACAGTGCTCCCCCGGAGAGCAGCAGAACTACAGACAGCTTATTAAGCGCTTTCATTTAAATGTGACCCGTACGACAGTTTTTAAAAGAGTGAGTCTGAAGCGTTTTGAAGGACGATCAACGCATTTTACGGTAATATTCGTAACAATTTGTTAATTCGCTCTTTTTACAAAGCATCATGACAAAACAGCACCGTTATTGAGAACATTCCCATTAACGCGGCGCATTATAGAGGGTATTTGGTGAGAAAACACCTGGCTGTAAATAAGAAATATCTTTAGTAACGGGCATTTTCTCACCGAAAACCGTCAGCAATGTGACTAAATGTAAAATCCCCCCAGTCAACGGGCTGCTTTCTTCTTCACCTCTTTCTCAAGCCCCCCTGCTCTGATTTGCAGCACGCACAAATGTGTTAATGCGCCACATCCCCCTACGATATGCTGATTTTACTGCGCCCCCTTCAGGATGGGCTACGCTGAAAACATGTTTTTTTACAATGAGGTGAATGATGAGTAATCAGGGGATCCATCAGTATGTTGTGACTTTTCATTACGATGAAAAAGGTTTGTCAGATGTGCTGGAACTCAGTAGTGCGCTGATTAGTAGTGGATTTTCTACCACGTTGAAAGATGACGATGGTCATCCACACGAACTTGGCACCAACAGTTTCGGCATCATTACCGCTTTGTCAGAAGAGGATATCCACCAGCAAGCGGTGGGGATCGGTGAACAGGTACTGGGAGAAGTACCGCAACTTGACGTTCAGCACTGGGAAGACTTCCGCAGTAACACCGACTAAGTTTTTGTAAAGACGGGCGCTTAACGTGCGCAAGCGCAGATTTTGGTTATTCTTTAAGCGTTATCATAGTGCAATCACAGCGAAAAAGAGGAGTGTCCTATGTGGTCAGCCATTCGTCGTCTGTTGAGTGAGCAGTTGGGGCCGGCAGAGATCACCGAACGCAGCGAGCTGCCCGGTGGTGATGTTCATCCCACCTGGTATCTGCGCTATGGTGAGCATGAAATCTTCGTTAAATGTAACCAGCGTGACATGCAGGACCTGTTCACATGGGAAGCCGATCAGTTACAACTGCTGGCACGCAGTCAGACAGTGCGCGTACCGGCGGTATACGGGGTGGGTAGCGATCGCGATACCAGCTTTTTACTGCTTGAGTACATCCCGGTCAGGCCGCTTGATGCCCATGGTGCTTTTCAACTGGGTCAGCAGCTGGCGCACCTTCATCAGTGGAGTGAACAACCGCAGTTTGGCCTCGACTTCGACAATAACATCACCACCTCCCTGCAGCCGAACAGCTGGTTGCGCCGCTGGTCGGTATTCTTTGCCGAACAGCGCATCGGCTGGCAGCTTCAGCTCGCCGCAGAGAAAGGCATTCAGTATGGTGACAGCGAACTGATTGTCCATTGTGCACAAGCGATTCTGGAATCACATCACCCTCAGCCGTCCCTGCTGCATGGCGACCTGTGGCCGGCCAACTGTGCCGGAAGTGACAGCGGACCGTGGATATTTGATCCCGCCTGCTACTGGGGGGATCGTGAATGTGATCTGGCGATGCTGTCCTGGTTCCCGGATGTTCCGGTGCAGGTTTATGATGGTTACCAGTCAGTCTGGCCGCTGCCTGGCGACTTCCTGCAACGGCAGCCTGTCTATCAGCTCTATTACCTGCTTAACCGCGCCAATGTCTTTGGCGGACGCTGGCTGGGAGAGGCGCAACGGGCCACAAGCGCATTGCTGGATACCGATGAGCGGGTAAAACGCCACGCGCGCCCTGCCTGATGGCAGAACGCAAACGTGGGTATGAGGGCTGGCTTAGTAGATGAAGCCAGCCAGTTTCAACACAAAATATCCGGCCACTATGATGATCACCGGCAGGATGTAGAGTGGGAAGATTTGCAGGAAAATCGTGTGCCGTGGCACCACAATTTTTGCTTCCAGCTGTTCCCGGCTTTGCCCTTCTGTGCCGCGCGCTTTCTCCAGGATCATCTGATCTTCCAGACTCTCACGCAGAAAACGCGTCTGCCGCCACATACGTGCTCCCGAGGCCTGTAACGCCAGACCAACAAAAATCAGCACATAAATAATCCAGAACAGAACATTCGTCCCCTGATTAAAGTCCGGTATGGGCGAATGTGCCCAGAAGCCGGAGAGAAAACCGGTATTGAAGCGGATCATATCAATCATCACATGGGCGAAATCCTGCATCACCGCATTGATACCTTCGCGCTGCTCACGACTCTTTTCCAGAAAACCCAGCAGTGAAATCAGCGTCGATAACAACGCGGGAATAAAAATAATCCAGCCCGCGATGCGCTTTATAATCGCAACCCTGCCAGCCTGTTGATATGTCATGCTTTCTCCAGTCCATCTGTTGTCTGCCTGTCAGTTTACCTGTAGTGACATAAAAGTGCCTGCAAAATGCAGAGTTAATGCCAGGTTTACACAGACAGCCTGCCGCGATGATAATTTTTTCATCAACACTTCGTGCTAAGCTGCCATAAACTGTTAAATGGAGCCGTAGCATGTCTTATCACCGCCCTGTACTCGCCGCCATTTTTGATATGGATGGTCTGCTGATTGATTCCGAGCCCCTGTGGCAACAAGCCGAGCTGGATATCTTAACCACCCTTGATGTTGACCTCAGCCGTCGCGGTGAAATGCCGGATGCGCTGGGTCTGCGTATCGATCAGGTGGTACGCATGTGGTATGAAAACCTGCCGTGGAAAGGCCCCTCCCAGGCCGAAGTCACCCAGCGAGTCATCGCACGGGCACTGAGTCTGGTCGAAGAAACCCGGCCGCTCCTGCCCGGCGTTGAACAGGCATTACAGCTCTGTCAGTCCGAGGGACTGAAGATCGGCCTCGCGTCTGCCTCACCGCTATTTATGCTGGAACGTGTGCTGGAGATGTTCAACCTGCGCCAGTACTTTGAGGTCCTGGCCTCGGCAGAGGCGCTGCCTTACAGTAAACCCCACCCGCAGGTCTATCTGGATGCGGCCGCCCGCCTGGGCGTGGATCCGCTCAACTGCGTGACGCTGGAAGACTCATTTAACGGCATGATCGCCACCAAAGCAGGACGTATGCGCTCTATCGTCGTCCCGGATGCCGCTCATGCCGCCGATCTGCGCTGGTCACTGGCTGACGTAAAACTCGCCAGCCTTGAAGAGCTTACAGCACAGCATCTGCACGGACGCTGAGTCAGTACCAGGCGGCAATGCGTCCGCCTGGTTTTTTATTATCACCCATTGCCGTTAAAATAAATAAAACATCGTTTCATTTTTGTTGAATTCATCCCCGCTTCTGCCTATGCTCCGTTAACCGGCTCGCGCATATCCGTTATGTCATCTCTGCCATGGCGCGTGCCCACTTATCTATAAGGAGCCACGATGATCCTGAACACATTTAATCTTGAAGGCAAAGTGGCCATGATTACCGGCTGTAACACCGGTCTTGGTCAGGGAATGGCGCTTGGGCTGGCCCATGCAGGATGCGATATTATTGGTGTTAATCGCTCCTCTGCCAGCGAGACTGCACAAAAAGTCATGGCCACCGGGCGACGGTTTGTCAGCATCACGGCAGACCTTTCCGACAGCCATTGCCTTGAGAGCGTGATGGATCAGGCGCTGACCGCCTGCCCACAGTTAGATATTTTGGTCAACAATGCCGGGATTATTCGCCGGGCAGACGCGCTCGACTTCAGCGAACGTGACTGGGATGACGTAATGAACGTTAACAGCAAGACATTGTTTTTCCTCTCACAGGCGGTAGCCCGCCAGTTTGTTCGCCAGGGGCGTGGGGGTAAAATCATCAATATCGCTTCAATGCTCTCTTATCAGGGGGGGATCCGGGTGCCGTCCTACACGGCGTCAAAAAGCGCCGTGATGGGGCTCACGCGCCTGATGGCCAATGAATGGGCGCAGTATGGCATCAACGTCAATGCCATCGCCCCCGGTTATATGGCCACCAATAACACGGAACAGCTACGTGACGATGAAGACAGGAATCAGCAAATTCTGGATCGCATCCCTGCCGGACGCTGGGGTCAAAGTGACGATATGATGGGCCCGGTGGTATTTCTCGCCTCTGCGGCCGCTGACTACGTCAATGGCTATACGCTGGCGGTAGACGGTGGCTGGCTGGCACGTTAATGCGCTGCGGTGAACAAAAGCCGCTCACGCTTTGTTCACCGCACGATTAATGCCAAATTATTTATCTTTCGTTACAGCGTCACATATTTATTCTACTGTATATATTCCCTATACTGGATGCATTGACAGTTATGCAGCCAGGTACTCCCATGACGGCCGAAGGCCATCTTATTTTTGCCATCGCCAGTGCAATTTTTGCGAAACGTGCCGAACTCACTCCCGTTCTGGCCAGCGCAGACTGGTGGCACATTATCCCCGCTACGTTGCTGACCTGCCTGTTGCCCGATATCGACCATCCGAAGTCGTTTCTGGGCCAGCGCCTGAGGTGGCTATCGCATCCTATCGCCCGTGCGTTTGGCCACCGGGGGTTCACCCACAGCCTGCTGGCAGTCGTCGGGGGCGTTGCCCTGTTGCAGTTAAAGCTCCCGGACGCCTGGCTGATTCCAGCGGATGCTTTTCAGGGGATGGTGCTGGGTTATCTGAGCCACATCGTCGCCGACATGCTGACACCCGCTGGCGTGCCGCTGCTCTGGCCCTGTCGCTGGCGCTTTCGTTTGCCCGTGCTGAACAGCCAAAAAGGCAATCAGCTGGAGCGCGCCCTGTGCCTGGTTTTAGTCGGCTATGCCATCTGGTTCCCCCCCAGCTCGCTACCTTTTGGTGCATCCGGCTGGACAAACCAGGTGGTCAGCTCCGCGCAATATCACATTGAGCGATTAATTAATAAACGAAGGGTTGATTAAGTGTTCAAATAACACCGAAAAGTTATAAATAATTCCATCTGGATATAAGGCTGCACCATAAGTAGCTGATACCATTCCGCCACTGTTTTTACTTTCTGCGCGTCAAAAATTAATTGTCACCAGCATGGCGACATTGTAGTCCGTATTTATTGGGAGAAAATGGGAATGAACTTTCCGCTAATCATTAACCTTGTGGCGTTTGTCGCCCTGCTGCTGCTGGTAGCAAAAACCGGTCGCACAGGTTGGAGCCTGTCAAAGAAAGTGCTGTTCGGTCTGGTGATCGGGGTACTGTTCGGGCTGGCCCTTCACGCGATCTACGGCGAAAACAGCCCGATCATTAAAGAGTCGGTCAGCTGGTTTAACCTCGTCGGTAACGGCTATGTTCAGCTGTTACAAATGATTGTTATGCCGCTGGTATTTGCCTCTATCCTCAGCGCAGTTGCCCGTCTGCACAACGCGTCATCACTGGGTAAAATCAGCCTGCTGACGATTGGTGTTCTGCTGTTCACTACCGCGATTTCAGCGGCAGTCGGGATCTTTGTTACCTGGCTGTTTGGCCTGAATGCCAGTGGACTGGTGCAGGGTGTGCAGGAAAGTGCGCGTCTGGCTGCGATCCAAAATAATTACGTCGGCAAAGTTGCTGACCTCAGTGCGCCGCAGCTGTTGCTCTCTTTTGTTCCGAAGAATCCGTTTGCCGATCTGACCGGTGCCAATCCGACGTCAATTATCAGCGTGGTGATCTTCGCGGCCTTCCTCGGTGTTGCCGCGCTGCAACTGCTGAAGGATGATGCCGAAAAAGGTCAGCGTGTTCTGAAAGCCATCGATACGCTGCAAGCGTGGGTGATGAAGCTGGTCCGCCTGATTATGAAGCTGACGCCGTACGGCGTGCTGGCGCTGATGACCAAAGTCGTCGCCACATCCAACCTCAGCGACATTATTAAACTGGGTAGCTTCGTGCTGGCATCCTATCTTGGCCTGGCGATTATGTTCGCCGTGCACGCCCTGCTGCTGTCGGTTAACGGTGTAAATCCACTGCGCTTCTTCCGCAAAGTGTGGCCAGTGATTACCTTTGCCTTCACCAGCCGTTCCAGTGCCGCCACTATCCCGCTGAGCGTTGAGGCTCAAACCCGCCGTCTGGGTATTCCTGAATCCATCGCCAGCTTTGCCGCCTCATTCGGTGCCACTATCGGTCAGAACGGCTGTGCCGGTCTCTATCCGACCATGCTGGCAGTGATGGTTGCGCCAACCGTTGGCATCAACCCGTTCGAACCGATGTGGATTGCCACGTTGATAGGCATTGTCACCCTCAGTTCTGCGGGTGTGGCAGGCGTTGGCGGCGGTGCCACCTTTGCTGCTCTGATCGTACTGCCGGCGATGGGCCTGCCTGTCACCCTGGTCGCTTTGCTGATCTCCATCGAACCGCTGATCGATATGGGGCGTACTGCGCTGAACGTTAACGGCTCCATGACTGCCGGAACGCTGACCAGTCAGTGGCTGAAGCAAACGGATAAGAAGATTTTGAATACCGATGCGGATAACGAAGCCGAATTAGCTCACCGTTAATTGCCGTTTACGGGCCGGTATCCTGCCGGCCCTTTTTTATTTCCTGCCATCAATTTGACTTATCCCTCCATTTTGCAGGCGTATACCGCTCACTGTTCTATAGTTACTGGTACCCGAAAGCCCGTCACTGGAGCAGTGTATTATGTCAAAAAAAAACGAACGCCCGGATAGCGGCCACCTTTCCTCACCTGCCAACACTAAAGTTGATGCACTTGACCCCTTTCGCAAGAGCGGAAAAAATCAGCCCCTGACCACCAATCAGGGCACGCGGATCGCGGATGACCAGAATTCACTGCGCGCAGGGACTCGAGGCCCAACCCTGCTCGAAGACTTCATTCTGCGCGAAAAAATCACCCATTTTGACCATGAGCGAATTCCGGAAAGGGTTGTTCATGCGCGCGGTTCGGCTGCACATGGTTATTTCCAGCCCTACCGTGATATGAGTGATATCACTAAAGCCAGTTTTCTGACCTCACCTGATACTGTTACCCCCGTTTTTGTCCGTTTCTCAACGGTTCAGGGCGGTGCGGGTTCAGCCGATACCGTGCGCGATATTCGCGGTTTCGCCACCAAGTTTTATACCGATGAAGGTGTCTTCGACTTAGTGGGTAACAATACCCCGGTTTTCTTCATTCAGGATGCGCACAAATTCCCTGACTTTGTCCATGCAGTGAAGCCCGAACCGCATAATGAAATGCCGCAAGGCGGTAGCGCTCATGACAGTTTCTGGGATTATGTCTCGCTTCAGCCCGAGACCCTGCACAATGTTATGTGGGCAATGTCCGACCGTGGCATCCCGCGCAGCTATCGCACTATGGAAGGTTTTGGTATTCACACCTTCCGCTTTATCAATGCCGCAGGTCACGCCACCTTTGTGCGTTTTCACTGGAAACCGGTGGCAGGTAAAGCGTCACTGCTATGGGATGAATCCCAGAAACTCAGCGGCCGCGATCCGGATTTCCATCGTCGTGATCTGTGGGAGTCTATTGAGGCCGGTGATTTCCCTGAGTACGAACTGGGCGTACAGCTGGTAGAAGAGAGCGATGAGTTTGCTTTTGATTTTGATCTGCTGGATGCCACCAAGCTGATCCCTGAAGAACTGGTCCCCGTAGAGCTGATTGGCAAGATGGTACTGAACCGTAACCCGGATAACTTCTTCGCCGAAACTGAACAGGTCGCCTTCCATCCAGGCCATATCGTTCCTGGCATGGACTTCACCAATGACCCGTTGCTTCAGGGACGCCTTTTTTCTTACACCGATACGCAAATCAGTCGTCTTGGTGGGCCTAACTTCCACGAAATTCCCATCAATCGCCCGGTGTGTCCTTATCACAACTTTCAGCGTCAGGGTATGCATCGCATGGATATCGATACCAACCCGGCCAACTACGAACCTAACTCGATTAATGACAACTGGCCGAGGGAAACCCCTCCTGCGGCTCAGCGGGGTGGATTCGAAAGCTACCAGGAACGCATTGAGGGTCATAAAGTCCGTGAGCGCAGCCCCACATTTGATGAGCATTACTCTCAGCCACGGCTGTTCTGGCTCAGCCAGATGCCCGTAGAACAGCAGCACATTATTGAAGCCTTCTCCTTTGAATTAAGTAAGGTGAGCCGTAGTGCTATCCGCGAACGCGTGGTGGATCAGCTGACGCATATTGATATCTCTCTCGCCACCGGTGTGGCTGAACATCTGGGTGTGACGCTGTCCGATGAGCAGATGCAGACCGCCCCTCCTAAGGACATTAATGGTCTGAAAAAAGATGCCAGCCTGAGCCTTTATGCTGTTCCCAGCGGCAATATCAAAGGCCGGCAGGTTGCTCTGCTTGTCAGCGATGGCGTTGATGCTGCTGATACGCTGGCTATTTTTCTGGCACTTAAACAACATGGCGTACACGCAAAACTGCTGGCGGCGCACATGGGCGAGGTAACCGCCAGCGATGGTTCCTCACTTCCCGTGGATGGCACCTTTAGCGCGTTGCCCTCACTCGCTTTTGATGCTGTCATCGTTCCGGATGGCAATATCGATGCGCTGCTGCTGCGCGGCGATGCGTGCTATTTCCTTCTGGAGGCTTATAAACACCTGAAAGTGATCGGTCTGAGTGGAGATGCACGGCGCTTTGCGGCGCACTTTGGTCTGACTGACGACGAACAGGAGGAAGGCATTATTACGGAAAGCAAAGCGGAAGGTAAATTAATGAGCGATTTTGTAGCAGCACTGGCGATGCACCGCATCTGGTCACGCAGCCAGAAAGCATTAAGTGTTCCGGCATAAACGACAGAAGAAAACGCCGTATAAAAAAAGGCCACCGAAGTGGCCTCTTTTTATTCAGACAATCTGCTACTGATTAACCTGAGGATCGGTATCGTACTCTTTACAGCTCTGGAAGCCGTAGTTCATTACGCGACCGGTGTCAGCGTAGCTAACGAAGTAGGTTTGCTGCTTGCCGTCACGTTCACCCAACACATAGGTCTGGCACGTACCACGCGCATGTACCATCGTAATTTCGGTTGATGGTGGGCCGGCAATATCACGAACCTGCTGACGCGTCATACCTTTTTTCACATCCTGTACGACTGGTTTCGTCGCATAGCTTTCAGCGCGGTCGTAAGCTGTACAACCAGATAACACAGCCAGTGCTACTGCGGCACCTATCAATCCCGTCATTTTACGCATTTATTCTTCCTCGTGTCTTATCCGTGTAACGTTAAGCCTGGAATAGAAATACAGATTTTTCAACTTTTTGGCGTCAAATTATTATCAGTTACCTCCGTAGGGTGCTTATAATCTACAGATTGAGAATGAACATTCGCACTGACTATCCTGATCTGCGTCATCCGCGTTTACAGGACCGTTTTACCTGACAGTGGAGCACCAGTGAGCCTACAAACAGAAGCCCGTGATGCCCGCCATCGTCTGCGCCAGGATGAAATCATTATCGCCGCCCGTCGCTGTTTCCGTCAGCATGGTTTTCATGCCGCCAGTATGGCGCAACTGGCCACTGAAGCGCAGTTGAGTGTCGGCCAGATTTATCGTTATTTCACCAATAAAGATGCGATTATCCAGGAAATCGTGAAGCGAATTATTGACTCCCGTGTGCAGGAGATGCTCGCCACCAGCAGCAATATTCATCTGGCAAGGATGCTGGCATGGCGTGAAGCTCAGGATGAAGATGATGAAGCGCTGATGGTGGAAGTGGCTGCCGAAGCCACCCGTAACCCGCGCGTGGCACAAATGATAGCTGATGCTGATGAGCGCATGTTCAGCCATGCCTGTCAGAAAGTTGCCCGCCTGCATCCCGAATTCAGTGCCGAACGGGTTCGGGCCAGCGTCGAGATCCTCGCCGTGATGGTTGAAGGCACCTCTTATCGTCGGCTGACACCGCAAAAAGCCTCACCCGAGCGCCTCTACACCTTATATCAACACATTAACGACCTTCTTTTTAAATCAGAGGAATCATGACACCTGTACACCCCAAACGTCTTGGCTATGCCATCACGCTCGGACTGCTGGCGGCCCTGGGCCCGCTTTGCATCGACCTCTATCTGCCCGCTCTGCCAGAGTTGGCCACGGACCTGAACACCCCAACGGCCACTGCCCAGTTGAGCCTGACCGCCGGGTTGCTTGGCCTCGGTCTTGGGCAGCTGTTTTTTGGCCCCTTGAGTGATAAATATGGCCGCATTCGTCCTTTGCTGCTGTCACTGGTATTGCTGCTGGTGGCATCGATCGGCTGTGCGCTGGCGCAGGATATCCACCAGCTTCTGCTGGCACGCCTGTTTGAAGGATTGTCCGGCGCCGGCGGCGCGGTTCTGTCACGTGCTATCGCTCGCGATATGTATAGCGGGCACGAGTTAACCCGCTTCTTCGCCCTGTTGATGCTGGTGAACGGACTGGCCCCGATTGCCGCCCCGGTGATGGGTGGCGCACTGATGGCCTTCCTCGACTGGCGGGGCCTGTTTATGGTCATCGCACTCATCGCACTGCTGCTGTTTATTCTGGCACGTATCAAGCTGCATGAAACTCTGCCCCCGGAACGACGTAGCCAGGGCAGTATCTTCTCTGCGTGGGCCGCCTTAGGTCAGGTGGTCACTCATCGTCCGTTTATGGGATTCTGCCTGACTCAGGGCTTTATGATGTCCGGCATGTTCGCTTACATCGGCGCCTCCCCTTTCGTGTTGCAACAAATCTACCAACTGTCGCCGCAGGCCTTCAGTTTATGTTTTGCTGCGAACGGTGTCGGCCTGATAATTGCATCACAGGTCAGTGCCCGTCTCTGCCCGCTTTGGGGTGAATACCGGGTGCTGAAAGGTGGTCTGACACTGGCGTTTATCTCATCCAGTAGTTTGCTGCTGGCAGGTTTAAGCGGCGCGGCTCTGCCGCTGGTGCTGGTTGCGCTGTTCTTTAGCGTGGCCAGTAACGGGGTCATTTCCGTCACCGCGTCATCGCTGGCGATGCAAAGCCAGGGTCACCGGGCGGGCAGCGCCTCAGCGGTGATTGGCGTCACCATGTTTACCCTGGGCGGCATCAGCGTGCCGGTAACTGGCATTGGCGGCACATCGGTACTGACCATGACCGCCACCATATTCGGTTGCTATATGCTGGCCATATTGATGTTTACCCTGCTGGCAGTGAAACCGAAAAACGCCTGATATATCAGCGTGTGGCGCGAATAAGTATTTGTTGTTTCGCGCCATGCAGGTTAGCTTTAACAGACAAAAATGCATCTGGCCGCCGTCTGTCGGCGCTGAATCTGAGGAGAGGTCAATGGCTTTGCAACAGGACATTATCAAGGCGCTGGGCGTCAAACCCACTATTGATGCCCGTGAAGAAGTTCGCACCAGCGTAGAGTTTCTCAAGTCGTATCTGAAAACCTATCCGTTCCTGAAAACGCTCGTGCTGGGGATCAGCGGCGGTCAGGACTCTACGTTAACCGGAAAACTGTGCCAGACCGCCATCAACGAACTGCGTGACGAAACCGGCGATACGACTTACCAGTTTATCGCCGTACGTCTGCCGCACGGCATTCAGGCTGACGAGCAAGATTGCCAGGATGCGATTACGTTTATCCAGCCAGACCGCGTACTGACAGTTAACATCAAGGCGGCGGTGCAGGCCAGCGAGCAGGCACTGCGCGAGGCAGGTATTACGCTGTCTGATTTTATTCGTGGTAATGAGAAAGCCCGTGAGCGTATGAAAGCTCAGTACAGCATCGCGGGTATGACAGCAGGTGTGGTGGTCGGTACCGATCATGCTGCCGAAGCGGTCACTGGATTTTTCACCAAGTATGGCGATGGCGGTACGGACATTAACCCGATTTTCCGTCTCAACAAAGGCCAGGGAAAACAGCTATTGAAAGCGCTGGGTTGCCCGGAACATCTCTATCTGAAACAGCCTACGGCCGACCTGGAAGATGACCGTCCAGGTTTGCAGGATGAAGTCGCGCTGGGCGTGACCTATGAGATGATCGATCGTTATCTTCAAGGCGAAACGATCGATGCCAGCGCGGCGAAAACCATTGAAAGCTGGTATCTGAAAACGGAGCATAAACGTCGCCCACCGATTACCGTCTTCGACGATTTCTGGAAGAAATAACCCTCAGCGGGGCGGCATCCTGCCACCCCGCTGCTTTTTCATCCCTGCATTCACTGCTACACTGTACAAGTAACCAGTAAGTGGAGTCGTGAGTGACAAAAAAAATAGCCAGCCGTCGCCCTGTTTTCGAGGCAGAAACCCTCTACCAATACCCCGAGCAACTCCGTCCGTGGCTTTCCAGTCTCCCCGCCCTGCCCGGTGTGTATACCTTCCACGGCGAAAGCGACAGACTGCCGCTCTATATCGGCAAAAGTGTCAATATCCGCAGCCGCGTGCTGTCGCACCTGCGCACCCCAGCCGAGGCAAGAATGCTGTATCAGGCCAGGCGCATCAGTTTTATTCCTACTGCCGGAGAGATGGGCGCTCTGTTGCTGGAAGCACAGATGATCAAGCTACAGCAACCGCTGTTTAATAAGCGCCTGCGCAAAAACCGCCAGCTCTGCGCACTGCAAATCCGTGAGGGTCGGCCCGACGTAGTCTATGCCAAAGAGGTCGATTTTTCCCATACATCGAATCTGTTTGGTCTGTATGCACATCGCCGCGCTGCGCTGGCTACGCTGCAGAAGATCGCCGATGAACAACAGCTCTGTTACGGCCTGCTGGGTCTGGAGCCGTTAAGCAAAGGACGAGCCTGCTTTCGTTTTGCCCTGAAGCGCTGTGCAGGTGCCTGCTGCGGTAAAGAGCCACCCGAGGAACATCAGCAGCGTTTACTGGCCGCGCTGGAAGCCGTACGGCTTCAGTGCTGGCCATGGCCTGGCGCAGTGGCGGTGATTGAAGAGGGAGAGATGCAAAAGCAGATACATGTGATCAATAACTGGCTGTATCTGGGATCGGTCAGCGAACTGGAAGACGCCGTCGCACTGTGCAAAACGCCGCCAGGATTTGACAGCGATGGCTACAAAATCCTTTGCAAACCGCTGCTCTCGGGCAAACTGCCCGTGATCCCCCTGCCCCTGTAAACAAAACCGCCGACGCTGACCACCGCCATTCAGGCAAGGTGGGCAACGTCGGCGGTCTCCAATCTATGTCAGCGAGGTTTAGTCGTCTGCAGGAAGCATTTTACCTTCATGCTGTGGTTTTTCTGTCAGACGTTTCTCAAAATTCTGATTAAACTGTTTTTTCTGCTCAGGAGTCAGCACGTTATACAGTTTGTTCTGCGTTTCCAGCATCGACAGTGCGCGCGCTTTGCCGTTCGCCGACATCTCCGTTGCCTGGGCTTCCGCTTTAGTCCGGTCGAAGCTGTCTGCTGCGATAATGCTGTGTATCGCACGACGCTCTTCCAGGGAAGGACGCTTCATCTCTTTGTGCGACTCTTTCATAATGGTGCGCATCTGTTGTTTCTGCGCATCCGTCAAATTCAGCCCCTTGAACATTTCATGCATACCGCCATGGCGTGGTGGCTTATGCATCATCGGTTTTTCAGCGCCCGCTGGCGGGGGGGTTAAGGTATCCGCTGCGGCATGAACGATACCAGCAGTACCCAAGGCCAGCGTAGCGGCTACAACGAAAGAAGATAATTTACGCATAATATTGTCCTTATATTTCAGTCTGTGGCAATTCAGTTGTCGTGATGTCGAAAGCAAGTTTACGACGCTGAACGTCAAGTACTCAGAGGCAGAGTAAAGCCGTGAAAGCATAAAAGACAATCTATCGCCAATCATGGAGACAATGCGAAGGATTCGGTGAGGAATTGCAAAAGAGTATGAATTTACGGGGATTTATGCAGAGATTATGGAGAAGTGTAATACGGAAGGCAGAATAGCGGAAGGAAAAAGTTAGCGTCTTTACCTGTTACTGTGCAATGAACCACACCAGCAGAGCGCAATAAAAGTGCGACCGTGGTCCGGCCGCATTCTACCGCATTCCCTTAGGGTAACGTCGATCCCAGCGCCTCGTTATGCGCACTGTCTTCCACCAGCATCAGCCCGGCACGTAAGCCCGTGGCGACAGCAGGGTTCGGGAACAGAACAAATTCCTGCGCCTGCTGGACGTAATAGCGCTTATCGCCATCTTCCGCCAACAGCGCCCCCTGCGGGAAAGCGGTGAAGTTCAGCGTCTCAGGACTCATATGTAATACAAATTTTTCGGAAAGCCGGGTAATTTGCTGTGACACGCGATAGCGGCGTGGCGGCTCTGCCACCTCAGGTAATGCGCCGCCGCTGATCAATGCGTGCAGCGCCTGCGCAGAAGCCGCAAACTGGCTCAGATCGTTCTCACCGAAGGGTAACGCTTTACCCAGTTCCAGCGTACAGCTGGCAGCCTGGAAATGCTGATTACTGTAATGCGTAAACGTCCCGCCCGGTGCCCGGTGAAACACCAGTGCATCCAGTCCGGCAGCGGCCAGCCAGTCCATAAAGGTTTCAGGCCACGGCGTCTCACGCAGCGGCATCACACCGAAACGGGTGTGATACGAACCACGGATGGCCGTGTGCATGTCGATATGCCAGCGCACCTCTTCATATTCACCCGCCTGCCAGAAGTTTTCCATTGCCTGCTCCAGCCGCCAGGCACGACGCGCTTCGGGGCAATCCTCATACTGCTGCCAGCGGCCGCCAAACATGCGGTTCATGTCGCCGTGCAGATAACGCTTATTCTGGCGCAGCGCAGCCGGATTGCCGTAAATCACCAGCAAGCGGGTTAACAGCGGCTGCTCACCGCGCAACAGCGGCTCGAGAAGCTGCTCGAGGATCTCTACGGGGGCCGTTTCATTACCATGAATGCCCGCGGAGACCACCAGCGCCATCGACACCGTCTCATTCGGCGTCAGTTCAAGAATACCCACGTCAATCCAGCGCCAGCTCAGATGCGCATTCTGCCCTTCCGAATGCGCAGGGCTGTGCCCGTTGAGGGTTAATGTGAGGAAATCCTGCATCGATACTCCTTAGAATAATCGCCGTTCAGCCCTGACAGGCCGGAGAAGATCTCCGGCCCTGCGATCATCGCTTTACTGCTGAAAACGGTACACATTGCCTAAGTTTAGCAGCTTCGTCAGCTCTTCGAGTGCTTCGCGTCCTTCGCGCAGCAAATGAGGGTCGGCAAGGTCAGCCTGCGACAGCCGATCGCGGTAGTGACGCTCCACCCAGGCATTGAGGGTCGCGAATAACCGATCGTTCATCATGACCGCCGGATTAACTGCCGCCTGCTGCTGTGCATTCAGCACCACACGCAGTCGCAAACAGGCCGGGCCGCCGCCGTTGCACATACTTTCACGCAGGTCGAACACCTTCAGTTCATCAATCACGCCGCCGCTGGCCGCCAGCTCCGTCAGATATGACCAGACGCCGGCCTGACGCCGTGCTTCATCAGGCAGCACCAGTAACATCTTGCCATCGTCCTTACTTAACAGCTGGCTGTTAAACAGATAGGTTGCCACCGCATCCGCCACACTGACGCGCTCGTCAGGCACTTCAATCGCGATAAATCCTGGTATTTTTTCGGCCAGTTCAGCCAGCAGCTGCGGCTGGTGTAAGAACGCCTGCTGATGGCAAAACAGCGCGTGCTGGTTGCTGACCGCAATCACGTCGTTATGAAACACGCCCTGATCGATCACCGCCGGATTCTGCTGGGCAAACACCGTGCGCGCCGCATCAAGCTGATGCAGGCGGCTTACCGCTTCGCTGGCTTCACGCGTCTGACGCGCCGGGTAGCGCGTTGGAGCCTCGCCACCGTTCAGCTCGGCACGACCATAGACAAACATCTGCACACCGGCCTCACCATAACCCCGGCTAAAGCGGTTATGATTTGCCGCCCCTTCGTCACCGAACATTGCCACCTGAGGTAAAGCATCGTGCACGCTGAAGTGCTCAGGATCGCGGAAGATAGCCCGCAGCAGCGCGCCTGTCGTTGGCGCTTCCATGGCGCGGTGGAATTTATTATTCAGGTTCGCCACGGTGAGGTGCACGCGACCATCGGCGCTGTCGGCTGATGGCGAAACCGTGACAGCATTAGCCACCCACATCGCTGAGGCGGAACTGGCGGCAGACAGCAGGGCCGGATTCTGTTTGGCCGCCTGCGCCAGCACCTGTTCATCGCTGCCGCTGAAGCCAATCTGGCGCAACGCCGCAATATTGGGGCGCTCATGCGGTGGGATCACGCCCTGGGCAAAGCCCATATCGGCCAGGGCTTTCATCTTCATCAACCCCTGCAACGCCGCCAACTTCGGGTTGGAGACCTGGTGCTGATAACGCGTTGAGGCCTCATTACCAAACGACAGTCCCGCGTAATGATGCGTCAGACCCGGTAAACCATCGAAATTCACTTCACGGGCGCTCATGGCGTTTCTCCCTGTGCACTAAAATCCAGACCCGGTGACAGGCTGGCGGGCAGCGTTAAGTCAGGCGATTCCAGTGACGCCATCGGCCATGCGCAGTAATCCGCAGCATACCAGGCGCTGGCACGATGGTTACCTGAGGCACCCACTCCGCCAAACGGTGCTGTACTCGCCGCCCCGGTCAGCGGTTTGTTCCAGTTCACAATCCCTGCGCGTGCTTCGATCAGCAGGCGTTCAAATTTGTCGCGCTGGGGCGAAATCAACCCGCATGCCAGCCCGTAGCGGGTGTGATTAGCGAGTCGGATTGCGCGGTCAAAATCGTCATAGCGAATCACCGCCAGCAGCGGACCAAAGACTTCTTCATCCGGCAAATTTTGCAGCCCGGTCACATCAATAATGCCCGGTGTCAGAATGGCACTGCTGCGATCCGGCCACTGCATCGGCAGCAACACCCTGCCCCCAGCATCAATACGTGCCTGCCACTCGCTGAAGATCTTCTCTGCCGCCGGGATTGAGATCACACTGCCCATAAAAGGCTGAGGCTCATCGTTCCAGCGACCGGTACGAATTTTTGCCGCCACCGCCACCAGACGGTCGAGGAACGCATCCCCGGCGGCGCCACGTTTCACCAGCAGACGACGTGCGCAGGTACAGCGCTGTCCGGCACTGATAAAGGCCGACTGAATGGCAATATGCACAGCGGCATCGATATCATCGGGATCTTCAACGATCAACGGGTTATTGCCGCCCATCTCCAGCGCCAGCATTTTTTCCGGCTGTCCGGCCAGCTGGCGGTGCAGCTGATAACCGGTTGCAGCGCTGCCGGTAAACAGGACACCGTCCACCTGAGGTTCCTGCGCCAGCGCCTGTCCGGTCTCTCGGCCGCCCTGCACCAGATTAAACACGCCGCCCGGCAGCCCGGCACTCAGCCATAATTTTCCCGTCAGCTCAGCCGTCATCGGTGTCAGCTCGCTGGGTTTGAATACCACGCAGTTGCCCGCCAGCAAGGCGGGAACGATATGACCATTGGGCAGATGACCCGGGAAGTTATACGGGCCAAAGACCGCCATCACCCCGTGCGGACGGTGGCGCAGCGAACTTTCGCCTTCCGCCTGTTCACCGGTGCGGGCATGCCAGGCGCGCAGCGAAATCGCCACTTTATTGATCATCGCCTGCACTTCTGTCTGCGTTTCCCAGCGCGGTTTTCCGGTTTCACGCGAGATGGTTTCACTCAGTTCAACTTTGTTTTTTTCCAGCAACACGGCAAATTTCTCCGCGATGGCCTGGCGCTCAGAGAACGGGCGGCGTGCCCAGGCCGGAAAAGCGGCACGTGCCGCTTCACAGGCCGAGGTCACCTGTGCGGCCGTTGCGGCTTTACCCTGCCATAACAGTTCACCGCTGACCGGATCGATTTTACTGACGTTATCACCACCACCGGTCAGCCACTGACCATTAATACAGTGCGTCATGCTTTTTTCTCCTCACGACTAAGGGTAACCACCCGCAGGTTATCACCCGGCTGGCACCCTAAAATGTCGGCCTGAGCGGCCGTAATACGGATGGTGTCACCCTGCGGATCGGCAGGCAGCAACATCACACGGAACTGTTGATAGTTTTCATTGGACACCAGGCACAGCGGCAGCGCGTCATCTTGCTCCTCACTGAACAAAGCCGTCTGCAAACGGCTTTTTCGGATCGCGCGGACGCGATCAATGTCGCACTCCAGCGTCGGGCCGCCGTCGAAAATATCGACGTAATTCTGGAAGTGAAAACCTTCGGCTTCCAGCACGGCACGCGCAGGCGCAGTATGCGGATGGACCTGCCCAATCACGGACTTCGCCTCATCCGACAGGTAATCGATATACAGCGGATGCTTCGGCATCAGCTCGGCAATAAAGGCTTTTTGCCCGGTGCCGCACAGATAGTCAGCATCGGAAAATGACATCGAGAAGAAGCGACTGCCCACGCTGTCCCAGAAGGGCGATTGCCCCTGTTCATCAATCACACCCCGCATTTCGGCCACCACTTTCTGCATAAAGTGCTGGCGGAATCCGGCCATAAACAGAAAGCGTGATTTTGATAGCAGATAGCCGTTTTTCCCGTTTCGGTAATCCGGGTCAAGAAACAGTGTGCACAGTTCGCTGCTGCCCGTGTGGTCGTTGCTTAACGACAGCGTGGGCAACATATTGTAAACATTCAGCTCTTTCGAGGCGTGCACCTGAGTACCGACGCGAAAGTTGTACCACGGGTCCTGCAGACCCACCGCCACTTCAATGGCGCAGATACCCACGGCCTTTTTGCTCTCACTGTCTGCCAGTACAAATACGTATCCCTGTTCTGCACGCGGCAGTTTTCCCTGCCAGGTTAAAAGTGAACGATCGATACGTGCTGATAGCGTGTCACTGTCAGCAGGCAGCGAGGTCAACCCCCCGCCGGTTTTCCCGGCGAGGTACATTAACTGCGCCAGATCGTCTCGTTCAACGGGACGAATATACATCATGCGCGGGCTCCTTCAGTGACGGCGAGGCAGGCACGTTCAAAGCGCGCCAGCCCCTCCTCAACTTCCTGCCGGGTGATGATCAGCGACGGAGCAAAACGCACCACGCTGGCACCCGCGATTAACACCATCAACCCTTCACGGGCGGCAGCCTGATTAATCAGTTTCGCCTTGCCGCTATAGTCCTGATTAAGCACACAGCCAATTAACAGCCCCAGTCCGCGGATTTCACTGAACAGCTGCAAGCGCTGGTTGATGGCATTCAGTCCGTCAACAAACCACCGATGGCGTTCTGCCACGCCTGCCAGCACTTCCGGGCGATTGATCAGTTCCATCACCTTGCCACCCACTGCGCCTGCCAATGGATTGCCGCCGTAGGTGGTGCCATGACTGCCCACATTCAGGTGCTCAGCCAGGGTTTCCGTCGTCAGCATCGCGCCAATCGGGAAGCCGCCACCCAGTGCTTTCGCGGTGCTCAGCACATCCGGTGTGACGCCATAATGCATATAGGCATACAGCGATCCGGTTCGGCCCACCCCGGTCTGGACTTCATCGAAAATCAGCAGCGCACCGTGTTTATCACACAGTTCGCGCAGACCACGCAGGAAGGCCGGCTCGGCCGGAACCACACCGCCCTCACCCTGAATCGGCTCGACAATCACTGCACAGGTCTGGTCGTTAATCAACGCAGCAGCCGATGCCAGATCGTTGTACACCGCGTGCTGAATGCCCTGCGGCAGCGGTGCAAAATCTTTCGAGTAGGCCGGCTGGCCCCCCGCGGAAACCGTAAACAGCGTGCGCCCATGAAACGCATTGTTAAATGCCACAATACCGCTTTTCTGCGAGTGGCCATGATCCATCGCCACCTTACGCGCCAGCTTCAGTGCCGCTTCATTCGCTTCCGCACCGGAGTTACAAAAGAACGCCCTGTCGGCAAACGTGGCATCAATAAGCTGTTTGGCCAGCCGCAGAATGGGTTCATTGGTGTAACCATTCCCGGTATGCCACAACAGTGCTGCCTGCTGCTGTAACGCAAGCTGCAAGTCGGGATGCGCATGGCCGAGGGCATTGACCGCAATACCGCCGGCAAAGTCGATATATAACTTCCCTTCCTGATCCCACAGCGTCGAACCTTCTGCTTTTACCGGAACAAAGCTGGCCGGGGCATAGGTGGGAACAATCCATTGATCGAAGTTTTCACGGGTCACTGACGGTTGCATATCGGCCTCGTTTTGCACATTCCCCGCCTCAGGCAGGGTGAATTAAAAGTTTAAAAAATGTTAATGAGATGATTCATTGCAGCTCTACTGTAGATTGCACGCCGCGTGCCATCCAGAGAAAAAAATGCATAAACCGTTCTCAACCACCAAATATCAATGAGTTACATCATTATCCTATTCATTGTTAATGCATAGAAAGTGAATAACAATCTGAACAACCTGCCTTTACAGCACAATAAAAAGCAGAATTATGCAGTGGTAAAATAAAATATCGAATGTGTGATCAATGCCGGGATTTGGTTTTAAAAAGAGTCAGTTAACGCCCCAAAAGACGTCAACCGCACCAAAATGGCGCGCAGTGAGGGTGCATAACAGTAAAAGAAGCGGTTGAGTGGAGTTTCATTCCCCTGCTGATAATCCCCTCTTTTATTATTATGGTTGAAAGTTATTTCACAGCGGATAATAGTCTTTATTTACATATGGACATTTCATGTTAATGAAAATGAATTCCTGTAATTAAACTATGGAAAAAACATGAAAAACAAACGTTCAAAAAATAAGCCAATGCAATTTTTAATATAAGATAAAATTATCCAGGCATAAAGAAACCCTATAGTTAAAATAACTGTAAGCTATTGAGTTAAAATAAAATAAATTAAATAAGTCATACACAGAGCGAGAGTGTCCGTATAAAATACAGACAGAATTAAAAATGAAAATGCATTGCACTGGTTTTCATTTATCTGGGCTAAAAGCTGATATTACATTTTGTTACCAATATTTATTTTTTATGACACACTTACCTGTGTCATTTTTCATTCCGCACGATTTGACAAAACATTATAAATTTAAAGAACAGGGATTATTTAATGATGAAGCATTCTTTTCTGGCTTTAACGGTATCTGCATTACTGGCTTCCACTGCGGCCCAGGCTGCCGAAATCTACAATAAAGATGGCAATAAACTGGACCTGAACGGCAAGATCAACGTCGGGCACCTGTTCTCGGATGACATCAATAACGATGGTGACGTGTCTTATGCGCGCTTCGGTTTCAAAGGTGAAACCAAGATCAGCGATGAGTTAACGGGTTATGGGCAATGGCAGTACAACTTCCAGCTGAACAAATCTGAAGGGTCGGATGCATTAAGCGGCGATAAAACCCGCCTTGGTTTCGCCGGCCTGAAGTACGGTAAATGGGGTTCATTCGACTACGGTCGTAACTATGGCCTGGTGTACGATGCGCTGGCCTGGACCGATATGCTGCCTAAATTCGGCGGTGATTCCGGTTATGCCGATGTGTTCCTCTCAACCCGTGCTACCGGTGTCGCGACCTGGCGTAATACGAATTTCTTCGGTCTGGTCGACGGTCTGAACGTTGCGGTACAGTACCAGGGTAAAAATGAACGTACCGACGGCAACGCCGTGCGTCGTTCAAATGGCGATGGTTACGCCACATCGGTCAGTTGGACGGCCGATTCTGGTTTCGGCATTGTCGGCAGCTATGCCAACCTGGGCCGTACCGGAACACAAAACAATGCCACCTTCGGTAAAGGTGATCGCGCAGAGCACTGGGCAACGGCAATCAAATATGATGCTAACCAGATTTACCTAGCCGCGATGTACGGTAACACGCACAACGCCACGCCAATTACGGGTGGCTTTGCCAACAAGGCGGTGAATTTTGAAGCTATCGCCCAGTATCAGTTCCTGAATGGTTTCCGCCCTTCTCTGGCGTATGTCAGCTCACGTGGTAAAGACATTGAGAACGTGGGTGATGCCGATATCGTTAAATATGCCTCTGCGGGTGCGAACTACTACTTCAACAAAAACTTCCTGGTCTATGCCGAGTACAAATTCAATCTGCTGAAGGATAACAATCCGTTAGCGCTGGCGGATGATGATGTGGCGGGTGTGGGTCTGAACTATCAGTTCTGATGGGGAAATCGGACCAAAACAGGCAGGGTTTAACACTGACAGCGGGCACGCTCTTGCGGTGATGAAGCCAGTTTGAGGTAAGCCGGACGTCACGCGGCAGGGATGCCGCGAGCCGAGGCACGCAAGGAGGTGTTTTTTGCCAATCCGGCGTGCTCAAACTGACCCCATACCTGAAGCCGACCCACCCGCCAGCAAATCCCTCACGTCAACCGATAACGGCAGTCCGGTCGTGGCGTATCCGGCAATTCTTCTTCCAGATTCATTTCCCGCAGATTAATCTCAATATTGGTACACATCGCATCCAGCGGCAGATGGTTGTTGGCAAAACCAAACGGCATCTCCAGCTCTTCCGCCAGCGTGTCCAGCGACAGGAAGGTATAAGCAATAAACACCGAGACCAGCGGCGTCATGTAGTGTAAGTCCGGCACCAGCGCAAACGGCAACAGCGTACAGAACAGATATACCGTTCTGTGCAGCAGCAAACCATAGGCAAACGGCACGGGCATACTCGCCAGACGCTCACATCCGCCCAGCACCTGTGACAGCTGATTAATATTGCTGTCCATATGCATATAGAGAATGTCGGACAGGTTACCGCGGCGGCGCTGGTCGGCCAGCCACTGCGACAGTTGCAGCTCAATGAAATTGGTCGGCGAACGACGTTTCAGCACTTCATCCGCTTCATCCCCGAGGTAACGACGCAGATCCTCACGGGCATCACTGTGGCGCAACTGATGCTTGAGGCTATAAGAGAACGCCAGCAGCAACGATGTGACACGCGGCGCATCAGCGGGCGAAATCGCCAGTGCCAGACGTTGTAACGTGCGGCAGGCAATCAGCAGATTGCCCCAGAACATACGCGCTTCAATAAAGCGGCCAAAGCAGACGCTGTTACGGAAACCCAAAAATACCGCAATGGAAACCCCCAGCAGGCTGAACGGTGCCAGCGTCAGCTTGATACCCAGCGTTTCATACCAGTCGAGACAGAAAATAGCGATCAGGGACATCAGCAGATTAAGCGTTAAGCGGAACCAGATTCCGGGTAATACCGAACCGTGCCAGGCGAACAGGCGGATAAACCAGTGACTATTAGGACGGATGATCATGATGTGCAGGCGAGTGAGATTTTTCGCAGATTGTGCAGAAAATTCCCGCGCCTGAGAAGTGGTTTTTTGTGACTTTAGTCACATATATTTCGAGACAGTGTATTGACAAAAATCACGTTTTCAGCGGATAGCAGAATCCCCTGTATTCAAGGGGACATCAGGTCGAAACTCCCGGTATCCGCAGGCTGTAACGTGACGGGTTGCGCCAGTTTTAGCGTGATCCAGTTAGAAGTCACGCGCTGCTGCTTACTGTCTTCCAGCGTGACCGACAGATGATATTCATTGCTGGCCCCTTCGCTGCTGTCCCACGCCGGAGCGATAATACTCCAGCCGTTAGGGCTCGCATTATCTGCCGGAGGTGTCAGGCTCAATGCCTGCGTATCCCCCTGCCAGCTCACCGCTTTAATCGCATTGCTGTTACGAACCTGTAATTTCAGCGCCAGTGTTTCACCCGGCTGCACCTGCCACGGTGGCGTGGCGAGGAAGACTGACAGCGTTTTACGCTGGCGGAACTCCATCACCGGGGAATTATTGCGGTTAACCTGATCGTAACGGCTCCCGCTTAACGACTTCGCCGCCGCGACATTGCTGGCCGAAAGCTGCTGGCTCAGCGCCACACCAATGCGGTAATTCATCTTCAACGCAAACTGGTCCTGTGACTCTCCACCATCGCCCTCTTTATGGCTGGCAGAGAGGGTAAACAGCGGCACTGGCGTGTAATTAACGCCCAGGGAAACCGCCGTCGGGTTTGCCGTTGCATTGCCACTGTTAAACAGATCGATATGATTGCCGAGATACTGCTCGTAACTCAGGCTAACCCCTAACTGGCGGTAAAAGGGCAGATACCCCTGTGTAGTGATGTCATAACCGCGCGCCATCCGCATCTGTGTTGTGCTGTTGTGATTACGCCAGCCCGATAGCGGATGATAATAATTGGCGGAAAAACGCAGATACTCTCCCCAGGCTTCTGCCCCCAGAGAACCGCGCTGCTGGTGGGTAGTGAGCACATCGTCAACGAACGCGTTATACCCCACACGCCAGCTCCCGGCGATCCAACGCTGGCCCAGCCCGGCGTTGCCTACAGTGCCATATTCCGTTTGCTCCACCCCTAACTGGCTGAAAGTCAGATACTGATAATTGTCCTGCCACGGCGTCATCAACTGAGCGGAGGTGCCATTAAAACTCCCGGCATCATCTACGGCCAGCGACACGCTGGCGCGGCCATAAGGTGACAGAAGCAGTTCACCTTCACTGGCGGCACGCTCGCTGGCGGCAGTACGGAACTGATTAAACGCCCACTGACCGGCTTCCTCACGCAGCGATTTATCACTGTCGTTGTTCATGCTGGCTTCACCGATGCTTTTTGCCGCCTCAGCGATTTTCTGTGCCAGCCCGTTATCATGATCGGTGATACCCATACCCGGCAGCTGTTGCTGCATCTGCCGGAAACGACCGGGATCATCAAAGGGAGCATCGGGTACGCGTGTGGACTCATCAAAAGCACGTGCCGCCGTGATCGGCAGCCCGATCACGGCAAGGGAAAACATCAGGCTGGAAACGTGGGACAAATAACGACCAAATAGAATCATAAGCTCAAAGCAATATTTTTTATCTGCGCGAGTGTGAGTTTGTTCACAAAATCATACAACTAACCTTAGCACAGAATCCCTTCCCAACGCGAAAATCGGGCGGCCCGCGCGAAGGACCGCCCAAAAACTTACAGTGCTCGCCAGATCAAGACAGCGATACCACCGAAGAGCAGCCATTTGATCACATAATATATCGGCTTATTCCACGCCTTCAGGCGTTTCCCGACCTTGCGCACCGCATAGAGATATTTGAACACCCGGTTAATGCCCCCGGTACGGTCACTGTTATTATTGGGGGCCGCAGCCGCACCCACCAGATGACGGCCAAGCCAGTGATTCACTGCCTGCGTCCAACGCCAGATCATCGGCCGCTCAATATCGCAAAACAGGATCAATCGAGGCTGCCCGCTGTGATTCTCAGCATAGTGAATATAGGTTTCATCAAACACCACACCCTCGCCGTCACGCCAGCTGTAACGTTCACCATCCACTTCAATAAAGCAGCGGTCATCATTCGGGGTGATCAAGCCAAGGTGGTAGCGCAGCGATCCGGCATACGGATCGCGGTGGCGCGGCAGGCGGCTGCCGTCCGGAAGTGAGGCAAACATGGCGGCTTTGATCGATGGAATACCGCGCAACAGCGCGGTGGTACGCGGGCAGAGAGACATCGCAGAGGGATGTGCCTCGTCATACCATTTCAGATAAAAGCGTTTCCAACCGGTTCTAAAAAACGAGTTAAACCCGGCATCGTTATAGCGGTCCGAGGCTTTAATCTGCTCTGACGCTAGCAGCGCCTCGCCTTCGTCACGAATCGACTGCCAGTTGTCACGCAGCTCAGCAAGCTCGGGGAAGTGATGAGGTGAAAGAAAGGGCGTGGTGGGAATGCGGGAAAACAGATACATAAAACAGTTAAGGGGAGCGACAAAGGTAGAATGGTCAGCCAGCTGACGCCAGAAACCGTAACGAACCTTCCCTCTCCAGTGCACATACAGTACGGTAATTATCCACATCAATAAAATGAAGTATTTCATGTTGCTCTACTCGTCAGGTGACCGGGATCATCCTGTGATCCCGTAGATAAATGTCAGCATGTGTCAGGCAGGCGAAGACGACTTTTCGCCGGGTAGTGCATGACCGGAGAGAGTATAAAGACTTTTCGGCGGAGCAGAATGACGGTGGCACGAATGGAACAAAATCGGCCACCGCAACGCATCAGGACATAATCAGACCACCGTCGACGTTGATCGTCTGCCCGGTAATATAGCGTGCATCATCAGAGGCGAGGAAAGCCACCAGCCCGGCAACATCGTCCGGCTGCCCCGCGCGTTTTAACGGAATACCCTGCACCCATTCCGCCATCAGCTCGCCTTTGCCATATTTTTTACTGTCGGTACTAAGGATTTCACCCCATACGCGGTCATTGTAATCCCACATTTCGCTTTCGATAATGCCGGGACAAAACGCGTTGACGGTGATATTCCACGGTGCCAGCTCCTGTGACAGGCTCTGCGTAATCCCGATCACTCCCATCTTGCTGGCGGCATAATGCGGCGTATAGATAAAGCCCTGACGCCCCTGCCCTGACGATGTATTGATCAGGCTACCGGACTGCTGTTTCACCATATACTTCGCGGCTTCGCGGCAGCAAAGCCAGACGCCCGTGGTATTCACCGCAAGGATTTTATCGAAGTCAGCTTTGGGCATTTTGTCGAACGTGTCGATGGTGATCACTCCGGCGTTCTGGATCGACACGTCAATCGTCCCGAAACGTTCTGCAGCCTGGCGATACAACCCCTGCACCTGCTCTTCATCGGTGACATCCACCTGCAATGCCAGAATCTCACTGCCCCAGGCGGCTTTTATCCGATCAGCGGTTTCAAACACGCGCTCGGCGTTGGAGACCATCACCAGGTTTGCACCGTCTCTGGCAAAACGTTCGGCAATACCCGCCCCAATACCGCGACATGCTCCCGTGATCACCACGGTTTTATTACTGAAATTACGTTTCATCTGTTGCTCCTTTATGACGGGTCAGGCGTGCCTGACCCCTACGGAATTCGGTACAAAGCTGTGACGCCATTCTGTGTTGTAGGGGCGGGTCAGGCATGCCTGACCCCTACGGAATTCGATACAAAGCTGTGACGCCATTTTGTGTTGTAGGGGCGGGCAGGCGTGCCTGACCCCTACGGAATTCGGTACAAAGCTGTGACGCCATTCTGTGTTGTAGGGGCGGGTCAGGCATGCCTGACCCCTACGGAATTCGGTACAAATCTGTGACGCCATTCTGTGTTGTAGGGGCGGGTCAGGCATGCCTGACCCCTACGGAATTCGATACAAAGCTGTGACGCCATTCGGTGTTGTAGGGGCGGGCAGGCATGCCTGACCCCTACGGAAATCGGTACCTGGCCGTAACAGCCTTCTGTGTTGTAGGGGCGAGGCATGCCTCGCCCGACCAAACCACACTGCACGGCAGTTAACGCGACGGCTGCCACAGGGTACGTTTCACCGCATCCTGCCAGCCCAGCCAGCTCTGTTGGCAACGTTCATGGCGGCCCGAATCGGGCTGCCAGAGATCATGTTCTGGTATCAGCGCCAGCAGTTGTTCGTCATTAAGCTGGCCGAGCGTCCGTCGTGCCAGTAGCCCGGCACCGAGCGCCGACAGCTCTGGCGTACTGCTGCGGGCCACCGGGCAACCCAACAGATCAGCCTGAAACTGCATCAGCCACGGATTTTGCGTGGGGCCACCATCCACCATCAGTGTCTCCAGACGGAATCCCGGGTGAAGGCGCATGGCCTCAATCACATCGGCAATCTGGTAGGCAATCGCTTCCAGTGACGCACGGATCAAATGTGCTGGCGTTACGCCCCGGCTGAGCCCACAAATCACGCCGCGCGCCTGGTCATCCCACCAGGGAGCGCCGGTTCCGGTCAGCGCCGGAACAAAATAGACGCCGAGAGTCGAATCGATACTGGCGGGCAGCTCATGTAGCGCGCGGCTCAGCACCAGACCTTTACCATCGGTCAGTCCGGTCGCCTGCGCCATCCACGCCACGCCGTCCCCGGTATGAGGAATATTGCCTTCAAGACCGTAAACCAGCCGCTGGCCATCATGCCAGGCCACGGTGGTTGCCAGCGAGGTGATACTGGTATCCGCCTGGCCCAGAGGTGCCATCACCGACGATCCGGTGCCATAGGTGGCTTTCACCCCGCCCGGTGCCCCCAGTCCGTGACCGTACAATGCGGCATGGGAATCCCCGACCATGGCCATGATGGGCAGCCCATCGGGAATACCGGCCAGACCGAGGGTCACGCCAAACAGGGTACCTGAGGGGCAAATTTCCGGCAGCGCGGCACGCGGGATGCCAAACAGCGCCAGCATCGATTCATCCCAGCCGCCGCTGTGCAGATTTAACAGCTGGGTACGTGATGCATTCGAGGTATCGCAGCGGAACTGCTGCCCGCCGCTCAGGTTCCATAGCAGCCAGGCATCGATGGTACCGAGGCAAATCTCGCCGCTGTCGGCACGCGAATGCCCCTCCGGCGTGTTATCCAGCAGCCAGCGCATTTTCGATGCTGAAAACAGCGGTGCCACCGGTAACCCGGTAATGGCACGGATCAGCCCCTCCTGATTATCGCGTTTGAGCCGATCGCAGAAGACACCTGAGCGTGAACACTGCCAGGTCAGCGCAGGCCCAATAGGGCGACCACTGTGGCGCTCCCAGCCGATGGCCGTCTCGCGCTGATTGCTGATGGCCAGTGCCGCCACCCGATTTTCGCCCACGGTGTTGAGCACTTCGCGCAGCACCGTCAGCGATGCGTTAAGCAGCGTGAGCCCATCCTGTTCAACCCAGCCCGGCTGCGGCGTGGCAACCGTGAGCGGGCGGGACGCTTTTGCCACCACTTCACCGCGAGCATCAATCGCCACCGCTTTCACATTGCTGGTCCCTTCATCCAGCGCAACAATCAGTTCTCTAGCCATGGCTGACCTCAGAGAGCGGCGCGGCCGCCTGCTTTTTTTCATGGCGACGCATCAACACCACTTTGCTTTGCAGCTTCTGCTGGAACTGGTCGATGACAACGGCGGTGACAATCACCAGCCCTTTGATCACCATCTGCCAGAAATCGCTGACGCCCATCATCACCATGCCATCGGCCAGGAAGACAATCACAAAGGCACCGATGATCGATCCGGACACACGTCCGCGTCCCCCGGCCAGTGCCGTACCACCAAGCACCGTGGCCCCAATGGCATCCATCTCAAACATATTCCCGGTCATCGGATGCGCAGTTTGCAGCTGCGACGCCACCACCAGCCCGACCAGCGCGGCACACAGACCGGAAAAGGCGTAGACAAAGACTTTCACTTTGATAATCGGCACACCGGCCAGACGGGCGGCAGATTCATTGCCACCCGCCGCATAGATATAGCGGCCCAGCGGGGTTTTACGCGTGATATACAGCCCAATCAGCAGGAAACCGATCATCAGCCAGATCGGAAAGTAGACGCCAAGGAAGCTGCCCGAACCAAGCAGTGAAAACCCGGTATTGCCCAACTGCGGCACGCCAACCAGGTTGGCGTAGGTGCTGCCGTCGTTAAACAGCAGCGCCGCGCCGCGGGCGATATACATCATGCCGAGCGTACAGATAAAGGGCGCGACGCCAAGACGGGTGATCACCGTACCGTTGATCAACCCCAGCACCACCCCGAACAACGCCACCGCGAGGATCACTTCCGGGACGTTAAGAAACAACACCTGTCCGCCCCAGAGAGGGACACCGCTGGTCAGCAGCGCCCCAGCCACCATTCCACAAATGCCCGCCACCGCCCCAACGGAGAGGTCAATCCCGCCCGTCAGAATCACCAGCGTCATGCCAATCGCCAGCAGGCCGGTGATCGCCACGTGCTGCGTCATAATCAGCACATTGGACAGGGTCAGGAAGTTCGGCACCATCACACTGAAAAAGCCCACCACAATCAGCAAGGCAATAAACGTTCTGGCTTTCAGCAGGTACATATACAGCAGATATTTTTGATTCATTTTTTCTTCCTCAAGCCCGCTTATTCGTGCGGTGTCGACGCAGTGATTAACGTTTCGCGCGTGGCATCAGCACGCAGCAGGTCAGCGGTAATACGCCCATCCGCCATCACCAAAATGCGGTCGGCCAGCGCCATCACCTCATCCAGTTCCGAGGACGAAAACATCACGGCCAGCCCCTCCTGGGCCATTTTGCCGATCAGTTGATACACATCGGTTTTGGCACCGACATCAATCCCCCGCGTCGGTTCATCCAGCAGCACCACTTCCGGGCCGGTCATCAGTGCCTTGCCCAGCACCACTTTTTGCTGATTACCGCCGCTCAGAGAGGTGATGGGCAGATCGGTATCGCTGACCTTGATCGCCAGGCGTTGCACCATGTCGTTCACCTTTTCGCTCTCCTGCTGCGGACGCAACAGCCCCAGCGCCCGACGAAAGCCGCGCAGACTGAGATCACTCAAGGTCATATTGGTTTTGATCGACATCATGCCGATCATCCCCTCGCCTTTACGGTCTTCCGGCACCAGCGCGATGCCCTTTTTCAATCGGTACTGAAAATCACGCTTGTCCAGTACTTCGCCGTTCAACACCACGCGGCCGCTCTGGCAGCCCATCAGTCCTATCAGACCTTTAAACAGCTCGGTACGCCCGGCGCCCAGCAGGCCGTAAATGCCCACCACTTCACCTTTCCGCAGTGAGAACGTCACATCGTTCAGCTTGTAGCCACCATCCTGACGCAGCGCGGTGAGTCCGCTGACGTCCAGCACCACCTCTCCCTGCGTTGCGGCGGCATAGTCGAACTGTTTTTTCTTATCGCCTACCATCTGGGCGATGATCCACGGCACGCTGGCATCGCGCACATCACGTTCGCTGATAAAACGCCCGTCACGGAAGATGGTGATGTGATCGCCGATCTCCATCAGCTCTTCCAGACGGTGCGAGATATAGATAATGGTGACGCCACGCCGCTTCAGCGCCGCAATCACGTTAAACAGGACTTTGACTTCCGACTGGCTGAGCGCCGAGGTCGGTTCATCCATAATCAGTACCCGGGTGTCTTTCGACAGTGCACGCGCAATTTCCACCAGCTGCTGGTGACCGATGCCCAGCTCACCGAGCGGCGCATAAGGGTCCACATCCAGCTCCAGCCGTTCCAGCAGGGCTTTCGCCAGCTGGTACTGATATTTTTCGTTAATCCGGCCGCGCTGGAAAAACTCATTACCGATAAAGATGTTGTCCATCACATTCATATTCGGGAACAGATTCAGTTCCTGAAAAATGATACTGATCCCGTGCTTCTCAGCCTGCTGGGTCGAGTGCAGCGACACGGGTTCTCCGTCGAGAAAAATCTGCCCGGAGGACGGCACTTCCACTCCGGCCAGCATTTTCATCATGGTGGATTTTCCGGCACCGTTCTCACCGATTAATACATTGACCTTGTTGCGATACACGCGGTAGTTCACCTGGTCCAGCGCGGTCACGCCAGGATAGATACGCGACACATCACGCGTTTCAATCACCACTTCGGGCAGCTGATCCGGCGATAACAGCGGGTCGATTTGATATTCAGCCATCATGAGCCCTCTACTTGCGTACCACGTGAGCCGGAGTGACATCCGGTGGTGTTTGCGGCACATCCCAACTGCTGAAGACCCCATCAACCTCAACGCTTTCACCGACTTTCGGTTGCAGCTTTTTCACCTCATCTGACGCCAGGTTATTGATCGCCTTACCATAATCACCAAACAGCACCTGATCGTTGAAGTCCTGATAGCTGGCCCCCTTATAAGCGTCGCGCAGCGCGGTACCGCGAATGATCGGGCCAATCTGCACCACGACCTGCTGGCCGCTGACGTCTTTAATGGTCATTTTTCCACTGCGTGAGGTGGTGTTCACCTCAGTAACCGTGCCCTGAATTTTGACGCTGAACACACACGGATTCTCATCCTGACTGCGGTATCCCCACTGTTTACAGGCCGCATCAAAATCTTTTGCTGTGGCCAGCGACTTCATCAGTTCGTCGAGCGGTTTTGCCTCGCTGACAATTTGTGGCACGATTTTTTGCTGATACGTGGCGGTGACATTTGCCATCGCGGGGTTGGGCGGATTTTTTAAATCGGCCAGCTCCTGCTGTGACACAATACGGCAGCCCCCGAGGGCTAAAGTGGCCATTGCCAGCCAGACTCGCCTGGACATAATTCTCTCCTTTGCGCCCCCACAGGGGGCGCAGTCACATCTTATGAAGCGTTAACTCAGGATTTGAAATTGAAGTCCTGCACTTTGTCTGCGTTGTCCTGGTTGATCAGGATGCCGCGGAACATCACGCGCTGTTTCTCGGGTTTGGTGCCTTTCTGCAGGAAATTGTCGATATCGGTGACGCCCTGCGCGGCGATCGCCTGCGCCTGCAACATCACGGTGGCTTTCAGCGTGCCGGCTTTGACCGCATCACGTTCGTCGTTGCTGCCATCAATACCCACCACAATCACATCACTACGACCGGCCGCTTTCAGGGCAGCAATGGCCCCCAGCGCCACCGGACCGTTACCACAGATCACCCCTTTTACATCCGGGTGCGCCTGGAGAATGCTGTCCATAATGCGCTTACCGTCGATCAGGGTGCCTTTCGCATCCTGCTTCGCCACACTTTTCATATCCGGGTACTGATCCAGTACCTGGTGGAAGGATTTCGAACGGGTGACGCAGTTGTTGTCGGCCAGGTTACAGGTCAGTTCGGCATAGGTGCCTTTCTCGCCCATCTTCTCAACGAAAACGTTCGCCACATCGGAACCCGCCTGGAAGTTGTTGTGGGTGATCTGCTCCAGCGCGACGTCATCAACCGGGATTTCACGGTTAATCAATACCACAGGAATACCGGCATCTTTGGCTTTTTTGATGGCGGCAACGCTGGCTGTGGAGTCAGCGTTATCGAGGATAATGCCCTGCACTTTTTTACCGATGGCGGCATCAATCAGTTCGCTTTGTTTTTTCACATCTTCACCGTGGGACAGCACGGTGGTTTTGTAACCCAGTTCCTGTGCCTTCAGGTTGGCCCCTTTGGCCTCAGAGGCGTAGTACGGGTTATCCAGCGAGTTAACGAGGATCATGATGGTGCCTTTCTCTGCGGCAGTAACGGCATGAGAGAAGGAGCAGGCGGTCGCTAGAGCTAACAGAGTTAAACGCATTTTCATTTTGATGTTCTCTTATGTTGTTATGTGTAGGTACAGCTTTTTAACCTTGGTATCGGATGCCGCAGTTGCGTTTACTTACCGCCTTGCTGCAACGACCGACAGTCGGGATAACATCTCGAATTCTCTGGTGTTGGCGCAGTAATCGGTATTACCAAATAGTGAAACCGCCATCGATCATCAGGTCTGCGCCTGTGATCATGTCGCTACCGTTGCTGGCAAAAAACAGCACGGCGGCGGCAATTTCGTCCGTGTAGGCAAAACGTCCCATTGGGATCAGTTGCTTCATCGCCTCCCCTTTCTCCCCACGCCAGGCTTTCTCGCCCATTGGCGTCAGCACCACGGTAGGCGACAGGGTATTCACGTTAATTTTGTGGGGCGCAAACTCTTTCGCCATCACTTTGGTCATCCCCAACAGCCCGGCTTTCGCCGAGGTATAGGCCACATGGTTATCGATGGCGATGGATGCCGCCTGCGAGGCAATATTGATGATCTTTCCGCCTTTACCCGCTTTCACCATGCGTTTTGCCACCGCCTGAGAACAGAGGAATGGCCCGGTCAGATTGACTGCCACCTGCTTCTGCCACTCGGCAAATTCCGTTTCCAGTACCGGCTGCAACATCACGTAGCCCGCACAGTTCACCAGAATATCGATCTGGCCATAGTGCGCTTCAACCTGTGCTATTGCCTGCTCCACAGAGTCCGGGTCAGTGACATCGCACTGAACAAACTGGACGCGATCGGCTGCGAACTGCCCGGCAACATCCGCCACTTTGCTCTGTTCAAACGCCGGATAGAGCAGTGCCAGCTTCGCGCCTTTCTCCAGCAGCATCTGATTGCTGGCCATCGCAATCCCCCCCAGCCCCCCGGTGACCACGGCCACCTTGCCACTGAGATCCCCGTTAATATCTACGCCGTAGCGCAGATTGACGTCATATTCGTTACTCATTTCCAGACTCTCCTTAAGCGGCAACAAGATTTTCTAACGTGGCGCGCAGGCCTTCAGCATCGATGCGGAACTGGCGACGCAGGGCAACACGACTGCTGCTATGGGTAAATTCATACGGCGGGATACCCAGCGGAATAAAGCGCTGGCGCAGGCTGTGCTGATGCAGCAGCTCACCGATAATGCTGCTCAGACCGCCACTCAACACATGTTCTTCCATGGTGATCACCTGACGGTGTGCGGTAATCAGCTTGATGACCGCCGCTTCGTCCAGCGGCCACAGAGAAGGCAGTGAGACGATGGTGATGCTGTCATCTTTAGCGGCCAGGGCTTCATGAGCCAGCGTTCCCAGACAGAACACCACGGTGTCTTTACCCTGCTGTAACACCTCTGGTTTACCCGGCACAAACTGGTAATCGGCATCATGCAGCAGCGGCACTTTATCGCTGTCCATACGGATATAAACCGGCCCTTTATGGCTGATGGCATGGCGGGCAATCGCGCTGGCCTGAATGGCATCTGCTGGCGCGAAAATTTGCAGGTTGCCCATCGAACGGGCGATAGCAATGTCGTTAGTACAGTGGTGCGTGGCACCCAACGGACCGTAAGCAAAACCGGCATTCAGGCCGAGCATCTTGACGTTAGTTTCTGAGTAACAAACATCATTTTTCAATTGCTCATTCGAGCGGGCAAACAGAAACGGTGCAGCGTTAGCGGTGAATACCGTACGGCCACTCAGTGCCACTCCCGCCGCCATTCCCACCATATTCTGTTCAGCGATACCCACGTTGATGACCCGATCCGGGAAGGCTTTTTCAAACGGGGCAATTTTTGATGTTGAGGTGGAGTCGGCCACCATGACACTGAGGTCTGCTCCCTCATTCTGGGCTTCCACCAGCGTGGCAATCACGGCGTCACGTAAGTCTTGCATGGTTAATCCTCCAGCTCGGCCAGCCCAAGGGCCAGTTGCTCATCATTAGGTACGGCGTGATGCCAGGCCGGGACGTTGGCCATAAACGAGATACCGTGCCCTTTTTCGGTATTGGCTAAAATAACGCGGGGTTTACCGATGCCGGGTTGGTTAGCGGCGGCGGCAATGGCGGCAGGATCGTGCCCGTTGCACTCCAGCACTTCGAAACCGAATGCCAGCCATTTGTCGGCCAGCGGCTCCAGCGGCATGATATCTTCGGTTTTCCCGGCCAGTTGCAAACGGTTACGGTCAACAATCGCCACCAGGTTTTCCAGTTTGAATTTACTGGCCGACATCGCCGCTTCCCAGTTAGAACCTTCCGCCAGTTCACCATCTCCGAGCAGGACAAAAGCACGACGGTCAGCACGACCAGAGAGTTTGTTGCCCAGCGCCAGACCCACACCAATCGATAACCCGTGGCCTAAACCACCCGAGTTAATTTCCACCAGCTCTGGCAGCTTCTGATGGATGGGATGGCCCGCCAGCAGCGTATCGTCCCCCATAAACTGGTCGAGGATCGCCGGGTCAATCAGGCCCATAGCAGCCGCGCTGCAATACAACCCGCCTGCCCCGTGACCTTTGGAGAGGATGAAACGGTCCTGATCGGGACGCGGACGGCTGCGATCCATCACCGCCATAAATAAGGTACAGATGATATCCACCTCAGAGAGGTCGGCACCGGTATGACCTTTGCCTGCCCGATGATTCATTTGCAGTACATAGCGCCGGGCCTGACGCGCAGTCTGTTTGATTGCCTGAAAGTCCATCATTACCTCTTCATCTATGACGCCGCGGGCCGGATAGCGTGTTGACATGACAGTCAACAGCGGCAATTTCGTTTTCGAATAAAAATATACGCTATCGTTTGTAATCATATTGTGGGGTGGATCATATTTCAAACAAAAGCCAAAAATAACATTAATGCATTATAAAACAGCAATGTAGCGAGAATTTGCGGCGAGTATTGCGATGAAGACAATGTTAAATATCAGTTAAATCAATTGAATGGCCATTTTTGACTTTCATTCGAAAATTGAAAGTCACTTTCGCAGATCTCGCAATTGATGCGGACGAGGGTTACTATTTATCGCAACAGCCCGGCTGACGGGGCAGGCAACCCGCATTCAGGCAAAGGGAGTGATTGACTTGAAAAGCAAAAATGAACAACTGGCTGATATGCAGCAACGGCGGGAAAAGATCCTGGAGATGATCCGTGAGGATGGCACCGTCACGGTAAAAATGCTGACGGAGACTTTCGGACTGACCGAAGCCACTATCCGTACCGACCTGCGTATGCTGCAAAAAGAGGGGTATGTGCAGCGTTATCACGGCGGTGCAACATTGATTACAGGTAAGCAAAATACCGGCGCATTGCTGCTGGAACGGCAAACCCATCTCGACGCAAAAGATGCCATTGGGCGTCTGGCGGCACAGCATATCGAAAACGGCGATACGGTCATTTTCGATTCGGGCACCACGACGACGGCGATCGCCAATCATATGAATCACATCCGGCGCCTGTCGGTGGTGACCAACGCCGTGAATATTGCCCTGAAGCTGGGCGGTGAGCCGGGGATTAATATCCTGCTGACCGGCGGCACCTTTAAGTTCCCCACCCTGTCGACGTCAGGTGAAAAGGCCGCCAGTTTTTTTGAAAACGTGCTGGCGGAGAAGCTGTTTCTCGCCACGGCCTGCATTTCTCCCCGCCTCGGTCTGAGTTTTCCCAGCGAGACGGATATCAAGGTGAAAAGCGCCATGATCCACTCTGCGAACACCGTTTACGTGGTGGCTGACTCCAGTAAAATCGACAAGGTGTCGATGTTTGCGTTGCCCTGCGAATGGAGCAAAATCCAGTATCTGATCACCGACAGCGGCATTACTCAGGCGTCTATTGACGCCTTTGAAGCACTGGGGGTGAAGGTGCTGGTGGCGCCCTGATCGGCGTCAGTTCGGTATAAACGCACCACGTCACCGACAATCAACAGGCCCGGTGACTGTGGCTGCCGTTCCGCTACCGTCTGCGCCAGCCGGTCAAGGCGGGTAATATGGGTGCGCTGATCGTGACGTGTGCCCCGCTCGATAATCGCTACCGGCGTATGCGCATCGCGTCCGTGCCGGATCATCTGCTCGCTTAATGCCTCACACCATGTTAATCCCATATAAAACACCAGCGTCTGGCGGGCATCACGTAAACTTTCCCAGTCAAGCTGGGGTTTGCCGTCACGTCCATGACCGGTGATAAAGCGCACCGACTGGGCCATGTCGCGGTGCGTCAGCGGGATGCCAGTGGCGGCCGCACAGCCGGTAGCGGCGGTAATGCCGGGCACAATATGGCAGGTCACTCCCGCCTGTTGCAGCCACTGCATCTCTTCCCCTCCCCGGCCGAAAATAAAGGGATCGCCGCCTTTAAGACGGATCACCTGCCGCCCGGCACGGGCCAGATCCACCAGCAATTGGTTGATCTGTGACTGCTTCATGCCATGAAAACCCGGCGTTTTTCCCACGTCAATATTCAGTGCCGTTGGGGGGATCAGTGCCAGAATATCCGGCCCGACCAGCCGATCGCAGACCACCACCTCAGCCTTTTCGATAAGACGCAGCGCGCGCACCGTCAACAGGTCCACGGCTCCCGGCCCGGCCCCCACCAGCCAGACATCTCCCTGCTGGCCGGGGGGGAAGCCCCCGGCCAGCAAACGATCAAGAGCAGGTATTTTTACAGTCATTTTCGGCCTCATACTGTCAGGGCGGTGTCGCCCGGAGTCTGAACCAGCGGCGTGCTGGCAACCCAGACCAGCCCCTGTTCAATTTTCACTGGCCAGCAGCGCTGGTAAAGCGCCGGATTGTCCAGGCTCTGTCCGTCTTTCAGTCGGAATCGCTGTTTGTATAACGGCGAAATCACCAGCGGTTCACCCTGACTGTCCCCCAAAAGCCCGCGCGACAGCACATTGGCTTCCGTTCCTGGTTCATGGTCATCCAGCGCGTAAACCGTATCATCAAGCCGGAACAGGGCTATCGCCTGTGAGCCGAGGTGCGCGCCGATCCCGGCCTGCGGGGGGATCTCCTTAAGGGTGCAGACCTTATTCCACAGCGATGTGGGCTGCACGTCATTTACCGAGCGACGGAACAGCGCCAGACGATCGGGGCTGGCCAGCGTGGTCTGCCATTCACACTGATAGCGGTCAACGACGCGCTGCATCTCCTGCTCCAGTTCGGCAGCAATCCCGAGCACATCATCCATCACCACCTGACGCAGATACTCCAGCCCCCCTTCAAGGTTATCCATCCATACGCTGGTTCGTTGCAGACGATCGGCAGTACGGATATAGAACATCAGCAGACGGTCGACATAGCGCACCAGTGTTTCTGCATCCAGGTCGCTGGCAAACAGGTCGGCATGACGCGGCTTCATCCCGCCATTGCCGCAGACGTACAGATTCCAGCCTTTGTCGGTGGCAATCACGCCAATGTCCTTACTCTGGGCCTCTGCGCATTCGCGCGTGCACCCCGATACGGCCATTTTAAACTTATGGGGGGTTCGCAGCCCCTTGTAACGGTTTTCCAGCCGGGTCGCGAAACCGGTTGAATCCTGCACGCCGTAGCGGCACCAGGTCGATCCGACACAGGACTTCACGGTGCGCAGCGATTTGCCGTACGCATGCCCGGTTTCAAAACCTGCGTCCACCAGCGCCTGCCAGATAACCGGTAACTGCTCCAGCCGGGCACCAAACAGATCGATACGCTGGCCCCCGGTGACTTTGCAGTACAAATTGTATTTTTGCGCAATTTCACCGATGGCGATCAGCCCCTCTGCGCTGACCTCACCGGCCGGCATCCGGGGTACAACCGAATAAGTCCCGTCCTTCTGGATATTGGCAAAATAACGGTCGTTGGTATCCTGCAGGGGTAACAAGGCGGGCGTCAGCAGATAGTCATTCCAGCAGGAGGCCAGCATCGATCCCACCAGCGGTTTACAGATTTCACAGCCGTTGCCGCGTCCCTGCTTCGCCAGCAACTCTTCAAAGCTTTTGATATTGCCCATGCGAATCAGTGAGTACAGCTCCTGACGTGACCACGGGAAGTGCTCGCAGATATCTTTCTTCACTTCTACGCCCAGATCCGCCAACTGGTACTCCATGACCTGTTTGACCAGCGCGGCACAGCCGCCGCAGCCCGTGGCCGCTTTGGTGCTGGCTTTCAGCGATGCCATATCGCTGCATCCTGCTTTGACCGCGGCGCAGATATCCCCTTTGGTCACGTTATGACAGGAGCAGACCTGCGCGCTGTCCGGCAGAGCCGCCACGCCAAGCGCTTTCGACGGAGCCCCGGCACTCTGCGGCAGGATCAGACTTTCAGGGGCATCAGGCAGCGCCATGCCGTTCAGCATCATTTGTAGCAGCAGGCTGTACTCGCTGCTGTCACCGACCAGCACGCCGCCCAGCAGCGTTTTACCGTCAGCCGAAACGACAATCTTTTTATAGATTTCCCGGGGTTCATTGGTCCAGTAATAGCTCTGGCTGCCCGCCGTTTCTCCGTGAGCATCCCCCATCGATGCCACCTCGACTCCCAGCAGCTTGAGTTTAGTACTCATATCCGCCCCGCTAAATGCCACGGCTTCTCCTGCCAGCGTTGCCGCCAGCACGCGCGCCATCTGATAGCCGGGAGCCACCAGGCCATAGAGATGCCCCTGCCATACAGCACACTCACCGATGGCCCAGACGGCTGGGTCTGACGTCCGGCAGCAATCGTCTATGACCACGCCACCGCGTTCGCCCAGCATCAGGCCTGCCGCAGCGGCCAGGTGATCGCGTGGGCGGATACCGGCCGAAAACAGTATCAGATCGGTCTCAAGGGCACTGCCATCGGCAAAATTCAGCCGCAGCGTGCCATCTTCCTGAGCGTCAATGCTCTGGCTCTGCTTACCGGTATGAACAGCAACCCCCAGTGCTTCGATTTTCCGGCGCAGCATCGCAGCGCCCCCCTCATCCAACTGCACCGCCATCAGCCGCGAGGAAAGCTCGACCACCGCGGTTTCCAGACCCAGTTTTTGCAGTGCGTTGGCCGCCTCCAGCCCCAGCAAGCCCCCGCCAATCACTACACCACGCGTCGACCCGGTGGCCTTCGCGGCGAGGGAATCCAGGTCGTCCAGCGTCCGGTAAACAAAACAGGACGCGTGTTCGCTGCCGGGGATCGGTGGCACAAATGGGCTGGAGCCGCTGGCCAGCACGAGCTGGTCGTACGCCTGAACACGACCATCTGCTTCGTGCACCTGCCGCCGCTGGCAATCGATAGAGACCACCTGCCGCCCGGTTCGCAGTTCAATGCCGCTTTGTTCAATAAATCCGGGGGGGACCAGGGAGAGTTCCGCGTGCCCTTTCCCGGCAAAGTATTCCGATAAATGCACGCGGTCATAAGCGACATGGCGCTCTTCGCCATACACGACAATATGGAACTGCTGCTGTAGCTGTCGGCTGACCATCTGCTCAAGGAAGTGCTGGCCGACCATGCCATGCCCAATCACCACCAGCGTGGGTTTATCTGCTGCCTCAACCGCTGTATTCACCACGGGTACGTTGCTCTGTTCTTTGCTCATCATTGCCTTGCCCTGAAAAAAACCATAAAAAAAGGCGTCCACCGACATGCGTAATGCATGCGGTTGGACGCCTTTATCCAAAGCACTCGTTGCACCGCCATTGGTGGAACAAATGCATGTTATTTTGTCTTAACAACTGCAAGATAACTTGCAAACACTGTGCCAGAACCGGGTCCGGTACAGCTGTTTATATGCCGCTGTGCGATCAGTACTTTAGCTTTCGACTACGCACGTTAAGCGCGGCTTTCGCCGCCAGGCACGTCGTTGTGCGCTGCGGTGAAGCAAAAGGTGCACAATCTTTGTGCACACGCTTAGTTGTCCTGAGACGCAAATGCAGAAGCCACCGCCAGCAGTGCGCTGGCAATATCCGCCATACGCTTGTTCTGATTCATCGCCATTTTACGTAGCGCCTGCCAGGCTTGCTCTTCACTGTAGCCGTGGTGCTGCATCAGTAACACTTTGGCGCGGTCGATCTGCTTACGATCCTCAATACTGGCTCGCATGGCGGCCAGCTCATTATCCTGATCCTGAAGCCGCTGTGACTGCTGCTGGATCAGCGCCAGTAATGACCGTCCCAGTTGAGGTGTCAGCCCACCGGGCTCCTGCGTGCCTGACGAAACAGGTGCCCGTCCGTCATTTCCAGCGATGAAGACGCTCCAGGCCGGCTCACGGGCACTTTTTTGCATCTGTTGTTGCAGGTCGATCGGGGTGATATCCCGCTGAGCTTCAGCCGCAGCAATACTCTGGCGGCAGCGCTGCATCAGGGCGCGAGCAAGACAATCTTCCACCGTTTTCAGCCCATCGATCCGCTGGCTCAAAGACTGATGCCAGCCCAGCGCCATTGCCGCGCCCTGCTCATCAGTTCGTGCAGTCGTGCAGGCAATACGCCTTAACCGCTCGATATTATTTTCACTCTGCGCCACCTGCTGCCAGCGTTGCAGGCTCTCTTCGTCTGCGAATCCGGTAAAATGGCTAAAACAGCGCTCCTGGGCATCAATCAACGCTACAATCTGTTGACTGATCGCCGGGGTAAATTGCCCGGAAGCAAACCCTGCCGCGCCGATAGACCGTTCCTGCCCGGCCAGTTCTTTACCCTGCATAAAGCTGAACATGGCAATTAACACGCGCGAAACACCGGGGTCCGAAGCGGTATCCACCATTTCAAACACCAGGTTCAGCAACTGGCGGATAATATGGTTGAACTGCTCCATGACAACGGCCTGGGTCAACTGCAATGTCCGCACCTGCTTCCGCAGCGTGCTCAGCTCCCCCAGTGCCTGCAAGGCGGTGGCAATACGGCTGTAGAGACGGCTGGATGCGGGCCCCTCCTGACTGTCATCCGGCACGGCCGGTAGCAGGGTCATCACCTCTTGCTGGCTGCGAGTGACCCGGCATCCGCACTGCGACAGCTCGTCACTGAACAGTTGCCCCTGAGAACAAATCCACAGATTGCTTGCTCCCCGTTCGCGCTGAATCTCATGAATCAACTGACTGACTTCCGTTGTCAGCCTTCCGCTCTGTAAAAGGGAGCGCAGGCTGGCGATTTCCCGCTGCCGTGATGCCAGAAGATACGCCAGCGCAGAAGGATAATGATCTGTCATCGACTTAACTCCGCTAGCATTCAAAAGGTCTGGCTAAGCAATTACCGTGCCGGGATGGCGCGACGAACCTGACTGGCATTTCACTGAAAAAAGGCATAGTGCCTGTTTACTGGAGTGATACGGAATCAATTAGTCATATTTATTCATTCAATTACGTGATAGTCAGCCAGCGTGTGGTTTCTAAGCAACCACCATAGCGCAGAGCGGAATACCGATTATTGACGCTAATCAAATTGCCGTTTTGTCACCTTTCAGGCAAACTCTGTCACGCTTATAGCAGGCCGATAACATGTTCAACAGGCTCCTGCAATGGTTTCCATTCCCAAAAGCGTCAGGTAAACTGACATGAGAATTATCTTTATGTAAACCTGTGAGATTTTTTCCTGGAACGTACAGGGTAATTGACTTTTAATAACACGATATGGCGTCGTTTAATGCCGCCCTGTCGCGTCTGTAAAGAACCCGATTTATAGATGATATTCACGAGGACCAATGTGAAAATTAGCATCGCGTTTACCCTGCTGGCCGTGCTCACTTTAGCGGGATGCAAAGCGCCTCCACCGCCTGTCACTGATGACACCGTCGTCAGCAGCGTTGTTGATGGCGTAACGTTAACGCATCGCTATGCGGTGAAAGCCCCCGCATCCTTCACTCCAGTGAATGAGAATTATCGCGCCCTGTATAATGCGTCTGTCATGACCCGTCCCGACTATAGTGGCAAAGTGGTGCGCTATCTGGAAAACGGTAAGCCGTTCCTGGTGCTGGGTGAAGTGGAGAACCGCTGGTTCGCCATTGCTGACGTTGATGAGCAACAGCTGATTGGCTACGTGCCGCTGAAAGCTGGGGTGAAGAGCGATATGTACGATGCCACACTGCGCAGTGACCGCCCGCGCCCGCGTAAAAACAGCAAGAAAGTGTGCGTCGATGTTGGCGGTAAGAGCAAAGCCTGCCGCAACAATAATACGGCGACCTGGATTCTGGAGTAAGCGCGCCGGATAAGGCCTCACCGTTGCCACGGATGGCAGCAAAAGCGTTTTATTCACTCTACGGTGAAGTTGACCCTATTTGCCTGCTGGCACACAGCCGAGATTAACACATCCTGATGACGTCGGAATTTCCCGTTGACCCAGCCACACCGGTCAGCCCAGACAATCCCCTGGTAACAGCGGCCTCTCCGCTGCTCAATGCCATTGTACAAATTCGTCTGGCGGCCACCCATGACGATCCGGCCGGTTTACGCCATCAGCTGATCGATGAAATACGCCAGTTCGAAACACGCTGCAAACAGACGGGCATGCCGTTTGAAATGATTATTGGTGCCCGCTATACACTTTGCGCGGTGCTGGACGAAGCCGCAGCACAAACCCCCTGGGGCAGCCGCGGCGTCTGGTCCGGCAATGGTTTGCTGGTCACGTTCCATAATGAAAGCTGGGGCGGCGAAAAAGTCTTTCAGCTGCTCGCACGCATTTCCCAGAATCCCACCCAGCATCTCTGGCTACTGGAAGTGATCCATTTCTGTTTACTGCTGGGTTATGAGGGTCGCTATCGCAGCATGGATAACGGCCGCCTGCAACGGGATGCCGTACGTACCCGCCTCGCACAGCTTATCCAGGAAACGCGTGGACAACAGGAACCGCCGCCTCTGCAAACGGTCGTCGCCGCCGGGCAAAATACGCTGTGGCGCCCACCTGTGCCGCTGTGGGTCTGTATCTCTCTTGCCACGTTTGTTGGCTGCCTGATTTTTTCCAGTCTCAACTGGCGTCTGGGCAATGCAGCAGAACCGCTACTGCGGCAGATCTGGCAAACGCCGCTGCCAAAAGTGGTCGCAGGACAGCGCGGTGCAGCTCCGCAGGCCCTGCTCGATTTACGCCTGCGTCTGAGCGATCTGATTGCCGAACGTAAGGTTGATGTCACCGACAGCGCCAACGGCAGTAAAGTCATCCTGCCGGCCGATCGCTTATTCGCGCCATCCACGACGGTGCTGTCTCCTGAAGGTCGTGCGCTGATTGCCCGCGTGGCCACCGCGATGGAGTCCGCCAAAGGGACCATTCTGGTCAGCGTCTATACGGATGACGAGCGGATACTGTCCAGCCGTTTTCCCTCAAACTATGAATACTCTGCCACCCAGGCGCGCGCCATCAGCAACATGATGGCGCAGTTGATCGCCCAGCCAGGCATCAACGTGCGCGCACAGGGCCGGGGTGATAGCGGTGCACTGTTACCGAACGACAGTAGCGAAAATCGCGCGCAGAACCGCCGCGTTGAAATCACCCTGTTCGCTGCCCCTGAGTCAGACGACAGCCACACTCCGGGGAAAAATTAATGCTGAAGACTTTCTTTTCACTGCTCTCCAGCCGCCTGTTATGGGGGCTGGTCGGTGTTACCGCGCTGTCTGCCCTGATCTGGATGGTGGGACCGCTGCTGCCTTTTACCCGTTTCCAGTCGCTGGACAGCCCATTAAATCGCCAGCTGTTAATCGGTCTGTGCTACTTTTTGTGGATACTCTTTCAGCTTATCCCTCAGCTTTACCGCGCCTGGTTCAACAGCAAGTTGCTGACCCGCCTGCAACTCAGCAATATCGACCACGCGGAATTACAGGCTACGGGTGAAATGCTCAATAACCGCTTCAGTGAAGCGGCGATGCTGTTAAAGAAAACCCAGTTTGGCAAACGTAAAGGCTGGCTACAGCGTTTCAGCGCGCAGTATCTCTATCAGCTTCCCTGGTATCTGATCGTCGGTGCGCCTGGTGCCGGTAAAACCACAGCACTGATTAATTCCGGCCTCGACTTCCCGCTCAGTGATGCGATGGGGAAAAGCGCGCTGCGCGGTATCGGCGGCACCCGCCACTGCGACTGGTGGTTTACCGGCGAGGCCGTACTGCTGGATACTGCCGGGCGTTATACCCTGCAAGAGAACCAGCGCGCACGCGATGCCAGCGAATGGCAAACCTTTATCACCCTGTTAAAGCGCTATCGCCCGCGCCAGCCCATCAATGGCGTGATCATGACCATCAGCGTGGCGGAGCTGTTGAGCGACTCAGCAGAGGCACGCCATGCGCAGGCCACGGCGCTACGCCAGCGCATGGCAGAATTACACCAGCAAACCGGTATCCCCTTCCCGGTGTATATCATGGTGACCAAAACCGACCTGCTCAAAGGTTTTATGCGTTACTTCGCCCGGCTGGATAAGCAGCAACGTGAACAGATTTGGGGCTTCACTTTCCCCTGGGAGCCAGGCCTGGGCGATCGCCGACTTCACGCTCAATTTGAACAGCAGTTTCAGTGCCTTTTATCCCGGCTGATGGCCGATCTCAGCGACAAAATGGCACAGGAAAGCGACCTTACCCTGCGTGCTGAATGTTTCCAGTTTCCTCAGGAGTTCAGCGCGCTGCGTCCCCTTCTGGCTGAATATCTGGATATTGTTTTCTCGCCGGAAAACAGCGAAACACCCTGGGCTGCACGCGGTTTGTTCTTTACCAGCGGGACACAAGAAGGCTTGCCGTTTGACCGGGTGATGGGCGAACTGTCACGCAAGCTGCAACTGCCACAACCTCAGGGGCAGTCGATTGCCAGCTGGGACAGTGTGAATCGCAGCGCTCCGATCCCGGCGAATAAGGGACAGAGCTACTTTATTCACGGCCTGCTGCGCGATGTGGTGTTTAAAGAGCGCCGCCTGGCGGGCAGCGATCGCTCCTGGGAACAGCGCAACCGTCTGCTACACCGGGCAGGCTATGCGGTGCTCGGCGTGGCGTTAGTGGCGGCGTCAGCCTTGTGGATCACCAGCTATTATAAGAATCAGCACTATCTGGAACAGGTGTCCACACGCTTACCTGCCGTGACGCGGGAAGCGGTGCAATTGACCGGCAATAATCACGGCAACATCCTGGATCTGCTACCCTTCTTAAACCGTCTGGTGGCATTACCTGAAAGCAGCCAGTTTTCACTGAATGCTCCTCCGCTCAGCCTGCGTGGCGGACTGTACCGGGGGGACCAGATCAGTGAGGCGACCTGGGGCCTGTATCAGGGGGCTTTGAGAGCATTGTTGCTGCCGCGTGTGGCGCAGACCATCGCACAAACCCTACGCAATGATGACGGCAAAGATGCTGAGTTCAGCCGTAATGCCCTGCGCGCTTATCAGATGCTGTACCAGCCGCGCAGCTATGACGGCGAGTTCCTGCGCGGCTGGGTGATGCAGAATCTGCAACGCAGCCTGCCGTCCAGCGTCACGACACAGCAAATCCAGCAGCTGGACTGGCATTTAAGTCAGTTACTGGATCGTCAGATACTAAGTTCGCCTTATATGCGTGATAACGCGCTGATGGTCAGACAACTCACCGCAGCTCACTGAGAAGGTCGTCGTCATGGCAGTAAAAAATGACCTGGGATGGTATGGCAAGCTTCCTACGGCAGGCGACTTTTTACTGCGCCGGATGCCGCAGGCATTGATTGACAGTTGGTCGCACTGGTTTCAGCTTGGGCTGGCGCACTGGCATCACCATCATGACGGAACGACTGACCCGTTCAGCCGCGCGCCGATATGGAATTTCGCGCTGCCCGCCACCTTGGGCGTACAACGCGTGCAGATCGGCTGCATGATGCCGTCGCGCGACAGAGTCGGGCGCGCATGGCCGTTGCTGGTTATTCAGAGCGTGCCGGTAAAAGCCTGGCACCCGGCTCAGCTGTCCATCTCCGGGGAATGGTTCCAGGAGCTGGGCGCCACGATGAATCAGGCCATACAACAGATGCACTCCGCCGACTGGCTGGAACAGGCGCTGCGGGGCATCCCACCGCTGTCGTTACCGGACACCGGGCGCTCCGATATTATGGATGTGATTGGCTATCAGGATCTGCCGTGTACGCTGGCCTGGCGGGAAGTCGCCACGCGCTTTGACCCCTTACAGTACACCAGTTACTGGTGGACTAATCAGAGCGATGGCTATCCGCTTGCCAGCCATAAGCACAGCGGTAATTTGACCGCTCAGCTGTTTTCGCAGTTATTTCATCCGGCAGCCGGATCGCTGTCGGGCCGTCACGGACTCTATCCGCCGATGTTTGAATAGAGTGATCAGGCCTTCGTGCCTCATTGCAGGAAAAACGCATGCGATTGACCATTTTGCAGAATCAGGCCGATGTTCCGGTAACCGCCTGTGATTTTTTGCCACCAGGCGGCACGATTGGCCGCAGCGTTGATAACGATCTGGTGCTGCCCGACCCTGACCGGGCAATCTCTCGTTTACAGGCGCTGGTGCATGTGGCGGCAAACGGCGACTGCCGTCTGACCAACCAGGGCAGTGTGATCGCGGTGATCCACAACGGCAGCGAACTGATGCGCGGCAGCCAGGTGATGCTTGATCACGGCGATACCTTAGCCATTGGCCCTTATCAGATTGATGTCAGCGACCCGCAGCGCGTTACGGTCCCCACAGAGCAACATATTGATCCGCTGTCGCTGTTTGCTGACGATGATGGCAGCAATGACGATCCCTTAAGAATGCAGCACACCGCTGATGACCTTATCGTGCCGCAGATGGAAAGCCTCACTGCCGAGGCGCTTGGGCTGCGATCGGCGCGCCAGACGGTGGCCCGACTGGGCATCGATCCGGTCAGTCACGATGCGCCCGCTGGCGCTCATGACAGCAGTGCTGAGGGCTCGCGTGAACAGCGTCTGCTGGCCGCCCTGCTGGACGGTATGGGGCTGGATACCACGCTGGAGAAAACCCCACTAACTGAAGACCAGATGCTTACCACCGGGCGTATGCTGAGCCTGTTCTCACAGGGAACGGTTGCGTTGCTCTCGTCACGCTCGATCCTCAAGCGCGGGGTTAAGGCAGAGATGACCATGATCCTTAATGAGGCGAATAATCCCTTTAAGATCCTCCCCTCCGGTAAAACCGTATTGATGCAGATTTACCAGAGCCAGATGCCAGGCTTTATGCCACCGGAGCAGGCAGTACGCGATGCGCTGGTCGATTTACAGGCCCACCAGTTGGGGATGATCGCCGGTATTCGCGCCATTATTGCCGCAATGTTGCAATCCTTTAATCCGCAGCGGCTGGAAGATTTGGCCCGTCGCGATGGCGTGGTGCCACGTCTGGCGCTGAGCAGCACGAAGAAAGCGGCACTTTGGGACTATTTTATGCGCCACTATCAGCAGACCGCGGGGGAAATTGAGGATGACTTCCACACCCTGTTTGGTGAAGCATTCCTGCACGCTTACGATGTGGAAGTTAATCAATATAAAGATTCGCAAACTCCCCCGGAAGATGCATGAATATCAATTATTTTGCCACCAGCCAGATCGGCCAGCGTGAAAGCAATCAAGACACCACTGGCGCCCTGCTGGGGCAACACAGTGCCTGCTTTATGGTCTGCGATGGTGTGGCAGGAAGTGCGGGTGGCGAACTGGCCGCGCAGATTGCCCGCGATACCCTGCTTGGTCAGCTGGACGGCGAAGCGCCCCTGCACCCCGAGCATACGGCTACGCTGATAGACAATACCGAGCAAGCTATTCGCCATGTGCAGGAGATTAATCCGAAATTTCACCAGATGAGCACCACGCTGGCTGCGCTGTTTATTAACCGTGATGCCCTGCACGCCTGGTGGGTACATGCCGGGGACAGCAGGGTCTATCTCTTCCGTCGCGGGGTCGTCCATAGCGTCACCCGCGACCACAGTCTGGTACAGCAGTTGCAGGATGCAGGTTACGAAAATACGGGAATTAACAGTAATTTACTGTATAACGCCCTGGGTGCTGATACCGCGAGTCCGCATGGTTACAGCGAAGTGATGGCGCTGGAAGATGGTGACGCATTTTTAATTTGCACGGATGGTTTCTGGAGTAACCTGACGCCCGCCGAGATGGAGCAGGCGCTTCGTATGGTTAATTCCCCTGCCGAGTGGCTGGCGCTGATGCAAAAAGCCATCGACCGTAGCGCAAAAACAGATAATCTGAGCGCCGTGGCGGTATGGGTGGGTTCACCTCAAGAGACCACATTACTCTTTTCCATGGCGGATTCTGCCCGTTTTCTCCCGCCACGCGATTAACACCAAGGAATGCTATGAAATTTTGGTTGCCAGCTACATTGACTCTGTTGTTCGCCACCACGGCCCAGGCGGCAGACTATCGAGTGGTCTATTCCCCCAGCCTTGAGCTGGAAGTGTTTATCGATAATGTGACCAGCAACACGCCTGCGGCATGGTGCCAGGAGACGCTTAACCTGCGCATCGTTTCCGGTAAAAGTACCGAATCGGGCGTGCTGACCAGCTTCTTACCGCGCGTGGGAAATTTACTGCAAAATCAATGTGGCAAACTGCTGGAACTGCCCTGGCAGATGACCAATGGTAAAGGCACGGTTTTGGCGACCGGCACGGCGGCAAAAGAGCAGAGCTGGCGCCCGATTGTCACCGCGGATGCCACCGCGACGGCAACGGCCAGTAATGCCTCGCCACTCGATCTCTCGCAGCCGGCTAACGCCGAGCCGTTGCAGCATTTCGATCTTCCCGGCGGCTGCCATTTCCGCACCTGGTGGGATGATAACGGCCAGTCGCTGTTTATCCCTGACGATAAAACGATGAATTGCTCTACCGAAGGCTGGCTGGAAGGCTCGAGTACACTGACGCTGGCTCAGGGTAACTCGCGCGAACCGCTGGCCGTCAGTTTCTATCAGGGCTATCCGCTGACGCATCTGCATCCGAAGCCAGACTCCCTGGATGTGGTGGCAGTGAATAACCAGCGCCTGGTGCTGGCACGGCGCGATGCCCCTAACAGCTGGCTGGTGCTGCCCTTTAATAATAACCTGCATGTGTGGTCATTTGATGGTGCGCTGCTGGTGAAAATGGACAAAGCGCAGGCCAGCGATGGGGCTGCATTGAAAGCAACGGTGGATGCCGTACGCAAAACCTGGTCAGGCATCATCGACGCAGGTGTGAAAGTGAACGTGCTGTTGGTGGATGACCTGCACGCCGACCTGGCCGACCCGGCGATTGGCGCCTGGCGCACCGTTAACTAAACCCCGTTTATCAGGACGCCAGGAGCGTTTCACTATGTCGGCAAACGAACAACAAAAAAATGTCCCGAACGCCCTCCCGGCGGGCTACCGTTTTAATGAGTTTGAAATCAAGGAAGTGATCGGTGGCGGCGGTTTCGGCATTGTGTACCGCGCCTGGGATCACCTGCTGGAACGGACGATTGCGATCAAAGAGTATCTGCCGGTGTCACTGGCCAGCCGCAACGATGATCTCGCCATCCAGCTGCGCGGCGAACGCTACCAGCGCTTATTTAACGCCGGACTGAACAGTTTTATCCAGGAAGCACGTCTGCTGGCACGGTTTAATCACCCGGGACTGCTGCACGTCCTGCGTTTCTGGGAAGAGAACGGCACCGCGTATATGGGGACGCTGTTTTACAGTGGGATGACGCTGAAAGAGTGGCAACAGGGCAGCCCGGAAAGCATTAACGAGGCATGGATACGCCAGCTGCTCCCGCCGCTGTTCGGTGCCATCAATACCCTCCACCGCGCCGGTTATCTGCACCGTGATATCTCGCTGGATAATATTCAGATTCAGGAAAATCAACTGCCGGTCTTGCTCGACTTCGGTTCGGCGCGCAAAGAGATCGGTAACCTTTCCGATGAAACGGAGATTATGCTGAAACCGGGTTATGCGCCGATTGAACAGTACAGCGAAGAAGGCGACAGCGATCAGGGTCCCTGGACCGATATCTATGCGCTGGGCGCCGTGCTGCATACGCTGATTACGGGCAATCCGCCGCCGGTCAGCGTGGTGCGCTGCATCGAAGATCACTACCAGCCGCTCAGCACATTACGCCCGGAAGGCTACTCCCTGTCGCTGCTCAATGCGATTGACCAGGCGTTACAGATGGACCCGCAACAGCGTCCGCAGTCCATTGATGACCTGGCCGCCCTGCTCGATTCTCCGGTGAGTGAAATGGGTGAACTGGTGAGTAACGTGGTGGTACCGCAAGAAGAGCCGCCACAGTTACCCGACCCCGAACCCGTTGCGCTGGCGGTTAATCCTGCTGCGGGCACCATGGAGCCGGTTATGGCACCGCGCGTGGCTAAACGCCTGTCGCGGCCGTTGATGTTACTCAGCGGTCTGGCGGTCATCGCGGTAGCGGCCCTGGTGTGGGGACTGAATCGTGGCGATAATGTGGCACCCGAGCATTCTGCTGCCGCCAGCAATACCACCGGCAGCGTTACCGCCACCGTGCAAACACCTGTCACCAGCGCGCCGGCAATGGCAACCGTCTACCTGAAGCTGAGCGGTAACGACTCTCTGCTGCTGAACGGCAGCGTGATGGAGGTCAAGCCTAACAACAGCGGTTACGCGTCGTTGAACCTGGCGGCGGGGGATTATCATCTGGAAGTGCGTACATCAACCGGTGTTCACAGTCAGCAGTTGAAGATTGATCATGCAGGCACCTGGTTAATTAACCCGGGCCGCTAGTTCTGCGAGATCGATGCCCACACGGGATGCACGTTTGACGTTATTCCGTGTGGGTCATCGCGATGCGGTTATCCCACCAATCCATTGTGGCACTGCTGTAATTCACGCACACGCTGCACCAGATCTGTCAGACAGTCGTCATGCATCCCCCGCTGCTTCAGCTCTGTTTCCAGCGAAAACAGATACTGCGCGTTGGTACCCAATGGCCCTTTCGCTTGTGCGATCAAAGGCGCGATGGTTTTCGGGCAGGAGTCCGGCTCATACAGAGCGTGACGCGGGTCCATCACAAACACCAGTGCGGTTACCGTGCGCCCGTCATCCAGCGCCATGTCACACCAGGTCGGCAGATAACAGCCGGTGATCATCTCACGCTTCCACAGCAGTTCCAGCTCCTCGTGCAGCTTTTCCTCGGGCAGGCAGAATGCCAGTCCGGTGGTTTGGCCGCCCTCTTTCAGCGCCAGCATACGTCCTGGCTGGCTGGCGGTGCCGCGCCCGGCGGTCAGCCGCAGACAGAACGCCCGGTGCCAGCCTTTCAGCGTACCGGCAGCGACTTCATCCGCTTCAAATACCGGGTTCCACATCAGGGAGCCGTAGCCAAAAATCCATACCGGGCTATGATCGGGGCGACAGGCAAGCGCCGCCGCCAGCGAAGCAGCCCGTTGTTCACTGGTCCACAACAATGACTCTTCGATATCGCCAAAAGCCGTTTTACAATCGGCCTGTAACAGGAAATCTCTTGTTAACATTGCACCTCCAACACCCTGGCTTGACGTCCACGCTGTCCTGACTGCTTCCGTGAATTGTCTCGTTTTCAGCAACATCTGAATGCTACTAACGACCTTATGCATTTCCGCGTACGCAATCAAGTTTGAAGGCGATCACAAAAGAAAAAAGTTTCACTTAAGGTGATCGGCAGCCAGAGGAAAATCTTTACGCCTTCTCTCACCCAACCCTCGTCAAAACGATAAAAGAATTTTGATTTTTTTGCTAAACCAGTTTAGCTTTTCGTCAGATAACCACTTCAGGATAATGACAATGAGCAAGAAAATTTGGGTACTGGGCGATGCGGTAGTAGACCTCCTGCCCGAGGGGGAAACACATTTGCTGAAGTGCCCCGGCGGTGCCCCTGCCAATGTGGCCGTGGGTATTGCCCGCCTTGGCGGCCACAGCGCCTTTATCGGCTGCGTTGGCGATGACCCCTTTGGTGAATTCCTGCAACAGACCCTGCACCATGAAAACGTGAATATCGACTGGATGTACCGCGCCCCGGGTCAGCGTACCTCGACGGTACTGGTCAGTCTGGATGCTGAGGGAGAACGCCAGTTTACGTTTATGGTGCGTCCTGCGGCTGACCTGTTTCTCAGTGCCGACCGTTTGCCTCCTTTCCATGCCGGTGAAGGACTGCATTTATGCTCCATCGCCCTGAGTGCAGAACCCTCACGCAGCGCGGCGATGCAGGCGATGCGCGCGATAAAAATGGCTGGAGGATGGGTCAGTTTCGATCCGAATCTACGCGATGATTTATGGTCAGACCCTCTGGAAATGGCCGCTGTACTGGCCGATGCCTTCGCGCTGGCCGATATTATCAAGCTGTCAGAAGATGAGCTTTGCGCCCTGACGACGTGTCGCGACATGGCGGCTGGCATCGATCGCTTCACTCTACAGTATCAACCTTCACTGCTGCTGGTGACCTGCGGCAGCCAGGGTGTGTACCTGTGGCAGGCCGGGTCTGTTCAACACGTGGCTGCCCCGCGTGTTGAGGTGGTGGATACCACCGGTGCGGGCGACGCGTTTGTCGCCGGGCTGTTGGCTGCGCTGGCGACCGAAGCGCATCCGCTGGTACCTGAGCGGCTTGATGATGCCATTCAACAGGCGCAGCGCAGTGGTGCGGCGGCGACGACCGCCAAAGGGGCGATGACCGCCCTGCCTTATGCTGGTGATCTTATGAAATTTTAGCGGGCAACCTGAAAGGCAACGTCAAGGTCTTAAGGTCAAGGGCGTTTCGCTTTCCCGCTGTCGCGGGCTGAGCGACAAGGGGCGGCCAGTCGCCGCCGCCCCTTGACCCCGGGCTTGCGGCAGGCGCTGCGCCCGCTTCCAGCGGGTGCCTTCGCAAGCGTTGCTCACCGACGGAACGCTCGTGACGGCACTTCCCTGTGCCGGCCCGAGCTTTCACCGCCGTCCTGGCGGTTCATCCTGGTTCACATCACTTTCTCAGCGCAGCTTAATTGCCGCCTCAACATCAAAACCCAGGTCAAACCCTAAAACCCAATTTTTTTTTAAAAAAATGACCAAAAACCCAGAAAGGCTTTTTGTGTCTGGTCTGTCTGACTTGTCTTTGATTGTTCTTTTGACCTGGCCGTTGACCTTTTGAGCGGCAATTAAGCCTCGCCGAGGGAGAGCGGATTTCCAGGACGAGCCGACAGGACGTCGGCGAGAGGGTGAGCCGGGACAGGGATGTCCCGTCACGCCCGGTCCGGCAGGAAAACCGCTTGACTGAGGGCACCCGCTGAAAGCGGGCGATGCGCCTGCCGCAAGCCCGGGTTCCCAGGGCGGCGGCGACTGGCCGCCCTGGGTCGCTCAGCCCGCGTAGCGGGAAAGCGAAATGCCCTTGACCTTAAGACGTTGACGTTGACGTTGACCTTAAAACATTGACCTTGACCTTAACCCCGCCTGCCCAGGCCCCCCCCCAACAGACGCTAAAGTGCCAACCCGATCACACTTCCTAAACCGGGTTAGCCAATGTGATTGAAATACATAATCCGCTTCGCTTACTCTCTGCATCGAACCGGTTTAGCAAAAAAACAAAACAATCACACTGGGAACCGTGCAAATGATCAAACCTCGTATTCTGGCGACCGCCATTGGCCTCGCTTTAGCCGTACCGACATTCAGCTTCGCCGCACCCACGTTGACCAGCCTGGAAGAGCGACTGATGGCCATGGAGCAGCGTCTGCAAAAAGCCGAAGATCGTGCCGCGATCGCGGAAAACCGTGCCGAGACAGCAGAGAAAAAAATCGTCCGACTGGAAACACAGCAACAGAAACAGCCCGCCGCCCTGCCTGTAGCGGCCAGCGCCCCCGCTCCTGCCACCACCGCCGCGACCACCAGCACCAGCAATTTCGCTGACGGTTTCGAATTCCACGGCTATGCACGTTCTGGTCTGATCATGAATGATTCCGCAGCGGGAACGCAAAGTGGCCCCTACCTGACACCCGCCGGGGACACGGGCGGTGCCGTTGGGCGACTGGGTAACGAAAACAACACCTACGTTGAGCTGAACTTTGAACACAAGCAGCAGCTTGCCAACGGTGCCACCACCCGCTTCAAAGCGATGCTGGCCGACGGTCAGCGGGATTATAACGACTGGACAGGCAGTACCAGCGAACTGAACATTCGTCAGGCGTTTGTTGAACTGGGCAATTTACCGGAATTCACCGGTGTGTTTGACCAGAGCACGCTGTGGGCGGGTAAACGCTTTGACCGCGATAACTTCGATATTCACTGGCTTGACTCGGATGTGGTGTTCCTTGCCGGCACCGGGGGCGGGATTTATGACGTCCAGTGGGCAGATGGCCTGAAGAGTAACTTCTCGCTGTACGGGCGTAATTTCGGCGATATTGAAGCGATTGATAACACCATTCAGAACTACATTGTCACCAGCAATAACTTTGCCGGTCCATTCCAGCTGATGGTCAGCGGGCTGCGGGCAAAAGATAACGATGAGCGCCTGAATCCGAGCCGCGAGAATGACAATGCCGGTGACAGCGGTGTTCACGCTATGCTGGCACTGCACAACGACAGTTTCTGGGGCCTGCGCGAAGGATCGGCGAAAACCGCCCTGCTGTATGGTCGCGGGCTCGGGGCCGAAGTGAAAGGCATCGGCTCTGACGGCAATCTGACCCAGCAGGCAGAAACCTGGCGCCTCGCCAGCTACGGCGTCACGCCGCTGAATAAAACATGGAGTTTTGCCCCGGCCGTGCTGGCGCAAACCAGCAGCGATCGTTATGCCGCCGGTGACCACTATCGCTGGGCCACGCTCAATGCGCGTTTGATCCAGGAGATTAACCAAAACTTTGCCCTCGCTTACGAAGGCAGCTATCAGTATATGGACCTCGATCCGCAAGGCTATAAAGATCGTCAGGCAGTATCCGGCAGTTTCTGGAAACTCACCGTTGCCCCCACCTTTAAAGTGGCTGATATAGGTGATTTCTTTACCCGTCCGGAGATCCGCCTCTTCGCCAGCTGGATGGACTGGAACAGCTCGCTTGATCGCTATGCCAGCGACGATTCATTCGGCAGCAGCGGCTTCAGCGCAGGCGGCGAATGGAACTTCGGTGTGCAGATGGAAACCTGGTTCTGATGACCTCATCACAATAAATAAAAGGTGACATGATGGATTTTGAAAAAATTGCCCGGGAACTGCTGCCGTTACTCGGTGGTCGGGAAAATATAGCCAGCGCTGCGCACTGCGCCACGCGTCTGCGGCTGGTGATGGTCGATGATGAGTTAGTGCAGAAAGACGCCATTGAGGCGCTGGAAGGGGTGAAAGGCTGCTTCCGCAACGCCGGACAGATGCAGGTGATCTTCGGCAGCGGCATCGTCAACAAAGTCCACGCCGCCTTTGTAAAGGAAGCCGGGATTAACGAGTCCAGCAAGAGCGAAGCGGCCGATATCGCAGCACAGAAGCTGAATCCGTTCCAGCGGATCGCCCGGGTATTATCGAATATCTTTGTGCCGATTATTCCGGCGATCGTCGCTTCAGGCCTGCTGATGGGCCTGCTGGGGATGGTGAAAACCTACGGCTGGGTAGATGCCGGTAGCGCGCTGTTTATCATGCTGGATATGTGCAGCTCGGCAGCCTTTATCATTCTGCCCATCCTGATCGGCTTTACCGCCGCCCGTGAGTTTGGCGGCAACCCCTATCTGGGTGCCACGCTGGGTGGCATCCTCACGCACCCGGCACTGACCAATGCCTGGGGCGTTGCCAGCGGTTTCCATACCATGAATTTCTTTGGGCTGGAGATTGCGATGATCGGCTATCAGGGAACGGTATTCCCGGTGCTGCTGGCCGTGTGGTTTATGAGCCACTGCGAAAAGCGTCTGCGCCGGGTGATCCCGGATGCGCTGGATATAATCCTCACACCGTTCCTGACCGTGATTATCTCCGGCTTTATCGCCCTGCTGATCATTGGCCCGGCAGGACGTATGCTGGGGGATGGCATTTCACTGGTTCTCAGTACGCTGATCGCCCATGCGGGCTGGCTGGCCGGATTGCTGTTTGGTGGTCTTTATTCGGTGATTGTCATCACCGGCATCCACCACAGTTTCCATGCCATCGAGGCCGGATTACTCGGCAACCCGTCGATTGGCGTCAATTTCCTGTTACCGATCTGGTCCATGGCGAACGTGGCGCAGGGAGGGGCCTGCCTGGCGGTGTGGTTTAAAACCCGTGATATCAAAGTGCGCAGTATCGTACTGCCCTCCGCCTTTTCGGCGATGCTGGGCATTACCGAAGCCGCCATTTTCGGGGTGAACCTGCGCTATATTAAGCCGTTTATCGCCGGACTGGTGGGTGGCGCGCTCGGCGGTGCCTGGGTTGTGACGATGCACGTGAATATGACCGCCGTAGGGCTAACCGCACTGCCTGGCATGGCGATTGTGCAGGCCAGTTCAATGCTCAATTATCTCATCGGCATGGTTATCGCCTTCGGCACGGCGTTTGTCCTGTCACTGCTGTTGAAAATCAAATTTGAGGTGAAAGCATGAGTGAAGCCCACCTGCTCAAACAGGCATTGCGGGCGGTCCTCTCCGGCCAGCAGCGTGCGGCAGCCGATCATCATCGACCGGCGTGGCATCTTGCCCCGCCGGTCGGGTTAATGAACGACCCGAACGGATTTATCCACTTCAATCAGCGTTACGTACTGTGCTATCAGTGGAACCCACTGGCCTGCGCGCATGGCGCCAAGTTCTGGGGCCAGTGGAGTTCGGCGGATTTGGTCAACTGGCGGCATGAACCGCTGGCGCTGGCGCCTTCCGAATCCTATGAAAGCCACGGCTGTTACTCCGGCAGCGCGGTCGATAACCAGGGGGTGATGACGCTGCTCTACACCGGAAACGTCAAGTTTGACGATGGCAGCCGCACCGCCTGGCAGTGCCTGGCCACGCGTGACGAACAGGGTGAATTCCATAAGCATGGCCCGGTGCTGGCCTTACCGGAAGGCTACACTGGCCACGTCCGTGACCCGAAAGTCTGGCAGCACGACGGCCTGTGGTACATGGTGCTGGGTGCACAGGATCTGGCGTTGCAGGGCAAGGTTCTGCTGTTCCGTTCCCCCGATCTGCATCAGTGGACATCGCTGGGTGAAATTGCCGGAAGCCACGTGAACGGGCTGGGCGAGTTCGGCTATATGTGGGAGTGCCCTGACCTGTTTGAACTGGATGGCCGCAGCGTGCTGGTGGTTTGCCCGCAGGGGCTGCCGTCTGAAGAGTGGCGCTGGCGCAATACCTTCCAGAGTGGCTATTTCTGCGGTTCCTTCGACTACAACACCCATCAGTTCCGTCATGATGAGTTCCACGAGCTTGACCTGGGGTTTGAGTTTTACGCACCGCAAACCTGCCTCAGCGACGACGGTCGCCGTCTGCTGATTGGCTGGATGGGGATCCCTGACGGCGATGAGTTCTTCCAGCCCACACAGGCAAATGGCTGGATGCATATCATGACCTGTCCGCGTGAGCTGACGCTACAAGGTGACCGGTTGTATCAGCAGCCCGCCCGTGAACTGCAACAGCTGCGCGGTGAAGAGACCCAGTGTACGGGCAGCGCGGAAACGCTGCCTGCCCTGCCCGTTAACAGCGCCGAGCTGGCGCTGACCGTTAGCGGCGCCTGTGAACTTGATTTCGCGGGGGAATTACACCTGGCGATCCATGCTCAGGGCGTGACGCTGCGGCGCAACAATCTGCGCAGCGGTGAATCCGAAGAACGTCACTGGCGGGGTGAGGTGCGTACGCTGCGCTTGATGTGCGATCGCTCCAGCGTAGAAATCTTCATTAACGAGGGGGAAGCCGTCATGTCGTCACGCTATTTCCCGTCCGCAAACCCTGAGTTGCATTTTAGTGGCACGGGAGAGATCGGGCTGCGTCACTGGAGCTTGCAGCAATGCATGATAGAATAAGCCGATGAGCCCTCACACGTAAGCCACTGTGACTAAAAACAAACGTATCACGATTAACGATATTGCCCGGCTGGCGGGCGTTTCTAAATCTACCGCCAGTCTGGTCCTCAATGGCCGTGGGAAAGAGCTGCGCGTGGCCGAAGCGACACGTGAACGCGTGCTGGAGATCGCCCGTCAGCAGCATTATCAGCCAAGTATCCACGCACGCGCCCTCAACTCTGCCCGCAGCAACACCATCGGGCTGGTCGTACCGGAAATGACCAACCAGGGGTTTGCCCGTTTCTCTCACGAACTCGAGATGCTGTGCCGTGATGCAGGTTTACAGCTGCTGATCGCCTGCACGGCAGAAAATGCCAGCCAGGAAACGCTGGCGGTCAATAACCTGATCCAGCGCCAGGTCGACGCCCTGATTGTCGCCTCAAGTCAGCTAAACGATACCGAGTACCAGAAAATTAACCAGCAGCTGCCAGTGGTGCTTTTTGACCGTCATCTGGGCGAGTCGACGCTGCCGCTGGTGATCACCGATGCGACCGGCCCCACCGCCACGCTGATGGAAGCGGTCGCACGCGAAGGGTATGACGAGATTTATTTCTTTGGTGGCCAGCCGCGCATTTCTCCCACCCGCGATCGCCTGGCCGGGTTCCGTCTCGGGCTGGAGCGTGCGGGAGTCGAGGTGAAACCGGAATGGATTATGCACGGTCATTATCATGCCAGCTCTGGCTATGAGTTATTTGCAGAACTCTATTCACGGCTGGGACGTGTGCCTCAGGCGCTGTTCTGTGCCGCCTGCGGGCTTCAGGAAGGCGTACTGCGCTACCTCAGCCAGCATGACTTGCTGAACACGCCGATGCACCTCAGCAGCTTCGACGACCACTATCTGTATGATGCATTATCAGTACGTATTGATACCGTTGCCCAGGATGAGCGGCTGCTGGCCTGGAACTGCTTTGAGATGGTGACGCAGCTGATTGACGAGCAGACGCCAGAGGTCACCCAGCGCTGGCTGCCGGCGCGCCTGAAATGGCGGCGGGCAACCGCCGCAGGCTGAGCCACAGCATCCGGGCGTTCACCTCACCGCTGAAACGCCTGGTCATTTCTTATGCCACTTGTCGTCATCCCCCTTCTGATACTGGTGCTTCACAGCCGCCCACGCGACTTTATGCGCCACCTCTTCACGTGAGTCATCGCCGCGCCTGTCCTCTTTATCTTTATACTGCCCCCAGGCGCTGTTGAAGGCTTCCAGATAGATATCCTGGGCATGCGCAGGCAGAACATGTCTGACACTGTCGGGTAACGCACTGCGATTATTATAGGGCATGTTTTATCTCCTTTCAGGGCCTCTGATAAGCCTGGTACAAGCAGAATAATTTTCCAGCAGGGTCTTTACAGCCCATTAAGAAGATATCGCTACAAAATGCATTATTTACCCTATGATCGCATACAATAATGCCCCCTTAATGCCCTTAAAAATTTTATGGGGATAATAAACTCAGCGTACTTTCATTGAGATAGAGTCTAAACAGCAACAAATACACGCTACGAGATAATTATTAACCCAAACCGTAAAACCGCGTAAATATCTTAAAGGCCTGTGCAAAAAAAGGTTATACTTTCGCCACTTGTCTTTCATATTGTCAGACTATGTTTAATAGGCCTGTGGCGATCCTCGCCAACTTCGGGCCAACAGGATACAGATAAGGAGCGTTTGCCTATGAGTGCGCACGAGAGCAGTAAAACCCGCCACACCGAGTATTCCCTTACCTTCCCTGTCATCGCTCTGATTATTTTGTGGTTCTGGGGCACTACAGATTCCCTGCCACTGGTCATCGGCATTAACCTGATAGCCCTTGTTGCCATCCTCAGCAGCGCCTTCAGCGTGGTACGTCATGCGGACGTACTGGCACATCGTCTGGGCGAACCTTACGGCTCGCTGATCCTGAGCCTTTCCGTTGTTATTCTTGAAGTGAGTCTGATATCCGCGCTGATGGCGACCGGCGACGCTGCCCCGGCACTGATGCGCGATACCCTCTACTCCATCATTATGATTGTGACCTGTGGCCTGGTGGGCTTTGCCCTGTTGCTGGGTGGGCGTAAATTCGCCACGCAGTATGTGAATCTGGCCGGGGTCAAACAATATCTTATCGCAATTTTTCCGCTTGGCATTATTGTACTGGTGTTTCCGAATGCCCTGCCCGGCGGTAACTTTTCCATTGGACAGGCGCTGCTGGTTTCCGGGATTTCAGCCGCTATGTACTGGGTATTCCTGCTGATCCAGACCAAAACACATCAGAGTCTGTTTGTTTATGAGCATGAAGATGAAGGCGATGATCCGCATCATGGCAAGCCATCGGCGCATTCCAGCACCTGGCACACCGTCTGGTTGCTGGTGCATCTGGTCGCGGTGATTGCCGTCACTAAGATGAATGCGAATACGCTGGAGTCATTGCTGACCGAGGTGAAAGCACCGGAACAGTTCACCGGCTTCCTGGTGGCGTTACTGATCCTCTCACCTGAAGGATTGGGGGCAATTAAAGCGGTGCTGGCGAACCAGGTGCAGCGCGCAATGAACCTGTTCTTCGGGTCCGTGCTGGCGACAATTTCACTGACAGTGCCTGCGGTGACGCTGATAGCGACCCTGACAGGGCAGCAGCTGATCTTTGGCCTTGAACCACCGCAGATGGTGGTGATGATTGCCGCGCTGTTACTGTGTCAGATTTCGTTTTCGACCGGACGCACGAATGTGTTGAATGGCGCCGCCCATCTGGCGTTATTCATTGCCTATCTGATGACGATAATGCTGTAAATTTGCGCGGGTAGATCGTGCTGTGCTGGCCGACCGGAACAGAAAAGCGGTGAGTGAGCAGACGGTCTGTCATTCCTGTAGGGGTCGACCTTTTTTACGGTCGACCCGTGCTGATGGTGTGCAACACGGGTCAGGTCCGCGTTACTGCGCGGTATACTCCAGCGTATGACCACTTCCCGTCAGCGTCAGCGTTTGCTCAGTCAATTTCACCTCTGCCCCTTTCGTCAGCACCACCGATAACGTCTGTTCCCACTGATTGAGCTGTGGGTCGCTGCACATCATTTTCGTCGAGGCCAGCATGGGTACAGTCAGTCGCCCCTGCTCCAGATGCCCCTGCCCGAAGAAACGATTACACATCACACCGCTGACCCGGAGACTGTCATTAAACCCGATCCCCGGTTTCATCCCTTCATGAGATTTTACGCTCTGACCATCAACAGCACTAAGCGCAAACAGACGGTTTGCTAACTGTCCGGCATCAGAGTGTGGGGTCTGGCTGCAACCATTGAGCGCAATCGCACCCAATAGCAAAACAAACGTTTTTTTCATAGGAACTCCTTTTTATGTACTTTCCATTGTAGGTCAAAAACACTGTAGATTCAGGCGGGTTGAAGAATACTGCGCAGAGAAAACGAGCCAGTTTTCTGGCTCGTTTTGAGGATCAAACAAACTTAGTTGCTGGTATCGAGTTCAGCGAAGCTTTTCACCAAATCATCAATCGCTTTCATCTGAACCAGGAAAGGCTCCAGTTTATCCAGCGGCAGTGCAGACGGGCCGTCGCACTTAGCGTTTGCCGGGTCCGGGTGGGCTTCAATAAACAGACCAGCAATACCCACTGCCATACCCGCACGTGCCAGCTCAGATACCTGCGCGCGACGACCACTGGACGCACTGCCCATCGGGTCACGGCACTGCAATGCGTGGGTCACGTCGAAGATCACCGGGCTACCGTTAGAGACCTGCTTCATCACATTGAAGCCCAGCATGTCGACCACCAGGTTGTCATAACCGAAGTTAGCACCGCGATCGCACAGGATCACTTTTTCGTTGCCGCCTTCAGCGAATTTATCAACGATGTTGCCCATCTGGCCTGGGCTGACGAACTGAGGTTTCTTCACGTTGATCACCGCACCGGTTTTCGCCATCGCTTCAACCAGGTCGGTCTGACGTGCGAGGAAGGCCGGTAACTGAATCACATCCACCACATCGGCCACGGCCTGCGCCTGGCTGGCTTCATGGACGTCGGTGATAATTTTCACGCCGAAAGCCTGTTTGATTTCCTGGAAGATTTTCATGCCTTCTTCCAGGCCCGGGCCACGATACGAATGAATGGAAGAGCGGTTAGCTTTATCAAATGAGGCTTTGAACACATAAGGAATGCCCAGTTTCTGGGTCACAGTGACGTAGTGCTCACAAATGCGCATCGCCAAATCACGCGACTCCAGCACGTTCATACCACCAAACAGGACGAACGGCAGATCGTTAGCGACCTTGATATCACCAATGTTAACCACTTTTTGTTTCATGTCTTCGCCTTTATAGAGTTCACTTCAGTTAGTGAAGGGTAATCTGTTTCTGTTCAATTGAGTGGATCTGGACTTTAATCATCTCGCTGATCGGGTCTTCGGGGCACTGCTCAACAAAATACGTTAAATCATTGAGGGCCACATGTTCGCACTCTAGCTGGGCAAAAATCAGACCGCGATCGCGGATTTCATACGGGTCTTCCGGGTCCATCTGCACCAGCACCTGGCTGACGTGCAGCGCCATCTCCATCTGTTTCTCATCCATCAGCGCGGATTTCAGAGTGTCGAGCATTTTGCGCAGCACCATCAGCGGCTCGGCTTCCTGCAGATCGTCATCATACAGTTCGGTCCCTGGCCCGATATTGCCCTGAAGCCACACTTCCAGCTGGTGTTCATCCAGCGTTTCACCATCAAAGGGGTTGATGAGCCACATATCTTCATCGATCCAGTCGGCTCGCAGAATCAGCTGTGTCGGAAAAATCACGGGCATCATCGGCAGGTCGAGCTGATCCGCAATGTGCAAAAAAATGACGCCCAGCGACACAGCGGTGCCCTGACGGGTTCGCAATACATTGTCCAGCCACAGCGTATCAGACAACCGATAAACCCCGCTCGCGCCGCCAAAACCCCAGCGGCCCCAGAACAGGGCGATCAATTGCTCAACCTGTAAATCCGCGGCAAGTTCTGACGGAATTTCAGCTCGTGCTTCGGCAACCAGCGCCGCTAAGCGCGCTCTGACATCATCAGCCGGAAAGTCGCGACGGACCGCGAGCGATGCAGTAATCACCGCGTCACTCAGCGTTCCGGCGGTAAAATCAAAATCAGCGATAGACGTCATACAAACCCCAGCAGTGGCATTTTAGTTGTGGCAAGTTTCACGATGACCACAAGGGCGATTAACGCCACAATAAACGCTATCCAGCGTATTTTTTGTGCGCGCGGACGGCGTCCGAGGGCAATAAAACCCAGCGCGATATAGATAATAACGCCAAAAAGCTTCTCAGTCAGCCAGACACCTTGTGGGCTGAACGGGTAAAAATGCGTTATGGCGACCAGTAACCCACCCGACAGTAATAAGAGCGTGTCATTCAGATGAGGTACGATGCGCACCCAGCGGCGTTGCAGCATCGAAGAATGGGTCTGGTACCAGTAGAAGCGCAGCACAAACATCAGTGCAGTGATCGCCACGGTTAACAGATGAAAATGTTTTAGCGGGAAGTACCAGGCAGCCATATAAATTCCTTATTATCCTTGTCTTTGCCCGACGGTTACGCGGTCATTGCCGCCATAATCCTGACAGGTTTCCACTGCGTGGAAGCTGTTTTCGCGCAAAATTTTCCTGACGTCTTCGCCCTGCTGCCAGCCGTGTTCCAGTAATAACCAGCCATTATCCTGTAAATAGCGCCCTGCTTCTGCGGCAATGATTCGGATATCGGCCAGGCCATGATCGCCTGCCACCAGCGCACTGGCGGGTTCAAAACGCACGTCGCCCTGTGAAAGATGGTGGTCATCGGCATCAATGTAGGGGGGATTACTGACAATCAGCGCAAACTGTTGTCCTTCGAGGGCGGAGAACCAGTGGCTTTGCAAAAAACCGGTATTAGCCAGCGCCAGCTTGCTGGCATTGTGCTGTGCCAGTGCCACTGCGGCAGCAATACGATCCACGCCTGTGACCTGGCAATGGGGGCGTTCGCTGGCCAGCGCCAGGGCAATCGCCCCGGTGCCGGTGCCGAGATCCAACACCTTGCAAGGCTCAGCAGGCAGACGCGCGAGCGCCTGCTCTACCAGCACCTCGCTATCCGGGCGGGGGATCAACGTGTCGGGCGATACCGTCAGCGACAGAGACCAGAACTCACGTTCCCCTGTCAGGTATGCCACTGGCTCCCCAGCGGCACGGCGTACCAGCAGCGCATCCAGCTGCGCAAGCTGCGAGTCATCCAGCGTGGCATCGTCGAAGGCGATCAGCCAGGCGCGGGATTTACCGAGCACTTTCCCCAGCAGAATTTCAGCATCGCGTTTCGGGCTGTCACTGTCCGGCAACTGAGCGACCGCGTTACGCAGCCAGACACGGATCTGCATTAATCCTGCCCGGCGAGTGCGGCCAGCTGATCCGCCTGGTACTCCTGAACCACAGGTTCAATCAGCGCATCCAGCTTCCCTTCCATTGCGTCATCCAGACGGTAAATGGTCAGGTTGATACGGTGGTCAGTAATGCGGCCCTGCGGGAAGTTATAGGTACGGTTACGGTCAGAGCGGTCGCCAGTGCCAAGCAAGTTACGGCGGGTGGAGGACTCTTCCTGTTGACGACGTGCCATTTCGGCAGCACGGATACGCGAACCCAGCACGCCCAACGCTTTTGCTTTGTTTTTATGCTGTGAACGTTCGTCCTGGCACTCGACCACGATACCGGTGGGCAAGTGGGTAATACGGATAGCGGAATCGGTGGTGTTAACGTGCTGACCACCAGCCCCGGAGGAGCGGAACGTATCGATTTTTAAATCAGACGGATTGATATCCGGCAGTTCGGCTTCCGGCAGTTCGGGCATCACCGCAACCGTACAGGCTGAGGTGTGGATGCGCCCCTGTGACTCCGTCTCAGGCACACGTTGCACGCGGTGCCCGCCAGATTCGAACTTCAGACGGCCATAGGCACCTTCGCCGATCACTTTGGCGATGATCTCTTTATAACCGCCATGTTCGCCTTCGTTAGCGCTCATCACTTCCACTTTCCAGCGTTTTGACTCCGCATAACGGCTGTACATACGGAACAGATCGCCGGCGAAAATAGCGGCTTCATCACCACCGGTTCCGGCACGCACTTCCAGATAGCAGTTACGTTCGTCATCCGGATCTTTCGGCAACAGCAACACCTGTAACTGTTGCTCCAGCACGTCACTGGCGGCACGGGCTTCTTTCAGCTCTTCCTGAGCCATCTCACGCATTTCCAGGTCACTGAGCATCATTTCAGCGGTTTCGATATCTTCCTGGGTCTGCTGCCACTGACGGAAACACTGGCTGACGTCGGTAAGCTGGGCATATTCGCGGGAGAGTGCACGAAAACGTTCCTGATCGGCAATCACTCCGGCATCGCCCAGCATCGCCTCCACTTCTTCGTGGCGCTCCTGCAAGGCTTCCAGTTTAGCAACAATAGAAGGCTTCATTCGTAGTCTTTTACCTTGTAAGAAAAGAGGCTTGAAACGCTAATCCAGCCCGAGGCTGTCGCGTAAAATTTGCAGGCGTTCGCCATCGCCGTCGCGTGCGGCCTGCTGAAGAGATTTGGTAGGAGCGTGGATCAAACGGTTGGTCAGCTTATGGGCCAGGTCGCGCAACACCTCTTCAGCGTTGCCTCCCTGTTGCAGGGCCGCTATGGCACGCGCTTCCAGTTCAGCACGCACCTGTTCCGCCTGTGAGCGGTAATCGCGGATAGTCTCAACGGCGCTCTGGGCCCGTAGCCAGGACATAAACTCGCTGCTTTCCTGCACCACGATAGTTTCAGCCTGCACGGCCGCCGCCTGGCGCTGGGCCATATTGCTTTCAATAATCGCCTGCAGGTCATCAACGCTATAGAGATAGGCATTGGGCAATTTACCCACTTCCGGCTCCACGTCACGCGGTACGGCAATATCCACCAGCAGCATAGGCTGATTACGGCGCTGTTTAAGCGCACGCTCCACCATCCCCTTACCGATAATCGGCAGCGGGCTGGCTGTAGAACTGATAATGATGTCGGCTTCCGCCAGACGGGAATCGATTTCCGGCAGGCTGATGACTTCAGCCCCGACCTCATCCGCCAGCGCTTGTGCACGTTCGCGGGTACGGTTGGCGATCATCAACTTCTTCACCTTATGCTGATGCAGATGGCGGGCAGCCAGTTCAATGGTTTCACCCGCGCCCACCAGCAGCACGTTAACCGTGGAGAGGGACTCGAAGATCTGGCGTGCCAGCGTGCAGGCAGCAAATGCCACGGAGACGGCACTGGCACCGATTTCGGTTTCGGTACGCACGCGTTTGGCCACGGAGAACGATTTCTGGAACATACGCTCCAGTTCGCTGGAAAGCGAGTGGCCGCGCTGGGAATCAGCAAACGCCTTTTTGACCTGACCAAGAATTTGAGGTTCGCCCAGCACCAGGGAATCCAGCCCGCTGGCGACGCGCATCAGGTGGCTGACGGCATCGTTATCATGATGCCAGTAGAGGCTTTTACGCACTTCATCGACGCTGAGCTTGTGGTAATCACAGAGCCAGGTCACCAGCTGTTCCTGCAGGTTTTCCTGCTGTTCGACGCTCAGATACAACTCGGTACGGTTACAAGTAGACAGCACAACGCCGCCCTGAACCAGCGGCTGCGCCAACAGGCTAGTGAGCGCCTGTTCCAGCTGATCCGGCGAGAACGTCACGCGTTCGCGCAGAGACACAGGTGCCGTTTTGTGATTGATGCCGAGAGCCAGTAACGTCATGGTGCAGGTTGGGTTAATCCCACAGTTGTCAGGGTTTTGTGTGGCGCATTCTACAAGATGAGCGAGATCAATAAAAGCCATGCTTCGCCTATCCCTGTAACAAGATATACCTCTTGCGGGTCAAATGAGACAATTTGAGCATTGACGCCGCCGTTTTAGCTGGTTAGCGTGGGCGGTTGATTGCGAACTGAGTCTTAGGAGCTGACCTGAACATGTTATCGTCGAATCGCCGCCTGCTGCGGCTTCTTCCCCTTGCCGCCCTGCTGCTAACCGGGTGTGTTCTTAACGAACCAGCGCAAACTCCGGGCCAAAGCCCGACGTCCCCGCAATGGCGTGACCATCAGCAGGCGGTGGAAAAAATCACTCAGTACCAGACGCGTGGCGCCTTTGCCTACCTTTCCGATCGGCAAAAAGTCTATGCCCGCTACAACTGGCAACAGACAGCAGCGGATCGCTATCGCCTGCTGTTGACCAATCCCCTGGGCAGCACAGAGCTGCAGCTTGACCAGCAAGGACAAGTTGCACAGATCGTTGACAATAAAGGCAAGCGCTATGTCAGCAACGATGCGGCTAAAATGATTTCTCAGCTCACGGGCATGAGTATTCCTCTGGATAACCTGCGCCAGTGGATCCTTGGCTTGCCGGGTGATGCCACCGATTTCACCCTGGATGACCAGTATCGTCTGCGTGAAGTGAACTACAGCCAGGACGGTAAACAGTGGAAAGTGACCTATCAGGGCTACGACAGTAAACAGAATCCACCGCTACCGTCGAACCTCGAACTGCGTGAAGGCGACCAGCGTATTAAGCTGAAAATGGATAGCTGGACTGTAAAATGATCACAACATGGCCTGCCCCGGCAAAACTGAATCTGTTTCTCTACATCACCGGCCGCCGCGCTGACGGCTACCATGACCTCCAGACGCTGTTTCAGTTTCTGGATTATGGTGACACGCTGAAGATTGAAACCAACAGTCAGGGTGAATTGCGTCTGCTGACACCCGTCGATGGCGTGCCTGATGAACAGAACCTGATCGTCCGTGCCGCGCAACTGCTGCGCGAACGGGCGCTCGATCAGGGCGTGCTGCCCGCCAGCGCAGGGGCGACCCTGGCGGTAGAGAAGCGGTTACCCATGGGCGGTGGACTGGGCGGAGGCTCCTCCAACGCCGCCACCGTACTGGTGGCACTCAATCATTTATGGCAAACCGGCTTCAGTTTTGAACAACTGGCCGAGCTTGGCCTGCAACTCGGTGCCGACGTGCCTGTCTTTGTGCGCGGATTTTCTGCCTTCGCTGAGGGGGTGGGTGAACAACTGACACCGGTTTCGCCACCAGAAAAATGGTATCTGGTGATGCATCCTGGTGTCAGCGTTGCGACACCCGTGGTATTTAACGATCCTGAATTGACCAGAAACACGCCAAAAAGGGAAATCAGCGCCTTATTAGCAGCCGAATTCCGCAATGATTGTGAGGCAGCAGTAAGAAATCGTTTTCGCGAGGTTGAACAGCTCGTTTCCTGGCTGCTAGAATACGCGCCGTCGCGCCTGACTGGAACGGGTGCTTGTGTGTTTGCAGAATTTGACACCGAGTACGCCGCAAGACAGGTGCTTGAGCTGGCTCCGAAAGGGTTGCAGGGGTTTGTTGCGCGAGGCGTTAACGTTTCGCCACTGCACCGCACCCTTTCAGAGCAATAGAGTTGATGTGACAGTGTCACCTGTTCCAGACGCTGCACCACTGCTCTGATATAACCCAAGCTATTGGCGCTGTGGCAAGGCGGCAAGTGGATGAGTCCCCGGGAGCTTACTTGAGTAAGTCACCGGGATGAATACATGCAGCCAACGCCGCTACGGCGTCAAGAACACAGGGTTAAGACACCCGTATGAAAGCATAAGTCGTATACCGCCCAGTGCGATTTATGGTATTTCATTCTCTGGACGCAAAGCCTGAGGTTCTTCTCGTGCCTGATATGAAGCTTTTTGCTGGTAACGCCACCCCGGAACTAGCACAACGTATTGCCAACCGCCTTTACACCAGCCTGGGCGACGCCGCCGTCGGTCGTTTCAGTGATGGTGAAGTGAGCGTACAAATTAACGAAAATGTACGCGGTGGTGATATTTTCATCATCCAGTCCACCTGTGCCCCCACCAATGACAACCTGATGGAACTGGTTGTGATGGTAGATGCCCTGCGTCGTGCTTCCGCGGGTCGTATTACTGCGGTTATTCCTTACTTTGGTTATGCACGTCAGGACCGCCGCGTGCGCTCCGCCCGTGTCCCTATTACTGCCAAAGTGGTTGCCGATTTTCTCTCCAGCGTTGGTGTTGACCGCGTTTTGACTGTGGATCTGCATGCTGAACAGATTCAGGGTTTCTTTGACGTCCCGGTTGATAACGTATTTGGTAGCCCGATCCTGCTCGAAGATATGCTGCAGATTGGCCTGGTGAACCCGATTGTGGTTTCTCCGGACATCGGTGGTGTGGTTCGTGCACGTGCTATTGCTAAACTGCTGAACGATACCGATATGGCCATCATCGACAAACGCCGTCCACGCGCCAACGTCTCTCAGGTGATGCACATCATCGGTGATGTTGCTGGCCGTGACTGTGTGCTGGTTGACGATATGATCGATACCGGTGGCACGCTGTGTAAAGCCGCTGAAGCGCTGAAAGAACGTGGCGCTAAACGCGTATTCGCCTATGCGACTCACCCTATCTTCTCCGGTAACGCGGTCGAAAACCTGCGTAACTCGGTGATTGATGAAGTCGTAGTGTGCGATACCATTCCGCTGCCAGAAGAGATCAAAGCCCTGCCAAACGTGCGTACCCTGACGCTGTCAGGCATGCTGGCTGAAGCGATCCGTCGCATCAGCAACGAAGAGTCTATTTCTGCGATGTTTGAGCATTGATCGTGGCGTGACCTGGCGGGCAGCCCCTACAGTTAACAGGTGTAGGGGCTGACCTTTTGTTTCGGTCGGCCCCGTCAGGCCATGCTGCATAAGAGGGACAGGTTAACGCCTGTCCCTTTTTTATTTGCTCAATGCAATATGCTCTGCCAGATAGTCAATCAGTACCCGCAATTTAGGCAGCAGATGCCGGTTCCCCGGCCAGAGCAGCGAAAACTGCCCTCCTGCGCTGATGTGTTCATCCAGCACGCTTTGCAGCTCCCCGCTCTCCAGGTATTCCGTCACTGCAAAATCCGGTACGTAGATCAGCCCCAGCCCCCGGCGCGCGGCCGAGATCTGCGCCTCAAGATTATTAAACACCAGCGGCCCGGCCAGCGAGAGTGTGCGATCGTCAGCACCGTCAAACTGCCAGGGCTGAAGCTGACTGTTGCCGGAAAAGCGATACAGCAGGCAGGCATGTTGCGCCAGGTCTTCCGGCCCCTGCGGCACGCCGTATCGTGCGAAATAGTCTGTTGCGCCCACCAGACGAAAGCGAAAACCGCCCAGCCGTCGCGCCTTCAGCCGTGAATCGGCAAACTCGCCACTGCGCAGAACCGCGTCATACCCTTCCCCGATAACATCCACCAGCCGATCGTTAAAGTCGAGATCCAGCTCAATTTCCGGATAACGTGCGGTGAAACCCGGCAACAGCGGCAGGAGCAAACGATAACCAATCGCGGGAAAACTCAGACGCAGCCGCCCGCGCGGGGCCGCCATCAGCCTTGACAGCTCCTGCTCCGCCTCTTCCAGCTCCATCACAATGCGCTGGCTGCGTTCAAAAAACAGCAGGCCTTCTTCTGTCAGGCTCAGGCTTCGTGTGCTGCGATTAAACAGACTCACCCCGAGGCTGGCCTCCAGCCGCGCAACGCTTTTCCCGATGGCCGATGCCGAGACGCTCAGCCGCTCTGCGGCCGCGACAAAGCTGCCAAGCTGGGCGGCTTTCACAAATGCATTGAGCCCACTCAAACTTTCCACGCTGCTCATTCGCGACTTTATGTCCTTTATCTGCGGCCATTCGGCCTGTTTATCACCCGGTAACGCCAATTTATCCTGCTTCTTCACTGGAAGAAAGCGGAGAGTTACCCATGAGTTCCCTGACACTGACGGCACAAAGCAGCCGCTGGAGCATTCTGGCGGTGTGCAGCGCTGCACTGATGTTGCCCCTGAGTTTTTCTGCCGGGGTGATCGCCACCCCGGCCATTGCCCTGCAAACAGGCGGATCAGCGCTGGCACTGAGCTGGATCACCAACGCGTTCCTGCTCAGCTTTGGCAGTCTGCTGATGGCGGCAGGTGCACTGGCCGACCGTTATGGCCGTAAACGCCTGTTTATCAGCGGCGTCAGCGTTTTTACTATGCTGTCGTTGCTGACCGGCTGGGTGCCCTCCATCGTCTGGCTGGACGTGGTACGTGCTCTACAGGGCGCAGCGGCAGCGGCGGCGCTGGCTGGCGGCGGTGCCGCGCTGGCGAATGCCTTTGACGGGGCCGAACGCGCGCGGGCATTCAGTCTGCTGGGCACCAGCTTTGGCGTAGGTCTGGCGGCTGGCCCGGTGATTGCCGGTATGCTGATGTCCATCGCCGGCTGGCACAGCGTCTTTCTTTGCTGCGCGCTTTTTGGCGTGCTGGCGCTCGTTATCGGTATGCGTACCCTGCCAGAATCACGCAACCCGGACGCCAGTGCGCTGGACTGGTCGGGGATTATCAGCTTCAGCACCACGCTCACTCTGTTTACCTGGGGAATGTTACAGGTGGCTGACAGCGGTGCGGGTCCGCTGGCAACAGGATTGCTGCTGGCTTCGCTGCTCGTGGCGCTGCTGTTTGTCTGGATAGAACGCCGCAGCGCACACCCGATGCTTGACCTCAGCCTGTTCCGCTACGGCCGGTTTATCGGCGTACAGCTGCTGCCCGTCGCCACCTGCTACTGCTTTGTGGTGCTTCTGGTGCTGCTGCCACTGCGCTTTATGGGCTTCTACGGCTATGACGCCCTGACCACCGGCCTGCTGATGCTGGCAATCTCGCTGCCGATGCTGGTGGTACCCTCTCTTGCCGTTGCGCTGACGCGCCGCTTTCACCCTGGCAGCGTGAGCTGTGCGGGCTTAGTGCTTGCCGCCGCGGGTATTGGCCTGCTCAGCCTGGTCACGCCGCACAGCTCACTGGCGCTGACCCTGCTGGCGATGGTGATGATCGGCAGCGGCAGCGGTCTGCCCTGGGGGTTGATGGATAATTTATCGGTTAGCGTGGTGCCACCGCAGCGCGCCGGGATGGCAACCGGTATCTTTAGTACCGTGCGCGTAGCAGGCGAAGGGGTCGCACTGGCAAGCGTCAGTACGTTGTTCAGCCAGTTGCTGGTTAGCCAACTGTCACAGCAGGGTAAATCGATCGAAGAAGCGCGTCAGTTGGCCAGCTATCATGTCAGCAGCCCGGATCTTCTGCCGCTGGCAGAGACCGCTTTTCACCAGTTACTGCTGGTCCTGATGGTCGTGACATTGCTTTGTGCCGTTGCCATCTGGCGCTGTCTGGTACCTGCGCGTGGGTCACTTTCCTGAATTCACATTCATTTTTTGACTGTAACGGTTCAGCCCCCCTGTTGGTAAGTATTCATTAGTGATATTTTGCTCTAATAGCTTATCCAGGAATAATCCTAAAATGGTACTCGATGTTTATACGCTGTTTGTCTGTGAACTCTATGTGCTGGCTTTTCTCAGCATTATCATGGTGTTCGCGTGGCGCGGAGCGCAGTACAGCAGAGTACTGGGGTTTAACTGTCTCTCTTTGTTGTTGAGCATTGTCGCTGTCGGCCTCAGCAGCCTGCGTAGCTCAGGCTTTATGTTTCTGCCGATAGTGGTGGGCAACCTGCTTGTCCTGTGCGCGTACGGCCTGCAACTGAATGCATTCCGTGCGCTGCGCGGGGCGCGGAGCGGCTGGCTGTGGCTGCCCGGGATGGTGGCATGGGCGGTACTCTGCCTGTTCCCCTCTTTCTACACCTCGCTACCCATGCGGATCCTGGCCAGCAGCCTGCTGTGCATTATTTATACCTCGGCGATGTTGTATGAACTGCATCGTTCACGCACCCTGCTTCCGGTAACCTGGTGGCCCGCCCAGCTGCTGCTGGGTATCCACCTTGGCTTTAATATCCTGCGGGCATTACTGGATGGCGGGATCCCTAACCCGGTACATGGTGCCATCGGTGGCTCAACCTTCTCGGTGTATGTCATTCTGGAGTCGATCCTGGTGGTCATTGGCCTGAGCTTTACCATGATGGCGATGGTGAATGAACGTACGCAGATTATCTACCGCCAGGCGTCACTGCTCGACCCGTTAACCGGAGTCTGGAATCGCCGCGCACTGTTTGAAAAAACGGCTCAACTGACCGCCAGCTGGAGTTGCAGCCAGCAGCCCTTATCGGTGATGCTGTTTGACCTCGACCACTTTAAATCGATTAACGATCGCTATGGTCATTCGCAGGGTGACCGGGTGCTGACCGATTTTTGCCAACAGGTGACGCACCAGTTACCCGCTGACAGCTATTTTGCGCGTCTGGGCGGTGAAGAGTTTGCCGCCGTCGTGATGTGCGCAGAAGGGGAATGCGTGCAGGTTGCCGAACGTATCCGCAAAGTGGTAGAGGGATCTTGCCCCGAGAACGTGAGTTATAGCGTGAGCATTGGCGTGGCAAGCTGCCAGCCAGACCGTGATGCTATCGACAGTTTAATGGCCGCGGCGGATGATGCGTTATATCAGGCGAAGGCCGCAGGCAGAAATCAGGTTAAAACCTATGGGGCCGCAAATCATGAGGATGTCAGGGGTGTTTTAGCCAGTTAAATCCGGAAACACACCGGTCAGACCGGGTGTGTTCCCGATTCAGCGTTACCGATTGTGCTGCTGGCTGGAACCATGACGGCAGCGTTTTTCACCACAGTGACGCACCCAGTAATAGCGATCGGCAATTTTTTCACGCCCGCTGATCCTTGCCCCCGCCAGCCACAGCAACGCACCGATAAAGATACTGCCGAGTGCACCATGCACCATAAACTGCGGTAAGTGGAACTGCGGTATTTGATTCACCACTGAGTAACCTACCCCGCCAATCATCACCACCAGGCCCAGCACCATCAGGGTGTTACCCAGTACATGTGTATGTTTACGTTTCATTGCGCACCTCCAGTCAGTGTAAAAAGGCAAACTCCGTTGCCAGATGCGATCAGTCTAGGCAATCTTTAACTGCTCTGATGAGTCTGCGATCACATTTATCGCTTATATTTTGACAAAACTTTACGACTAACAGACTGTTTTTATATAGAAAACGTATTATCACCCTGCTCAACCATTGTGATTTTCATCACAATGCGCGCAGATCTTTGAGTTATCGCAACCGCTTCAGTAAACTAGCCGTTTTTCACCCCGCACGTTTCAGGAAAATCTACTCGTGAGCAGCATCAAACTGATTGTTGGCCTTGCCAACCCCGGCGCTGAATACGCCGCCACACGCCACAATGCCGGTGCCTGGTATGTTGACTTGCTGGCTGAACGCCATAATCAGTCGTTAAAAGAAGAGAGCAAATTTTACGGGTATACCGCGCGCCTCAATATTGGTGGCGAAGATGTGCGGTTGCTGGTCCCCACCACGTTTATGAACCTCAGTGGGAAAGCCGTAGCGGCTATGGCCACTTTTTATCGCATTGCCCCTGAAGAAATTCTGGTGGCGCATGACGAGCTCGACCTGCTTCCTGGCGTGGCGAAGTTTAAACAGGGAGGGGGGCACGGAGGGCATAACGGTTTGAAAGATATTATTAGCAAACTGGGTAACAACCTGGACTTCCATCGTCTGCGCATTGGCATTGGTCATCCGGGCGACCGTAACAAAGTGGTAGGATTTGTCTTGGGCAAACCTCAGGCAGCGGAACAGACCCTGATTGATAACGCTATCGATGAAGCCGCGCGTTGTACTGAGGTATGGTTAAAAGAAGACAAACTGAAGGCCATGAACCGTTTGCACAGCTACAAAGCCGTCTGACCCGTTGCTATTGATTGAGCCATCGCTGGGGTGTCTGCCACAGCGGGGCTACAAATTTTCACAGCGCTGACCGTCACTGTGATCCAGATTTTCCAGTGTCAGTGCCGGGCTGAAATAACTCTGCACGCCCCAGATTTTGCTGTTACGCAATGTCTCCAGTTGCCCATCTCCGGCCACGCCTTCAACAATCACCCGATTGGTGTACTGACGAATATGGTTAATCAGTACGGTAAAAAACGGTTTATCGACGTTTTCGAGATAAAACTGCCGATCAAGTTTCACCGCTTCAAACATGTTCGACTGCAGTGCGTTGAGATTGGCATCGCCTGCGCCCAGGTCATCAAGCCAGATAATATTCAGTTGCTCAATCAAGGTCCGCAACAGCGGATTATTCATGCCATCATGCAGATTGGGAAAATCTTCCGACAGTTTCAGCCGCACAAAAGGCAGCTGGCTGAGGATTTGCTGAATAAACGATGACTCGGTGACGGCACGCGCCAGTTGAAAATCAATGGCGACACTACACAGCAAGCCGTGCTGACGAAAATAGTCCGCATACTCTTCAACGATCAGCAACTGATTTAACAACCGCTCCTGTGGCGACAGAGACGTAAGAACAGCCCCTGACAGGCCAGTGACGGCCTGGGGCTGCGGCCGGTAGCTCAGATCGATAGCGATCAACTCACCGGTAAGCGTATGAACAGGAGTACAAAAAAAATCGTTTTTCATGCCGTCGGGCCAGTTAACGGGCATCCTGCCAGTGAATACAATCGCCGCACAGATAAACTATAGAAGTAAATTCTGTATTCGCCGTCGCAGAACGACGATTTTTAGGTTATCGGCAGGACCAGCGCCAGCTTTATGGTTCAGACATCATTGCTAGCAACTTTATAATCGGGATCATCAAGTTCATGGCTGCAAAACGGCCCAGCCTGTTGCAGTAAACTGATACAATCCTCACTAAGATGACGCAAACGAAGGCTTTTCCCCGCTTCCAGATAGCGTGCCGTTAATTTATCGATCGCCTCCACGCCGCTGGAATCCATGACCCGGGTGCGAGCAAAATCAATCACCACATGATCCGGGTCCTGCTCCGGGTGAAAGAGCTCCTGGAAACTGGCCGTTGAGCCAAAGAACAGTGGCCCTTCCAGTTGATAGGTTTTCTGCCCTTCTTCCTCAGACTGCGCCAGAATACTGATGCGTGCGTGCTGCCAGGCGAAAACCAGCGCCGAGATAATCACCCCGCAAATCACCGCCATCGCCAGATCGGTAAAAATGGTCACCAGCGTCACCGCCACCATGATCACCGCATCCGCTTTCGGCATCCGCTTCAGACGACGCAGCGAGCTCCACTCAAAGGTGTTGATGCAGACGACAAACATGATCCCGGCCAGCGCTGCAACCGGCAGTAAGGCAATATATTGTGACAGACTCACGACAAACAGGATCAGCAGCACCGCCCCGACCAGATTCGAAATGCGCCCGCGCCCACCTGAGGTAAAGTTGATAATCGACTGGCCGATCATCGCACACCCGGCAAAGCTGCCAAAGAAGCCGCAGATCGTGTTACCAATACCCTGGGCTACGCATTCCTGATTTCCCGCGCCCTTCTTACTGCCCATTTCATCCAGCACGGCCAGCGTTAACAACGACTCAATCAGCCCGACCAGCGCAATCACCACGGCGTAAGGCAGCACGATTTTCAGGGTTTCCCAGCTCAGAGGCGCGGTGGGCAGATGGAACGAGGGTAGCGTGCCGGAAATATCCGCCAGATCGCCCACGCGTTTGGTGTCCAGCCCCAGACCAATTGCCAGTGCACTGATGGCAATTAAGGCGGCCAGCGAGCCGGGGATCGCTTTTGTCAGTTTTGGGAACCACCAGACGATCAGCATTGCCAGCGCCACCAGCGCATACATCACCGGCCCCTGCCCTTTGATCATCGGGAACTGCGCCAGCATGATGACAATCGCCAGCCCGTTCACAAAGCCGTAGATCGCCGGTTGTGGCACCAGACGGATAAACTTGCCCAGCCGCAAGACGCCAATCGACAGCTGAATCAGCCCGGCGAGAATGGTCGCCAGCAGAACATATTCGTAGCCGTGCTGAGTAATCAGGCTGATCAGCACCACAATAATCGACCCGGCTGCACCCGAGATCATCCCCGGTTTACCTCCGAAAAAGGCCGTCACCAGCCCGAGAATAAAAGCGGTATGTAAGCCGATGGTCGGTGACAGGCCCGCCAGCAGAGAAAATGCGGTCGCTTCGGGGATCAGCGCGACAGACACCACAGCACCGGCCAGTACGTCATTTTTGACGTCACTCGCCCTGAAATTGCTCAGGTTAAACATGGTCTTTCCATTATTTTAATGTGATCGTTTTTCTGCGCCCCGGCGTTCGGGCACAGCTGGCTCGTCAGAGTGACGAGTGGCGGCAACAGGCATTGCGCTGGCGGGGGGCTCTTAAGGTGGCGTAAGCAGGAAGCGATGCATCTGCGTGGTTCTCCGGTTTCTGTAAAGACACGTCAGTATGAAAAAATGTGAGTTCGATCTCAAGAGATAACTTCACCCGTGCCTGAGAAATCACCCGCCTCCGGGCGGTAATTACGTGTATAATGCGCGGAAACTTTTAAGACAACCGTCTGTGACACTATCAGGGCACGTAAAAGTGCGTTGATTATCAAGCTATTAAGGTGATTCAACATGGGATTCAAATGCGGTATTGTGGGCCTGCCTAACGTCGGGAAATCCACGCTGTTCAATGCGTTAACCAAAGCGGGCATCGAAGCTGCGAACTTCCCGTTCTGTACCATTGAGCCAAATACCGGCGTCGTGCCGATGCCTGATTCACGTCTGGACCAGCTGGCTGAGATCGTTAAGCCACAGCGCATCCTGCCAACCACGATGGAATTCGTTGATATCGCCGGTCTGGTAAAAGGCGCGTCCAAGGGTGAAGGCCTGGGTAACCAGTTCCTGACCAACATCCGTGAAACCGAAGCCATCGGCCACGTGGTGCGCTGCTTCGAGAACGACAATATTATCCACGTGAATAATAAAGTTGATCCAGCTGACGACATCGACACCATTAACACCGAGCTGGCGCTGTCCGACCTGGACACCTGTGAGCGTGCGTTGCAGCGCGTGCAGAAGAAAGCCAAAGGTGGCGATAAAGACGCGAAAGCTGAACAAATTGCGCTGGAGAAGTGCCTGCCGCATCTGGAAAAAGCCGGTATGCTGCGCGCGCTGGATCTGAACGAAGATGATAAAGCCGCCATTCGCTACCTGAGCTTCCTGACCCTGAAGCCCACCATGTACATTGCTAACGTCAACGAAGACGGTTTTGAAAATAACCCGTACCTCGACATCGTGCGTGCAATTGCAGAGAAAGAAGGTTCTGTTGTGGTACCGGTGTGTGCTGCCGTAGAGTCTGATATTGCTGAGCTGGAAGATGGCGACCGCGAAGAGTTTATGGCCGAGTTGGGCATTGAAGAGCCAGGCCTGAACCGCGTGATCCGCGCTGGTTACGCCCTGCTGAACCTGCAAACTTACTTCACCGCTGGCGTGAAAGAAGTGCGTGCATGGACTATCCCGGTGGGCGCAACGGCTCCGCAGGCTGCCGGTAAAATCCACACCGACTTCGAGAAAGGCTTTATCCGTGCTCAGACCATCGCCTTTGATGACTTCATCACCTATAAGGGTGAACAAGGCGCGAAAGAAGCCGGTAAAATGCGTTCAGAAGGGAAAGACTACATCGTGAAAGATGGCGATGTGATGAACTTCCTGTTTAACGTGTAAATAAACGCTGTTGTCTTATGAGGTTTCATTGAATCTTATAAGAATCGCGAAAATCGATAAAATCCACGTGTTGCGTGGATTTTTGTTTTTATAATGCCTCATGTGAACAAACAGGCATTGAATGCACAACAAAATGGCAAGCTATTATGCTGTTTTGACGTCAGTCGAGGCTAATATCAAGTTCACTATTGCATATAGCAAATATGGTGAATGCTGACGCGACCTGACGAAAACATCAAATATGTGTACTGAGGTAATTTTATCACCTTCAGCCAGGTGGAAAAATTTACTATGCCACTGCATTTTTTAGTGCTTTGTTATGGAATTATATTTACAAGGGGATAATTTTAAATATCGGGAGATACTTCAATAATCCTTTCCAAATCATCCTCGCGCAAATTAAAATAATCCAACACTCTGGGATCTTCCTTGTATTTTTTTAAGTCTAACTGCTCCAACTCATTTATATAAGCAACGTTAGTAATTATAATACCCTTAAATCTATATTCTCCACTTTCATGAACTTCGCCTAATTCATGTAATTGAGCATTTCCATTACTAACTATCCACCTTGCATAATTTACTAATGGGTTAGCATTTCTGGATAATGCAATTTCAGTTGCAACTTTTATGGGTAAATCAGGATCAACCTTTCTTTTTTTGTCATGCTCGGCCTGTTTGCGCTGCGCCTTTGATTGACTTCCGCTACTCCAGTGCTTCGCAATATAAGGAACAACCGTTTTAGGATCAACAGGCACCCCTGAAAACTCTGGCAGGTCTATTAAATAATCGTATTTTCCAGATATATCACTTGGTGGTCTTCTGACATTTGTTATGTAGGGATTTCTCTGAGAAAGAGCACGCATAGTCAAAGCTTCTTCAATTGCTTTTCTTCTGTCCGTAGGAGTTAATTCGGCAAAAATAGTCTCTGCTTCTTTAATATTTGAAGCCATCTTAATACGATCAGTTATTAAGTCATTCTCTGAGGCCAGAAGCAAAAAATTAATTTTCTCATCCTCTGTTTGTCCATATAGTGCAACTGAAAGTAATGTTGGATCTAAAATTTGAAATTTATCCTGTTGCCCCTTCGCACTTTCAAATCTGTGTTTCGATAAGGATTCAGGCGCCTCTGCACCTAAAGTATATTTCATTGCTTTATTTAATGTTAATTTCTGACGCTCACTGTTTATATCAAAAATCGGAACTTCCCCCGGATTAGCTTCAGGTCGGCGTTCCATATATCTTAAAAACCTGTCATTCTCAGCTTCCTCACTCGTAGCAAAAAACTTCGGTTTGAAGCTTTCATCATCAAACCATTTCGACTCATCACCTATCTTGACGGATACTATTTGGCGCTGAATAATATCTGACTGCTTTTCACTATTTTTTTTATTGATGGTAATTGATGTAAGAGTATCCGGTCGATTATCAAAAAATCCAAAAGCTTGTTTTACATCAGCTTTTTTATTAGAAATTGAATTGGAAACGGTTCCATTTTTCTTATTTTCTGTTCTTTCTACTTTTTCATGCATATTTCAAACCTTTTTAAATTGGTTTTGTTCGATGCAATAGGCCTTCTTAATTACCTATAACAACCTGGTCATTGCAGATCGACCTTACTGAAATTTGGCTATTTAACACCTGCATACCTCCTGACATGGCCCAGACTCATTCCACTGATGTTTTCCATGCCACTTTTCAGGTTATCAAGGAGTCCGGTTTGATTGGCCTTTCTTTCGTACATCACAAACAAATCATAGTGCGTTACCACTACTGGTCAACCCCTGTAACGAATCCACAGATCATCGTTTAAGGGGCTTTGTTGAATAAATCAGATATTACTCCCACTCAGTCGTTGATTCGCCACTGCACGATTGCGGTCTGCATACTCCTCAGGTCAGTAACCTGCGCCTTCGCCGAAGACCTTCAGTCCTGTGGAATCAATCACCAGATGCGCGATCTCAGGCCGGGTGGGTGTTTTAAAACTGACATTAACCGACTTTACCCACTTGCTGACACTTGTGTAATCCGGGCAGCGCAGTGAGACCCCCATCAGAGCAAAGATGGAATCAATAAAACCCTGTGCTGCCCGCAGGGTCAGCCGAAATACACGTTTAACCACCAGGACAGTGGTGATGGCAAGGTCCGCATAGCGCTGAGGTCGTCCTCGCGAGTTGAGCGTTGCTGATTCATACCAGGCCTGAAGGCTTCCTCATCCAGCCAGAAAGTGATGGAGCCACGGTTGACGAGCGCTTTGTTGTAGGCGTTCCAGTTGGTGATTCTGAACTTCTGATTTTCCATGGGACGACCCGTGTTGCAGGATGATGCGTGCTCTGATCCTTCAATTCAGCAAAAGTTCGATTTATTCAACAAAGCCCGTTTAAGGTTGTAAAATCCTCAGCAAATGCGCTATAGCTATGAAATCTCAGTTCGGATCGTCATTTTCTTTTCTTGATCGGGAACATCTCATGCTGGATCTATGCCTGGATTACTTAAAAGACAGAATGAACCACTCCGTTAAAAACGTGTTTGATTTAGCCGAGGACCTGGTGATGGTATCTCCGCCAGCAGACCTCGATGGCTCAAAGTCGTCAAAAATACAAAATAAGGTTCTGATTTTTATTAGTAACATTGAAAAAGATACATTTTCAAAAAGTTACCGACAAGAGTTCAACCACACAAGTAATAGAAAAGCGATGTCATTGCAGCCGCTTTTTATCACCATGACAGTAACCGTTGCGGCTAATTTTAATTCAAACCACTACGCTGACGGATTGAAAGTGCTTTCTCATTTTCTGGCTTTCTTTAACCGTCATAACAGCTTCAACCGTCAGAACGCCCCCGATCTGCCTGAAAAAATTGAACAAATTAATATGGAACTGGAATCCATACCGGGTGAGCAATTAAACCACATGTGGGGAGTATTCGGCTCACACTACCTGCCGTCCTGTATTTACAGAGTGAGAGCACTGATACCGGATAGTGAGTCTATTCTGTCTCAGGTGGGTAATATCCATTTATCAGATACCACTCTGGCAAAAAGAGGGAGCTAAATGGCAGACTATCAATCCATCTTAGCCATTAGTATTATGCATGAATATTACAATGCCAGTAGTGAGGGATCCGCCCCCTTTGATCTGATACCCGACCGGGAAACTGCTTTGTTACTCAGGCAATACGACATTCTGCTGAAACCTGCGCGGGGGTTTACACAACTGATTGCCGATACCGAACGGTTTAACGACCTGGCTGAGTTGACGGATACATTTACCGTAAGATTCTACCTGTTAAGCACCGACCCCGTTATCAGAAGCATCACGCAAATGCCCAACATGTTCGATATTGCAACGATCAATGCAGAATTTACAGATAGCGCTGCGCTGGATATCAGCGCAGAACATTGGAGTGATAAAAATCAGTTAAATACTACTAACACCTTGGATGATATTGCTCTCTATAACAGAAACTTCATCAGCATACTCATCATCACGCTTCCAAAGCGACACTTTACCTTAGAGAAAAAGTCCATCACCGTTCGGTTCAACACCATCCCTGTCTATTGGAAATATTATCTATTTTCGTTAAGTAGCAAAAAAAATCTGAATATATCCCCCTTATTCACCGAGCAGGAGCAGGAACAGATCGCCAATAAAACGGCAAGGGTTTTTCTATCCAACAATCAAATACCCTTAAGAAAAATTTACACGGAATATTTTTCACTGTCGGATGATAAGAGTATTATTATTAAATCCCTTCCCCTGCCTACGCCAGATAATATTTCAACATTTATCGCCGAAGGGTTAAAAAACGCTATCGCTCATATCTATGTTAACTGACAACGGCTGAGCCGGGATACGTATCAATGGGGGAGAATCATGAAGTGCTATGCACCTGCAGTGTTAAAAAAATGTAATCACCTTCTTAGTAATGCAGGCTGATGCTTAAGTGACTTAGGAATACCAGGCCAGAAAAAACTCAGTGATACCGGGTTATCGGTATCAGGATAAGCGCGGTACAGCCTGTTTGATTGCGTCACTTTCGCTAGCCGTAGTTAGTACATGATAAAATCCCTCGCCGCCGCAATCTTATTTTTTTCATTAATTTCAATTAATTAACAACAAACCCATCCAACACTCACGTCAGAACAGGTCCCGTACTGCGCAATGCCTGCATGGGTAAAAATGAAAAAACGTGGTTAGGGTTTCTTAACATCAACATCAACAGTTGACAGAAAACACAGAAAACGCTATACCAGATACATCAATATATTTAATCAGATAGTTCTTATTGAATGCCTTTCTTAACAACGTTCATTCCTGTGTGTTAACAGTTGGCATGGTTGCAATTCAATTACATGAAGGTCCAAACTATGGGCGTAATGAAAACACCTGGCGTATATATTGTTGAGCAGAATGCATTCCCGAACTCTGTTGTTGAAGTTGCCACTGCGGTTCCCGCGTTTATTGGATATACCGAGAAAGCGGACAATGGCGGCAAATCCCTAAGCAACCAGGGATGGCGTATTACGTCCATGTCGGAATATCGTCAGTATTTTGGCGGGGAACCTCAGCACTTATTTGAAATATCCGAAGTCAGCAAAACTCCCGATGCTAATACCCGAGAAGCATTCAAGCAGTCAGGGAAAACCTACCAGATAACGCAATCAAACACCCGCCATCATCTTTACTACAGCATGCTATTTTTCTTTCAAAATGGTGGCGGCCCTTGTTATATCGTTTCTGTAGGGAATTATGCCGACGATATCGATGCCGGGGCATTAAAGGGGGGGATTACGCCGCTAATTAAAGAAGCTGAACCCACCATGCTGCTCATCCCTGAAGCAATACAACTGGCAGAAGACGACTGTATTAACGTCGAACAGGCCATGCTGGGCCATTGCGGCGGCAAGATGAAAAACCGTATTGCTATCTTAGATATCTGGAACGGCTACAAAGACCGTCAGCATCCTGATGGTGACTGTATTGAAAACTTCCGTTCTAAACTGGGTACTAATTATCTCGATTACTCTTCCGCCTATTACCCGTGGCTGAACACCTCAATCGTGCAGGACAGCGACGTCAGTTTCCTCAACATCAGCAATGTCGATAAGCTGGCAGAACTGCTGAATGGCGAAGTCGCAGCGGTATTCAGTGACTTAGAGGGCCTCTCGGAAGAAGAACTCAGTACGGGCGGCAACAAGCTGAGAGCAACGCGCAAACAGGCCATGCTTGATGAAATTGCTAAATTAAGCAGCGAGATAGCACGGCCTGATGCAGTGCTGCTGCATAAAATCCTTTCGAATATGAGTTCGCTATACCAAACCATTATGGCGGACATCAAATTACAGCAAAATATCTTGCCACCCTCTGCGGCGATGGCCGGTATTTATACCATGGTCGACAACTCGCGCGGCGTATGGAAAGCCCCTGCTAACGTCAGCGTCAATGCGGTGATCTCTCCCACCGTTAATATCAGCGATGATGAACAGGAAGATTTAAACGTCACAACCCAGGGTAAATCGATCAACGCTATCCGGCCATTTATCGGTGAAGGCACATTAGTCTGGGGGGCCAGAACGCTTGATGGTAATAGCTTAGACTGGCGATATATCAACGTCAGACGCACGATGATTATGCTACAGGAGTCAATTAAGCTGGCGTCCAAAGCCTATGTCTTTGAGCCGAATGTCGCCAACACCTGGGTTTCTATGGAAAGCATGCTGGGTAACTTCCTCTACGGTATCTGGAAACGAGGCGGATTAGCAGGTTCCACGCCGATCGAAGCTTACAATGTCAGCGTTGGTCTGGGTAAAACGATGACCGGTAATGATATTCTGGAAGGAATTCTGCGTATTACCGTGTTGGTCGCTATGGTTCGGCCAGCTGAGTTTATCGAAATCACCTTCCAGCAAAAGATGCAGGAATCATAGATTCTGACCGCTGCATTACTGTGTGGATAGCATTCAGTATCGTCGAGTATAACGTGGATAGCTTCAGGAGATTCCCATGGCAGATGATGGCACAGCTCAATCCGAAACCGTATGGCCGATGCCGAAATTTCATTTCGAAGTGAAATGGGATGGCGGTGCAGGTGCCGGAATGGTTTCAGCATTTCAAGAAGTCTCTGGACTTGATTTAGAATCACAACCCATCGAATATCGCGCGGGTAATAGTCCTGTCTTTTCGACCACAAAAATGCCCGGACTGATAAAAACCGGTAACGTCACTCTTAAGAAGGGTATTTTTAAAAGTGATAATAAGTTCTACACATGGTATTCGAAGATCAAGATGAACACCATCGCCCGCACCGCCGTCACCATAAACCTGTTAGATGAAAGCGGAGCACCCGTAATGAGCTGGAAGCTAAAAAATGCCTGGCCCACCAAAGTTACCGGCACCGATTTAAAGTCGGACAGTAATGAAGTGGCGGTTGAAACCATTGAACTTGCCCATGAAGGTTTAGAAATCTCCGTCTGATTTCGTTCATTGAGCAACACCTTATTTCCGGGATATAGAAAATATCATCATGGAACCCCAAAAAGGTACGGGTGCAGTTCAGGGCGATGGCGACTGGCCCCTTCCCGCTTTCTACTTCAGCGTTTCTATCAGTGGCTGTGCGGATGACACAGCCTTTCAGGAAGTCTCAGGACTGGAGTTCCAGATAGAAACTGAAGAGTATCGCGAGGGAGGGAATAACCTGGTTTACCATCTGCCCAAAACTATAAAAAGTAGCAATTTAACGCTAAAAAGAGCGGTGACGGACAAAAAATCTAAGTTGCTTGCCTGGTGTCTTGGCATTTTGAATGATGAACTATCAAAGCCAATTCTCACTAAAAGCGTGTCGATTAATCTGTTAAATGAGAAAGGAACGACCTGCAGGAGCTGGACTGCCTCCAATGCCTATCCGGTAAAACTGAAGATGGCTCCTTTTAACTCGACTCAAAATGACATAGCCATTGAAGAAATAGAAATTTGTTTTAATCATTTAAAAAGGAACTTATAACCGTGCCAGTAGAAATAAAGCAACTTGTGATTAAATCAAAAACAATCAATGACGATACTAAAAAAGCGTCTTTCGACTCTGAGCGGTCAAACTATGATGCTGAAGAAGACCTGCCGGAAAAAAAGCTGCCCTATCACTTTATGACGTCGCCTGATACCACAAGAGAAAGATAAGTGATTTCAATAAAGGGAGTGCGGCATGGAAAAAATCACAATAAAGTCAGTGACGTCTAAGGGTAATGTCGCACAAACTTTTTCGGCAACGTTAAATCCTAACAGCATTAAGCATAATTTTGGTATTACCTACACCAATAGAGGTCCGCAGCAGCAGGGTGATATCTCGCCTACTACAACGTTTAAAGGCTATGAGACCGAAAAGCTGGACTTCGAACTTCTGCTCGATGGAACCGGAGTAACGGGCAACACAAGCACAAACACCGTGCAGAAGCAGCTTGCCACGCTTAAAAAAGTGACCTACGCCTACAATGGTGAGCAGCATGAACCCTACCCGGTAGTGATATCATGGGGTTCATCGGTAAGCTTCCGGGGTCGCTTAACCTCTATCAGCATCAATTACTCTCTCTTTGATTCCTCTGGCAATCCATTGCGTGCGACGGTATCGCTTAGTTTTGCAAAGTACTTAACTCAGCAAGAAAAAAGTGCGTTAAAAAAGCAGTCCTCTCCTGACTTAACCCACATCATTGAATTTAAAGCGGGAGACACCCTCCCGATGCTATGTCATAAACTCTATAACGACAGCAGTTATTATGTTGAGGTTGCCCGTGCAAATAATTTAATCAGTGCAAGACAGATAAAACCCGGAACAAAAATTTACTTCCCCCCTTTAACGTAGACATCGGGTTAATTATGGCCACATCACCATTAAGCAATGACAGCACTGGCGTAATCTCCTACACCATTAAAATTGGTGGCAAAGCGATTGACAGTTCCATTGGCGTTATCGCCATCCATGTTCATTACCACATCAATCATATTGCGACAGCAGAGATCACCATTAGCGATGGTGATATGCCCTCCCAACGTTTTGATGTTAGCGATGCCGATACGTTTAAACCAGGATCAGTCATTTCTATTTCTGCTGGCTATGCAAGTGATGAAACGACTATTTTCGACGGCATTATTATCAGTCATGGCATAGAAATCACGGCGAATAACAGCTCATTCCTCAATATTGTATGTAAAGATCAGGCCATTGCGATGACTATCGCTAAGCACAGCCAATGTTTCCTCGCTCAATCTGACAGTAAAATCATGAGCAGTCTGATCGCAAAATACCCCAATGTCTCCGGCTCCGTCGGCAGCATTGCCGACCCCTACCCTGAACTTGTCCAGTTCAACAGCACTGACTGGGATTTTATCCTCGCACGCGCTGAAGCAAATGGTTTTGTGATCACCAACCAGTCCAATAAGGTCACCGTTGATAAACCGGCAATCAGCGGCGCGGCGGCCCTCGTTGTAACCTATGGAACGGATTTAATGTCGTTCTCGGCAAAAGTGGATGCGCGAAACCAGCTCAGTTCGGTCACCGCTACCGCCTGGGATTCGACTACGCAAAACATGCTGACAGGCTCCGGTTCAGCTCAGTCCATCTCAGGGCAAGGCAATTTCACCAGCGCAGATTTAGCCAAGGTATTTGGCATTAGTGATTACCAGCTGCAAACCGCCTCCACTATCAGCACGGATTCTCTGACCCGCTGGGCTAATGGTCAGCAGGTTAAAGCCATGCTAAGTAAAGTTCGGGGCAGCGTCACTTTTCAGGGAAACGCCAGCGCCACCATTAACAGCTTACTGGAGCTTGTTGGCGTTGGTGAGCGCTATAACGGTTCACATTATGTGGGCGGCATTCATCACAGTATTGAGAAAGGCCAGTGGATTACCACGGCCGAACTGGGGATGTCGCCGATGTGGTCGGCGGATCATCGTGATATTGGTGCGCCACCGGCTTCAGGGTACTTACCGCCTGTCGATGGACTGCAAATCGGCGTCGTGGTCAAATTAGATGGCGATCCGGATTCAAATTATCGCATCCAGATAAAACTCCCGACGCTGAACAGTGAATCTAATTTAATCTGGGCGCGATTAGCCACTTTTTATGCATCATCAGGTTTCGGGAATTTTTTCATTCCTGAAGTCGGTGATGAGGTGATTGTGGGCTGTATAAATCAGGATCCCAGCAATCCCATTATTCTTGGTTCACTGTATAGCAGTAAAAATAAAATGCCTGAAGAGATTACGTCAGATAACCATATCAAAACCATCGTCACCAAAAGTAAGATGAAAATCATCTTTGACGATGAAAATAGCATCATGACGTTAAAAACACCCAACGGAAATTCCATTGAGATTAGCGACAAAGGAAAATCCATCACCCTGACCGACCAAAACAGCAATACGATAAATATGGGTGAAAACGGCATTGCGATAAGCAGTAATAAAGACATCACTCTCTCAGCGAAAGGAACGATAAATATCAACTCTACGGGTGATACAACCGTTAAGGCCACTGGCGACGCTAAAATTTCCGCTCTAAATATTTCAGCCCAAGCTAATACCGGATTAACGCTGAAAGGAAATGCAACTGCTGAACTTTCCTGTTCAGGAATGACGACGATCAAAGGTGCCCTCGTCAAAATTAATTAACGATTTGCGGAGTTGACCTATGTCCTTTGCAGCAAGAATTACGGACTTACAAATGTGTCCGATGGCAACCCCGGCGCTCCCTCCAATTCCTCATGTTGGCGGGCCCATCATAGGACCGGGTGTACCAACGGTCTTAATTGGATCGTTACCCGCCGCAGTCATGGGGGATAGCTGCACCTGCGTTGGGCCGCCATCAACCATTATTAAAGGTTCGGCCACCGTGCTGATTGGCGGCAAACCTGCGGCAAGAATGGGTGACACCACAAACCACGGAGGCACGATCGCGCTAGGGTGCCCCACGGTCATCATTGGCGGTTAATCACCGGCAACAGGAATAGCGTGACATTTATGACAAACGACAACGCATTTTTAGGGACAGGCTGGGCATTTCCACCCAGCTTTACCGGACCCAATCATCAGGTCGTCATGAGCTCTGATATTCAGGATATTGAACAGAGCTTAACCATTCTCCTCTCCACGACCCCTGGGGAGCGCCTGATGACGCCTGATTTCGGCTGCCGGATTAATCAGTTTGTCTTTGAAGAACTCACGCAGACGGTATTAACTCAGCTCACTTCTGAAATTCGCCATGCCATTTTATTTTTCGAATCGCGCATCAATGTCGAGGATATTTATTTTTTACCCGATCCCCTCTCGGGAAAATTGATTATTCAAATTGACTACAGCGTTATCACCACTAATACCCGTAGTAATATGGTTTATCCCTTCTATTTAAACGAAGGCACCTTGATATCACAGAAACTCCTCCCGTTACCTGACGAGTGGGATATCACATAATGACCTCACGGCAACAGCGGCAGGATGAGGCGATAAATTCATCCATCGTTCACCCACACGAGCTGAGCTTCGAGCAGTTGGTGGTCTGGGCACAACAATTTGCCCAACAGTTACCTTTCAGAAACCTGCAGGATCAGGCTGACGGTCACTGGGGAAGTTTATTTCAAAAAAGTGAAGTCGTGGTGTGTGCCACGATTGCCACCTGTGATACCAAACATATTCAGGCACAATTTAAGCAAGCCCAGGAACAGGGTGAAAATGTGACCGTCGACTTTTTACTTATCCTGCTAAAACGGTTGCAGGAGTGGTATCAACACCTTCCAGGCACCCCGGAAAGCGCTTACCAGTTTAAATACTACCTGCTGCATGAATATCAGTATCACCTCTCGTTGCCGCTAAGCCTGGTGATAACCCGCTTACCCGAGCAATTCCTTCATAGCGTACAGTCGCTTGATCCGTTATGGAATCTTGATCAACACACGCTGGATACCGCATCGCCGGTATTACAGCACAGTAGCTTTAGTGAACAAACGCGCCACTGCTTTGCGAAAATCGTTTATGTCATTGAACAGATAAAACAGCAAAGCCAGCAGGTACTGCAGGCCGCGTTAGTACATCAGGAAAATAATCCGCAGCAGGCGCTCTATTTTGCCTTTCTGAAATTGTTTGAACGGGCCCAGCAAAGCCTTAATCAATTCACGGAAAAACATCTGCAATTTTATTACCAGCAGGTTTTGCAACAAGGTAAGAAAGCCACACCAGAGAATTCGGTATACCTGAAGCTCTCATTAAACAATCGAACCCATAATACCCTTCAATTTGAGCGAGATGCCGGGTTCAGCCCTGGCGATGACCCTGACTTTAACCCGATCGTTTATCGTAGCCTTTACCCGATTGAAGTCACGGATGCCGAGGTTTCTCACATCCTCAACCTCACGCTACAGCGCGACCCGCTCGTTTCGCCTGAAAAGGAAACGGGCTTGGTCTGCGGTGTCAGCGGACAGCGCCGGATGATATCGACCAGCGCAGCTGGGGATGATTTCCCGAAAGAGCAGCAATTTACTATTTTTAACAACAAGTATAAAACCGAAGACAACACGCAGCCGATGGGGCTGATTATCACGGATCCCCTATTTTCGATGCAGCAGGGCAACCGCAGCATCGAAATCGTGGTTCATCTCAAAGAGGTGCGTTCGAGCATCGTGGCTCAGGAATTACTGGCAGTGGAGGATGATGATAAAACCAGCGCATCGTTAACACGAATATTTACGCAATTACTCACCACACATGCCCATCTGCTGGAGGACTGGCCCGCCCGGATGACCACCAGCAAGCTGGTAGAACCGATCACGCCGGAGCAACTCGGCCAGTTTCGACGTCTCAAACCATCACTGCGTGTTTGGGCAGCCTATAAATTATTTTATCTGCAAATACTGCAGTTTATCGGCTCTACCCCGGATGAAGGGATGCCCTATGGACTCTCTAAAACAGACCTTCTGTTTCGTGTCATCGGTCAGATCGTCAGCCGACGCTGCCTTTACACAGCGCCATGGTTAACCGAATCAGATATTGCGGCAGTCCTTGCCCGTTTAACACCGATGATTGCGCAAGAGGCAACGGCTTACACCACAATCAAAGAGCTGCTCAGCCACTCCGCTACGGCGGCTTTTTATCAACTGTTCCAGGGCGTTTTCCATATTGAAGCCTCCACTGAAAATGGTTGGGAGGAGCTTGATAACGTGGAACTTTATCCCTGCGCCGCCCATGAGTGCCAAATAGGATTCAAGGTAAAATGTCATGTGGATACCGGCTTTGCGCCCATCATCCCTCGCCATGCGCATCTCCCGCACAGTGCATCGCTAAGGATCACGCTGAAGCGGCAAAGTAACTGCTTCCCGTATGCGATTTTCCGCGATTTTGAATTATCAAAGCTGGCGATGTCGTCGCAGGTGAGCGGCGTAACTCAAATGCAATTATTTAACCCCGAGGGGCAAGTAGACTCCTCACAGCCCTTCTTCATATTTGGCTCTCAGCCTTATCTTGATGCTTATATGGTGATAGCTAACGAAGAGATTGCCCGCAAATCCCTTAACCAATTGTCATTGCACCTTGACTGGGGGAACCTGCCGCGAGGTTCAGATGGCTTCAGGCAGCACTATGCTCACTATCCTTACCGATACACCAATACCAGTTTTAGAATTCACGCAGAAGTGCTCAATAATGGGCAGTGGGTTGAGTTCGGCCCCGCTGATATACCGTTATTTACGCCAGCCAGTGGTGCGCTTCACCATAACAGACACCTTCATTTTCCCAATATGAAAAACGGCTACACGCCAGTGACGCAGCCCTGGCCCAGGGTGCCCCATAGCAACCAGTCTGGCTTACGAAACGGGCTGTTTAAGCTGATGCTCACAGGCCCGGAACCGGCATTTGGTCACAAAGATTATGCCCCTTTACTGAGCGATACCCTGACGTATAACGTGGCCAAAAAGCATAAAAGAACCTTGCCTGATCAGCCCTATACGCCGTTAGTTACCCGTATTGCCATCGACTATTCAGCGGAATCAACCATCGATTTATTAAGTACCGACCGTCATAACCAGAGTGAAATCGTTCACTTGCACCCTTTTGGCGAAAACATCATTTATCCGCCAAAGCAAACTCACCAGCGCCACAGACCGCGATTCTTCCCAAATTACCAAGAGGATAGCCACTGCTTTATCGGTATCACTGCGACGGAACTATCGGGATATTTAAATATTTTCTTTGTATTTGACGGTAACTCCCGACTGCTGATGCCCTACCCGTCTACCGCTTATTGCTGGTATTACCTGGTGGATAATGAATGGCAGGCACTCAACCCGCACCAGATTATTCATGACACAACCCTCAACTTTCTCACGACCGGTATTGTCACCTTAGACCTGCCGGATGAAATCAACACGGACCACACCGTGATGCCTTCGGGCCTGTTTTGGCTGCGCGTGAGTACCAGTAAGGGAATAGACCATTATCCTGACTGTCTGCATGTCGCCACGCATGTCGTAGAAGTCACGGGTAAAGGCGCGCCCCTTGCCGACGATGGCATTACCCCGCGCTCATTTTCTGCATGGCGTAGCACACCACGAAAAGCCAATCTGGCGGCTATCGCACAACTGAATGCGATAATAAAAATCCCCGAAACGGAGAGCGATCGGCACTTTCAGATGCGGGTCAGTGAAAGCCTGCGTCACAAAGGCAAAGCCTTAACCCCGTGGGATTACGAGCATCTTATTCTGGAACACTTCCCGGAAGTGGGTTCCGTACACTGTTTCCCTACCCGCAGCTATTATTCTCATGTCCAGCAGCCCGGCTGTGTATTGGTCATCGTGACCCCGGTCAATACCGATTGCGATCACTCGCTCTGTTCGCCAAAGCAGTTAGATTCGTCATACCTGCTCACTATTCGCCGTTTCCTGCTGGCCGTGTCTCGCCCGCAAGTACAGATAGAAGTCCGTAATCCTGGCTACGAAAAAATCCAGATCAGGTGCAAAGTCACGTTAAAAGACGGTATCAGTCATGGCCCCGCATTACGCCGACTGGAATATGCAGTCAAATCGCAATTATGCCCCTGGGAGCCGGATACCCTGAATACAGGGCTAGGATTCTGCTTATCACTTGAGAAGCTCAGCGCCTTTATTCTCAGGCAAGAAAACGTCGTAAAGGTCAGTGCACTTTCCGCGCTGAAAATCAGTATTGATGAAGATACGGAATACTCGCTCCAGGACAGTGCGGCAACCCATCAAGCCATTCGTGCTGCCTACCCATGGTATTTATTGATTCCTGAAGAACATCAGTACATTCAAATTTCACCCGACAACCTGACCCATCAACCCGTTACCGTTGGTATTGGCGAACTGGTTATCGGGGAACAATTTATTGTCAGCACATCAACATCGTCTGACCCTGAAGGCGCAAAAAATAATGGCTAAACGTAACCGAAGCACGCTTAAGAATTATTTTCGTCATGGGACCATGCCATCAGCCGAACATTTTTCAGACCTGATTGATTCATGCGTCAATCAGAGTGATGAAGGGTTTATCAAGCCGCCGGAAACGGGCCTTCAGCTAAGAGCATTAGATCAGGAACATTTGCTGAGTTTTTACCAGCAAAACAGCCCCGACACTCCGCGCTGGCACGTCGGATTTGCCCCGCAGAGCATTAATTTGCACTTCTTCGCCAACCCAACTGCCGATATCACAGAGGAGAGCCAGGAGGATGCCGGATCCATAAAAACGATTAATCTCTCCATGACGCCCAAAGGACATGTGGGGATCAACACCGCGACGCCTCAGCAGACCCTCGATGTCAATGGCACGATCGCGTCACAAGGAAGAATGGGCGCGGTGTTGCTTGACAGGCCCATCCCCGCAGATGGCGAATGGCACGACATCACCCCCGACCTGGAAGGGTGCCATATGTTCGAAGTGGTCGCGGGGATCGGCATTCGCTACAGCGGGCGCTATGCGCTGGTGCACGCCATCGCCATTAATACCTGCGCGCCCAATAAGCGTTGGTGGCACTGGGAAGATAAAAACCCCATCCATATGACTCAGGCATTTTTTCACTCTTCGGCCGACAAAATCCAGCTACGCTGGCGACAACACAACCACAAAGGCACCGTACGCCCTTACGCATTACAAATTCGCACCAACACGCCCTTTGGAGAAGGCCAGACCATCCAGTACCACATTACGCAATTGTGGAATGACCCCTTTATGCAGCAATGCCAACACGTGGCAACAGGGGAATAAATTCCATAATGTCTAAGGCTATTTCAAAACAACGCCATAATGATAATCCAAATAGTTTTGAACACCTTTATCAGCTTGGCCTGACGTACATCCAGCAGCTGAGTGGTCGTCTCTGGACTGACTACAATACGCACGATCCGGGTATGACTATCCTGGAGCAGGTATGCTACGCCTTGACCGACCTTATCTATCGCTGTGAATTTGAAGTAACCGACTATCTCAGTGAACCCTCAGGGAACATTGATTACCGGGCGCATGGATTAGCATTCGCCCAGGACATCATCCCGGCCTACCCGCAGCAGCCTGAAGAGTATGAGACATGGTTATTAGCCCGGCTTCCTGAGTTGGATAAAGTGTGGTTACGCTGGAGTGAAGATGCCCCGCAGCTGGGTATTTACACCCTCAATGCACAGCTCAATCATTTTTACGCGTTAAGCCAGCAGCGTTCAATGGCTGGCCAGCGTTCGATTTATATACAGCAACATGCCGCTATTCATCGCATTCGCCAGGAGTTTTATCAGGTCCGGGCGGTGGGAGAAGATTTATCCGCCATTGAATTAACCGGACAACATCCTCTGACGCTGGCGGCTGTCATTCACATCAGCGACGATATTGCGGATGTCACCTGGCTTGCAGCCACCCTCTACCACCGGATTGGCCTTTGGCTTCAAGCTAATACGCAAAACACGCCCGCAACGCTGATGAAAGAATCGCTGCTCGCTCAAGACGGGATCCAACAAATCGATCGGCTGCAGTTTATCCACTACCCTGATAACAGCAGTCACGGTGAGTCATCTCCCGTTGATGATATCGCCCCTTTTTCTTATTTGATGCTGCCTGAACCCTCAGCGCATTCAGGCATCGAGATCATCCAGTTTCAGCACCCGGTTACCATCGACTATGCCGATCTCGCCATTAAAATAGAGCAGATCCAATACCAGCAACGTTCTGTACAGCTCAAAACGGCCACGCCCCCCGCGTTGCCCACTGGCCGATATTATGATTTCAGCCGTTATGAATCCATTCAAACGCTGTTCCCCAGAAACTATCATTTAGCACCAGGCACGCCGAATCATTACCATGCGCAACAGCAGGCCCAACGACATCAGCTGCGCAGCTACCTGCTGCTGTTTGACCAGCTAATGGCTAATTTTTGTGACGACATTGCCGGGTTGAATGCGCTGTTTTCGCTGTCATTAACGCCCGAGGCCACCTACCACGCGCATCGGTTACAAGATGATGAATTTTATAATATCGGCAAGCATTACCCTCAGGATGCAGGCACGCGCCTGGACCAGTTGCGTGCCCAGCTTGATGATTATCCTGAGCGGAAAAATCGCATCTTTACCTATTTACTTGCCCTGTATGGCGAACGCTTCCCGGAGTGGTTACATCGCCAGTTCAATCCGTATTTCACCGCCCCAAAATTAGAAAAACAGCTGCTGAAATATAAACAAACCTTTATTCTGAATATCGTCACGATGACTAATGGACGGGGCCTTGGTGATAATTTGCTTCAGCCTGAACATCAGGGTGGATATCGTCAGCGTCTTTCGTTACTGCTGGGGCTCTTCCCACTGGCGTCGTCCCAGGGGAGTTATACGCAGGCTATTGCCCGGTACTCACTGGACCTGGTGCCAGACGCACTCTACTTCTCAGGCGTTGCTGGCAAAAACGTGTTGCGTTTACTCAGCCCAGAAGCACAGGCGAACCTGCTGCCTTTAGCCGCTAATCGCCTGGTAGAATCCCCGAATGACGATGCTATTCAGCACAGCCTGTTAGCCACTCCCCTGTTCCACGAGCGCACGCTGCCTGACGTGCTGTTGCGGTTTGGTATTGATAACCGCAGATACCGCCTGCTCCCAGGCGCTGAGCATGACGATGACCAGCTGTTATTTAACGCCGGGATCGAAGGTAACCCGCAGTGGTTTTATATTGCCCGCCACCCCGATAAACAGGTACTCACCGCGCTTTGCCACCAGCTGCAACATTGGTTGATTGGGCTTAACCAAAACAGTGAAGGGCTTTATGTCGTTGAACCGATTTTACTGCGTACAGGGGACGATAACGCGTCGTTAAACGACCGTGCCAACCGGGTCATGCTTGTTTTGCCGGGCTACACCGCGCGCTTTAGTAACCTCAGGTTCCGCGAACAGGCGCAACAATTAATCATTGATAACAGCCCGGCGCACCTGTTAACGCAATGCCTGTGGCTTGATTTCTCCGCTTTTGGCCAATTCGAAACGCTGTATAGCCATTGGCGTCAGGCAAAATCCAGCGCACTTCAGCACAAAGAAAATCAGCCAACGTGCGATGCCAGCGCTCAACAGCTTCACCTGTTTATTCAGCGCTCACGCAATGAAACAGATGGGGCGTTGAGCCTATGAGTCAACGCCACAAAATAAACCACGCCAGCCTCGAATTCGACTTCACCGGATTTGCGGATGCAGAAACTTTTGAGTTACGTGCCGCACAGTGGGTGGTACAGCAATTTCTCCCGGTGATGGAGGCAGTATTTGACGAGGTGTGCCCTGAGCAGCAAATCCTGGTGATCGACACGCTGACCCTCGATCTTGGTGAGCTAAACGCTAAGACGTTTTACCGGCAGGCACCCGAAAAACTCAAACACAGCCTGGAAGCAGCACTGCGATCACAGCTGCACATCGCCATGCAGACATATCAGGCCACGCCTGTCGCTGCGCCTCATCGCGTGCAGGTATTGAGCCAGCAGCAACAGCGCTGGAACGTGCTCTGGCAGTTTCTCAGCACCGGCGCGCTCCCGTGGTCGGTTCCCGGCGAACAGCCGCTGGAATCACTGGGTTTATCTGACATGCTGACCGGGGATCCAGCCCGCCTGGTTAACGCGCTCAATACCACCAGCAGGCCTGAGCAAATATTACGACGGATCGTTGAGCAATTTCCCGCCAGCCACATTGCGGCGTTGTTTCCGTCGTTAGCGCCTGCGCAGCAATGGGAAATGATGTCACTTTTATTAGCGCATCCTGAAAGCCGTCAGGGTGATTTAACTGACCGACTGGCACTGGCGTGGTTCACACGTTTCACGCAGCTACTCGCACAACACAACCTGGCTCCACTCCGCCCCGATTGGGAAAGGCTGATCCACCGGTTTGCGCCGCAGCTGATTAAAGCCCTCTATGAGCGGCACACTGATAGCCAGCTCCCCGGGTGTCTGGTGCATGATTTAACGGAAGCGGAGCGTCTGCTGCTGCTGAGCGTATTAACACCGCAGGAATACCCATTTTTGAGCGCTATTCTGCGTGTGCCAGACTGGTGGCAGGTAAAAAGCCCCGCCGGTTTATCCTCGCGCGACGCTCACGCCACGCAGGCATCAAGCCCTGAGAAATCCGTTGCACTGTTACCCGCAGCGCAACTCCACCCGCATTTATGGCTTTTTACGCTGCAGTACCTGCTCAACGATCGTGGCAGTGCGTTCAACCGCCAAAGCTACATGGCAGGCCTGATAGTCCGGATGGCAAATTCGCAAAACCAAAAGGCGGATACGCTACTGGCATCGTTAATTGCAACGCTGAACAACACCACCATCGACAGCGCATTGCGGGAGCAGTTACTGCATTTACTCCATACCCTCGCGCCGGTTATTGCTTCACCGGCCTTTTTAAACGCAGCGGATAAACAGGAGGTCGCTGACACGCGCCTGCCCGTATCCACGCCTGCCGGAGCAGAGCCTGATGAGGCGAATCTGTCCAGCCGCGCAGTCCCCTTACGCCATATTAACGAGCTGGTTATAGCGCTCTGTTCCGGCGAAGAACATCAGCTCATGCGCTATTGGCCACCTCTTTCGTCACCCTTTGCCGCCTTATTACGCTGGTGTGGCCAACTGGAGTATGTACGCCGCCACTGGTCAGAAACCTATTCTGATCGCACCTTATTGGCACTGGCCGAAGCGCTGGAACCCCTTGCCACGCCGTTAATACGCATCCTGATCGTGCAACATCGCCTGTTTGCCCCCGAGAACGCCACGGCTACCAATCGCACGACGGCGATGAGTTTATGGCAGTTCACTTTTGCCTTTCTCATTGTGGAAAGCGGCGGCGGGTTTAACCCCAAAAGCTATCTTCGATCTCTCATCCAACGGATGGCATCCTGGCGTAATATTTCTTATATCAACCAGTTGGAAGCACTGAGAAAGCGCGTTATCACTGCCGGTGATTTTTCCCTCTCTGGCGTCACGTTAAGCCACCTGCTACAGGAACTCGCTCCGTCCAGCCTCCCGGAAAAATCCGCTCAACGAGATGAACCCTCACCGGCGTTTTTCCGGTTGTCACTCTCACCCTCGTTGATCGGTGGCCTCTCGCTGGCACAGCTGGCCGACATCGAAGACATCATCACTACGCTGCAAAGTGCCAGTCAAATCCACTGGAACAACCAGATTCATCACTGGCAGCGCGACCATGGAAAACGGCTGCCGCTGCTCATTGTCAGTTTGGGGCGCTCACTTGCCGTATTAATGCGCTGGGTAGCCCATTTCGATGATTCCGCCTTATTCACCTTAACGGCCATCGTCAATTCACATGCCGCAGAGACCGTACGTACGGTTATTCGCGAGAGCCATACCATCGGCAGGGCCATCAGTCACGCGTCAAATCCACCCGACACCAGCAATACCCGAAATGCCCTGTGGGAACTGACGCTGCACTACCTGATCAGCCGCCGGGGAAGTGAATTTAATCAATATCAATATTTGCTGAATATCACCGAACAGCTTTCTTCCCGCTACCAGATTGGCGTTGAAGTCTTCATTTACGAGTGGTTAAGTCTGAGCGATAGCGGCTTTTTATGGCGTCAGCAGTTGATTGATCTGGTTGAACATCACCAGCGACCTCCGGCAACGGCACCTCAGTTGCTCACGGCGATACTGTCCGATACCCACGTATTAGCAATAAGCCAGCAGCAGCACGCGCTTTTACAGCGCTATGCCGCGATCAACGCTTCGGCGATTGCAACGCAGTTGCAGACATGGGACACCCCGCAGTTAACGCGCCTGGTACACATCATGCAGCCACAACTCAGTGAGCGCATGATCGCGTTGCTGCCTTTGCTGCTGGCGATCGTCCATCATTTTACATTATCCCGGCACTGGTTTTACCCGCTGCTACTCAGCCATCAATGCCCTGCCACGCCAGAGCAATGGCTGCAACAGTTGCTGCGCCAGATATACAGGCACCCTGCATCACCCGACCGGACGCACTACCAGCAGTTGCAGCAGTTAGTGCTCAGCAGTAACGACATTCATCAGCACCCGGCGGAACGCCGGCGTTGGTTAGACAGCCTTCTGCCCGAAGATGCACTACGTGAAGCATTGCAGCTGTGGTTTGAAGGTAAAGCCCCCGCCCCGGCGCAGGGCCTGTTGACCGGTTTAGCGCAGCACTCATTACTGCCATGGTTGCAGCGTACCCTGGCAAACCCACGCCATATGCAGCGATGGCTTGAAGAGGTATCGGCTGAAACACATCAGGCGATGTTGTTCCCAACGCTCACCAGCGCGGCCCTCGCCTTGCTGGCATTACGCCAGGCGTTCTGCCAACTTTTTGAATCACCAAAACAGGGAGAATATCTGTTTTGGCAAACGCTTTATCGCCAGCATTGGCTCAAAGGTATGGCCATGACCGGCGACCGGTTCATGCAGGATGTACTCATCGGGTTAACTCCGTTATGGCGAACGCATACCCATCAGGACAAAGCATCTGACGATACATCGGTTGCCGCGCTGATTGGGCGGTTACTGCCGTTGATATCCTCTACGTCACAGCGAAAAACGTTAATACACATCGCCAGCCTGGGGGAACAAAAACCGCCGGCAAAAGCACCGTGGGTGTCCCATCTGAATCATCAGCAACAAGACATTAAACAGCTTATAGAGACCATTGATATGACAGAAAAAGATGAGAGGAAAAGCGCGGGGATCCCATGGGAAAAACCGCAGGATAACGCAGAAGTCAGCGCGGAACCGATCACCGTTTACAATGCGGGATTAGTGATCGCTGCACCCTATATTTCCATGTTATTTCAAAAGCTAGCGCTGACCGATGGGCGCAATTTTGTTGATCCCCAGGCACAGCTGCAAGCGCTGTTCTGCCTGCAATGGATGACGAATCACACTAACAGCGCGCCTGAATATCAGCTGCTACTGAACAAGGTGCTCTGCGGGATTGCGCCCTCTACGGCCATCCCCCAGCAGGTTGCATTACCGGAAGGGGCCGAAACGCTGATAGAGGGTTTGCTCACGGCCATAATTGCCCACTGGAAAGTCTTAGGAAAAACCTCCATCAGCGGGCTGCAAACTACCTTTATTCAACGTGAAGGTATGCTCACCTTCACCCCTAATCATTGGCAGTTGAATGTCATCCCCGCCACTTTTGACATGCTACTTGCCCAATTGCCGTGGAGTTTTCAGACCATTAAATACCCATGGATGGATATCCCCCTTTTTGTTTCATGGCGCTAAGGACGAACAAAATGATAAACCCTGGTTTCAGTCTGTTATCACTCATTCGTAAGCGGGCACTGCGGTTCGCCAGGCGTGTTGCCTGCGGGTTCTTCCTGCTTTGCGCTCTGCCCACGTTGGGTTACGCCGCGGAAAACGGCCTGATCGATAGCGTCCAGCCGTTTAAAACCTGCAGCAAACAGCTAACGGCGAGTGATAAGCGCAATTTAGGGAGAGCGATACAAACGCAGCTTGCCGCGTTGTATCAGAGCAACAGCGATTTCCAGGCCCAGTACAAAAGAGGCCAGCGGTTGAACGATGGCATCGTCGGCCCCACAACGCGCTACTGGCTTAACTATTTCTGCGATGAATTTGCTTTCACCGTACCGGAGTCCTCTAACGATCCGCACCAGATTTTCATTGAGTCTTTAATGATTGCGCTAAACCGCGCTGCCGAGAGAAATGCGCTTTATCCGACGTGGCGCACGGCGATAACGCCCCCGGAACTGCTGAGTTTTACCTCCGCTGAGATAGAATTAAAACTCGACCACAACAGCTCAAACGCCGGTAATCGTTCTGGTGCAGCCAAACCCGCAGAACCGCCTGCTCAGGAACGACCCGATAGCGATACGGCCCCCTATTATTACCAGCTGACCGAAAAAGACTTCGCCAGCCTGACGCTGCGTCAGACCGTACTGGCCACCTTTGCAAAATTAGAAAAGCAGCAGTTCGATCAACGCAGTCAGCTTTATAATCAGCTCAGCGCGTTATTTACTGAACTGAATATTCCCATTGCGCCACCACTTGATATCGACAGCTTGATTGACTCTTATACGATAGAGAGTTCGCAACCCAGTACCAGTGCGACCACCAGTACCAGCAACAGTACAAGTACAAGTACAAGTACAAGCACCAATCCAGCCGCCAATGCGGAAGGAAGTAATAGTGAGACAGAGACGCAAAATAGCGCTGATAAGAGCAGCGAGACGCCGGCGACCTCAACGCAAATGATTGAAACCAGTACACAGAGCGATACGCAAACATCGGCACCGCTGATCGTGTGGCAACTGAGCCCAGAGGCCCTGAGCAACACCATCAAGGAATTGAAGATCACCGCCCTGTCCAAAGAGGTGCTGAAAACGCTGGCACCGCTGCAGGATGAAGTCTTCCCGAGCCTCTATTTTTTACAAATGGCGGTTAATGAGGCGGGTATTCCGCCCAGCAGCCTGCAAAACATGGGTGTTTTCGAGCTGGCCAGGAAAAGCGGCCTGAGCCCTGCCCACGCCGTCCCCCAACACTGGGCAGCACCACCGGACTGCGGGTGTCAGGATAGTGCCAAATCTATCTTTAATGTGGGAACCTTTTACGGCTTTTACCCCTACTGGCAGCATCTTGAGAAAGGGCAAACGATTGATTTTAGTCGCCTGGATCGCATTGGCTACATTGGTGCGGTGATGAAACCCGAAGGGAACGGTAATACGTTAGTGCTGCCGCAAAACTGGTTAGCCGGGCCAACGTTCAGCCAGTTTATTCAGACGACCCACCGCTACAGGACAAAACTTGACCTGGTGGTCACCACGCCACGCGATCTTTCGCGCAACCAGCTAACCGCACTGTTTACCGACGATATGGTTAAACAGCTGGTCGCCTCCGTCACCACCCCCATGGATCAATACGTTATTAATCATGTGAGGCCATGGATAAGTTTTGGCCTCGAAGACGTGCCGTCGATGGCGGATGGCATTACGCTGGATATCGACCTTTCCATCCTGGACACTCCGGAGAGCCAGCAGGTCTTCTTCTCGTTCCTCGACAAACTGAAAATTGCGCTACGTCAGAGCTATCAGCACCAACCCAGTCCCCGTGACGTAGATGGCCCTCTCACCGACGGTGATCTCTATTATTTGAGCGTTATTGTCCCCGTTAAAAACGTGGTAGCGAATAAAGATGTAACAGGGAATGAAAATTTTTATAATTTCACAAATTTCAATGCGTTATCGCAACACACCAACCGGCTGATCGTACGACCGGGCTCACCGGCAACGCGCGATAAAGCCAGTGATGAGCTCGATCAAATAAAAGCGCTACAGCAATGGTTAAGCAGCCAGACCAATCAGTTAGAAGTACAGCAGGTATATAAACGGCTGGTCCCAATGCTGATCAGTGAGGATAACCGTGATCAAACAGTGGACCTGACTCAGCTGGTTAATCTTTCCAGCTGGACCTTCCTGGGCGCGGGTTACTGGCCGCTGCCATTAAGTGACGCCAATGAGAAGCTGATTGATCAAACGTTCTTCCCGGAAGCAACGCAATACCCGCAGCCGATCAATCAGGTATTAAATAGCGTCACCAGCCTGTTAAACTGGGTGTGTATTTATCGCTGGGAGATAAGAGCCGGTTTATTTGTCTCGTTCGTCTTTATTTTGCTGTTCCTCATCGTCTGTATCTGGTCGTTCCCACTGAGAAAACACCTGAGCGGCTTGCCCTTTGTCGCGCTGACGGCGCTATCGATTAGTGGATTGATGCTGGTGTTTGTCGCCGATCCGGCATTCCAGGATTACCAGGGACCAATTCTGATTATCTTTATGATCGTGATTGGCTGGATATTGTTTGCGGTACGGATGGTGAGGAAGGAGGGGGATAAGCCTTAGGTGTGAATTGCCATCTGGGGATAGCTGGCACAGACGCTATCCCCAGGGCTTTTTCTACCTGTCTTCATACGTACAAATAAGAAAAAATCAAAAACAGGAAATTAAACAATTTTAGTTACAGCCTTCATTCTGGTTATTCTAATTAATAGCCGATCATCATTAAATCGCCTCAAGATCAGTAAAAGCCAAGAGTTTTAATAATTGTATTAATCTTGTTTACATCTAAGACCTCAGTCGACTCCGAATCTTCAATAAGCTTATTTATTTCAATAACTTGCTGCTGGGGCCACTTGCCCGTTACAGCGACATAGCGAGCCAAGATCATCTCCAGTTTAGAGTGGTCCAATACGGAAACTGAATCAGCATTATTTGCATCTTTAACATACGTAACACTATTCATACCATTTACCATCTCTCGGTAGGAATTATTAGCCTGCCCAAGTTCAGTTTTATCTATGCCGGAATAATCACGATTTTGTAACTGCTGACCATAACCAAGTTGATTTATCTGAACGGCATTACTAACAGCATTTGTTCTTTCAGTCGGTGACTGCCCTATTGGATTGTCAGGTCTGTTAGACAGAGATTTATGATAGTCAGTATCACCTGCCAGTAAACCACGTTGCATCTCTCGGTACTGTCCGGCGTTCATATTTGTTTCATCAGGTTTTGAGCTAGAGCCTGTCCCTATATGATCACGATGTAAAACCTTCACTTCCTGGTAAGCTGGAGCTATGTTTTCTAATATCTGTGCATCTTTAGATTCCCCTCTGGGTAAATGCCCACCGGCCAATACTGCATATCCAATAGTATGTTCAGATTCATGCGTTGCACCAGATACTCTTCTCTTATATAACGCCTTCAGTCGTTTCTGTTCACGGCTTTTAGCGCCATGTTGGCCAGCACCATATCTCACTCTTCCTGTCGGTAAACCATCTACCCGTCTAACGGTCAATACGTTCTTACTTATACGTGCAGACTTCATGCCTTTAACCTTATCCGCCTTATTGGTCTTATCCTTATTCTTCTTTATTGCATTTAGCGAAACACACTGAACAGGTTCGTTTGAATTTTCCTGCAAATGTACAAACTGCTTAGCCTCAGGTCGGTTATCAACAAAACTAAAACATTGCGTAGTATTATTCTTCCCTGCGGAATGACTCCCGGCATTCAACAAGGTTTTTCTGTATTTTTTTTCTTTTGTTTTCACATTCATATATAAACCCTTTGATTTCCCGCCCCACCCTTAACCTTACTTGATTATTTTAAAAAAACAGGAGGTGGCAGATATATTTAATGGTATTCACCTTTCACTGTGATTTTTCTTCATAGTAAAAAGCGCTAATGATTATCATCTTAAATTATAGAAATTTGAGGTAAATTTCGGTCCTTTACACCGTCAATCCAATGAGAAAATACAGACAGTAGCCTTCCACGATTCCTAACGCGTTTTCTTCACTCCCGCAATGCCCTCCCCCCCAGCACATCAGCCTCATGCTCCAGCGCCGGACAATCATTTACCGCCATTCCCGCCACTGACGTCGTCGCAACCACCCGTCCCTGCGCCTGCTGCACCACGTGCCCCAGTTCATGCGGCAGGTGTTTTTCCTGGCCAGAAGCAAGGTGGATATCGCTGCCCTGGGCGTAGGCATGCGCCTGAACGGTTGCCGGTTTTGCCGAGTTATAGTGCACCCGGACATGATCCAGGCTCATGCCGCTAATATTTTCCATGCCGCTTTTCAGGTTATCGGGCAGCCCGGTTTTATTCGCCTGTCTTTGCACCATCTCATGGCGATTGTCCTCCAGCGAGGCCGGTGCATTGCTGGCTTTGCGCTGCGATACTGCCGCCGGAGAAACAGCCCGCCGGGTTGATTGATGTCGTGCCGTCTGTTTTGAAAACATCACAAATCGTCCTCTTTCTTAATTTGGCTAAATCAGAGAGTAAAATCTGCCTCACGCCAGCGGTGTGACACCGCATTCACTCAAAGAATATTTTGTTATCTTTCCTGAATTCCTGGCGAATGCTGGCAACAATATCGTCCTGAGTAACCCTCCGTTCGCCCCGCTGAATGGCGGTTAATGCGCACTGGCGCAGCACGTTGATGATTTGCCCGCCAGCCACTTCATAGCGGTCGGCAATGGCAGGTAAGTTGACATCCTCCGCGAGTTCACACGCACCATGAAAGGCGTTTTGCCATAGCTGTAAGCGCTCTTTCGGGCCGGGAATCGCAAACTGAACCATGCTCTGGAAACGCCGGGTAAAGGCTTCATCCATATTGGTTTTCAGGTTAGTGGCTATAATGATCGTACCGGGAAAATCCTCTATTTTTTGCAGTAAATAGCCGGTTAGCTGGTTGGCATGCCGGTCATTGGATGAGCTGACTTCCGAGCGTTTACCAAACAGCGCGTCCCCTTCGTCAAAGAACAGGATCCACTCTTTGTAGCTGGCAGCGTCAAATACGCGGGATAAGTTTTTCTCGGTTTCGCCTATGTATTTTGATACCACCATGGATAAATCGACACGATAGACATCCCGCTGGGTGGCCTTGCCCAACAGCGCGGCGGTTAACGTTTTACCGGTACCTGGGGGACCAAAGAACACCGCGCGATATCCAGGCTTCACCTTTTTTGCCAGTTGCCATTCATGCATCAGCGTCTGGCCATGTTTGAGCCAGGCATGCAATTCTTCAATTTGCGCCATGACGTCGCTATCCAGTACCAGATCGTCCCATTCCAGCGGAGACTCCAGTAAATGGGCCGGGAAGCTCGCGCTTAACTCCGGGCGCAATCGTTCACCGGTCGTAAAATAGTGCAGCCACTCTTCATTTAATCGATAAATGCCGGCCCATTTGGGCACACCTTCATCAACAGACAGCAATTGGGTGACCTGCTCAGCCATCAGGCGATGTTTGTTTGAAAAGAGGGCCTGAGCATAAACGCGCCAGTCTGGGTCATTGCCGCTGATAAGAAAGTTGAGCGTTTGCCCGGTGGGAATGAAACCGCTAAAGGCTTTGTCACTGACGCCGCCAAATTCGGTAAAAGGGCGATCGATAAGGCTGTTAAGACCAAAGAAAATATCGAGGGTATTGGGTTTAACGCTGGGTGCCATGGCAAGCACCAGGGCCAGACGTTCAAAAACAGATAATTGCCAGCCAATAATCAGATCGGCATAAGGTGTGCCTTTCGCCAGTTCCGGTGGTGAAATATCTGACCAGTGGCGTTCATGCCCTTCTTGTTTGAGATAGCTGCAAATAACCTGATTAATAACCTGCGACAGCCACGTCATCTCGCGGTAGAGCACGTTGACGTTGTTTGCTTGTTGTTGATTTTCGACATCGGCTTGTAGGGTCATGGCACATCCGTGAAAAAAGAAGCGTTAAGATTAAGACTGCTTTTTGCCAGAAGCGTATGCAACGATCCTATTATAGCGCACGTCATTTAATCCGGTCGTTTTTTCAACAGCACCTGTCGCGCGAAGCGGCCGCTAAACGTCACTCAACACCTTCTCATACAGCCGATAACGCTTATACGGCACCGCACCTACCCGCTCCAGCATCGAACACATACTGCGGTTAGTTTCCAGAATCCACGACATCTCTAATGCCTCGATCCTGCGCCTGGCAAAAGGATCGCGTAACGCCTCAATCAGCAGCAGCGCAATCACCGGTCCTGTCCGGCTAAACTGATACTCCTGGCGCACTCCCATCAACGGCACGCGCGCGGTGCGAACGCCGCTCACTTTCAGGCGCCATAACAGTTTTGCCCAGCCAAAGGGCAATAAACGTCCGTTTAAATCTGCGATGGCCTCATTAATATTGGGCAAGCCCACAATAAATGCGCAGGGCCTGGCATCGATTTCAGCGATGTAGATCAGGTCGTCAGGGACCAAAAACTTAAGCTGGTCGCCCATCACGGCAAACTCATGCTGCGTAAAAGGAACAAAGCCCCAGTTGTTTTGCCAGCCGGAGTTAAAGATCTGCCGCATGATCTGCATCTCTTCACCAAACTGACTACGGTTGAGACGGCGGATGGTGACCTTTTTGCGCACCTGGTCCATCAGGCGGGTTAATGACGGGGAAAAGTGCAGATCGGTACGGCGCATCCACCAGGCCGTTAAGTCTATGCCTTTGGCATAACCCTGCTGCTCCAGCGCCTTCGCATAATAAGGCTTACCGTGCGGCATCATGGTCGAAGGCGGTGTATCAAAACCCTCGATAAGCAACCCACTCTCCTGATTGATATTCAGTCCAAAAGGCCCGGTGATTTTCCGTGCGCCCTTCGACTTCAGCCAGCTCTCTGCCGCGCTAAACAGCGCGCTAAACACCTCGGGATCGTCAATGGCCTCAATCATGCCAAAATGCCCGGTGTCAGCCCCATAACGCTCGCGATGTAAGGTATCGACCTGTGCGGTGATGCGCCCAACCACTCTGCCCTCTTTCTTAGCCACCCATGCCTGCCATTCAATATGTTCTGCTGCTGGGTTTTTCTTAGAAAGATGCTCTGCGCGTTCACTATATAAGGGGGCTATCCAGTGAGGATCATCACGATAGAGTAACGAGGGGAAAGTGATGAATACCTTACGTTCATCCTTATTCTTCACTTTTTCGATGCAAATCATAAAACCCTTAAGCTTTACTATAAAGGAAACAATAGTAACCTGAAAAAAAAATCATTAAACTTGCGTTTCACTGCTATTTACTCCCACATTTAAAATAAATTAAGGCATGAAAAAATTATCATTTGAAGAGATATTGCTATTTTTACCTGTTAATGCGCTTCCCACCGTCAACATTAAACAAAGCATACACTTCATCGAAGCTTGCCGTCATAATAACGGCTAAGCAATGACATGAGAACATTACCCCTCCCATGGAGAGCCCATCAAAATAGCTGCCACTAACCACATGACAAAATCGAAATCTTAATCAAAATCGAGGCTTTCAATGCTAATAGATACTGAAATTACAATTCAACACAAAATTTAATTCAAAATCACTAGCGTATGAATACATATATTGATTTTTACAAAAAACAATATTTTTCGTGGCTACTCTTTTAGGGTGATTGTTAATCTATGGCTCCATTATATCTGTCTGAAACCAGTTCAACCCATTCTCTTCCCCTGCGCCATGCTGATTTCCCCAGTCTGGTCGAAGCATTAAATTACGCAGCCCAGGGAAATACCGGAATGAATTTTTACGACCGACGAAATCAGCTCTTAGCTGTACTGGAATATCGTTCACTAAAGCAGCGTGCTATTGCAGGAGCGCGACGCCTGTTATCACTCAATCTTAATCGGGGCGACCGCGTGGCACTGATTGCTGAGACGGAGGTAGGCTTTGTCGAGGCTTTCTTTGCCTGCCAGTATGCAGGGCTGGTTGCCGTACCGCTGGCGGTCCCAATGGGAATGGGTCAGCGTCATTCTTATATTACGAAACTCCACGCGCTATTAATCAACTGTCAGCCTGTTGCTATTATCAGTAATGAAGAGTGGTTGCCCCTGATTCGCCCGGCCTGCACGGATGCGATGACCATTCATATTCTTAGCAATACTGACTTTCAGGAGTTGCCGGAGAAAGAGGTCGAATTACCCCTGCCATCACCCAATGATATTGCCTATCTCCAGTACACATCGGGCAGTACGCGCTTTCCACGTGGTGTGATGATTACCCACCGCGCGGCTATGTCTAATCTGCAGGTGATAAGCCGTCACGGTATCAACGCACGGGTGGGCGACCGTTGTATTTCCTGGCTACCGTTTTATCACGATATGGGGCTGGTGGGCTTCCTGTTGACGCCAGTAGCAACCCAGCTATCCGTCGATTATTTACGCACTCAGGACTTCGCCATGCGTCCGATGCAGTGGTTAAAATTAATCACGAAAAATCGTTGCAGTATTTCTGTCGCGCCCCCCTTCGGCTATGACTTGTGCTTACGCCGATGTAATGATAAAGAATTAGCTGGAATTGACCTCGCCAGTTGGCGTATCGCGGGTGTCGGCGCTGAACCTATTTCCGCTGAGCAACTGACTCTGTTTGCTCAACACTTCAGTCAAGTTAATTTTAATAGCAAGGCTTTTATGCCTTGTTATGGATTGGCGGAAAATACACTGGCGGTCTGCTTCGTGGAAGAGAACTCAGGCCTGCTGATTGACAAGGTTGACCGTAGCATTCTTGAATATCAGAATAAAGCAGTGCCACCAGGCCCGCACACTCAATCAACCTCGGCCTTTGTTAATTGTGGCAAAGCCCTGCCGCATCACCGCATCGAGATTCGTAGCGACACGGGCATTCCGTTATCTGAGCGTGAAGTCGGAAATATTTTTATTTCAGGCCCCAGTTTAATGAGCGGCTACTTTCAGGATGCCACATCGCAACAGGAGATCCAGTCTAAAGGATGGATGGATACGGGTGATTTAGGCTATTTGCTCAATGGTTGCCTGTTTGTCACCGGGCGTAAGAAAGACCTGATGATTATCCGGGGCCGTAATATATGGCCTCAGGATATTGAATATATTGCCGAGCTGGAGCCAGAAATTCATTCCGGTGATGCAATAGCCTTCGTTACCGCTCACGATCAGAATGCCCGGATCATTTTGCAAATCCAGTGCAGGGTCAGTTCCGAAGAGCGTCGGGCGCAAATCATCCATACGTTAACATCGCATATTCACAGCGAATTTGGCGTTACTGTCGGGATTGAACTGCTGCCACCGCATAGTCTCCCGCGCACCTCTTCAGGTAAACCGGCCCGTGCGGAGGCGAAGAAACGCTATCTTAACGCGCGGAATGAAGCCATCAACACGCATGCAAAGCTGGCAGGTTGACCGCCATGCCCGTCACGATCGCCCTCACCGGCATGACAGGCTTTATCGGCAGGCATATTGCTGAGAATTTGCTGGCGCGGGGTTATGCCGTGCGGGCTCTCACCCGCAGCAAAGCTGATAAAACATCAGTGAACAATCTGACGTGGATAACAGGCGATCTGGATAACCCCGATGCGCTCTCTGAATTAGTTTACGGTGCTGAGAGCGTGGTGCATTGTGCGGGCCAGGTTCGTGGGCACAAAGAAGCGATCTTTACTCACTGTAATGTCACCGGCAGTCTGCAACTGCTACAGGCGGCTAAAAAAAGTGGCCACATTAAGCGTTTCTTATTTATGTCTTCTCTGGCTGCCCGCCACCCTGGTTTGTCATGGTATGCCCATTCCAAATATGTTGCAGAACAGCAGTTAACTGCCCGCGCGGCGGATATGACCCTCGGAATATTTCGCCCAACGGCGGTGTACGGCCCCGGCGACAAAGAACTCAAACCGCTGTTCACCTGGCTTTTGCGTGGCGTGCTTCCCCGGATGGGAGCATCAGATGCCCGGCTGTCTTTCATCCACGTCAGCGATTTAGCAGAGGCCGTTGGGCAATGGCTAGTCGCCGAACCACAGCCGACTCTTCCCTATGAGCTCTGTGATGGTAATTCCTATAGCTGGCAGCGATTACAACAGATTGGTGAGAACGTGCGTAATGGAAGAGTGCGCTTAATCACAGTTCCTTTCCCTGTGCTCAACCTTATGGCTGATATCAGCCAGGTGTCGAGCAGACTTTCTGGAAAAGAACCGATGCTGACGCGCAGCAAAATTCATGAATTAACCCATCCGGATTGGTCTGCAAGTCATCTCAGTTTGTCCCGACATATTCACTGGAGCCCGATGATAAGTTTGATTCATGCCCTGCGTGAAGGACTCTTTTAATCATCAGATAAGAAGGAATTTAAATTTCTATGATAAATCATGATGCTGTAATGAATTATATTATTCAATGTTTGCAGAATATGGTCGCCAGTGACGTGGAGATACATCCTGACAGCAATCTCATTGATGAACTGGGCCTGGAGTCCATCAAGGTCATGGATCTGTTAATGATGTTAGAAGACAGATTTGATATTCCCATTCCGATAAATATTTTGCTGGATGTCAGAACACCCGAACAGCTGCGGGATGCTTTACTTCCTCACCTGGAGAAAACGTATGGGCCTTTATGACAAATTTGCACCCAATATAAACTATCGGGAACACGTCCAGGCATCCGGGTTATGTCCTTTCGGCACCTGTATTGATGAAATCTATTCAGCGACGGAAGGACGCATTGGCCATCAAAAGATTATTCTGGCGGGGACCAATAACTATCTGGGCCTGACATTTAATCCTCAGGCGATCGCGAGCGGTCAGGCAGCATTAGCCGCTCAGGGAACAGGCACCACCGGCTCACGTATGGCGAATGGGAGTTACGGAACGCATCTGGCTTTAGAACACGATTTGGCCACTTTTTTTAACCGGCCGACGGCCATTGTCTTCTCTACTGGTTATACCGCTAATTTAGGTGTTATCAGCACCCTTGCCGATCACGATGCCGTTGTGTTACTGGATGCAGACTGCCACGCCAGCATCTATGATGCGTGCACCCTGGGAGGCGCGGACATCATTCGCTTCCGTCACAATGATGCCCGGGATCTGGAACGCCGCATGCTGCGTCTTGGCGCGCGCGCGCGCGAAGCCATCATTATTGTTGAAGGCATTTACAGCATGTTGGGTGATGTGGCTCCGTTGGTTGACATTGCTGATGTTAAACGCCGTCTTGGGGGGTATCTGATCGTCGATGAAGCGCACTCCTTTGGCGTGATGGGCCACTCGGGCCGGGGTCTGGCTGAAGCACTCGGCGTTGAGCAGGATGTTGATATCATTACCGGCACATTCAGCAAAAGTCTGGCTTCCGTTGGTGGCTTTGCCGTCGGTCCGCTGGCCATGGAGGCACTGCGCTACAGCAGTCGCCCTTACATCTTCACCGCCTCCCCCTCGCCCTCCACGATAGCCTCTGTTCGCTCCTCTTTAAGGACCATTTCACAGCATCCGGAGCTGCGTGAAACACTCTGGGATAATGCGCGTCGGCTCTATCAGGGACTGAAAAAACGGGGTTACACGCTTGGCCCCAACATCAGCCCGGTGGTCCCGGTGGTGATGGAGTCGAAAGAAGAAGGTCTGCGTTTCTGGCGCGATCTGATAGAAAAGCATGTCTATGTCAACCTGGTGTTACCCCCCGCCACTCCTGCGGGTCAAACGCTACTGCGCTGCAGTGTCAGCGCGGCCCACAGTAAAGCACAAATCGATACCATCATTCAGGCATTCGCCGATCTAAAGCGCTAGTACGCCCTTGCCCTGCGGCTAATGCCGTTGATCAAAGCGATATACCAGCAACAGGGCGAGGATCAACAGTAATACAGGCGGTGCCACTGTCGTTAGCGGTGCATTCAGTGAGAGTAATATCCCTAAGTTGATGATGATTTGATCGGTGATCCAGGCCAGTAGCCCCACAATAACACCGGTGGCTAAACGGCTTCCCAAGCCTGGCGAGCGAGGGAGGCTAAAGGTGAAGGGGATCGCCAGTAATATCATGGCAAGCGTTAAAATAGGCCTTCCCAGTTTCTGCCACAGGGCAATAGCAAATTCCTGACTGGGCTGATGCGTATCTTGCAGGTAGCGAATATAACGACAGAGCTGTCTGATGGAGAAGCTGTTAGCGGGCATAGTCAGTTCAGTCAGGCTGATATGAGAAAAAAGAGAGGCCCAGGGCAGCGTATCCAGCCTGCTAACCTCTTCTTTTCCGTTCCGCCATTTCTTTTGATAAACATCATGCAGAATCCATATTCCATTATCCAGAATGGTGGCGTGTTCGGCATAAGTGTAGGATTGCAGCGAGAGATTTTTCTGGTAGGAAAATATTTCAACGCCCAGCGGTTGATGATGTTTATCCAGGTTTTTTACCGTAGCAAACTCATCATTGCGCCTGGCCCACAGTCTGTTTTGGGTATTATCGCTATTCGCCTCCAGGGAAATAGCGCTGCTTTTCAGTTGAATTGCGCGTTGCTGTAAGGGCGAGGCCCCCCATTCATCAACTGTGCTGAGAGCCAGGGTCAAAATCAATCCGGCACACACCATTGCCATGGCGATGTTAAAGATGGAAAAACCCACCGTTCGCATCGCCGTTAACTCCAGGTTTTTAGAAAGCAGTCCTAATCCTACGATCCCACCGAGCAGCGCAATAAATGGCCCCATATCAATCAGGCTTCTGGGCAGAGTCATCAACACCACCAGAATGGCCTGAGTCCAGTGGTATCCCCCCGGAGTGACATCATCCAGCTCACTAATCAGGTTAAATGTAGTAAAAAGCGGAATGAGCAATCCTGCTGCAGCCGCAAATCCGGTGAAGACATGACGCAGTAAATAACGGCTGAAGAGTGTCATCGCAAAAATTTTTGCCATAACGAAAAGTCACGCGCCATCAGCATTACGACGCCAGCCAGCATCAGTAAGGACAAAAACCAGACGCCCGGAATAACAGGAAAGGCGCTATTGGCTACCAGTGTGCGGCACAGATTGCCGCCATAAAAAATAAGGGTAAATACGAGGGTTAAGGGCAGTAATGTGGTAAAACGCCCCTGCCGTGGCTTGATACGGCTTAACGAAATCGCCAATAACGTCATCAATATCGTATTGAGCCCACGGCTTTCTCGCCATTGTCGTTCGGCGATATCAGCCGGAGCGGTCGAGCGCGATAATGTCGTGATTGATGCCGACTTACGCTTCATCAATGTCGTTGGCTGGATCGCTTTAAGGTGCAGATGCTGATCCTGATAACGCATTTCCTGGTCCCCCCATCCCCGATGATCCAGCACATAAGACGTTCCTGTGTGCAGCAGGACAGAGGGCGATGAAGACAGCGTACCCAGCACTGTGACCTTCCTTGCCCGGTATATATGGCTCTTGTTATCGGATGAGGTATAAATCAGCGCATCGGTTAATACGTTGTTCGCCGCGTCAACCGTTGAAGCGACCACCATCCGCCCATCGTCATTCACATTAAATTTATTGGCTATCAGATGATTCACGTTCATTTCAGACTGCGAGCGCTGTTCTAACTGATAAATCTCTCCGTAAGCCCAGGGTCTGGCGTACAACGAGAGAAGCATGACCCCTATTCCGAAAGGAATGGCAAGCCATAGCACGGCTTTATAAATCCGTATCGGGCTGGCCCCCGCAGCGTGCATCGCGGTGATCTCTGAGTCATTGTAGAGTTGGCCCAGAGCGACCCCAACGGCAACATAGAGCCCCACCGGGATCAGCATTTCGAGTGAAATAAGCACTTTATAAAAGACAATATCGAGCACGACCCCCAGCGATAATGTGCCATTAGCGGCTTCGGTCAGATAGCGCTGAGCTGAATAACTGGCAAAGATAACTATCAGAAAACCGACAAGGGTCAGCACTAACCGTTGGGTCTGAGTCACAATATAACGCTCGATCACGTCCATAGATGATGAAAATCCCACATTCACTGGCTCAGATAGCCTGACGGGCAATCTTAACCAGGACAGACACTTTATTTTGGTGAGTCCGCGTTACGAGGTTTCTCATCCAGCAGATTCAGCACGTTTTTGAGCACCTGACAGACTTCCTCCGGCGTCAAAGCCCCCTCTTTCGCCCACTGAATACGTCCGGCGTTATCCAGCACTAAAATGGTTGAACTCTCTTCCTCAAGTTGCCAGGATTTGCGGCCAATACCGTGGCTGTCGATAATAAATTGCGCCCAGGGGTAGCGTTTTTTATTTTTCTCGATTTTTTTCCGCACGAAAAATTGGGTGCCCGGGATCTCGTCGTCGGTGTTAACAAGGGTTGTCGGCTGAAAACGATCGGCAGGGAAATTCGCATTCTTGATCGCACTAATCAGCAATGAATTCTTCTTCTTCGCCGAAGTACGCCCGGCAATATACTGAACGACACGGACTTTCCCTGCCAGCGCTGAACTCCGCCAGGGTTGATAACGTAAGCGATTGTCATTCAATAACAGCTCTCCCCGATCCCTGATAACTATCGGAGCAACCCGCTCACCGATAATAAAGTTATGTGCCGATCCTGCCAACGGCCACAACAGCAGTGCCATAGACATCAGTCTGCATAATCTCATCGCGCTTCCTTTTTTGCGCCTGTTCCTGTTCAGCGCTCTCTGAGCACTGTCTTCTTATAATGGATACCGTGTGAGCAGTAGCTCCAGACGCTGGCGCAGATGAATATCCAGCTGAGCGAGTTCGTCGTAGCGTCTTCTCCCTGACAAATTATCAGCGACCATTTCATCATGCTTATCGCCCATCACCCCATTAATAGCGGCTAAGAAGCGTGAGATCTGATGGAAATCCTGGTTGCCCGGATCGATAGATCTTAACGTGTCATAATAAGATACCTGCTGGCTGACAATTTTACGCACAGCGTGAAACTCTCGCCCTGTCAGCGCGGTTTTAGCGATTAAAACCTGTAGTTTTCTTATCTGTTTTTTCCGGTAGGCAATAAAATGACTGGCCGAATCTAATGGCATATCACGCAGGGAAAAGTAAACCCAGTTCCAGATCGGTTTACTCAGATAAAAACACAGTATTCCGGCATGAAATTTTACCGCTCTTATATTACTGTTACGAAATGCATCCTGAAGTTTCCCGAGCAGGACCGTTGTCTTACTGAACCAGAGTCTGGATAGATGTTTTTTACTATAGAGTCTCTGCGCGAAGCGTAAATGTTTATAGCGGGATCGAATGTATTTAAACTGCATCCTGGCACTATCAGACAATGTGTCCCCCCTCAATAATTCACGAACTAAATGCAATAGTTCATGACGATCAACTCCCTCTTCCCAATACTGCAGGCACAAAGCATAGTTTTCACGCAGGCTATCCTGTGTGCATTGCACATCGATCCGCGGGGGAAGACTGACATTTTCATCCACAAGATCATCTTCATTGATTGCAGAAAAGAGCAGCTGTAGGGTTTCAGGTGAAAATGTCTTCACTACGTATCCATTCGTCATTGATGACTCTCCTTTGGTTCCCTAAAAATCAATACATGGCGGTGCCGCCAGGTATATAAAACAGGGATAAATGACAACATAACGTCCAGACATTGTCCGCCCAGATAGGCAAACGCGGCACCCGACACGCCGAATAAATGAGAAAATACGATTAAGAGAATGATATACGCAGCGGATGCTACCGTTTGAGCCACTAAAAACGCGCGTTGTTTTCCCGCCATAAATAACAATGACTCCTGGGGAAAACCTATCATAGAAACGATAATCGCGCAGAGCATCACCCGGATTAAGTCATATGCCATCAGGTAGCTTTGTCCGAAAAAAAGAGAAATTACCGGCTTACCGACAACCACCACCACCAGCGCAACGAGTATGCCAACTCCCCCCGCTAAACAAGCCGACTTAAGGCCCAATAACCACGGTCTTTTCGTTCGTGGGTCCAGGCGCATAATTTCAGGATAAAAACTTTTTTCCAGCAATTTAGCCGGCGATCCAGCAGCATCAAAAAACGTCATCGCAATCTTGAATAACCCGGCCGCTGAAGGTCCTAACATAATCCCCACTAACACCGCACTACCTGAATTCCGCGCAGCCCAAACAGAGTGAGCAATGTTGGTTATCCACACAAAATTCCATGCACCTTTGATTTTACGTGCCGTGCCAAATAGCCCTGGTCGTAATGCATGATGAATATCCCTGCGGCGTAACTCCCGCCAGGCAAACCACCAATAGAGTGAACCACCGATCATATTGGAGGCATACCAGGTGATAATAAATCCCGCGAAACCAACATCACCGAAGTAACAAATCACACTCCCCGCGGCACGAAGAAAGGGCCGTGTGGCTTGCTGAATTGCGATCAGATCGAAACGGTTTACGGCCCGCAAGATCCCCGTCGGGGTCGCTGCCACCAGCGAGGGGATCAGCGTGCAGTAAAACATGGCAAGCCAGAAACTATCGGAATCAAGCCCCAATGAGTGAGAAAGTAATGGCAGCAGTAACATCCCCACAATGACGGCCACGGCACCGCTGGCGATATCTAATCCAAAAGAAAAGGAAATAACATCACGAAATTTTTCCAGGTTCTTACTGGCTAATGCCGGCGTACCATATTGCACCACCAATTGCCACGTCTGGAATTTTACAAAATCGCTGATCGCTTTTGCATAGGATTCAATGACAACAAGCACCCCAAACATCTCTGGTGACAGGCCTTTTCCCGCGCAAGACAGTGCCAGTAGTCCCAGTAAGGCACTGACAACCTGACTGGAACCTAAATACGCGGCGTTACGAATAATCGTACGAAAAACACCATCGGAGAACCTATGCTTCATCGGTTAACACCTGCCAAATTCCATTTCAACCAGAGAAAACGCGACATTCACAGCATCGGTTTTCTAACCGAAGAGATCTCAGCGACAGACAATACGGCATTCAATGCCTTATCCAGAACGTCGCCATAGGGTGCTCTTGCGTCCAGCTCAACGATGGTCGCATCGTTGTAATGAATCCTTTCCATGACGGCGATCTTATCCCTTAGCTCATCGTAATCATGATCCGGCTTGCGCGAAAAAGCGGTATCGATATCAATGCCGAGACGGATAACTAACGCAGGACGATATAACGCCATTTGCTGATACAACCGTTTTTCGCGTTTTGCTAAATGCGTCAAAAACCAGCCAGTCACGCGATCCACGCCAATGCCGGGTCCATCATAGTGAAAACCTGAAATTTCGGCCTGCGGATAACGGTCGCTAATCACCCATACGCCGCGCTGTGACAGATGCAGCACGTGACGCAATTTAGCCCTGCGACGTAACGAGAATAAATACATAATGAATGCAACCCATAAAGCAGGGGAATGGGTACTCATGTTTTGATTCTTTGAAGAGCGCGTCGCCAGATAGCGTTCAAGCCATATGCCAATAAAGGGCACGCGTTTAATTTTATCGCCATCTTCCCCGGATACCAGCCCCAAATAACGGCGTTCCGTCACGCGGTATTGATTCAACATCTTTACCAAATCGAGAGTCAGTGTCGACTTTCCCGTTCCGTCACATCCCACCACGGCGATAAGACCAGGAATAACACGCGAACGGGAGGGATTATGTTCATTCACTTTATTTTCCCGCCTTATCATCAATGATAATCTCAATCACAGGCCTGATCGTGCGATAGTGGAATATAAGCATTAATCACACGTAACGATGCTCTAAACACGTCATCTTTCGGATGACGGGCATTTAAATCACAGATAGCCGCACCATTAAAATTAAGATGAGGGATGACCTCAATCTTTTCGCGCAGCGCTTGCAATGTGTGATCGGGCTTACGTAAGTGCGCCGTATCTGCATCAATATTCAGTCTGATTAACAACATGGGTGGATAGGAGGCCATCCATTGATACATTTTTTTTTCACGTTTTCTGAGTGTGTTTACCCACCAGTTTCCCCCCGCAGTTTTAGCCAACTGAGGACCATCAAAACGAAAACCTGCGACTTCTGCCTGAGGATAGCGATCCGTCACCAGCACGCGTCCTTGCTCACTTCTGGCCAGCATTCGCTTGAATTTATACGCACGCCAACAGGAAAGCAGATAGATCACCAGCGCAGTGAACGCGCCCGGTGGCGCGGAAGAACGCTGATGCACCTGGATGGCCTTTGCCCGTAAGTAGCGACTTAAAGGCGCGCCAATCAGAGGAAGGCCGCTGATCCATTCCCCGATACGCCCCGATGACTGCCCGAGATAAAGTAACTCTGTCGGTTCTGATAGGGAGAGATAAGCGACCAGACGAGATGCCAACGTTGATTTACCTGAACCATCGCACCCAATAATAGCAATAACTCGCAATGGCGTAGAATAAGTTAAACGATTTGTCTGTTTTCGCACAAATAGCCCAATATTAATAAATGTTGCATTAATATTAAGTCATCTCATCTGCGAAAATATTTGCTCTGCGTGCCATAAGAAATATCATTTGTGAATTCATGTGTTTTCTCAAATGAAGAAACCTTGATGAACTGGAAATAAAAGCGTATTTTCCACGAAGAAATAAAGGAGAAAAGTCATCGAATGAAAATCAAATCACCCCCACTGATTGCGGTTATTGGCAGTGATGGTTCAGGAAAGTCGACTGTCTGTAAACATCTTATTCATTATGTAAAAAAATACGGTCCGGCAATACACATTCATCTTGGGAAACAATCCGGAAACGTAGGCCGTGCCCTCACCCAGTTGCCTCTGTTAGGGAATTCACTGGGCAAGTCGATTAAGCGCCATAATACTGTCAACCCCACAACGCTTCCCGGTTTGCTGCCGTCCCTGGTCATTATATGTTTCGTCCTGCGCCGTTTGTTGCGTTTCCGGCATATGCTGGCTTCTCGTCGCCGTGGAATGATGGTATTAACCGACCGTTTTCCCCAGGTACAAATCCCCGGAACTTATGATGGCCCGGTATTCCCGGTTAATGCGCCCGGCAGTCGCTTTGTTTCCTGGCTGGCGACTCTCGAACGTAAAGCGTTTTACTGGATGACGGCACAGAAACCAGACTTAGTGATAAAGCTGAATGTTGATTTGGATGTCGCCTGTGCTCGCAAACCGGACCATCTTGCTGAATCACTGGCAAAAAAGATTGCCATTACCCCTTTGCTGACCTTCGAAGGTGCCCACATTGTTGATATTGATGCAAACCAATCACTGGAAGAGGTCCTTATTGTTGCCGAAAAAGCCGTATCTGATTTTATGGAAGCGCACGGCTATCCTCTAAGTGAATAACGACAGGTCTTTTTTATGTCTGAAAAGCGGGCCTGGTCTGCTACGTTCATCCATTCAGTTTCAGCGCGCTTATCGCACGTCGTCCCGGCGTGACCGCGATTAAAATCCCACCGACGATCAGCGCGGCACCGGCCAGCTTGCCCTCATCCAGGTGTTCACCGAGTATCAGCGACCCCATCATCACCGCCAGCGCCGGGCTGAACAGCGACCAGGGCAGGATCAGGTTAGCCGGATAACGTTTCAGCAAGCCGTACCACAGCGAATAAGCCAGCACCGATGAACCGAGTGCGCTGTAAATCACCCCTAACCAGCCACGCCAGCCCGCCTGCATCAGCAGGGTCAGTTGGTGCTGCTCCATGCTGAACGACGCGGCCGCCAGCATCGGTATGGCCAGCAGCGAAATCCAGCCAGTCATTGCCAGCGCTGCGATCGCCGGGGCGCGCTTAATCAGAATAGTACTCAGCGCCCAGCCACTGGCGCTGATCAGCAGCATCAGTGTGCCATGCCAGTTGCCGAGCGACGGACTACCCGCCAGAACCATCACACCGATAAACGCGGCAAGCACACCCAGCACTTTTTTCAGCGTCAGCGCCTCTTTCAGCCACACGGCCGCCAGTAGCATAGCAATCGGCGTTCCCATCTGGATCAGCACTGCCGTGCTGCCCGCATCCGCACTCTGCATGCCGAGCACCATCATGCCGAAGTGCACCAACCCAAAGGTAAAGGCCAGCAGTAGCAGCCACGGCAACTGGCGAGCAGTTATGGGATGAAACGGCACCAGAATAAGCGCGACCAGCAAAAAACGCAGGCACAGCATAAACAGCGGGGGCAGCTCCGTCAGCCCCAGCTTCATGGCAATCACATTGAACGCCCAGCCACACACCACCAGCCCGAGGATCAGCACGTCACGCGGCCGCAAGGCTGTCATGCGCGCAGTCTGTCAGGCATACGCTGGTGAAAATCATGCTGCTGCTGGAAAGCACGCCCGAGGGCCAGCAGCTGTGATTCGCTGCCGTCGCGCCCCACCAGCTGCATCCCCACCGGCAAGCCGTCAGCATCAAAACCGGCGGGCAGGCTTATCCCCGGCAGCGCAGACAGGCTGGCCAGCGCATTGAAACGCATGTTGCCGGTCAGCACGCTCTCGTCACGGTCACCGATGCGCACCTGCTCCTGCCCTTTGCGTGGCGCAGTGAACGGCAGCGTCGGCATCAGGAAGAGATCAACCTTCTGCAACTGCTGCATCATCTGCTGACGCAATCCGGTGCGGTAGCGCTGTGCCTGCAAATACTCCACCGCACTGATGCCCAGCCCGGCCTGCAATAGTGCACGCACATCCTCACCGTACTCCTGAGGACGGTCGGCCAGCCACGGGGCATGCAGCGAAGCGGGTTCAGCCAGATTGATTAGCACCAGCGCATTCACCGCCTGCTCCAGCCCGCTGAACTTCACCGTTTCACAGCGCGCACCGGCGGCGACAAACCACGCCACCATTGCCTGATAGGCGGAAGCCACGCCCGGCTGTACCTCAAGATGGCGATCCTCCAGCAGTCCGATACGCAGGCCACGCAAATCGGGCAGTGGATGCAGCAGGCCCGCATTCGGCTGACCGTTCAACACATTGAACAACAGCTCGCACTCTTCCGCGTAGCGTGCCAGCGGCCCAACGGTATCCAGGCTTGCGGCCAGCGGAAAAATACCGTCAGTGGCTAAACGCCCGACGCCGGGACGCAAACCGGTAATGCCGTTCATCGAGGCTGGCAGGCGAATCGATCCGCCGGTGTCGGTGCCGAGCGCCGCCAACGCACTGCGCACCGCTGCCGCCACCCCAGAACCACCGCTGGAACCGGCCGGGATGCGGGTGTCATCCCACGGATTACTGCTGGCGCCATAGTGCGGATTGTTGGTGGTGCCGCCCCAGGCAAACTCATGCATATTGGTGCTGCCGATAATAATCGCGCCCGCTTGCTTCAGGCGCTTTACTACACTGGCATCCTGTTGTGCAATCGATCCGCTCAGTACCTGACTGCCCGCATGCATCTCTTCCCCGGCCAGATTGATATTGGCCTTAATCGCAATCGGCATCCCGTGCAGCGGCCCGAGATCGTAGCCCTGTTCCAGCATGATCTGGCTGGCCTGCGCCAGCTGCTGTGCCTGTTCGCGGTAGACTTCGTTAAAAGCGTTAAGATCCTGCGTGGCGCTTTCACGCGCCAGGCAGGCCGCCACCAGCTCCGGCACGCTGAGCTGACGGCTGCGTAATTGCTGGCCCAGCGTCAGCATTGAGCGGTCAAGAATGCTCATAGCTCACCTGCCTGCAACAAATCGGCTGTCGGCGCATGCAACGGAGAAACCCATGCCGTCGCGGGCAGCAGCGTCGGCGAAAACTGGCTGGCAGCAAAGGCGGTAACGCCCTGCACTCGCAGGGCAACATCGGCCAGCAGCGGTTGCAGTGCTTCCGCTTCCGCCGCAGGACAATAACGCCGAATCATCGCCAGCCTCATCATCAGTTCATCGTTCATACCCGCTCCTTACTTATCGCCCAGCGCATCAACCACTTCTTTGGCTTTGGTCGCCAGCGCCGTATTGACGTTGTTTTGGTATGAGGTCGCCTCAGACGGATAGGCTTTGATATTTTTGGCATACAGCGCAATGTTCATGTTGTTATCCCAGGCTTTCTGCGACACCAGCACATTTTCAGGGTAACCCTTCGCATCAATTTCACGCTGTACCGCTTTCTTCACCAGGTCTGCAGGCAGCGCCGGGAAGTATTTGCGCGCAATCACCACCGCTTCGTCCGGGTGCTGATAGATAAAGCGGGAGGCCTGTTCAAACGCAGTGACCACCGCCTGCGCCGCCTGCGGGTTCTTGTCGATATACTGCTGCGTGGTCGTCAGGCTGGAGAAGGCAAACGGATACCAAGCCTGTGCGCCGGAGAAGGAATAAACTGCATGCAGACCGTTCTGCTGTTCGGCCATTGAGACCTGCGGCTCCACGGCCAGCGCATAGTCGGCGCGCCCTGCGGCCACTGCCGGGATCTCATTACCAATCGCCACATGCACCAGCTTCACGTCTTTCAGCTTTTCCTGTTTGATCAGGTAGCTCATAAACGCCCAGGTGGTATCCGGCTGCGGGCTGGTGACCACGCGTTTGCCTGACAGCAGCGACAGGTTGTTCTGTAATGAGGTGCTGTCTTTACCAAAGATAAATACCGTCGGTGCATTCTGTACGCCGGCGACCACCACGCCCTGCCCGCCATTTTCACGGGTTTTCGGCACAAATACCGGGTCCTGAATAGAAAATTCAGCCGACCCGCCAATCACCGCCGCCCAGGATTGCGATCCGCCCCCGGCGGTACTGATTTTCACCGCCACGCCCTGCTGTTTGAAAAATCCCTGCTCCTGCGCCACATACAGCGGCAGATAAAGCAGCGACTGGAATGCCTGGTTAATCCGCACCGGCGTCTCGGCAGCCAGCGCAGAGGAGCTCAGGGCGATCAAAGAAAGTGCAGTACCGAGCGTGTGAAGACGAAATGTTTTCATGATTATTTCCTGTCCCAGGAGAGAATGAGGCGTTCGATAAAGGCCACCAGCGCGTTGAAACACAGCATCATCAGCATGACCAGCACAATACCGGCCAGCACGATGTTCATACCGAAGTTGGAGCTGCCCAGCAGGATCATATGACCCACGCCGTTATCGGAAGAGATGTACTCCCCGACAATCGCCCCGACCAGGGCAAATCCCACGTTCAGACGTAAACCCGACAGCACCCACAGCATCGCGGAGGGCACCACCAGCTTGATAAAGATGGTGCCGCGTCTCGCGTTAAACGAACGCAGCAGATTGATCAAATCAGGGTCAGTACGCAGCGCGCCTTTGTACGAGGTGGTCAGTGACACCACCACGCAGGAGAACGCGACAATCACCACTTTTGACAGCATCTCGGTGCCGAACCAGATGATGGTAATCGGCGCAATCGCCAGCACCGGAATGGCCCCAATCGCGGCAATAAACGGCGCGGCAAGATCGGAAATAAAGCGTGAGTACCACAACAGCAGACCGAGCACGGAACCGCCAATCGCCCCCACCGCAAAGCCGATCAGCGTTTCACTGGCGGTGACGCCGATATCGGTCAGCATCTCACCTGACTGGAATCGGGCGACCAGCACCTCCCACACCTGCGACGGGCTGGAGAAGAGAAACGGATTGATGCTGCCGCTGCGTGCACCCCACTCCCAACCGCCCAGCAGACTGGCGACAATGGCAATTTGCAGGACAATCAGCGTGTAGCGCCGGGCGCTCTCCGAACGGAAAAAGGCTTCTCCCGAGGTGCGGCCAGAGCGGCTGGCCACCGCCGGACGGGGTGAAACAGTGTTCATCACCATAGGTTCCTCTTTTTCAATTAACGGCAGCGGGCTGCGTGCCGATGCTGCGCCAGATATGTTCGTAATATTCATTGAACCGCGGCGACAGACGGCGTTCCGGGATCGACAGGCTTTGCACCCCCAGATCGACCTTAATCTCCTGCACGATTTCGCCCGGACGCGCTTTCATCACATACACACGATCCGACAGCGTCACCGCCTCTTCGATATCGTGGGTAATAAAAATCACTGTCTTATGCTGTTCTTTAACTACCCCGAGCAGCTCACTCTCGAGCGCGATTTTCAGCGGATAGTCCAGGGCCTTATAAGCTTCATCCATCAGGATGATTTCCGGGTTGGTGACCATGGTGCGCATCAGCGCCACACGCTGGCGCATCCCGCCGGAGAGCTGTGAGGGAAACTTTTTCTCGTAGCCCTGCATGTGGTAAAGCTCAAACAGTTTTCGTGCCCGGTCACAGGCTTCAGCTTTCGGCGTGCCGCGCACTTCCAGGCCGAGGATCACGTTGTCCATTACCGTGCGCCACGGAAACAGCAGGTCTTTTTGCAGAACATAACCCAGCTCCGGCGATGGCGTGCCGGTGGTTTCGCGGTTTTTCAGCACGATGCTGCCGCTGTCCGGCATCAGCAGGCCGGTGATGATATTGAACAGCGTGGATTTCCCGCAGCCGCTTGGCCCGACAAACGACACAAACTCCTCACGGTTGGCGTAAAAATTGAGGTTATTCAGCACCGTCACCTCGCCCCCCGCAGCGGGATAGGCTTTACAGATCCCCGCAGCCTCCAGCACTTTACTCATCCTGTCCTCCCAAAGGCCGCGCATGGCGGTTGAAAACGGTTAACGATGACGGCGGCGCCTGGACCGGCACATAGTCTTTTAAGAAGTGGTAGCCGATGTAGTCCGTGCTGCGCGCCCGCCGGATGGCCTGGCGCACATCAATGGTGGCGATCGCCATGCCTTCCTGTTCGCCGGTATCCGCAATAATGGTGCCCATCGGATCAATAATGCGACTGTGGCCGTGATAGCGAAGATTGCCGTGATGGCCGCACAGGTTGGATTCAATCATCCAGCACTGATTTTCCAGCGCACGTACGCGGCCAAACAGCGTATAGCTGTCCACCATCGGGTCGGCATCCCCTGCACTGCCATCGCCGCCAAAGCCCCAGGCGGTGGGCATGATCATGATGTCTGCCCCTTTTAATGCCAGTTCGCGGGTACTCTCCGGGAACACTTTGTCGTAGCAAATCAACATACCGATACGGCCCAGCGCAGTCCTGAACACCGGGAAATCATCCCCCGGGTAATAAATATGTTTCTCATCACCCGGCTGGTGCACTTTGCGATAGACGCCGATCAGGCCTTCCGGCCCAGCCAGCACCGCACTGTTAAACAGCACTTCGTCATGGTCCGGATGGCGTTCAGTCATACCAAATACCAGGTGTAAACCAAGCTGCGCGGCTTGCTGTAACAGCGCCTGTACGCTCTCTCCCTGCGGGATCACCTCTGCCTGCGCCATCTGCCAGGTCACCGCGTCTGCGCTCCAGTTGAGGGTATCGGGCAGATACCCTTGCAAAATCTGTTCGGGGAACACCACTAAATCGGCTCCGGCATCGGCAGCGCGCGTCATCCACGTCATTAGTTGGCTGAGATTGCGCGACTTATCATAAAATGCCGGAAGTGTGATGCTGGCCACGGTAATCTCTGACATAACCCCTCCTGCTGTTTTTTCTTAAACTACGCACCCCTTTCTCATCCCACCAATACAATTTTCTTATAGGATAATTTTTGTCATATATGAGAAAATGATAACAATCACAGGCATTCAAGGACTTTGATACCGATGCAAACATCCAGACAACATGAAACCACCGGCCTGGGGGCCGCCCTGACGAACGAAAAAGATTTCGGTATGCGCATCAAAGCGATCCGTTTGGCAAGGGAGATGACGCTGGAACAGGTGGCCGAGGTCAGTTCGGTCTCGATCTCTACGCTGTCGAAAATCGAAAAAGGTCAGGTATCTGCGTCGTTCGATACCATCGCCAAAATCGCCGGGGCATTTGATTACTCGCTGGCAGAGCTGTTCGCGCAAGACCTCCCGCAGGTGCCGGTTGCCGCCGTGGCCATCCAGGGGCGCCGTACCTACACGCTGGCGGGTAAAGGCCTGATGTTCACCAACCCGTGGTTTCACTACGAAGTACACGCGGCAGAGCTGCTGGTGAAGGGGATGATTCCGGTGGTGATGCGCATTGAAACCCGTGAGTTGCCGCCGCGTGAGGCCTGGTCAGAGCATGAAGGAGAAGAGTTTATTTATGTTCTGAGCGGCAGTGTCAGCGTGCATACCCTGTTCTATACCCCCCTGCGGCTCAATCAGGGTGACAGCGCCTACATCGACAGTACAATGGCGCATACCTTTGTGCGTGAGAGTGACGATGATGCCAGCCTGCTGTCGATTTGCCTGACGGAGAAACTGGATTTCAGCGCAGAGACACATAGACCCGAGGATCACCGTCAGTCATGACGGTGATCCTCGCGATCCACCCTGAAATTCAGACTATTCCCCCTTTTCCCTGCAATACAGAAATGTATCATTTATGCATAAACCCGCTTATAACCCCATGATATATAAGTATTAGCATTTTTTGCTCAAGCAAATAGCGAATGAAAATTCACTATTTCTGTACAAACTAATCATAGATGTATAACTTTATTGCGGAAATTTTGACTATATTGATTTACGACTGAGGGACATTGTTATGCGTCAGGACGGTTCCAACCCGAAGATTGAAAATGACATCAGCCGTTATTTTAGCGAAGTAACGATGCCTTCTCAGCAGGAAACGCTTGGCCAGATTGTGGTTGAGATCCTGCGTTCAGGGCGTCAAATTAACCGGAAGGCTATTTGTTCAAAGCTGCTGACGCGCCTTGAACTGGCATCAGGACCGGAGCAGGAACGGCACTATCAAGAACTGATCGGCCTGTTGTTTGGCCGCGGGGACTGAGTTTCAAAGCAGTATGTTTGCGGATTAACGACATTGACGTACGCGTTAGGTTACAACTCAGTCCGACCATCTGACCGTCCTGGCCGCCAGCGTTAAGCAGGCATGGCATTAACGGGATGCAGGTTCCTGCGGGCATGTACGCTATGCCCGTATCACTGATTCAGAGAAGTTGGTATGTACAGAAACGAAGACGAAGAAGAGTTACTCTCCGATATTATTTTGGGTGAAGCGGTGATGGTTCTGTTGAAAGCCGATGCCGCCATCAGCAGTGCAGCCCTGGTTCGCCAGTTACAAATGATGGCTGCCGCAGAGCAAGATACCTCGCGGCAACGCGCCTGCCGGCGGGCGATTGCGGAGGTCCGGGATCACCAGGCTCCTGTTCGTGACAGCGATACGCAAGAGATTCGCGATCGCGACAATGTCACACACCTGTTTACCAGTGAAGGCCCGGCTGACGGCACCAAAAAACACTGAGCGTTTCCACTTTAACTTTATTGATAAGGCGAACAGCATGGAGCACATGCAGCAGATATCCCCTGAATCCGAAATCCTGTCTTACTTTCAGGGCGGCGGTGAAAAGTATTCACACGAAGTGCAGGTTCTGGGGGCTGTGATTAAGGAGCTCTCCGCTGAGGGCATTCACGTCAGCAATAAAGCCATGATCCTGAAATTGATTGAGAAGCTGGAGACCACCACCGATGTGATCCAACTGGATGTCTATCGTCAGGTGCTGGAAGTTGTGGTGGGCATGACGCCTGACGATGCGTAACCGCGTTGTTATTAATGAGGGTTATCAATGGAAGCTTTCCAGCAGATAACGAAATGCCTGTCGATAGATGCCCTGAGTGTGGGCATCTTTTGCTCTGGTGCTGTGAGCCTGGAGCATAATTAATACGCTCTTCTTATCCAGAGGCTGGTTGGCCGCAATCAGTTCTGAGACTGCCCTGCCAATAACTGCATAAATTTCTTTTGGATAGTCCTTATTATTACCGTGCACATGCACCCCTTATCTGGCTGTATGTACTTACATATTATCATTTCACCTTAAATAATGCACATGCTGCACTAAACACCCCGCTACAATATGCTAACCGTCATAATAAAAAAGATTAACAAATTGATTTTCAACGATTTATTATCAATTTTCGCGAAGGGTAAATTCACACCCCCTTTCGCTAACTACTGAATGGCAATAACGATAACAAAAATCAAGCCGGACTTAATCTTTTCAGAATATTCCGTTTCTTCTCATATTTTTAAATGTAAATGCGCAAAATCGCCAAACCCTTCTATAATTAAAACGTTCGAATGAGAAAGACATCTATAAGGAAATCCCAAATGAAAGTCACACTGTTTAAAGCGACCTTTATCGCAGCGTCTCTGTTCATGCTTGCTGGCTGTGCTTCAAATCAGTCCATTCAAACCACCGACGGTAAAACGATCGTCACCGATGGTAAACCGCAGGTCGATGATGAAACCGGACTGGTCTCTTATAAGAATGCCGAAACGGGTAAGACTGAACAGATTAATCGTGAGCAGATTAAAAACATGAGTGAACTAGATAACTAAATAACAGGAGTTCAGATGAAAAAGATCATGGCACTTTCTCTCGCAGCTTTGTTTTGTGTGACCGCGCTGTCTGGCTGCACCCGCAGCAGTTATGCTATTCATACTAACGATGGCAGAACGATTATCAGTGACGGCAAACCGAAAGAAGACGCTAAAACGGGTCTGATAGCTTACACCGATGCTAACGGCACTGAACAACAGATTAATAAAGGTGACGTTAAAGAGCTCAGTGAGCTGCCGAAATAATCGTTACAGCCCCTCACGGGGCTTTTTACTGCCTGCTTTTTACCTGCTGCCATTGCTCCCTCCTCCTCTACCTGAAAAACTCGCCCGGACCGCTGATTTTCTGATGTAAAATCATCATGCCTCATAGCGTCCCGCGCTATATTAGCCAGAGATAACGCTGGTTCCCTTCTTTCAGGAGTCTCCATGAGCGACCCGCTGCAGCCGCCTGTTGTGCGCAAGCGTCCGATGAAACTGAGTACGTCCGTCAGCCTGATGGTCAGCGCCGTGATTGCAACGGTGTTGTTGATTGTTCATCTGTTCTATTTTTTCCAGATAAGCCATGTGACCCAGGAGAGCGTCAAAGATAAGGCGCTGGCAGTGGCACGCACCCTGGCGGACTCCCCTGAGATCCAGCGCGCGCTGCTGCTTCCTCCTGACAGCGGCGTGATTCAGCCGATTGCCAGCGCGGTGCAGGAAAGCAACGACCTGCTGTTTGTGGTGGTGACCAATATGGACGGCATTCGTTATTCCCACCCAAAAGCAGAACTGATTAACCAGCATTTCATCGGTGAGGACATTATTCCGGCCCTGCAAGGGCGCGAAAACATGGCGATCAACCACGGTAAACTGGCGGAAGCACTGCGGCTGTTCACCCCCGTTTACGACAGTCAGCATAAGCAGATTGGCGTGGTCGCTATCGGCATTTCGTTAAGCGAAGTAGCCTTACAGATCAGCCAGAGCCGCTGGAATATCATCTGGGCCGCGCTGTGCGGCATGCTGGTCGGTGCCATCGGCACGTTTCTGCTGGTGAGGGCCGCGAAGCGTATCCTGTTCGGGCTGGAGCCGTATGAGATTTCAACGCTGTTTGAACAACGTCAGGCGATGCTGCAATCCATGAAAGAAGGGGTGATCGCCGTTGATGATCATATGCAGGTGACGCTGATTAACCGTGCCGCCCGGCAGTTGCTGCGTGAAACCGACCGTCAGCAGGCGGTGAACATCGACGTCGGCGAAATGGTGGCCGCCTCAGGCCCGCTGATCTCCAACCTGCGCGATGTGCTGAACAACGGCGTGCCACTGCGCGATGAGGAGATCAATTTTAAAGGCCGCATCTTACTCTGCAATACCATGCCGGTGCGCAGCAACGGCGTGATCATCGGTGCCATTTGTACCTTCAGGGATAAAACAGAAATCAGCCAGCTAATGCAGCGGCTGGATGGCATGGTGAGCTATGTGGATGCCCTGCGCGAACGCTCCCACGAATTTATGAACAAACTGCATGTGATCCTCGGTCTGTTGCATATGAAAAGTTACGGCAAAGTAGAGGATTATATTCTTAAAACGGCTAATAATTATCAGACAGAGATCGGTTCTCTGTTAGGAAAAATCAAGTCACCGGTTATTGCCGGTTTCCTGTTAAGTAAAATGAATCGCGCCTCGGACACAGGCAACCACCTGCTGATCAGCGATGACTGTAGGCTGCCGGACAGCGGCAGCGAACAGCAGGTTGCCACGCTGATCACCGTGCTGGGTAACCTGATTGATAATGCACTGGATGCCCTTGGCCCCAGCGCTGAGGGCGAGGTGAGTGTATTACTGCACTACCAGAAGGGTTTCCTGGCCTGCGAAGTCAGCGATGACGGCCCCGGCATTGCGGCCAGCCAGTTAGAGGCGATTTTTGAGAAGGGTTTTTCTTCCAAAGGCGATGAACGGGGCGTCGGGCTGTTTCTGGTAAAACAACAAACTGAAAGCCTTGGCGGGAAAATTATTGTAGAGTCCGAACCTGGCGTTTATACGCAATTTTTTGTACAACTGCCCTGGGATGGAGAGAGTAAAAACGCATGATCAATGTTTTAGTCGTCGATGATGATGCGATGGTCGCAGAACTGAACCGCTGCTATGTCGCCCAACTGCCAGGATTTGCCTGCTGCGCCGTTGCCTCAACCTTGCAGCAGGCGAAAGATCTGGTGCTGAACAGCGAACTGGCGGTCGACCTGATCCTGCTGGATGTGTATATGCAGCAGGATAACGGGCTGGATCTTCTGCCTGCGCTACGCGAAGCAAAGCGTCCGGTGGATGTGATTGTAATCTCTTCCGCCGCCGATGCCGCTACGATCAAACAGTCTCTGCATTATGGCGTGGTCGACTATCTCATTAAGCCGTTCCAGTTCTCGCGTTTTGAAGAAGCGCTGACCGGCTGGAAACAGAAAAAAACCATGATGGATAACCATCAGTTCTATGAACAGGCGGATGTCGATCAGTTGATTCACGGTAATCATCCGGCAGTTGAGGATAATAAACGCCTGCCAAAGGGGTTAACGCCACAGACGTTACGCACTCTGTGCCTGTGGATTGACGCCCATCCGAATGAGGAATTTTCCACCGACGATCTCGCGGCTGCAGTCAATATCTCGCGCGTATCCTGCCGTAAGTACCTCATCTGGCTGGCGCACAGCAATATTCTGTTCACCAGCATCCACTATGGTGCCACCGGTCGTCCGGTTTATCGTTACCGCCTCCAGCCAGAGCATACCGCCCTGCTTAAACAGTATTGCCAGTAACCCGGTAACTGTCGTCCAGTAGCGTGAAGCGGTACTTATGCTGTGAAGAACAGATCACCTGACCGTCCCGGGTGACAAAAATAGCCTCGATCTGCGGCATCTCTCGCAAGCAGACGAGGCTTTTTTCTACCCCAAGTCCATACAGCAATGTGGTCCAGATATCCCCGTCGATGGAATCATCGGAAATAATCGTCACACTCAGCAACTCGTTATCCAGCGGGTAACCGGTACGCGGGTCAAGAATGTGATGATAGCAACGCCCTGCCAGCTCAAAATACCGCTCATACACCCCGGAAGTGACTACGGAATGGTGAGTGACGTGGATGACGCCAATCAGGGCATCAGGCCCGGCAAAAGGCTTTTTCAGGCCAATCCCCCATGCCTGCTGCGCCGGATGCCCCAGCGTCTGCACATTGCCCCCCAGATTGATCAACGCGTTCGTGACCTGCTGTTGATGCAGATAATCACGCACCACATCGGCAATGTAACCTTTCGCAATCGCACCGAGGTCGATCTCCATGCCTGCCTGTTGCAGGAACACGGACTGTGCCGCATCGTCGAGAATCACCTGGTGGGGATTGGTCAGGGCCAGCAGCGCCTGTAACTCGCTCTCAGGCGGCACCGTATTCCCCTGAAAGCCAATCTTCCAGCGTTTAACCAGCGGGCCAATGGCGAAGTTGAAACAGCTTTCCGCACGCGTGCTGACCTCGCTGGCGCGTTTAATCAGTTGGTAGACTGGCGCGCTGACGACGACCGGATGCAGACCCGCCGCGTGATTGATCGCCATCACTTCCGAGGGTGCACGGTTAACGGTAAACAGATTTTCCTGATGCTTGATCAGACGAAACACCCGCCCTGCGAGTGCCTCGTCATGTTCAAACAGTTTGAGGAGGATGGGCGATCCCATCAGAACAGCGGAGTAAGCGTAGGAACCTGCGGACATTGGGTCTCCTTCTGGTCAACGGGGGGCATGCCCGGCCCGGAGTCAATGGGAGGGGCATGCCCCTCCCCTACGATGTGATGCTTTCTGTCGGGGCCGGATATTATCCCACCCCTACGATGTGATGCTTTCTGTCGGGCCGGGTATGATCCTCCCCTACGATGTGATGCTTTCTGTCGGGGCCGGGGATTATCCTACCCCCACGATGTGATGATTTCTGTCGGGCCGGATATTATCCTTCCCCCTACGATGTGATGCTTTCTGTCGGGGCCGGGGATTATCCTACCCCCACGATGTGATGCTTTCTGTCGGGGCCGGATAATATACGGCACCAACGACGTCCGGTAGGGGCCGGGCATGCCCGGCCCGGGGGTTTAACGTTTCGCGTACGCCGCCGCGTTACGCCCTGCCAGAATCCCGAAGATGATAATATCGGCTACCGCATTACCGCCGATACGGTTAGCACCGTGAATACCGCCGACCACTTCGCCCGCAGCCCAGGCGCCGTTAATCACCTGTTTCTGCGCATCCAGCACCGCGGTGTCGGTATTAATGGTCACGCCGCCCATCGTATGATGCACGCCCGGGGCGATACGAATAGCGAAGTACGGCCCCTTGTTTAGCGGATGACGCAGCGCGGTGGTACGGCCGAAGTCTTCATCCTTCTGCTGTTCAACGAACTGGTTGTAGCGACCCAGCGTGGTTTGCAGGGTTTCCTGGTCCATATTGATTTTTACGGCCAGCTCGTGCGGCGTGGGTGCACTGATCACAAAGCCTTTGGCGATGTACTCATCGGCGGCTTTGTTATTCGCACGCACCTGGTCATCAAAGATAATCCACGCACTCTTCTCTGGCAGCGCAATAATCTCGGCGGAGACTTTGTCGCGGGTTTCCATTTCGTTGTAGAAGCGCTGGCCGGCCTGGCTGACCAGAATGGCACCGCCGCCGCGAATCGCTTCCGAAATCAGATAAGAGGTGGTTTGTTCCACGGTCGGGTGAATCTGGATTTCGCCCATATCGACGGTATCCGCACCAATATTTTGCAGCATGGCGATGCCGCTACCGGTGGCCCCTTTGTGGTTAGTGGTGACAAAGCCATCCAGCTCAGGACGGTATTTCACCACCATCTCACGGTTGGCGCTGAAGCCACCGGTCGCCACAATCACGCTTTTGGCATTCAGGATGCGGGTGTCGTTATATTCATCGACCACTTTCACGCCGCTCACCGCGCCATTTTCCAGCAGAATTTCCGCCACGGAGGTTTCCAGCAGCACTTCGATATCGCGCTGATTAATGTTTTTCACCAGGCCGCTAATCAGGAAGCCACCGACCGCAGAACGGTCAGCCGGACGGTGCGTGCGGTCAATGCTCATGCCGCCGGTAATGGTGATATCGTTCAGCTCAATACCGTTAGTCGCCAGCCACTCAATAGCTTCGGGTGCCAGGTTAACAAACTCGCGCAGCAGTTCCGGGTTGTTCTTAAACTTGCCGCCTTTGAGCGTTTCTTCATAGAACAGTTCTTTGTTGTCCTCGATGCCTTTCAGCTTCTGGAAGCGGGTTTCCGCGGCGTTCATCCCAACCGAGGCTTTAATGGTGTTCCCGCCAATGGTTGGCATTTTCTCGATGATCACCACATGCGCGCCCGCATCGCTGGCCTGAATGGCCGCCGCCAGGCCGCCACCGCCGCTGCCGACCACGACGACATCGTAGTTCTGCGGGGCTTGCGGGTTGCCCCCCTCTTCAATCACATGCTCTTTGCTTGAGGTGGCCATGGCGCGGGAGACGGCTTTTTTCAGCGCCTCACTCTGTGTAGTGGCACCCGTCACGGCATCCACGTGCGGGCTGTTCGCCACCAGCATACGGGTACGCAGGCTCTCAAAGGTGGTGGTGAAGTCCACGTCGAGGGTGTCATCCGGCACCAGTGAAATATCGGTAATACGGTCGGTATCCAGGGTGACACTGATTTTCAGCTTCAGCGCTTCGGCTTCCACTTTCTCCTGGTACACCCCTGCTTTATATTTACGGCCACCGGTGCTGACGTCGCGGATCATGGCGTCAACCAGTGAGAAGCGCCACAGCGGTTCAGGAATGTTCAGCGCTTCACGCTGGGTGCTGTCGATAAACAGTTCAAGATGATCGTTTTTAATAATGCGATCGGCCCAGTCCGGGTAAGCAATACAGGCTTTACCTACCGCGACCAGGTCAAAACCGTATTCCAGCGCCTGTTCAGCGTCCGCTTTGTTGATCACGCCGCCCACGCCAATCACCGGCACTTTTGCCAGGGTTTCTGAACGTGCAGCCAGGTATTTGGTGATCAGTGGCGTCGGATCTTCGCGGTCAACAATCGAGGAGCGCAACAGCTGCCCCACAGAGAAGTGCACGTAGTCCAGACCGCGTGCAGCCAGTTTTTCCAGCAGATACAGCGTGTCATCAAAGCGGATGCCCGGGACTTCAATTTCTTCCGGTGAAAAGCGGTAACCAATGATGAAGGACGTATCCGCAAAGCGCTCCACCATTTTATGCGTTATTTCAAGCACTTCCAGAGGGAAGCGTGCGCGGTTGTCGCGGCTACCGCCCCATTTGTCATCACGCTGGTTGGAGTTCGGTGAGTAGAACTGCTGGATCAGGTAGGTGTTGGCACCGTGGATTTCCACGCCGTCAAATCCGGCTTTAATTGCACGGTTAACCGCATCACCAAATTTGGTGATCATCACATCAACTTCTTCGGCAGTCAGCGCCTGCGGGGTGGTCGCACCGTCACGCGGTGCAGCTATGGCACTTGGCGCGACCGGCGTACGTCCGCCAATCAGTTCCGGCTCAACCATACGGCCGCCGTGATAGATTTGCAGAATAGCTTTAGACCCTTTGGTCTTGATAGCGCTGGCAATTTTCGCCAGACCCGAAATCTTGTTATCGCTGTCGATAGCAATGGCCCCCGGGAAGGCCGGGCCTTTCGGGTCGATGAAGCAGCACTCAACAATCACCGTACCTATGCTGCCGGCACGATCGCGGTAATACTCAACCAGTTCACTGGTGACGGTGCCGTCGTAGAAACCGGTACAGGTGGTCATCGGCGCCATCAGCAGGCGGTTCTTCAGAACCGCCCCGTTTGGCAGGGTCAACGGGTTCAGAATAGGGGTTAGCGTATTCATTAGGTGTACTCCAAATTAAAAGTTTTGAATTCTTTAGCGGGCAGCTATTTTATTATTTATATTAATAGCCCGACGTCATGATGCTAATATAACAATTTCTTTAGCTATATAATCGATAACTTTAATTATTTAACTTTTAAATAAACGAATACTTTTTATTTACCCGAAATGCTACAAATAGTTTTATTAATTGTTAACTAATGAACACAAAAAATCAACCTATCGTTTACAGAAAAATTATAATCAATAAAATCATATTCTTAACAAAACAAATCTGACTTTACTGGAAATAAAATGTACACTAAGATGAAGATTAAGCCTCTTAAATGAAAACAACGCTTAATAAATGATAGCCAGTTGTTAAAAATAAAAGGGTGCTGCAATTTTTATTGATCCAGATCAAAGTCTATATTTAAGGATGTCGCATTATATTTATATCAACCCAATAAATAGATGCTTTTTCATTGGGAAAAGACGAAAACGACTTCAAGATTCACGGTAGAAAAACTAAATAAATAGAAAAGAAAGTAAAAAAATCAGTTATAACCTACCGGGACACTTAACGAATTCTTATTAACTTGCAGACTAAAACTATGAAACAGACATCTATGGTCAGTGAAACCGCAAAGGCACCTCCTGCCGCTGCGGGGCAAAAAAAACGCCTGCTTATGTTGTTCCTGCCTGTACTGGTTGCGGTGTTACTGCTACTCGTGCCGGTACCTCAGGGGCTGGAACCTCATGCATGGTACTTCTTCGCTATCTTTGTGGGGGTGATTGTTGGGTTGATTTTTGAACCCCTGCCTGGTGCGGTGATCGGCCTTACCGGCGTGGTGGTCATCGCGCTGTTCAGTCAGTGGGTGCTGTTCAGCCCGGCAGAACTGGCCGACCCGAAATTCAAAACGGCCGCTCAGGCATTTAAATGGGCCGTCAGCGGATTCGGTAACTCTACGGTGTGGCTGATCTTTGGCGCCTTTATGTTCGCCGCGGGTTATGACAAAACACAGTTCGGCCGCCGCCTGGCGCTGATTCTGGTGAAATATCTGGGGCGTCGCAGTCTGACCCTCGGTTATGCCATTACCTTCGCTGACCTGCTGCTGGCCCCGTTCACCCCGTCCAATACCGCACGCAGCGGGGGCACAATCTACCCGATTATTGCCAACCTGCCGCCGCTGTATGGTTCAAAACCTAACGACCCCAGCGCCCGTAAGATTGGTTCGTACCTGATGTGGGTAGCGATCACCGCCGCCTGTATCACCAGTTCGATGTTCCTGTCGGCGCTGGCCCCTAACCTGCTGGCCCTGGCGCTGGTGAAAAGTGTGGTGGGCTTTGATATCTCCTGGGGAATGTGGTTCCTGGCCTTCCTGCCGTTAGGTCTGTTACTGCTGTTGACCATGCCGCTGCTGGCTTACTGGCTCTATCCGCCGGAAGTGAAGTTCAACGATGAAGTGCCGCGCTGGGCCATCAGTGAGCTGGAAAAACTGGGCAAACTGACCCGTAACGAAATCCTGCTGCTGGTGTTTGTGGTCTCTGCCCTGCTGATGTGGATCTTCGCCACCGCCTGGATTGAACCGGCTATGGCTGCCCTGCTGGTCGTCGTGCTGATGCTGTGGACTGGCGTACTCAACTGGAATGACATTACCAGTAACAAACCGGCCTGGAACACCTTTGCCTGGTTCGCCACCCTGGTGGCACTGGCAGATGGCCTGGCACGCGTTGGCTTTATCGCCTGGTTGGGTAAAGAAGGTGGGACGCTGCTGCAAGGCTACGACCCGCAGGTCTCCGCCGTGGTACTGATGATCGCCTTCTTCCTGCTGCACTACCTGTTCGCCAGTACCACTGCGCATACCACCGCGCTGTTACCGGCCATGCTGACCATTGCCGCCTCGATTCCGGGCATCAATATGCCGGTATTCTGCCTGATGATGTGTACCTCACTTGGTCTGATGGGCATCATCACCCCTTACGGTACAGGCCCAAGCCCGATTTACTACGGCAGTGGTTACCTGCCAACCAAAGACTACTGGCGTCTGGGGACCATCTTCGGGGCCTTCTTCCTCTGCGCCCTGATGCTGATTGGCTATCCGTGGATGGTGATGATGTTCTGATGCGCGCTTAACGGTTAATCACGCACTCAGACATGCAGTTGTTGCAACAATGTTATACCATTCCTGACCTGCCGACCTGACTCAGGGTCGGCAGGAAAACAATAAAACAGATATCGCCATTAATGTTGCCGAGCCTCCGCATCCGAGAAGGAGGGCAGCACATCATTAAGTGAGAGCACAATGTCGAAAAAACCTTTCCATTATCAGACCCCGTTCCCTCTTGCAAAAGAGGATACCGAATACTACCTGTTAACCCGCGATCACGTCTCCGTGGCCGAATTCGACGGGCAGGAAATCCTGAAAGTAGAGCCTCAGGCTCTGACGTTACTGGCGCAACAGGCGTTTCATGATGCCTCATTTATGCTACGCCCGGCCCACCAGCGCCAGGTGGCCGCCATTCTGGCCGACCCGGAAGCGAGTGAGAACGATAAGTACGTTGCCTTGCAGTTTCTGAGAAACTCCGAAATCGCTGCCAAAGGGATCCTGCCAACCTGTCAGGACACCGGCACCGCGATCATCATGGGTAAAAAAGGCCAGCGCGTCTGGACGGGCGGCGGTGACGAAGCCGCCCTGGCGTTGGGGGTGTACAACACCTACACCGAAGACAACCTGCGCTACTCGCAGAATGCCGCGCTGGATATGTACAAAGAGGTCAACACCGGCACCAACCTGCCTGCGCAAATCGACCTCTATAGCGTTGACGGTGATGAGTATAAATTCCTGTGTATGGCGAAAGGCGGCGGTTCAGCCAACAAAACCTACCTGTACCAGGAAACCAAAGCGCTGCTCACCCCGGGTAAATTGAAAGAGTACCTGACGGAGAAAATGCGCAGCCTCGGCACGGCCGCCTGCCCGCCGTACCATATCGCCTTTGTGGTCGGTGGTACGTCCGCCGACAGCACGCTGAAAACAGTGAAACTGGCCTCAACACACTACTACGACGAGCTGCCAACCGAAGGTAATGAACACGGCCAGGCCTTCCGTGATGTGCAACTTGAGCAGGAACTGCTGCTGGCCGCACAAGAGCTGGGCCTGGGCGCACAGTTCGGCGGTAAATACTTCGCACATGATATCCGCGTCATCCGTCTGCCGCGCCACGGCGCATCCTGCCCGCTGGCGATGGCGGTTTCCTGCTCCGCTGACCGTAACATCAAAGCGAAGATCAACCGCGAAGGCATCTGGATTGAAAAACTGGAAGATAACCCAGGCCAGTATATCCCTGTCGAACTGCGCCAGCAGGGCGAAGGCGATGTAGTGCATGTTGACCTGAACCGTCCGATGAAAGAGATTCTGGCCCATCTTTCTGAGTATCCGGTTTCCACACGCCTCTCTCTGAGCGGCACCATTATCGTGGGCCGTGATATTGCTCATGCCAAGCTGAAAGAGCGCCTTGATAGTGGCGAAGATCTGCAACAGTACATCAAGGATCACCCGATCTACTACGCAGGGCCGGCGAAAACCCCGGAAGGTTATGCGTCCGGTTCCCTCGGCCCGACCACCGCAGGCCGTATGGACTCCTACGTTGACCTGCTTCAGGCCAACGGCGGCAGTATGATCATGCTGGCGAAAGGCAACCGCAGCAAACAGGTGACGGATGCCTGCCATAAACACGGCGGTTTCTACCTCGGCAGCATCGGTGGCCCGGCGGCGGTGCTGGCACAGCAAAGTATCAAAAGTCTGGAGTGCATTGAGTACCCTGAGCTGGGTATGGAAGCCATCTGGAAAATCGAAGTCGAAAACTTCCCGGCCTTTATTTTGGTCGATGATAAGGGCAACGACTTCTTCGCTCAGATCCAACAGAATCAGTGCGATAAATGCGTGAAGTAACCGCCTGAGGCGGCATTCCCCTCCGCTTCAGGAGGGGAATGCAATTGTCACGAAAACGTCATAAACCAGACTTCTCTCTACAGATGAGTCAGTTAGCCTTCACATCCTCTGTTATCCCCCCTTCTCCCGATTAAAGTCGCTGCCCGCCAGGTCGATATCTCTGGCGACTGTGAGCTTTTTTTGCATTTTTTATTCACCGGGAAATCCTGACGCTATGAAACTTAATCATCTCTCTATCGGGCAACGCCTCGGCATGCTGGCGGCCATTTTGCTGCTGGCCACCCTGTTTATCGGTATACGCGGTCTGACGGTTAACGCCGACGGGTTAACGCAGAATCAGCATATTATGGCTACGGAGCAGACCATCGCAGAGAGCATTGATACCGCACGCAATGCGCAGGTGCAGTTCAAAATTCAGGTGCAGGAGTGGAAGAACACCCTGCTGCGCGGTACGCAGGGCGAAGCGAAATTCAATCAGTACCGTGATGCCTTTGTTAAACAAAGCCAGAAAACCCAGGTGCTGCTGGGCCAGCTGAGCACACTGCTCCCTGAGATTGGCATGAGCAACAGCGAGGTACTGAAAACCCGCACGCTGCACGCCGAACTGGAGCAGCACTATCTAAAAGCCCTGCAACAGTACAGCATTCAGGACAGCGACAGCGCGCACAAAGTCGATGGTCTGGTCGCCGGAATTGACCGTGAGCCCACGCGGATGATCGATGAAATGGTTGCCGCCACGCTGCAACAGGCGGTGCTGATCCGCGAGCAGAGTAATGCGCGTAACCAGCATCTGTATCAGCAAACGCGCATGATGCTGCTGCTGGCAATGGGTCTGACGCTGCTGGCTGGCTTTATGATCACCTTTTGGCTGATCCGCAGCATCACCCGCCCGCTGGCGCAGGCTGTCTCGATTGCACGAGCGGTGGCGTCCGGTGATTTGCAGACGCCGATTATCGTCAGCGGCCGCGATGAAACCGCCGAACTGATGCATGCCCTGCAGGAGATGAACGGCAACCTGACGCGTATTGTGTCCGGGGTACGTTCCGGCACCGAAACCATTGCGTCGGCCTCCAGCGAAATTGCCGTTGGCAGCCGCGAACTGTCCACGCGCAATGAAGCACAGGCCAGCGCCATTGTGCAGACCGCGGCCTCAATGGAGGAGCTGACGTCAGTGGTCAAAAACAATGCAGAGAACTCGCGTATCGCCAGCGATATCTCCATTGAAGCCTGTGCCGTCGCCAGCCAGGGCGGTGAAGTCGTGGAACAGGTGGTACGCACTATGAGCGATATCCACCAGTTCTCCACTCAGATCAGCAATATTATCAGCGTGATTGACGGCATCGCCTTCCAGACCAATATTCTGGCACTGAATGCCGCCGTTGAAGCGGCGCGTGCAGGCAGCGAAGGACGCGGTTTCGCCGTGGTCGCCGCCGAAGTGCGCGCCCTGGCACAGCGTTCTGCCACCGCCGCGAAAGAGATCGGCACACTGATCGACAGCTCTGTCACCCGCATCAATGAGGGTAACTCGCTGGTGAAAGTAGCGGGCAGCGCGATGGAAGAGATCGTCAGCAGCGTGCAGCGCGTCAGCCAGCTGGTGGAAACCATTTCGATGGCCAGCGGCGAGCAGAGCAGCGGCATCGATCAGGTGAATATCGCCGTGGTGCATATGGATGCCGCCACCCAGCAGAACGCCACGCTCTCTCAGGCATCGGCCGCCGCCGCGCAGGCAATGCAGCAGCAGGCTGAGCAGCTGTTAGAGATGGTGCGAGTGTTTAAACTGCGGGAAGAGTAACAGACGGCGTGAGCGGCCCGGCATGCTGAAACTGCATAATGGGCCGAAAATCGGCTTATTCCACCACGCCGGATGGCATAACGTTTTTCTTACAGCAAAGCCAGAGCACCATGATCAGCGGGATAATCCATATCGGGTCTTCCCGCTCAGTGACGATTTACGGTCTTGGCGGATACAAGCCGTTAACCGCGATGCAGGCCCGCAGTGTGGTCTCTGTCGGGATAATGCTGAACGGCTGACTCGAACCGCTGTTAGACACCCCAATGGCCCCACCGGTGGTGGTGGCACTGGTGCCGCTCAGCGCAACCTGGGTGCCGCCAGGCGCGACATACGCTTTCGCCGCAGGACCGGTCAACGCTGACAGCTGGTTCTCAGCGGCCGTCGGTGCCGCCGAGGTACCATTGCTGGCGCTGGCATTAACCACCACCGTTGTCACGAGCGGCGTGGTCCGCACCGCTGCATGGTTATGCACTGGCATCTGATTCACCGTTAATTGCACGCTATCTGCTCCTCGTTGTGTCCCCTGAGGTAAGTTTGGCCCCTGGCCGATTGCCAGCCTTGCGCGCAGATCGGGCAGTTTAAAGGTACTGCCGCTACCGCCATACTGAACGCCTATCAGGGAATACAATGCCTGATAAGTATTGATCTGCATGTCACGTCCATCAGCATCCAGATAATCCTGAGGGCAATAGGTTGCCGCGGTATAACAGATCGACCCGGTATAAGGTTCCGCACTACAGGTCGCCTTTGCCGATTGAGAGACCGACATCAGCGCCAGACCGCATGTTGTGAGAGATAACGCCAGTTTCATTGAGAATTTCATCGTCACTTCCTTTTTATGCCGTTGATAACAGGTTTAAAAACCACTTTCCCGCAGACCCAGCGCGGCAACACGTCGCCATGCACTGGTAAACAGAGATTCCGCTTTACCCTTAATGACCACCACACCGCGCACCGGTTGTTGCGGTGCCACGGCCTGGTCGATCGGTTCAATACTGACGCCATACCACGCCTGCACCGCACGCGCCCTTTTCTGTTCATCGCGTCTGACCGCCACCGGCCCCCCACGGTCAGAGGCCAGTTTCTCCTCTTCCAGGAACGGGCTGCCGGTCGGATCGATTGCCTTCAGGCGCACCGGGATCGCCGCCAGTGCCGGGTCATCAGCAATAAACCGCCCACCGTTTCCGGGGGCAATCCGTTGCAGATTATCTTCGCGCAGATAGCCATAAATCCGGCTCTGTTCTTGTCCAACGATGCGTAGCAGGACAGCCTCCGGCGACAGCCAGCGGCCCGGCGTCAGATCGCTGGCAATATCGCGCACCACGCCCGACTGCGGGGCGCGTACCTGTAAGCGCTCCTGCTGGGCCGTCAGTCCGCGATGCTCTGCCAGCGACGCCGCCAGTTCCTGTTGCAGGACTAGCATGTCGCCTACCGTGTCCTGCCGGGCCGCCTGACGGCGGATCTGAAGCTGCAAAATGGCCACGCGCTGTCGCACGATAATTAAGCGGGCATTGAGGTCGGGCGAGGCCAGCTCCAGCAGCAGTTGCCCGGCACTGACCTGCTCACTGTCGTGCACGTGTAATGTGACAATCTGCGCCGGGGCCGGAGCATAGAGTGTGCTGACCCGGCTGGCCTCCATCAGCGCCGGGATCTCAATCCCGCTGCGCCACGGCACAAACAGCACCGTCAGGACCAGGGCCAACAGCAGCGTGCTACGTATCCACGTTTTTCGGCGCGACTGTTGACGTTGTTTCCACCACATCCCCATCTCCTGTATCACCGGCAGCACAATAAACCAGCCGATTTCCACCATCATCAGAAACAGCCCCAGCACTTTGAAAAAGTAGTGGTAGACCGTCAGTGCAATCCCCATGAATAAAAAGAAGCGCCACAGCCAGGAAGCATATCCCCAGATCAGCAGCCGACGACGCATACACTTTGACCAACGCTGCGGGGGGGCCTCACCGTAGCCGAACAGCGCTTCACGCAGATGCCAGCGGCACAGCGCATAAGCACGGCCTTGCAGGTTATCGATGCGCCAGAGGTCGCTTAACATGAAGTAGCCATCAAAACGCATCAGCGGGTTGATGTTAATGATCACGGTGGTCACCCAGGTGGCGCTGGAGAGCAGAAATGCGGCGGTGTGCAGCGGACCTTCCGGCAGCAGCGACCAGGCAAACAGGGCCACGACCGCCAGCAGCAGCTCTGCCAGAATCCCTCCGGCACCGATCAGCAGGCGAGTCCGATGTTCCCGCACTCGCCAGGCATCGCTGACATCGGTATAAAACATCGGGAACATCACGATAAATGCCACCCCCATGCTTTGTACCCGGCAACCTGCCCGCTTTGCCATCCACGCGTGCCCCAGTTCATGGATGAATTTCGCCACAACCAGCGTACAGCCGAAGGCCATCGCCCCGCCCAGCGTGAACAGATGGGAAAACGAACTTTGATAGCGCGGCCAGTCGCGGCTGACCAGAAACAGCCCCGTCATTAACAGCAGCGGAAAGAGATAGCGCAGCAGGCCTGTGCCGAACTTCTCCAGCCAGGGCCAGCTTCGATTCAGGAACGGATCGGGCCGCCACAGCGGAATGCGAAAGAACAGATACTGATGCAGGACTTTTTTAAACAGGCTCTGGCGACGTGCCGCCGACTTTAGATCGTAGCTGGCACGCTGTTCAGCATCCCCGCCGCTCACCAGATCGTGGGTGCGCAGAAAACGCAGAAAATCATCCAACTCTTCTGCCTGCAACGGAATGCCCGGCTCGCGATTCGCCGCCGCCAGCACCTGCTGGTCATCCCCCAGCGCCCAGTGGCGCAGCAGCCTGATCGCACTGCCGTTCAGTTTGAAATAGCGCCCGGCCAGCGAATCCGCCAGCGTCCACTGCGGTGAGCCATCCAGTGCAGGCGCTGCCGCGCAGAGTTGCAGGTCGTCACGTAATGCCGGGAGTGCCGCCATGTTTACAGGCCGACCGTTTTACGCAGCGCGGCCAGCGGGCGACGGAAAAGATAGGCCGCCAGCGGAACGTATTCACCGTAGATTTTGGCCGTACCGCGTAATCCAATGCGTGGGGCCCTGTTGAGGAAACGCGCATCCAGCCGATAAGCCAACAGTCCGGCGGCGGTCATCCCCGCTTCATAGGCAACGCTGGTCAGCTGCGCATCATGGCGTTGCAGCGGATCGCTGTCGAGAAACAGCGCCACGCCCGCATCGGCCGGAAACGGGATCACATCCCCCACGTCCAGCTCAATTTTCAGTTCAGCCTGCTGTGGATCGGCCAGTTCCATGAGGCGTTCCCCGGTTCTGACCGGTTTCCCCACCAGACGATCTGCATCGGCAAAGACGGCGATGCCGTCACGTTCAGCGCGCACCTCACTACGCTGTAGCAGGTCACGGGCATAGTTCAGCTCCGCCCGTTTCTGCTCCACCTGAGCAGCAAGGAGGTCGAGTTTGGATTTGGAGTCGGCATCCTGAAACGCACGCTGGCCGCCGGTGCGCCTCTCGGCCTCCGCCACATCCAACGCCCGTTCGGCCACGTCAACCTGCGCTTTCAGCACCGTATTATCAAAACGCACCAGCAGATCGTTCTGTTTCACGGGCTGATTGGGTTTCACCCTGAATTCAGCGATCACCCCGTCGAGCGGTGCCGTCACCACTCGCCCCCCTTGCGGTACCACTTCGGCTGGGGCCAGCACCGACTGCCTGACGGGGATCAACATCACGCCCACCAGCACAATCACACCTGCCAGCAGTTTGAATTTAGGCCAGCCGGGCTGCCAGGTTTTATGTGGCTCCAGCGCCAGCCATGCATGGCTGTATACATCCGCCAGCTGCTGTGCCAGCAGCCGTTCACTCTCCTGCCACGGCATGTCCCGCGCCAGCCATAAGCCGCCAATCAACTGTCCGTTACGATCGTTCAGCGGCACCCACAGTGCTTCGGCGGCGGACAACGCCTGCCAGTCACGCTGTGACTGTGCATCCAGCCAGTCGGCTTTGATGGTGGCAGCCTCGACGGCATGTCCTCCGGCGATCAATTGCTTCGCGGCACGTTCGATAAAGGCGATAAACGGCGCGTGAGGATCGGGGACGGACACGCCGGTCACTGCCCGTACACGGCCGTTGATGATCAGCGCCACATGACGAAAACCAAACAGTTTCAGACCGTCGTTAACCATCGACCAGGCGAGGGTTTCGCTGGTCTTTGCCGCGCGGGCCTTGCGTTCAAGCTGGAAGAACTCGGCAAATACCCGCTCCGGTGCTACTGGGGGCGTTACGCTCACTTCAGCTCCGTAAAGTGTGCACTGCCGCTCATCCCGGCGATCAGAGCGCTGTCCACCTGCGTCACACGGCCAATCAATACCAGCGTCTGGCTGCTTTCATCAATGCGCGCGCCGACGCGCACCACTTCAGCCTGTAACGGGGTGCCGGTTTCATCCGGGGTAAAGGTGAAGGTCTGTTTCGGCTTCAGGCTGGATAGCCAGCTTGACGGCACCAGCAGGTTGATTTCCAGATGGCGGTTGTCGACGATTTCCAGTAATGGTGCGCCCTGTGCCAGATATTCCGACACCTGCGCCTTGCGCGACACCACCTGCCCGGCAAACGGTGCCACAATGCGGCAACGGCTGGTCTGGATCTGGTACACCTGACTTTCCGCCGCCGCCTGTGCCAGCCGCGCTTCAGACAGCGCCACCGCATTACGGCCCACGGATTTCATCTCTGCCAGCTGGCGGTTCTGGCTTAACTCCTGCTGCGCGGCACGCATCGCCGCCTGAGAGGCTGATTGCTGTGCCTGATAGGCAGAGCAATCAAAGCGCACCAGCAGATCGCCTTTTTTAAACGCCTCCCCTTCACGGAAAGGCATCTCAATAATTTTGGCGTTCAGCTCGCTGGACAGCATCGCCTGGTCAATCGCCCGCAGTACGCCACGCGCTTCTCTGCCCTCTTCAGAGGCTTTCACCCCCGCAGCAGGAACCGGGTCGAGCTGGAGTTCGCTGGCGGCATAACCGTGCAAGGGGGCCGCACAGAGTGCGGCCAGCATCAGTAGAGAACTTCGAATATGGTTGTTCAACAGATCACCCTGCGTCCTACAGTGAAATATTGCCGGCTGCCCAGCGTTTTTCGGTGCGATCCAGCGCCTGGCCAACCGACGAAATATCGGTCAGTTTTTGCGCTTCCGGCAAGGGATCAAGGCCGACGGTGACAAATACCTGGCCGTAGGCATTGCGCAGTTCCGCATAGGCGAGGTCGTTACGCAGTGAGGTATTCACCGCGTTCAGTTCGCCCTGGATCAGTTGTAGCTCACCAATGCTGCCCGCTTTGTAACGGTTATTGAGCTGGGCAAGGATTTCGCTGTCGAGCACCTGCAACTCTTTACCAGTATGGTACTGGCGCAGCGCTTCATTGTAGTTAGCACGCGCCACGTACAGCTGGGCCAGCACCGCCATCGACATCGCCTGACGGCGCAGTTCTGACACGCTTTCTCCTGCCTTCGCTACGTCATAGGCCGCCGGGCCGGAGATCAGGTTGAACAGGTTCCAGGTCACTTTTGCCCCGGCATCAACCCAGCTCTGGTTCACCAGGAACGAGTTGCTGTCATAGTTCCCGCCAAGAGAGAGTTCGATACCTGGCAGCATACGCAGCAGGGATTTACGCGTTTCGGCAGCGCTGATACGCACCTGATAATCCTGCTCACGCAGTTCGGGACGGTTAACCAGTGCGGCTTTTTCGAGATCGTTCATCGGTACGTTCAGTACCGGCTCGACCAGCTGTTCACGGTCCGGCAGCGCCAGCGTATAGGCACTGCCCAGCGGCAGGTTCATCAGGGTGGCCAACTCGGTTTTGGCCAGCGACAGCGCGCGGCGCTGCTCTTCCAACTGACGAGTGGCATCGAGCAGTGCGCGCTGATAGCTGTAGGCTTCAATCAAATCACCCACTTTTTGCGTCGACATTTTCTGGCTGTTCTCACGCGCCATATTCACGCGCCCGATTAAGGCATCAATACGCCCTAACAGACGTTCAGCGGCCACGGCACGCCAGTACGCTGACTGGACATCCTGCACAATAGTGTGCGTGACCTTGCGGCGGCGCTCTTCAGCAATCCAGCGTTTATCCGACTGTTGATGTGCGGTGACGTAGCTGACGCCGAAGTCAAGAATGTTCCATACCATGGTGAGATCCGCGACCTGACGGGTACGATCCTGCGAGGTGGACGGCTCCAGAGACTGGTTACCCGATTCCACGCTGCGGCTGCTGGAGGCACTGTAGTTATCGCGCGTAACGTACCCGGCTTCCGCCGCCATTTTCGGCAGCAGGTCAAAGCGCGAGAGATCCACCTGCGACTGTGACAGCGCCTGCTCCTGCACTTTGAGGCGGGCTTCAAGGTTATATTTTAGCGCGCGCGCCATGGCATCATGCAGGGTGATCGGCGCGGTGACCGGATCCTGCTGGCTGAACATCGCGCTGAGGTCCGCATCGGCACGTTGCTGGCTGGCTTGCTTATCGATCGGCTGCGTGGAGACCGCACAGCCGCTCACCAGTAATGCAATCATGCTGATGGTGAAGATTTTTCCATACTTATGCATCATCAATTCCTTACCCCAGACCTGCGTTATTTTCAAACTGCTGATTTATTGTTTTTGAGCGCGACTTCAAGCGAGGCCACCTGTTGAGACTGAACCTCGTCCAGCCATTGCAGTTGCTGGCTGAACACGGGCGCACCAAACACCGAAGTCGGGGCAATCGTGCCTGTGAGGGTGTTATCCGACACGTTCTGCCAGCTGCTGCCGGAGAACACTTCCAGCGCGGTGCTGCCCGGCAGCGGGATGTCGCCAAACAGCCCGGCCAGCGTTGATCGGCCGCCCATCGGTTGATTAAGGTCGACGACCTGGCTACGCACAATGCCGGGCTCGTAATGGTTGACATCGTTCTGACTGAAGACTGCCGCCAGCGCAGAGGGCGCAGCCGCTCCGCCGCCCTGTCCGGTCTGACTGAATACAATGGCCGCCGATGGCGTGGTGCTGATCCCCGGGGCAGCACCGAAGATCGACGCGCCTCCGGTTAACGGCACACCGGACGCCGCCGGTAATGCAATCAAGTCAATCTGGCTGCGCGGAGCCTCACCGCCGGTGGGGATGGACGCGCCTGGCATGCCGTCGGTTAACATAAACTGCGCGTTCATCGCCATGGTGACAGTGCCGGTTTCCACCGGACGGCTGTCGATGCTGAATGCGGGGGAACTGCTGCTGCCACTGCCGGTATTACCCGCCAGATCGGTCACGCCACTGTTATCCAGTACGATCAGATTGCCTGACGCGGCAATCCCTGCCGCAGGGGTAAAGGTCGCCGTCCAGGTCTTGCCACCATCGGAAGAACTGACCGCACTGAGTGTGCCGTTGCTCACCGTCAGACTGCTATTACTGAACCCCGTGACCGCTTCATTGAAGGTAATCGTCACCTGAGCCGTCTCCCCGGCGGTCAGTTGGCTGTCGCTCAGGGTAATGGTGCCGACAGGCGGCGTGGCATCAACCGCGTAGTTGTTGGAAATGGCTATCCCACTGCCCGTATTGCCGGCAAGGTCCTGTAGCTCCGAGGTATCCAGGACCACCAGGTTAGTGGTATCGGTGGCCCCAGAGGTTGGTGTCAGTGTTGCGGTCCAGGTGATCCCCCCATCCGCTGACGTGAGGTTGCTCAGCGTGCCATTCGCGATGGACACATCGGACAGGTTGAAGCCGCTCACCGCCTCGTTAAAGGTGAAGGTCACCTGGGATGTCCCGCCAATGCCGATATTCGGGTTACCCACCACGATGGTCGCCGTCGGGCGCTGGGTATCGATGGCGTAATTATTGGAGTCAGTGGTGCCCACCCCGGCATTACCCGCGGCATTGAACACGCCGCTGTTATCCAGGGTGATGATGTTGCTGCTATCTGTCACGTTGCTGCCCGGGGTAAACGTCGCGGTCCAGGTGATGCCACCATCAGAGGAACTGACGCTACTGAGCGTGCCGTTATTCACGGTAAGATCGCCATTATTGAAGCCCGAGACGGCTTCGGAGAAAGTAATGGTGACCAGCGAGGTTTCACCGACCAAAAGGGAATGATCTGCCATGACAATGGTGGCCGTTGGCCGGACGGTATTGATGCTGTAATTCAACGATTCCGTGGTGCCAACGCCCACATTGCCTGCAAAATCCAACACGCCGCTGTTATTCAGCCTGATCAAATTGGTGGCATCCTGGATATTCTGGTTTGGGGTGAAAGTCGCGGTCCAGGTGATGCCGCCGTCTGAGGAGCTGACGGCGCTTAACGTGCCGTTAGAGACCGACAGGTCACTGTTATCAAAATCCGTGACCGCTTCTGAGAAGGTGATGGTGACCAGCGAGGTTTCACCGGTGCTCAACGCACTGTCAGCCATCACAATGGTGGCGGTCGGACGCTGGGTATCGATGGCGTAGTTATTGGAGTCGCTGGTGCCGCTGCCTGCGTTACCCGACAGATCGCTGATGCCCGTATTATCCAGCGTAATCAGGTTGGTGTTGTCAGTAATGCCAGCCGCTGGCGTAAAGGTCGCCGTCCAGGTGATGCCACCATCGGCTGAACTGACTGCACTCAGGGTGCCGTTGGCAACGATCAGATCGGCGTTGGTAAAGCCGGTCACCGCCTCGCTGAAGGTGATGGTCACCAGTGAGGTTTCACCGATGGACAGCACCGTATCCGAGAGTACAACGGTGGCCGTCGGGCGCTGGGTATCGATGGCATAGTTATTGGAACTGGTGGTGCCGCTGCCCGCGTTGCCCGCGGCGTTCTGTACGCCGCTGTTATCCAGGGTGATGACGTTAGTGACATCAGCAATATTGCCCGATGGCGTAAAGGTCGCCGTCCAGGTGATGCCACCATCGGATGAGCTGACCGCACTCAGGGTGCCGTTGGCAACGCTCAGATCGGCGTTGGTAAAGCCGGTCACCGCCTCGCTGAACGTGATGGTCACCAGCGAACTTTCACCGATGCGCAGGGCGCTATCAGCAACCACAACGGTGGCCGTCGGCTGCCGGGTATCAATGGTAAAATTACCCGAGCTGGTGGTACCGCTCCCCGCATTTCCCGCCAGATCGCTTACGCCGGTATTAGTGAGGACGATCAGGTTTGTGGTGTCCTGCACGTTAATATTGGGCGTATAGGTCGCCGTCCAGGTAATGCCGCCGTCCGATGAGACGACGCTCGTTAATGTTCCGTTCGGGATGGTCAGGTCTGCATTGGTAAACCCGGTGACAGCTTCAGAGAAGGTGATGGTCACCAGCGAGGTTTCACCGGTGCTCAACGCACTGTCAGCCATCACAATGGTGGCGGTCGGACGCTGGGTATCGATGGCGTAGTTATTGGAGTCGCTGGTGCCGCTGCCTGCGTTACCCGACAGATCGCTGATGCCCGTATTATCCAGCGTAATCAGGTTGGTGTTGTCAGTAATGCCAGCCGCTGGCGTAAAGGTCGCCGTCCAGGTGATGCCACCATCGGCTGAACTGACTGCACTCAGGGTGCCGTTGGCAACGATCAGATCGGCGTTGGTAAAGCCGGTCACCGCCTCGCTGAAGGTGATGGTCACCAGAGACGTTTCGCCAATGCGCAGGGCATTATCCGCGAGCACGATGGTGGCCGTCGGCCGCTGGGTGTCGATGCTGTAATTGTTTGAAGTGGTGGTGCCGGTACCGGCATTGCCGGCCTGGTCCACCACACCGGTATTATCCAGCGAGATCAGGTTAGTGGCATCCGTCACGTTACTGGTCGGGGTAAATGTCGCCGTCCATGTAATGCCGCCATCAGCTGAACTGACGGCGGTCAGCGTGCCGTTGACAATGTTCAGATCCTGATTAGTAAAACCGCTTACCGCCTCGCTGAAAGTGATGGTGACCAGCGAGGTTTCCCCGATGCGCAACGCATTATCTGCCATCACAATCGAAGCCGTCGGCCGCTGGGTATCAATGCTGTAATTGTTTGAATCGGTAGTGCCTGTACCGGCATTACCTGCCTGGTCCGCCACACCGGTATTATCCAGCGTTATGATATTCGTGGTGTCCTGGACAGTCGTGTTCGGCGTGAAGGTTGCGGTCCAGGTGAGGCCACCGTCTGACGAACTGACCGTGCTTAACGTGCCGTTGGCGATGCTCAGATCCGTATTAGTCAAACCGGTGACAGCTTCACTGAAGGTGATGGTCACCAGCGAGGTTTCACCGGCAATCAGGGTGCTATCCGCCACCACAATACTGGCGGTCGGGCGTACGGTATCAACGGCATAGCTGGCGGAACTGACGGTGCCGCTGCCGCTGTTACCTGCCGCATCCTGCACCCCAGTCATGTTCAGGGTAATCTGATTCCCACTGGTGGTGGTGCCGTTGGTTGGCGTAAACGTGCCTGTCCATGTCGTCCCGCCATCGGCTGAGGAGACCGCACTCAATGTGCCGCCGGAGACCGTCAGATCCGCATTACTAAAATCGCTGACCTTTTCGCTAAACGTAATGGTCACCGTCGCGGTCTCGCCGATTGTTAGTGCCGTATCACTGAGCGAGACAGTTGCCGTTGGCAACTGGGTATCAATGACAATATTTTTTGCTCCACCCAACGAAGTCAGCGCCCCGGCGTCCGGCAGCGTCACTGAAGCATTCTTCCCGCTGCTGCTGTCACTGATGGTGGCACCGTTCAACACCAGTGAACTGCTGCTGACATAGTTAAGATCGGCGCTTTGATCGCCGCTTTGCACCACATAGCTAAACACCAGCGTTGACGTGCCCGATCCGCTGACATAGGTCGCCTGCCGATCGGTGGCCCCGGTTTCCAGCAGGAGTGTGGGTGTCCCGCCGGTGGTGTTTACCGTCACTGCCGTAGAAAAGTCGACGCTGACCAGCACCGTACTCCCGGCTTTATACGCACCGTCTGCCGTGGAGGAACTCACGGCGCTGACCGTTGGGCCGATCTGTTTAACATCGACAATATTGATATCTTGCAGCACGGAAAAACTTGCGGACGAAATAACCACCTGAGTCACATCGTTAATGCTCGGTAAACTGCTAATCGCGCTTAAAGCTGCCGGGTCCATCGACACATCAAACGCGCTGGTGCTGCCGTCCGCGTAGGTGAGCACAAAATGCAGGATTCCGTTATATCCCCCCGCGCTTAATCCACTGAGATCGAAGGTATAGCCCGTCGGCGCACTGATCACCAGTTTTGTCGCAGATGTCCCCGAAGCACCATCGTAGGAATAGATTCCAACCGGCCCCAATGTCGAATCCAGCCCCAGATAACTGTCGGAAGAAAACGTGATATTTTGTCCATCAACCACGCGAACAACGCTGAGGTTTGCACCGCTGGCAATGTCATCCTGAGACTCATTGAAATTGAGTACCGTCATCACCCCCTGATAACCATCAACATGCAGTGCAGCGGTGTCGATATCCCCCACGGTTTTTTCCAGCACCCAGTCACCGCCAATCAGGCTGCTGCCTGTGGCATCGCTTGAAGCGGCCACATCGGCACCGGTCGCCGTGGCTAAATCGGTAAGCAGTGCATCGCCCGCTTTTCCAGCACCGACATCACACCCGTACAGCAGCAAATCGCCCTCCGCCGTCAGCGCCTGGCCGACGATCGCCAGCGCCGCCTGCACATCTGCGGATTTAATCGAGGTGTCGGTCAGAACCGTACTGCCAAGGTTAAGCGTGCCTTCCGAACCGTGCGAGAAAATGTGAATCGCATCATAACCGCTGTGGGTCGAGGCCCAGTCGGCGATCTGCTGCAAGCCATCTTTGCTGCCATCAATCAACACGATCTCGACGCCCGGCTGAATGCCATCCACCAGCGTCTGATAATCTTTGAGGGAGGTATCGATAAACACCACTTCGTGGCGCGTGTAGCTGGCACTGGTCGCCACGGCATCGCTCGGGGTATCGCTGGTCTGGCTCTGATCGTTAGCCGTTGCCGTGTCGCTGCTGTTGTCCGCTGTGGCCTGGGTGTGGCTGCTGTCACTGCTCTCTGCCTGACTGTCTGCAATAGCCGTGGCGTGGGCATCTGCCGCAGGCGTGCTGGCGGCAGTATCCGCGACCGTGGCGGCTATCGCCCCATCGAATAGCATGCGCGGTTCCAGCAGCCAGGCGGAAGGCAGGATGCGATCGGATGAATTATTTATGAATGCTTTATTATCTGTTGCTTTTTTGGCCGCAGAGAGCTTCGCGCCAGTGAACCAGTTTTGCCATGCCATGATGAGACTCCTGAGCCACACAGCCGCTGGCAATGGGCTATAAATTTGAACATTTTTGGGCTGAGCGCTATTTCAGAAGCTTTCTGGCATGACCGACATTAAGAAAAGTCCTATTAATAACACTAACTAAACAGACTTTTATCAAAAAACATTAATTAATAAAAGTGTTATTTTCGAAATGTTTTTGTGTGCAAAAATTTCAATAAATTAACAAAAGTTTACAGTGGCGGGGTTATCACATTGATGAAAAGCCCGTTTTCAGCTTAGAATTCGCCAGCTTATCAACGCTTCATCATCTGCCGGAAAAGGATTATGCGTAAATCAAGGATTGCCCTGACCGTGCTGGCGTCATTAACCGCCAGTTTCCAGACGTTTGCCTCTTCAGATATCGAGGCCTGTATGTGGGGCAGTAAAGACTGTTTTATTGTCAGCCCTCCTGTGCTGGACGTGACCAACGACACCCGTGACAACCTGCTACGCCTGGTCAGCGAAACCAAAGCTGTCACCCTGACGTCGCAGCCCATACCGCAAGATATGACGCGCAGCCGCTCGTTCTATTTCGGCTACCATGATGATGCCGCTCCTGCCGCTGCCAGCCCTGCTGCTACCGAAGATACCCTGTCTGCAACACTGCAAAATCAGATTGCCGCGCTGGGTCTGAACGACAGCATCCTTAAAGTTACCCCGATGGCCCCCGGCGAAGAGGAAAATCGTTTTGTCTCTTATACGCTGACTACCGTTTCGCTTTTCTTCGGGGCACTGCTGGCGGATACCTCGCTAAGCGCAGAACAGCGCCAGGCACTGGGCACTGCCCGTATGTCACTGTCTGATAGCGCTGAATACCGCCAGCAGACGGGGGCATTGGATTATCCTGAAGGATCATCGGCACGCGCCTTCCGTGATTATCTGCTGGCCGCCAGCGACTTCTATCAGGGCGACTATCCGGCTGCCGCGCAGACCTTCACGGCGCTGCAAACGGCAAAACAGCCGTGGGTGGCAGAAACCGCCAGTTATATGCTGATGCGCACGGCACTCAACCAGAGCAGCGAGAATGCCAACGGTGAATACGGTGATTTCGATGTCAAAAAGGTCGACAAAAATGCCGCCACTGAGGCGCGTACGGCAGCACTGGCCTATCTGACCGCCTGGCCCAAAGGGCAATATGCGCACTCCGCCTACAGCATGCTACGCCGTATCGACTGGTATCGGGAGGATTGGGACCTGCTGGCAGATCACTATGAGGAGGCGCTGGAAGCGGCCACGAATAATGATGAGATTGTTGCGCTGATCGCAGAAAACGATCTGAAGCTGCAAAGCAAAGATCAAAGCGGCGATGCGATGTTTATCAGCGCCACTAACGCCCCGCTGCTGACCTTTACCCAGACATTACGTCTGATGCGCAGCAAAGAGTGTAATCCGCGCCTGCCCTGTGTGGACCAGGCGTATCTTGATGCGCTGATGCCGTCATTTGACCAGGCACGCAAGCTACCGCTTTGGCACTATCTGACGGTCATGCAGTCGTTCCGCACCGGGGATTATCCTGCGGTGATCGCTAACATCAAACCCATCACCGAACTGCCCGCCCGCAACATTGTCGCGTTCAGCGAGCAGGTGCTGTATGGCGATGCGCTGATGGCGCAGCAACAATGGCCCGCCGCCCGCGACCACTGGGCGCATCTGTTAACGCTGAGTAAGGACCCGGAACAGCAGCAGTTTGTTCAGGCCCGACTGGCGGCCGCGCTGGTTTCCGGCAATGAAGTGGCACAGATTTTTGCCTCAGACAGCCGGGTGACGAACCTGCGCTACCGTTCGCTGGTGCTGAAGACTCGCGCGACGCCAGAGTTGCTACGTCAGCAGGCCAGCAAAGGGCCAAACGATGAAGAACGCACCATTGCTTTGCACACCCTGCTGGTCAGCGATTTGACCGAGGCGCGCTACGGCGAATGGTTGCAGGACCGCAAACTGAGCCAGCATATTACGCAGCCCGTGGTGACTGACGCATTTGCCGATGTGCAGCTCAGTGCCTTTGACTGGACGGGCGAAAAGACTGAAAAAGGCTACGCCTGCCCGACGCTGGAAACGGTGGTCACCCAATTGAGCCAGCACGCCGACAACAGCCATGCGCTGAACTGCCTCAGCGAGTTCTTCCGCACGACGAACGTTTCGGTCACCACCTGGCCCGACAGCGGCGGTAACGGTACGCTGGATAACGCGGTGACGACTGAGAAACGCACGGGTCAGCCGGATCGCCAGCACTATTATCAGCAGGTGATCGGCAACAGCAAAACCGAACCGGAAGATAAAAGCTACGCGTTGTACCGCGCCGTCATGTGTTACGCACCGTCAGGTTATAACGACTGCGGCGGCAAAGAGGTCGATAAAACACAGCGCCAGCGCTGGTTCACTCAGTTGAAAAAACAGTATCCGGGAAGCACGTGGGCAAACAAGCTCAAGTATTACTGGTAAGCCTCCTGCTGGCCGCCCTGTGCGGCCTTCCGGTTCGTGCTGCACAACAGGTTAATGCCAGCGATTACCAGGCGTTCTGGCTCTGGTCGGGGGTACGCCCCGGACCCGAGCTGAAAGCCGCTCACACCGTGTATCTGCATCAGGGTGAAGTGGTGACGCAGCAGGGTCAGGCGGTGTTTATTCGTATGGGCCTGCCGGTGAGCCGCTTAACGTTTCCGCATATCTGGGTCACCGTGCGAATGGAAACACTGGCGGTGCCGGATGAGATGCTGGAACGGATGGTGCGGCTGGCGCAGCGCTGGTCGCAGGCAGGCAATCAGGTGATCGGCATACAGATTGATTTTGATGCCGCGACCCACCGCCTCGATCAGTACAGCGCGTTTTTGCAACGCTTGAGAACGGTGCTGCCTGCGGAGTATGCCCTTGGCGTCACCGGGCTGCTGGACTGGGCAAAAACCGGTAACGTGGCGACGCTGAATGCGCTGCCGGTGGATGAGCTGGTGATCCAGAGCTATCAGGGTCGCCAGACGGTGAACCGCTACGCCGACTACTTCCCGGCGCTGACGGAGCTGCGCATTCCCTTCCGGCTGGGGCTGGTGCAGAACGGCCGCTGGGATAAGCAGGATGAGCAGCACCTGCTGGCTTCGCCGTGGTATCGCGGCAGCGTGGTGTTTATGTTGAATCGCTGATCGGCTTAAAGGTCTGGTCAAGGTCTGAAGGTCAAGGTCTTAAGGTCAAAGTCTTAAGGTCAAGGGCGTTTCGCTTTCCCACTTCGTGGGCTGAGCGACCTAAGGGCGGCAGTCGCCCCGCCCTTAGGAATCCGGGCTGCGGCAGGCGCATCGCCCGCTTGACGCGGGTTCCCTCAGTCGGTCGGTTTTCCTGCCGGAACGGGCGTGACGGGACATCCCTGTCCCGGCTCACCCTCTCGCCGACGTCCTGTCGGCTCGTCCTGGAAATCCGCCCTCCTTCGGCGAGGCTTAATTGCCGCTCAAAAGGTCAACGGCCAGGTCAAAAGAACAATCAAAGACGGACTAAAAATAAACCAAATACCAAAGAGCCATTTTTGGTATTTGTTGGTTTTATTTAATCTTGTAGGTTTTTGGTTTTGATGTTGAGGCGGCAATTAAGCGGCGCTGAGGAAGTGATGTGAACCAGGATGAACCGCCAGGACGGCGGTGAAAGCTCGGGCCGGCACAGGGAAGTGCCGTCACGAGCGGTCCGTCGGTGAACGGAACTGACGAAGGCACCCGTGAAACGGGCGCAGCGCCTGCCGCAAGCCCGGGGTCAAGGGGCGGCGGCGACTGGCCGCCCCTTGTCGCTCAGCCCGCGACAGCGGGAAAGCGAAACGCCCTTGACCTTAAGACGTTGACCTTAGGATGTTGACCTGTCCACTCGAACAATAATGACTTATTATGCAAATAAAACAGATATTCAGTCATTTTTTATTGTCCCTTCGCCCTAAATCTCGCATACTCTCACCACTCTTTTTTTTACGAAGTCAGGGCAGAGACGGTAATGAGTCAGAAATATCGCGTGTTTATCGACGGTCAGGCAGGCACCACCGGGTTACAGATCCAGCAGCGGTTGGCCCGTCACCCTCAGATTGAAATGCTCAGCATTGATGAGGCGCAGCGTAAAGATGCCGCTGCCCGCCAGGCGCTGATGAAACAGGCGGATGTCAGCATCCTTTGCCTGCCCGATGCTGCTGCACGTGAAGCCGTGGCACTGGCCGATGAGGTGGGTGCACGCGTAATGGATGCCAGTTCTGCGCACCGCGTAGAAGCGGGCTGGGTGTATGGTCTGCCAGAACTGGCGGCCGACCAGCGCGAGAAAATTCGTGCTGCCAGCCATGTATCCAATCCGGGCTGTTACGCTACCGGCGCTATCGCCCTGCTCGCACCGCTGACCCAAAGCGGACTGCTGAAAGCCGATCAACCGCTGGCGATTAACGCCGTATCCGGCTACAGCGGCGGCGGCAAAGCGATGATCGAAAAATACCAGCAGGCAGGCACCGGGTTTGCCGCCTACGGCCTGGGCTTTGATCATAAACACCTGAAAGAGATTCAGGCGTGGAGTGGGTTGAGCAGCAAGCCGATCTTCCAGCCGTCCGTCGGTGATTATGCGCAGGGTATGCTGGTGTTTATTCCGCTGAATGATGTGGATGGCGAAGCGTTACAGCAGGCACTGGCTGATTTCTATCACGGCCAGCGGTTTATTCACGTGAACGCACTGAACAGCCTGGATGCTGATACCGCCCCTTACCTGCTGCCGGAAGCGCTGAATAATACCAATAATATGGAACTGTTTGTCTTCAGCCATGCACAGCAGCGCCAGAGCATTCTGGTTGCTCGCCTGGATAACCTCGGCAAAGGCGCCTCGGGTGCCGCGGTACAGAACCTGAATCTGATGCTTGGCCTGCCGGAAGAGACCTGCGTGAATCTGTAATATCGCCTCACGGGGGCCTGCCAGTCCCCGTGTTTTCCTGCCATTCCCACTGTATTTTTTTCAACCACATTCAGCTCGTTGTGGTGTTAAAACCCCTACCTGACTCACACTTTGCCCCTTCGATCCCTTACCCTTTCGTTAAATTCGACTAAAGTTTTAATCTGCTCAACTACTTACAGATCATGCATGGTCTGGACATGGAGAATGGCTAATGAGAAGAGTCGAACAACGTCAATGGAATACACGCCTGTTTACCCCCCTGCTGCTCACCGCCGCGCTGACCGCCAGCTTCACGCTTCAGGCGGAAGATAATCAACGTATGCTGAGCAGTAACCCGCAGCCACCGGACATCCGCCTCGGGCCGTTGTTCCACGCGGTGCAGGCGGCAAAAATTTTCCCCGACCAGAAAACTTTTGCTGATGCCGTGCCCAAACAGGATCCGACGGCCATTCTTACCGACTGGCAAATGCAGAAAATGCAGCGCAATTTCGATTTAAAGCGGTTTGTTGCCACGAATTTTATCCTGCCCGCAGAGGGGGAGAAATATGTTCCGCCCGCGGGTCAGAGCCTGCGTGAACATATCAACGGCCTGTGGCCCGTGCTGACGCGTTCCGCCAGCCAGGCCAATCAGTGGGATTCGCTGCTGCCGCTGCCGAAACCTTATGTGGTGCCGGGTGGGCGCTTCCGCGAAGTGTATTACTGGGACAGCTACTTCACCATGCTGGGGCTGGCGGAAAGCGGTCACTGGGATCGGGTGCAGGATATGGTCGATAACTTTGCCTCTGAGCTGGATAAATACGGCCATATCCCCAACGGTAACCGCAGCTACTATCTCAGCCGCTCGCAGCCACCGTTCTTCAGTATGATGGTGGATCTGCTGGCAAAACATGAGGGTGAAGCGGTCTACAGCAAATATCTGCCGCAGTTGGAAAAAGAGTACAACTACTGGATGGCCGATGCCGACAGCAGCACGTTAACCGCCGGATCGGCCAGCAAACGTGTCGTGAAGCTTAAAGACGGCACCGTGCTCAACCGCTACTGGGATGCCCGCGATGTGCCGCGTACCGAATCCTGGATGGACGATATCGCCACCGCCGGGAAAGACCCGTCACGCGATAAAGCCGGGCTGTATCGCGACCTGCGAGCCGGGGCCGCATCGGGCTGGGACTTCAGTTCTCGCTGGTTCGATAAACCGGGTGACCTGGCTACCATTCATACCACCCGCATTGTCCCGGTGGACCTGAATGCCCTGATGTTCCACCTGGAGAATACCCTCGCCCACGCTTACCAGGTGGCGAAAAATGAAGGTGCCAGCAAGCGTCTGGCCGAGCGTGCCACACAGCGTCGTGACGCGATCAACCGCTATCTGTGGGATGAGAAACAGGGCTGGTATGCCGACTATGACTGGCAGAAAGCGCAGGTCCGTCCGCAGTTAACCGCCGCCACGCTGTTCCCGCTCTATGTGCAGGCCGCGACGGACGATCACGCTAACCGTACGGCCAGCGCCGTGAAAGCGCAGTTGCTGAAAGAAGGTGGCCTGGTGACCACCACCGTCAACAACGGCCAGCAGTGGGATGCGCCTAACGGCTGGGCACCGTTGCAGTGGGCCGCCGTTGAGGGGCTGAATCACTATGGTAAGCAGGACCTGGCGAAAGAGATCGGTATGCGCTTCCTGCAAAACGTGCAGGCCACCTACGATAAAGAACACAAGCTGGTCGAGAAATACGTTGTCGAAGGTAAAGGGCTGGGCGGCGGCGGCGGTGGCGAATATCCGTTGCAGGATGGCTTTGGCTGGACCAATGGCGTAACGCTAAAATTAATGGATCTCTACTGTCCTAAAGGCGTGACCTGTAATGACGTGGGGGATATCAGCACGGCTAAACCGGCACCTTAACCTGCATTAACCCTGACCGGGCGGCCTTTGTGCCGCCTTTTTTTATCGTTCCCGGCCCCCCTCACTTCACGCTGCCAGACTCCGCAGCCCACCAGACACTTTCCGATACTGAAATAAAACTTACGCTTGAAATAATCAACGAGAACAATAACAATTCTCATTGTTATTCTCGCATTTTGTTAATTTTATGTAAGAATGCCGTTTCCCGAGGGATCTGATCGGCTTTCAGTTCCCTCGTTCAACCCTACAAGGAAAGAAGATGACTCTGGTTTTTAACCTGAAGCGATCGGTGCTGTGCTGCGCCATTGCGATGACCGCCCCTGGCATGACTTTCGCTGCTGACAGCCAGATGGTGGTGACGGCAGCGCCCGCGGAGACCGCCGATTCACCAACACGTGGCTATAACGCGACCACGTCTACCGGCGCCAGCAAAACCGATCAGCCGCTGATCACCACGGGTCAGTCAGTATCTGTCGTCACCCGCCAGCAGATTGACGATCAGGCCGCCAATACCGTTGGCCAGGCGCTGAATTACACGCCAGGGGTGTTTTCTAACTTCAGTGGGGGTGCCACCCGTTTTGACACCGTTGCCCTGCGTGGCTTCCACGGCGGCGATGTCGATAATCTGTTCCTCGATGGTATGCGCCTGATGAGCGACGGCGGCAGCCATAATATTATGCAGGTCGATCCCTGGTTCCTTGAGCGCCTTGATATCATCAAAGGTCCCTCCTCTGCGCTGTATGGTCAGACCGTTCCCGGCGGGCTGGTGAATATGACCTCGAAACGTCCGCAGTTTGTCTCTGAAGGGCATTTCCGTCTGACCGGTGGAACACAAAACACCAAAGGGGCCGCCTTTGATTATACCAATGCGATTAATGACCAGTGGGCCTTCCGCCTGATCGGCATGACGCGCACCAGCGATACGCAGTATGACAACACACGTGAAGAACGTTACACGATCTCGCCGTCATTGCTGTGGCAGCCGTCAGAAGACACCTCCCTGTTGCTGCGTGCCTACCTGCAAAAAGATCCCTCTGGTGGTTATCACGGCTCCACACCGCTCTCCGGTAACCTGACTCAGCATAATGGCAAATGGTTAAAGGATGGCTTTAACGAAGGCGAAAGCAGCGTTGACCAGTACAAACGACGTGAACAGGTTTACAGCTACGCCTTCTCGCACCGCTTCAATGAGACATGGGCAGTGCGCTCTGATGCCAGCTACACGCACAGCAGCGTTGCCCTGGATCAGGTGTATCAGAACGGCTGGATCGATGATAGTGACCAGTTAGCACGTGGCTACAGTGGCTCACGCGGTTCACTGGATGCCTGGTCAACGGATAATCAGCTGGAAGCGGATTTCGCCACTGGCGACGTGACGCATAAGCTGGTGGTGGGTGCGGAATACCATCAGTATAAAAACGATGTCTGGAGCGGATACGGGAGTGCCAGCCCACTTAATCCGTTCACCGGCGCCACCGCCTCTCACGGCGTAACGGTCACGTCTCAGGACAACACCACTCGCCGCTACTATCAGTCCGGCGTCTATTTGCAGGATGAGCTGGAATGGAATCGCTGGCATGCCACGCTGTCCGGCCGCTATGATCGCATGGTGTCAGAGCAGGATAATCACACCACCGATGTTAAACATCGTCTGCAGGATGATCACATCAGCGGACGCGCATCGCTGTTGTATGCCTTTGAAAACGGCCTGTCGCCTTACGTCAGCTACAGCCAGGCGGTCACGCCATCCATTCTTCCTGGCAAAGATGGCAACCTGCTGAAACCGTCTACGTCTGAGCAGTATGAAGCCGGCTTGAAATACCAGCCCCCGGGCACCAGCGATCTGTACACCGCTGCCGTGTATGACCTGACGCAGAAAGATGTCGCGGCACGTGATTCTAACGATATTGCCAGCGCCACCTACATTCCCGCCGGGAAAGTGCATTCTCAGGGACTTGAGCTGGAAGCACGTAATCAGCTGACCCCGCGTCTGAGCACCATCGCCGGGTATACGCTGAACCACGTACGTTATAAAGAGTTGCAGGACGGCAATGATGGCCACACGCCACTGCTGACACCCAATCAGATGGCCTCTGCCTGGGCACACTATCAGTTTGACTACGGCATCAGTGCCGGTGCCGGGGTACGTTACATCGGTAAACAGTGGGCCAATGACGACAATACCGCACGGGTCCCCTCCGTCACGCTGGTCGACGCCTCTGTACGTGCCAATCTGGGCGACTGGAACAGCAGCATGAAAGGGGCTTATGTGCAGGTCAATGCCAATAACCTGTTTGGTCGTGACTATATCGCCGCCTGTTACAGCACCACCAACTGTTACGTGGGGGCTGAACGCAGCGTGATCGCCACCGTGGGTTACGATTTCTAAACGCCAGACAGTAAAAAGGGAGGCCTCAGCCTCCCTTGTTTCTAAACCGTTGTGTTAACTGCGTACCTTACGGTAAATCCACAGCACCACGATCGCACCAATCACCGCGACAATAAAGCTGCCGAAGTTAAAACCATCTACCCTGCCGAAACCAAAGAAGGTGCTGATCCAGCCACCCACAACGGCACCCACCACCCCAAGAACCACGGTAATGATGAAACCACCGCCATCTTTACCCGGCATAATCCATTTGGCGATAATACCGGCGATCAGACCAAAGATGATCCATGAAATAATACCCATTAGTCACTCCTTATAATCTTATGATTTAACGCTTCGCCTAATAAAACGCACTAAGTATAGGCGAGGTTTCTAAGCCTGTGATTTAAATCTAAACTTTCTTTGTCTATCGCGTAAAATAATTGTAAAGCCCTTGAAGGGGTTGCCGATAACCGTTACAGGGTCGCTAACGCGCATGATTTGCTATTCGACTGGAGCCGGATGTGAAAGAGGACGACAAAGAACAATACCTGAAACGTGGGCCGCTGGCAGTTCTGGCCGTCCTGCGCGATCTGCTGGACAGTCAAACACCCGTGATGGTGTCGCACGCTCGCGGTCAGTTCATCACACGACTACTGTACGCGGATAAAGAGAACATGTTGCTCGATTTCGGCAGTAATGATTACGACAATCAGCTGGCGAAAGAGGCCCGGAATCTGCATATCACCGCAGAAACACGCGGTGCCAAAGTTGAGTTTGCCCTGGTGGCCCTTGGCGAGGACGAGCACGAAGGATTACCGGCATTTTCTGCCGAGCTGCCTGAATTGCTCTGGATGATCCAGCGCCGCGAATTTTTCCGCGTAACGGCACCGCTCAATCCGGTGTTTTACTGCTATATCCCCTGGCCTGATGGATCAGGTGAAGGTCGCCTGCGTTTGCAAGACCTCTCACTGGGCGGCGTTGGCGTGTTGTCCGATAATGCCCTGCCGGAGACGCTACAAATCGGCGACAGCATTAAAAAGCTGCGCGTGGAGATGGGGGAATATGGCCGTTTTGAAGTGGATGCACAGCTGATTACCATTGGTAAACGCAGCGTGGTGGGCAGTAAAAGCGAGACAATCGTAACACCGCGCCTCAGCTTCCGCTTCCTGTCGCTGAATGCCGGGCAGGAACGTGAGCTGCAACAGGTGATTTTCTCGCTGGAACGGCTGGCGCGTGATAAAGCCAACCGCTTCCAGGAGTGATTCAGATTGTGCGATAGGCGGTGGTGACTTTCCACAGATAACGTGGCGCCTGGGCCGCAGGATGTTTATCCTGCACATGCTGGTAAAACGCTTCCGGGGTCATGGCGTTAATCATCGCAATAGCACGATCGCGGTCACGAGAGAAGGTTCGCAGTAAAGCACCTGCACCGTTAGCGTAGGAGACGATAGTGGCATAGCGCAGGGTTTTCGGATCACGAATCCCCGCCAGCTGCTGCTCTTGCAGAATACGCAGGTACGCAGTACCAATATCGATATTTTTCACCGGGTCACGCAGTTCCGACTTCGTTGGTTGCCCACGTCGGCCCTGTGAACGATACACTTCCCGCCCTGCCGTAGAGGCTTTTATCTGCATCAATCCAACGGCATTCGACTTGCTGACGACCGTGGGGTTGCCGCCCGATTCTACGCTAATAATCGCTTCCACCAGCTTTTGATCCACACCATTCCGCTGTGCTGCCTGCTCGGTCATCATCGACCAGGCACTGGCCACCTGCGAAGGAGGGGCCTGAGTTAAGGGAGTATCCGGCTGACGAACAATTTTTCTCTGGGGTTCACTGGCACAACCTGCCAGCAATAATGCAGCGATCATCGCCGCCATTTTCACGCTTTTTCTCACGTTTTTATTATCCTCTGAGCCCGAGCTTCGCGACTATCATACGGGTTGCCGGCCATTAGGAAATTACCGTAACTCTTAAATTGTGCGGCATGCTGGTGACTTCATAGCGGCTATTCGTCATCATCGAATCAATTGGACAGCGCCCGGTTCGAAATAATTCACTGCTGGCGCATAAAAAATCATCAAAGTGAGCGTTATGTCGACAATTCCACGTACGATCCATTTGGTTGCCCCTTCCGGCTACTGCCACAATCCTGCGGCCGCAGCGCGCGGTGTGACACGTTTGCAGGCTGATGGCCACCGGGTTGATAACAGCGGCATTATTGCCCGCCGCGAGCAACGTTTTGCCGGTAATGACAGCCAGCGTCTGGCCGATATCAACGGCCTGGTACAGCTTAATCCCTTGCCGGATATCATTCTGGCAGTACGCGGAGGTTATGGTGCCAGCCGACTTTTACCACATATTCACTACGCGGCACTGCGTGAGCGGCTGGCCGGTGCCCCGCTCGCCCTCTGCGGCCACAGCGATTTTACTGCCATTCAGCTGGCGTTATTGGCGCAAAGTGGGATGCAAAGCTTCAGCGCGCCGATGCTGGCGGGTAATTTCGGCGCTGAGGTTTTGTCTGATTTTACCATTGAACACTTCTGGCGCGCGCTAACTTCGCCTAAATTAACTCTGGAGTGGACGACAGTCTCACAACGCGTTCAGGCAACCGGTACAGTTTGGGGCGGCAACCTGGCGATGATCGCTTCACTGATCGGCACACCGTGGATGCCGGATATTCAGGACGGCATTCTGGTGATCGAGGATGTGAATGAACATCCTTTCCGTATCGAACGCATGCTGTTGCAACTGCATCAGAGCGGTATTCTTTCCCGCCAGAATGCCATTATTATCGGCAGTTTTAGCGGAACCACTTCTACGGATTACGACAATGGCTACGATTTCACCAGTGTCTGGAACCTGATACGCGATCTGACGGGTATTCCGGTAATTACCGGGTTAGCGTTCGGCCACAGTGCGGACACCGTCACCTTGCCCCTTGGCGCCCAGGGAATGCTGACGGTGGAGAATACCGCCGCTTCGTTACAGGTATCAGGACATCCTGTGCTGCGCTGATCGTTGGGAGCGCAAAAAAGATGAAACAGTTATATGAAGATCTCTGGGTATCCACCCCGGAATTTCCTGCCAGTGACGATGAACCCGTATTGATGATGCATGGTTTCTTACTGCAACATGTGCGTGGCAACCTGCTGATATCACGGGTTGAACACCCGGAGGACCACCAGGTGATTGCGGATCAGGGGGGCATTATTCGCCACTATCTGACGCACTGGCACGAAGCCAGTCCGGGTACGCGGCGCTTACAGCAACGTTTCAACTCCGCACTCTACTGTCATGCGCGTGCATTAGGCCAGGTCAGCCACTTTGCCGAAGCCGATGCCACGTTCAATGCAGCGGAGGTCCACTGCGGTAGTTTTCATGTGGTGCCCACCCCGGGGCATACGCCGGGCAGCACCAGCTATCTGTATGCTTCTCCTCATGGTAAAACGTATTTATTTGTCGGTGACACTGTCACGCTATCCCATGATCGTTGGGTCACCGTGCTGGTCGATGAAAGTAATGAGAGTGAACTGCGGCAGACGCTGGAGTTTTATCGCGCGTTACGCCCGGATGTGGTCCTGATGGGCACCACTGCCGGGCATCTGGCATGGAAGGAGGTCGATGTGCGCCAGTGGCTGGCGCTGCTGGATGAAGCGGAAAATAATGTGCTGGATCTGCGCCACTCGGTACTGCCGATTGGCGGACATTAGCGGGGTATTCTGCTCTTCTTTCCGCTCAGCATCGGTTGGCAGATAAGGATGACGATCAGTTTTTCAGCCGGGACATCCCCTGCACTTCGTCCAGGTTCACGGCCTGGGTGCGCCCGGTTGCGTCGGTATAGACCAGCATTTTAGTGGCGTTATCCAGGTGAGGTTTACCTTCCACCACGACCGTACTGCCATCCCGCATATGCAAGATGTGGTCGCTGGTACACCCTGCCAACACTCCCATCATCATTAACACCATCGCACTTGCCATCATCTTGTTCATGCTGCTCTCCTTTTTAACCGGTGCCCTATTCTAGTCCCGCTGGAAGCCCTGTTTTGCGGTTTGCTGCCTTTCTTCCTGCCAGAGCGGAAATAGTGTTTGAACCCGGCATAAGATACCTGTATTTTTATCCAGCAAAAATGCACAAGGAGCAAAAATGTTTGTTGAATTGATTTATGACAAGCGCAACGTAGCTGGTCTGGCCAATGCCGAACAACTTATTCTTAATGAGCTGGAAAAGCGGGTCAAGAGAGTGTTTCCTGACGCACAGGTCAAGGTAAAACCCATGCAGGCTAACGGTGTGAAGAGCGACGCCAGTAAAAGCGATAAATCCACGCTGTTACGCATCGTTGAAGAGATGTTCGATGAAGCCGATCAGTGGATGGTATCAGAAGAATTTTGATGTATATGTGCGGTGACATGCCAAATTTTTTGAATTTAATGCGTAAAAAAGATGCTTTTCATTTGCATTTATTCAGATTCGTCTTATTATTTATTTTAATCGATTTCCCTGGTGTTGGCCCGCATTAAAGCTCTTAGCGGGCTTTTTTTTGTCTAAAATATCAGCTTTTGTAACCAGTTAGCCTCCTATGCAAGCCCTGCCACTAAAGTTCCCCTCTGCGATGCCGAAAAATTAACCATCACAATAAGAGACCAATGGGGCATGCTATGGCCACAATTTATATTCCCTCACTGATGGGATTACTGAGCGATGCGGAACGACAGAAAGGGGCGAGCCTGACGCGCGAAGAGGTAGAAGCACTGCGCGATACCGCCATGTGTGTGTCTATTCCCGATCGTATCGCCTTTGCGCTCGATCCGTCACAGAACTTCAGTGATATAAACCCGGAAAACTGCTGGGACGAGTGGTCCCGCTTTCGACATCGCGGTGAAACAGCGCGGCTGTCATCTGATTAAAACGATGCGCCTTAGCGTCGCTTATTCGCAGCCAGCTCTTCTGTCAGCAAATCGCACACTTTCGCGGCAAAATCTGAGCTGTCGCGCAGCATCTGAATGGCTTCTTCAAGGGTCTGTGGTGGCATCTGCCCCACAATACGCCAGCCGAGGGCGATATTTTTAGCTTCTTCAAGCCGTTCAAATTGATGTTCGCCAGATGCAGTTTCAGACACGATCTTCTCCTGATTTACCTTTTGGACCTATTTTACGTAGCCTGGTGACGTCATCACAACCCCGCCGCTGGATTTAAATCAGCCATTGCCTGCTTTTCAAGCGTTTATCGCTTAAAAAAGGCGTTTCCTTGCCTTAATTCAGATTAATGCCAGCCTGAAAGCGCGGAAAAACTGACTCGCAGAGGGAAATTTATCACTTGTTTCACTAAGGTTTATCAGGAAAAGAGTCTGATTCGGACAATTGATCATGATAAATAAAAAACCGCCCAACTAAGGGCGGTTAATGTATTTACTTTTTTATCAGCTGTAGTACGGCAGTTTGCGGTCAACACCATTGATATTGAGTGTCACATACCCTGTCGGTACGCTGCTGGCAGGGGCGGAGGCGACGCTGGTGGCCATCGTGGCGACCCCGTTTTCATTTGCACCAAAGCCCGCCAGCCCGTTATGTAAACTGAGACGGGCATTCGGCGTGACCGTACCGATCTCCGTTTCATCCAGCGCTTCCGTCAGGTCCGGCGTAAACAAGGAACACTCGCCCGCCTCAAAACGCGTCGGGCCGGTTGAGCGTAAATTAAACATCGTGTCACCACTCCCCGCCTTCAGTTTGACCCACACTTCAACGATATTTTCATAACTACGTTTGTACTTCACATCCAACACTGCCGGCTGCCCGCGATGGAACATATCGCCCCATACGGCAGTGGCGCAGCGCTGAAAGTTCAACCAGGTCATCCCGCTGGACACCGCCTGCGTGGGATTACCCGCGACGCCGGAAGGATTGGCCGTCGACATTTTGCCCAGCAGTTCGATCGTCCACTGCTGATTGACCTTCGGAAAGATAAATTTGCCCACCTTGAACCATTTATCACTGGTGGTGGTGTTCGTCAGTTTATAGCCGCTGTACCAGCCCGCCTTCATCGAACCGGTCATCACCGTGCCGTAGTTTTCATCCCGACGCCAGCCGTTCTCATAGCCGGAAAGCCAGCGGCCCGGGGCGTTATCGAGGTTCACTTTCGCCCCCGCCTGAAGGTTAAGCTGGCGGACCAGCGCCCGGCTGTTACTCATATACAGCGGGTTGTCGCAGTTCTCGACGCTGAGGGCATCAACAATCCACTGTCCGTTGGTCAGATCACCAGGGAAACGGGTATGTTCTATCCATACGTTACGAATAATCCCCTGGGTCATTCTCGGCATCATCAGCGTGGCATCACCATAACCACTCTGGAAGTTGGCGTTGGTCAACTCGACCGCCGTGGAATGGTCCCAGACGCCCCGGGGTGAGTTCGACCAGCCGATATCGAAGACGCGGGCATAGGTCGTCTGCGAATAGATCTGGTCAAAACGACTGTCGAGCGTATCCAGCAGTTTCACCGCCGTGCCGCCGTTATTCTGCACGCGGAAACAGCGGATGTTAACGAACTGCCCTTCAATGGTGATGTTTTCAAAGAAGGGCTGTACGTTCGACAACATATCAGGCGTGATCGCCCCGGTATTGACGGTGGTATCGGCGCTGGCCTGACCATTCCAGCTAATGCCACGGATCACCGTGCGACGAGCATTCACTTTGAGCACCGGGTTAATCGACTTATCCGACACGATCACCGTACGCGGTGTCACACCGTATGGACTGTCATCACCGTACAGGGCGAAGCAGGCAATCTCACTGGCCGTCAGATCAATCGGGTTGATCAAAAACTTACCGGCCGGAAAGCGAACACCAATGTTTTTCGCATTGGTATCGTATCCCTGCGACCACTTGAACATACGCAGGAAAGCATCGCTGTCGTCGGTAACTCCATCCCCGCGGGCACCAAAGTGGTACAGGTTCACCTGTTCGGTATCATTAATAATACGCTTCCAGAAAAAGCCGTTACCTTTGGCCACACTGCCCCCGTCATCACTCAATGGCGATGTGCCGAGGAAGCCGACAAAATCGCCGCCACCGTGAAAGGTCGAGTCTTTATCGTAATAACGTTTCAGCATGGCAATATCGCCAGCCTTCGCGGGTGCGGTGGTACGCAGATCGGCAAAGCAGTTAACTTCAATCATATAAACCTCCGGATAAAGACAGGAAAACCTGCCAGGAATGCCCTGTGGGCAAGAAGAAAGGAGTGGTCATCGATGCCGGGAAGCGGCACGGAAAGGTGACTGACGTCGGGATGTTGGGGATACCTCCTCAGTAGATTGTCGGGTTGATGTTGGTGATCTTCAGTCCGTTGGCGTGACTTTTATTGCCGTGGGCGCAGCACCTGAAAAATCAGTGCAACGTTGCCTTTTGCACGCCAGACCGCCGCGCAAAAAATGACATTGATGACAATCGCCGCCCAGTGCGTATGGGCATAGACGTCGAAGAGAAAACGAAAAGGCACAGAGGCGTAAGCCAGAATGATCATATAGGCCAGCCACGATGCCCACCGCTGATGCCGGGCCCCGGCTTTATAGAAGAACATCAGGCGCAGCACGATTGCTGAGCACACCACCACGTTGGTGATGACCATAGGATCATTTGTTACCATGAGGTCCTCCTCTCCAGCGCGCCAGCCACTTTGACGGGTCCTGCTGGCTGAAAAACGTTAACGTTTTAATCGCCAGCGCCGACAGCAACACCGCCCCCAGGCCATCCAGCGGTTTATCGCTGTACCCCAGTAGTAGCGCCATCTTCGCCCCGACCAGTCCTGCGCCATAAATACCCACGATCCAGGACACCATAAAATAGGCTGCCCGACGGATAACCTGGAGTTCTGCTGCCGTCACAACATAGAAAACGGCACCGGCAAAAGCGCCAAACAGAACACCGTAGTCGGTGGCGCCGATAAATCCGGCCACACCAGCACCTTTGGTGACTGCAGCCCCCAGGCTCACTGCGAATATCATTGCTGCCATGTTGCCCCCTTTGCTGTGCCCTCTTACCGATTAAGGGATAAAAAAAACCCGGCAAATGCCGGGTTGATAAACAGTTAGCGCTGTCATGTCGGTAACTGTGTTTTTATAAAGTTACATCGGTTTTTGCGTACGCGTGAGTCGGGGATGTTATTTTTTATGTTTTTTTTAGTGCCGCCGATAACCAAAATCATCAATCATGATCGTAATCAAAACATGCTGTGCATGGCTGGGACAGCATAAAATCTCAGCGATAGCCTGATAACGAAGGAACAACATGAACGCTGCACTACTCTTTTCTCTGCTGCTGATCGGTGGGCCATTAATTGGTTTTTTAGTGATTATCGGTATTTGCCTGCCGGGCGTTCTGCTGGCGTTATGGCATCAGTTTGAAGAGCGAATGCATCTCAGAAGCAGACATTAGCCCGGCCCTTTGCAGGCGGGCTGTTCTGTGTTTTTCAGGCTGCCGATAGTCGATGCAGATGACGGGTGTCCAGTGTTTTCCGTGCCTGATGCAGGCTGTAATTTGTCTGTATTTTCATCCAGGTTTCCGCCGTACTCCCGACAACGATAGCGAGACGCAACGCCATCTCAGGTGTTACCGCCGTATATCCTGACAACAACCGGCTGGCCGTTGAGGGTGCAATTTCCATTGCCCGGGCGAACTGGCGGACGCTAACGCGCATATCATCCAGTGCTTCTGCAATGATCTCGCCAGGGTGAGCAGGGTTAGCCATTTTCATCAGTGGTAATCCTCCAGGTTAAGAATCTCAGCATCGCCATCAATAAACGTAAACGTGATACGCCAGTTACCCGATACGCTAACTGACCACATTTCCTGCCGATCACCTTTGAGCGGATGCAGGTCGTAACCAGGCATATCGATCGCTCCGATTTTTTCTGCCGCATCAATCACGCTCAGGCGGTTCCTTATTCGACCCACCAGCTTTTGTTCGATACCGCTACTATCATCTTTTAGAAAGAATTTTTTTAGTCCCTTATGCTTAAAGCTTTTAATCATGGCGCAGTCCTTGTTCCGTGATGTGGAACATCATAGCAGGTGTTCCACCTCGTGCAACAGTCAAAAGGCATCACCTTTCGACAGCGCGTGGAAACAGCGGCGACCTGGCAGAGCGAGGGCTGTGATGTCGTGATAGATGTAGTTTGTTATGGTTGATATAAATGAGATAGATACGATCAGGCTATTTCGCCACCGGGAAATCGGCATAGCGGGTGGTATACGCGGGAGATAACATTTCCCGCTTCATCGCCCAGGATTTTTCGATGCCCTGCCCGGCAAACCATACCTTCCCCTTTCCCGACTGGTTCAACTCATCCAGCACCTGCATCAGTGCTTCACTGTTGGGCTTCGGCTGATACTCATCAAACAAGTTGAGCTGGGCCTCGCCCCGGCTGAAGAAATCCCCCAACATCACCCCGGCTTTCATATAGCGATGCCCTTCAATCCAGATACGATCGAGGGCCTCCGTTGCCACACGGAGAATGTCACGCGTATCGTTAGAAGGGATCAACAACGTGCCGGAAGCCTGGTTGCCATAGAAAACCTCCCCTTCCGCATGCGGGCTGGTGCGCAGAAAAACGCTGATAAAACGACAGAACTGTTTTTCCTGCCGCAATTTTTGGGCGGCGCGTTCGGCATAGGCACAGATAGCCTGGTGCATCTCTTCATAGTCGGTAATACGGTGACCAAACGAGCGGCTGCACATAATCTGTTGCTTGGTGGGGGCAAACTCTTCCACCCCGAGACACGGCTCACCGCGCAGTTCACGCGCGGTTCTTTCCAGCACCACATTGAAATTTTTACGGATCACCCACAGGGACGATTCCGCCAGTTGCAGCGCATTCTCTATGCCCATCACATTGAGCTTTTTACTGATCCGCCGACCAACGCCCCACACCTCTTCTACCGGCACCAGCGCCAGTAACTTACGCTGGCGGTCAACATTCGACAGGTCAACCACGCCGCCAGCCCTGCGCCACTTTTTCGCCGCATAATTGGCGAGTTTTGCCAGCGTTTTCGTCGGCCCAATTCCCACGCCCACCGTCAGCCCCGTTTCTTTCAATACGCGGCTGCGCATCTGGTGCCCAAAGGTTTCCAGCGGCATGCAATTTTCCACCCCGGCAACATCAATAAAGGCTTCGTCAATCGAGTAAATCTCAATGCCCGGGGACATCTCCGTCAGTAACATCATCACCCGCTCACTGAGGTCGGCATAAAGCGCGTAGTTAGAGCTGAACACATGCACATGCTGGCGCTGCAGCTCTTGTTTCAGCTTAAAATAAGGCGCACCCATTTTGATCCCCAGCGCTTTGGCTTCCGCCGAGCGGGAGATCACGCACCCGTCGTTATTGGATACCACGACCACGGGTTGCCCGCGCAGGTCCGGGCGGAAAACCGTTTCGCAGGAAGTGTAGAAACTGTTCACATCCACCAGCGCATACATAGTTATTTGTGTGCTTTAAGGGTAAAGGTCACCACGCCGAAAATCTCCAGCTCTTCCTCACTCAAAAAGACGATCGCGGAATACTCGCTGTTATGGGGAACCAGTTGCAGTGTGGGCCGGGTACGCAGCTCTTTGACCGTAAATTCTCCGGCCACAGCCGCCACCACAATATCGCCATGCACGGCGGTCAGTGAACGATCGACGATCAACAGATCACCGTCACCGATCCCTGCCCCACGCATCGAGTCCCCGCTGACTTTGATAAAGTAGGTGGCGCTGGGGTGCTTAATGGCAAACTTGTTGAGATCGAGGCGATCTTCAACATAGTCCTGTGCCGGGCTGGGAAAGCCACACGGAACGCGCTCAAGGAATAAAGGCAGGTGCAGGGCGTGATAACTGTCGGTCGGGCGGATGAACTGCATAAGGGGAATCTCAATAATACTGTATTTATATACAGTATCGCTGAATCTGTGCTGCGATCAAGCGCCTTGCGATGAGATTCTGGAAAGCACCTGAAGTGGCGGGAAATTTAGTGGTTCCACTCAGAGTGAGTTAATACGCTTTATGCCTGGTCCGGCTTGCGTGAAACTCGCCCTGAGCCGGAACAGACGAAGAGCAGTGAACGCAGACAATCATCACTGGCACAGGCCCAGCGGGCGTCCTTTAAATCCGGTTAACAGGCCGCTATTTTTATAGCGGAAAAAATAGATACGCCCGGTAAATCCCTCTTCGGCGAGGGGATCGATATAGCGACCTATTCGTGGGTCTGACGTTAACGGCCCGGCGATCCGGAACGACTTCACGGTGCGGACATTCACAGAGTCATATTTAAAATGATTTTCTGTTTCAATGGTTCTGACTGAAGCGAAATCTTCAAACGCGTTACCCGGGCCAGCAATACTGATACGGGCGGAATAGGTGTGTTCTTTCCCACCACGGTAGGTAAACCAGTTTCCCTGGCTAACGATGTATCTGTCGGGTTCATCGTAAATCAAAACGGATTTGGAAGCGCAGTCCCCTGAAGCCAGAAATATCAGGTAGGGGGCAAAAAACCATCCGGCGGCACACAGCATCAATGCTCCGGCGAGCATCAGCAGGATCTTCATGAACGGTGGTGTCCAATAACGGTGAAAGAGAGGCAGTCGCTGTCTGCACTACCCATTTCCTTGTGACAAAGATAGAAGGATAAATTGTCTGGCCCTGCGTTATTCAGATAGACATATTTCATACTGGTTAATGCGACGTAGTGGTTCTTAACCCAGTAATTCACTCTGGACAGCGCTTCTCTGCTGTATGGCTTATTGTTAAGATAGAAATAAAATGTGCCGTCAATCTCAACGGGAGGAGAGTAATTTATCTCCGTTACCATGCTTAGCTTTCTGACATAAGCAGCACTCAGAAATAAAATAACAGCTAGTGTGATAAGCATCGCTATTCGAAGGATAGGTTTGCGGCTAACAGTGAGGGCTTCCCGATTATTTTCTGCCTCTACTGCATCTTCCTGGCGATCTTCTGGCTGGGAATTTATGCCATTAACAGGTGTATTCTGGAACAGAATAATACCTTTCTGCAGAAGATGTCCTTTCCTTGGCTGGGTAATCAAGACATCGTCTGCAATCCCTGCCTCATCAAATACCCGTCGCAGGCGATACAGCGTTTGCCTTACAGCAGTATCAGAAACAATAACACCGCGATTCAGCCAGCACTCTTCTAAAAGCGTCTTTCTGTTGATAAAGATATCTTCATTTCTCAGGAAAAAATCGAGACATCTTGCTTCCTGAATGGTGAGCTTAATATACTTTTCACCATTATTTAAAGTACTGTTCACTGGGTCAAAATACGCCCCCATTTCGACCACCCTTCTGAAAGCGAAATTCTTTCAATTATAGTAAGTTACATTACCTTGTGGAATATTTATTTTTCCCACTTCAGAAAATATTTTTTCCATGACGCCTGTCTTTATTGATGTAACAGGCAATCCTGACACAGGTAACACGTGTAACAGAACTAATAAGATTATGATTTAAAACAAAAAATAAAAAATAAAATGCCCTTCTTGTTACTTTTAACCCGCCTGATTGCTGTCACTTTATGTACCCGCTAAGATGCATTTCCCTTAAGGATTCGAGAAGGATAAAACGTGACATCAGCACCTGGAAGCAGAATTAAATATAATATTCTCACTGACTGCATCTATCTTAAAAAATCATTAATGCAGATAATGGCGGAGATTAACAACGAAGGTCATATTGCTACGGGTTATTTTCTGATTGTTGATTTGCGTTGTGTCGACATTCTGTCTCTGAGTATACAGGAAAATCCTGCCCCACGAATTTACTTAAGCAGCATCGCCAGAGATAAACTATCACCCAGGATCGCAGATTTCACCATCGACCTTCATCATGATATCCAGTCGGTAAAAAGTGAAATGATAAGAATAATGGAAAACCTGATGGTAAACGATAAAAATGAAAACACCCCTACGCCAGCCACTTTACATGCCGATCTGACGCCCGTTGAAAACATGATGTTAAAAATGTTGTCCAGCGGACATTCCGTCAATGCGATAGCAGAAATACAAAAAACTCCCGTAAAAACCATTTACAGCAGAATAAGCAGCGCCAGAGAGAAACTCTCTGTCCGAACCACCTATGAATTATTGCATCAAATTTCATCGCATAACATCAGATTTTGATTATTTGAAAAAACACAGCCAGACTTAAATAAAAATGAAACTTATAAAAAACATTTTTTCGTCAACCGTCGTATTTATCATCACTTCCGCTGTTTTTGTTTTCCCTGCATCCTCCGCTGATTTCCCCGGTTTTCCGCAAGAGGAGGATTTTCTCACCCTCAATGACACCCCGCAAAATACGCCAACCCACGACAGCAACGCGACCGCCCTTTCAAAGGCAGTGAATACGGGTATTCATTTTCTTACGGCTAAAACAGACAGCGCAGCGGGACTTCGCTATCTCCAGCGTGAGATCGACAGTGAAGTCAGCCAGCAGCTCAAGTCCTTCCTCAACCCCTTTGGCACCGCCCGTGTACAGATAGAAAGCGATGAAAATATTTCGCTAAAAAACTCCGCCTTCGATCTGCTTATTCCCCTCTGGCAAACTGAACATGCGATGACCTTTAATCAAACCAGCCTGCACCGTAGCGACGATCGCGCACAGCTTAATGTCGGGCTTGGGCTACGTTACTTCAGCGATAGCGTGATGTATGGCGGCAACATCTTTTTTGATTATGACCTGTCAGGGTATCACCGCCGTCTGGGGGCGGGCATTGAGCACTGGCGTGATGATCTGAAACTCAGCGCCAACTATTACACTCCCCTCTCTGACTGGCGATCGGCGAAAACCCGTGAAGACTATGATGCACGCCCCGCTAACGGCTGGGATACGCGCGCTAACGCCTGGCTTCCTGCCTGGCCGCAGTTGGGGGCGATGCTGATGTTTGAACAATATTACGGGGATGAAGTCGCGCTGTTTAACATTGAGAACCGGCTGAAAGATCCTTATGCGATAACGGTCGGACTAAATTATACGCCTTTTCCCCTTTTGACCTTCAGTGCAGAACATCGCCAGGGAAAATCGAATACCAAAGACCGTCATTTGTCTCTTCAGTTTACCGTGGGGCTGGATTCCTCATTGCAGCAACAGCTTTCGCCCGCAGCCGTATCATCACGACGCAGCCTTGCGGGTAGTCGCAATGACATGGTCGAAAGAAACAACACTATCGTTCTGGAATATCGTAAACAGCAGGTTATCACTTTCATGATGGCAGGTGCGCTTAACGGCGCTGCAGGTGAACGTAAGCCGCTGGGGATCAGCGTAAATGCCCGGCATGGGTTTTCCCATCTTGAATGGTCTTCAGCCTCACTGCAGGAAGCGGGCGGAAAAATCATCAGTGGCATGACACCCCATCAGCAGGATGTGATACTGCCGCCGTGGCGCAACGGCGACCCGGTGGCCAACATCTATAAGGTCTCGGCCATTGCCGTGGATAAACGCGGGAACCGTTCCCTCTCTCAGAACCTGGTGATTACGGTCAACAATCCTGGCGCCGGCGTCAGTCAGAGCAGCATAATGCCAGCCAGAAGCCAGCTCCCCGCCGATGGCATCAGCATGCGGGAGTTGGTGTTAACCCTGATAGACGAGCAGTTAAAACCCATTGATGAAGCAGTGGACGATATAATCCTTCACGTGGAGTCGGATATTGCGTCCTCCACAGCTCTCGTTTCGGCGCTAAAAAGACGGTCAGCGGGCGTCTATACGCTGACCGTCACCGCCGGCATGCAGGAAGAGCGTCTGACGTTAACCGCCTCCGCCAGAGGGCTGATATCCTCACCCGCTCAGGTGGAAATTGTCAGCAGAATCCCCTCTGCAGTCTCTTCGACGCTCACCTTATCGCCCTCCACTATCGAAGCCGATGGGCTTGAAACCAGTACGCTGACCATCGAATTGAAAGATCGCGACGGCCAGCCCCTCAGTCGCCATGCGGAGCGGATCAATCTGTCGATCAGGCAGGATGTGATGAGGAACGCTTCTGCCTTGCCCACCCTCAGCGATCTTCAGGAGACCGCACCCGGTGTTTACAGCGCAGCGCTATCAGGAACCACAGCTGGACAATTTACTCTGATACCCGAATATGCAGGCGATACCGAGGGTGATTTTAATCAACTCGCGGCGAAGATCATGCTAACCGCCCCCCTGACGCAGACAAAGATTGTGGGGATAAACACCCATCTGGATAGTGCCGGAACCGATTTTCCTCCCGCGGGATCTTTCCCGAAAACGGGTTTCCGCGGTGCGACCTTCACCGTCAAACTCACACCCGGGGCCGATCCGCGCCAGTTTAGCTGGGCATCGGATCAGAGTTGGGTCACCGTGGATCCCCTGGGACACGTCCTTTTTGCGGGTGAGGCCTCCTCCGGATCGAAAACGGTGACAATCACCGCGACGCCTGCCGTCGGTAAAACGCTGAGCTACAGCTTTACGCTGGAGAGCTGGTTTATCAATTCAGGGGAAATGATAATGAGTCGCGATGAAGCCGTCGACTATTGCGCCAGTAAAGGAGAGGGATACCAGTTACCCTATTTTACCCGGGTAAGCGGCTCTGACGCCTTGTCCGACAACAATGTACGTGGCAAAGTTGGGCGGCTCACCAGTGAATGGGGAACGATGGGGCTCTATGGTAAAGGATGGAAACCCTGGTACTACTGGGTTGACGGCCAACAGAACGATGGCTGGACATCCTGGTTCTATGTTTACCAGGACGGCTCATTAAGCAACGGCTGGGGCAGTGAAGGCCATCATGCACTTTGCTATAAAACATTGTGATGTATCGCAGGGAGGCAACAGTCTGGTCATGGATCCAAAGATGAGGTCAGCCTGAAGGCGAAAAAGCAAAAACCGCCCATCCGGCGGTTTGTGACAAAATCGGTAACGGTTACTGCTGCAGGGTGAATCTCGTTTCGCAATGCGGGCATTTCATCGGTGAGGCTTTTGATTGCATGGTGATCGACTGTCGGCCAGGTCGGTGACAATCAGGGCATTCCACTTCGGTGGTAATCAGCTTAATCCGCTCCATTGCATACTGGAAGTAGGTCATGACCATTTTCCTCTTGTATCCGCGTGAAAGATAAAACTAACATAGCGCGCTAATGGTTAACCAGAGCTTATGTTAATTTTTTACCTATTCTTACAGAACCGGAGCGGGAAGTGATGCCATTGCCTTTTCGCCCCGCGATAGATTCTGCCGTACAAAAGGAGAGAGCATGATCAACAAAACCACCTTACTGATAGCCATCGCGGCTCTTACAACCGCCTGTTCACCACATCAGCCGAAGCAACAGCGCAGTGAAACGCCTGAATGCCGTACCTGGCGCACCATGATGACCGCCCCACTGGCGCCCGATGCATACGGCAGACTAAAAGCTGACTGTGAAAAATCCGTGGGCCGCGGTGACAGTATTCGTCCTGATTGATCGCTGTATGGGGTGTTCAGGGGCAAATCACTCAGGATGCCGTTTTGCTCTGAGCGCTTCGCCTGGCATCACAAGGTGGAGATCGATTGAACCTCATGCTGAAAAACGTAAGGGTCAGACAACAGTTCAAACACCTCATCATCCGGGTAAGTGACGGCAATCTGATAATGCTCTCCGGCAAATGCCTTCACGGCATTCAGATCCTCCCACCACGTCGCCAGGAAGAAATGCTCCCAGTCCCCCTGCGTTTCGCGTCGGACAGCTGCGCCTTTGTTACCCGGCGTCCCTGTTGCATGCTCCACCCCAGTCTTCTGCAAATGAGCGCTAAACCCTTCAGCGTGTTTGAGAGGCACGCAGCCGTGCCATGTCCTGACAATCATTGATCCATTCTCCTAAAGCGATCACACACATAAGATATCCACTATTAAGTCATACCTTGCCGATGCTATGCAAAATTGAGTGTTTTTACGAAAAAGACGCGAGTGCACTGGATAATATTTACCCGTTGCACCCACTCCTTTACCCTCAGTTCTGGATGATGTGATAACAAGGAAACGTTATGGAAAACGGTTTTAGTATTGCCATGACTCCGGTCCAGTTGGCAGCCGTCATGGCTGATGAGTCAGTGCTCACTGAGCGTATCTGGGGCAGTATCGGGTTTCTCGGTAGTGTGCTGGAGCTGGC